>CAZSFD010000028.1:6392-53276 GCA_964606085.1 uncultured Anaerolineaceae bacterium
GAACCACCAAGTACACAAAGTACACGAAGGAAAAAACTTGCTTTCAACCTTTGTGTCCTTTGTGTACTTTGTGGTTAATAACCTAACCTGGACAAGCCAGAGCTAAAAGGGTTGAACCACCAAGTACACAAAGTACACGAAGGAAAAAACTTGCTTTCAACCTTTGTGCCCTTCGTGTACTTTGTGGTTAATAACCTATACAACGATCCTTTCGATGTTTCCCTTCAAATGGGGAACGTTGAAGTTGATCAAATAGCCCAGGCGCAGTTTTGTCAATTTCAAATAGGTAATCACCTGGGCATGGTAAACCGGGTGCATACTTTCGACCGCTTTCAATTCAACAATCACACAATCATCAACCAGCAAGTCCAACCGAAAACCTGTATCCAGGGTGATTTCCTGATAAACGACCGGAACGCCCACCTGAGTCTGTACTTTTGCACCATTTTTGCGAAGCTCATAAGCCATACAGGTCTCATAAACTGATTCCAATAATCCAGGCCCCAAAGCCGTATGGACACGATAAGCAGCGTCCATCACCAACTTCCCCACACGCTCGGTTTCCGGGTCAACAGGCTCGAAGGATCGAGTATTTTTCCTACGGTTTTCCATAGATGATCCTTTCTTGAAGCGAAAAATCCATTTCAAACCACAACGGCCTCAAAGTTAAGAACAGATCAAAACCCTTTGTGTACTTCGTGCCCTTTGTGGTTCAAAAAAATCAACACCGAACCACAAAGGACTCAAAGGACACGAAGGTAAGAGCAGATCACAAACCCTTTGTGTACTTCGTGCCCTTTGTGGTTCAAACTTCTACCGGTAATGCTGCCGCATCTCCTCGTGGTAGGGCAGGGCCAAAATCTCGTCCAAAAATGCCTCGGCCTGTTCCAGCGAACGCGTCCAGGGGTCCATCATCACCAGTTGCAGCAGCAGTTTCTGGCTGCCTTCTTCGTAGGCGGCCAACTCCATTTCGACCGGAGCCACCCGGTCGCGCAGAATGTGGGCGATGATCGGCCTCGGCAGCGGGTTGGTGCGGATGCCCTGAATGCCAAGCTTGCTGACCATCGCCGGGATTTCCACGGCAAAATCTTTCGGCACGCCCGGCACATACTCACCATCGTTGGGAAGATTGACGATAAAGGTGCGCGGGATGTCGAGGGCGATCGATTCCATGATCGGGATAAAGCTCTCGTGCGATTTCTCCGGGCCGACGAGTTCCACCGGGTCGGCGGCGGGGTCTTCGCTCACGCGGCGGATTTCGGCGATGTTTTTCTCCAGATGTGGGAAGTACCCCTTGAGATACCAGTTGATCGGGTCTTCCTGCCAGCGGGCTTCGGTGGCTTCGTCGGTGTGATACCACCACGGCCAGGAGCCGCCGCCGGGGGTGGAAGTATCACCAATTGGGAAGACGCCATAGCGCTTGTAGACATCCACCGGGGCGGGGCCTAAATCCCAGCTTTTGCCGCCATCGGCCCAGTGTTGGGGTGCCTGTTCGGCAATCCATTGGTCAAGCAAGGGGAAAACATCCTGCCCCTTGTGATAGAGCCTGGTCAGGAACAGAAAGTGGTTGACGCCGGGCAGCTCAAAGTGGCAGTCAGCAGGGTCAAGACCAAGCTGGCGGATGATGCTATACACCCCTGTATACCCATGACATAACCCGACGATTTTGGCCTGCGGGTACTTGCGTCCCAGCATGGTGGTGCCGCTCAACACCGAATTGGCGATCTGCAAATACCAGGCATCCGGGCAAACGCGCAGCACATCCTGAATCAGCGAGTCGAACAGTTTAAGCTGGTAAAAATTGATCCAAAAGGCTTCATCGTGTAGGATGTGCAGGCTGCCGCCCATGCGGTATCCATGTTTCAGGCCGATCTGCCAGCCGTCGCGCAGGCGGTGATGCCCGGCAGCCAGGGCGGCGTTGAGGATGAAATCGGCTCCGCTCAGTGCGGCGATGCGGTCGGTGGTTTTTTCAATCTTCAGCCGTGAACCCACTTTTTGGCCGTAGCGCACCGCCAGGGCATGGGCGGCATCCAGGCGGGCGGGGTCAATATCCATGAAGCTCACGGTGGCATCTGCCAGGCCGGGGGTCAGGCACAAATCGCGGATGATGCTGAGCGAGAAGGTGGCGCTACCAGCGCCGATGATGGCAATTTTGATTGACATAGGACTCCTGATTGTTGGTTGTTGATTGAAGTATGGTTCAGATCAACGCCGCCCCGGTCTGGCTGTCGAGTACCACGGTTGCCGGGCCGGCGGGTAGAGACAAAGCGACGGTTTGTCCGTCACGCAGGCGCACCGTGATCGCCCCACCCTGTTTGACATGTACGGCCAGCAAACCGCTACCCGCATACACGATGCCGGGAACATCCAGGTAGCGATGGGCAGTGGTGCGTTCGAGCAGGCGCGTGTAGAGGGTCTTATCCCAGGATGGCAGAGCTAGGAAAGTGACGGTGTGGTCGGCGAAGCACTTGCGGGCGATAGCAACCTCGCCGCTGGTGAAGTGGCCGAGGGCTTCGGCATCCGGGTCGGCTACGGCATACAGCGGGGAAATCGGTTCGTCGCGCAACGAGAAATTCAATCCATAGCCCAATTTCGCTGAAACGGTAATTTCAGCCTTGCCGTCGGCTTTGCCGACCATCTCCACGCGGTGCAGATCGAGGCCGGTCACCTCGCGCACGAAGTCGTCGCGGTTTTGCGTGCCGTCGTGATAACCAGGGGCATAGCACCAAAAAATTTCGCGCCCCCCGGTGCAGACTTTCTGCTGGATAAAGCGGCGCTGTTCGGTAGTCAGTGTGAAGGTGTTGCAGAAGATGATCACGCGGTACTGGTCAAGATTCGCAAGTGGCAGGTCGGCCACGTGGATGACCTCATGCGCCGCACCGCTGTGAAAAACGCCCAACGGCAGCCAATTGTTGACGGCGTGGCTTATGATGTCCTTTTCGCCGGGCAGGCTGGGCGTGAGATAGTAGCTGTGCGTGTCGAAGACCAGCAGCACATCTGCTTCGGAGCGAAAGCCATCCTCCAAGCGGCGGCGCAGTAAGTCATGCAATTTACCCAGGTCGGCCAGCAGCGCCGGGTCATCCCACCAGCCGTTGACGCCGAGGGCGGTGGTGCGCTCGAAGGCCGGGCCTTGCGAGAAACCCGACGGGCCAAAATCGTAAAACCACAGGCCGCCGCCGTTGGCCCAGCCGAACAGCACGTTGCGGCGCACTTTGGCGATTGATTCTTGCAGGCTGGCGGCGTACTCAGCATGGTGGTAAGGTTTGAGCGGGATGGCTTGATCCATCTCGTCGAGCCAGAGCTTGCCGTGCAGCCGGGCAGTTGTCAGCAGGCCGCGCGAACGGTACGGCTCGCCCATCTCGAAGCCTTCGGGGTAATAGGCTGCCGGGGCGCACAGAAAATCCAACCACGGGCTATCGAGCAGGCGGTGTGGTTCGAGATGGCCGCCCGCCTGGTCGCGTCCGAAGCAGGCGAAGAAGTAGCCGTAAAATGCGCCGGTGAGGATCGGGCGCGGCCAGTTCTCTTTGACAATGCGGGCGAAGTGAACGATGCAATCGGGAACGAGTTCGTGCTGGCAGCGGTAATAGTCCATCACGCGGCGGTCGAGGGCTGGCGAGCGGAAATAACCGTCGCCGCGGCGGGCGCGCTCGGCCAGGCCGGGGATGCTGGCGGTGGCAAAACTGGCGGCGGGGTCGTTCCACGCCTGGCGCAGGGTGGCTTCGTCGGCGTATTGCGTTTGCAGCCAGGCGCGGAAGTGCGCCGTCATCGCCGGGCTGTTGTCCACCTCATGGTCTACAAAGCCCCAATAATGCCACTCACCAAACACGCCACCCGCCACCTGGATGCCGATCAGGGCGTCGCCTTCGGGTGTGGCAGAAAACTCGCGGCAGAAACGCGCCGCCACCTCGCCCAGTTCATCCAGCCACCGCCGCGAGGCCAGGCTGGCGCGGGGGATCGGCTTCAGATCATCTTCCATAAAGCGGTTGTGTCCGCTGGTGTATTCGGGGCTGATCTCGGCATCGAGAAAGCCGGTGTTTTCTTCGGAATGAGCAGCCAGCCACCAACGCGGCGGGCGGACGTGCAGGCGAAAGACCACAGCGGCATCGGGCCGGGCAGCGAGGACGCCCTGCACTTGCTTGCGGGCGATCTCCAGGCTGAGCGTGCCATCGGGCAGCCAGAGATGTTCCATCGCCAGGTCGAACTGGAACAGGCGCACATCCGCCAGCCGGGCAAACTGGCGCACGTTGTGAGCAGGAACATCTTCCCACGAGAAACGCCCGCCGGGAGTATCGGTGAGGGCGTAGAAGAGTGGATAATGCGGCTGACCGTTGACGAATAACGCCGGACGGCCCAGCCAGGGGCGGATTTCAGCGGTGAGGGGGGTACTCATTTTATTGGCAAATAGACTTTCATGGCCTCGAACCAGGCGAGCGCCATCTTCTCCTGACCTTGCGGGTTGGGATGTGCCCAATCGAATGTGTCGGAGCCTGCGCCGGGTTCGGCGACCCAGTCGCGATAATGGTGGACGGTGATCACGGGGGAAGCATCGGTGTTCAGGCGTTCGGCCATATCTTCAACTTGCGCGCGGATGGTTTGCGCCGTAGCATTGCGAAAATTGAGATGCCCCACCAGCACGATCACCTTCGGGTTACGCGCCCGCAGCAGGGCGATGATCTCCTCCAGAGGGTGGATGATGGCAATCGTGTAATCGGAAGCATCCTGGTCATTTGTCCCCAGGTGGATCAGGGCTATATCGGGCGAGGCGTATTGCGGCAACCAGCCGGCCAGTTCATCACGCACGGCGGCGGTCTGCCAACCGTAGTGGCCCTCATGATCGGGGTCAAACGGCACACCAGGGGCCACATCGGGCCAATTGGCATCTTCCTGCAAACCAGCCTGTAACGAACCGACGAAATCATAGGCCACACCAGCCTCGTGCAGCATTCGCTGAAGTGGCAGACGATAGGTGTATTCTTCGCGGTCGGCGCGCCCGCCCTGGGTGATCGAATCACCCAGGGGCAGGATGCGAATGGGCAGAAGTGGTGTGTTGGTGGGAACGACCATTGAAGCGCAACCGGCCGACAAGAAAAGGCTTGCAAACATAGCCAGTAAACCGATCAAGTAAGGTCTATTTTTGGGGAGCATAACAAATCATAGTTCAATCAGTCACCTGGTGAACATTGGCTTCAAACGTTCGTACAACTCGATATACCGTTGGTACGCTTCGGCGTAAGCCGCAGCGTTGGCCGGATTTGGCTCGAAGCGCGCCTTGATCTGGACCATCTGCGCCGTGGCTTCGGCCAGCGAGGGGTACACGCCTGCCGCGATAGCCCCCAACATGGCCGCGCCCAGGCAGGCGGTTTCTTCGGTTGCAGTGGTCAGCACCGGTTTTTGCAACACGTCGGCCTTGATTTGCAACCACAGCGGGCTGCGTGCCCCGCCGCCCAGCGAGCGAATCTCATCTACCGAGATGCCCAACCCCGCCACAAGATCGAGCTGACGTTTGAGCATAAAAGCCACCGACTCGAGGATGCCCCTGGTGAAATGCGCCCGCCCGTGGCGCAGTGTGGCTCCGAAGAAAACGGCGCGAGCGTTGGGGTTGAACTCCGGGCAAAATGCACCCTCCAAATGGGGCAGCGCGGTCAACCCATCGCAGCCAGGCGAGATAGACGCGGCTTCGGCG
This sequence comes from uncultured Anaerolineaceae bacterium, assembly GCA_964606085.1. Taxonomy (GTDB): domain Bacteria; phylum Chloroflexota; class Anaerolineae; order Anaerolineales; family UBA4823; genus CAIQJJ01. The sequence continues at coordinate 12,076 of CAZSFD010000028.1, forward strand.
GTAAGCAGGTCATAAGGGTCGCGGCCTGCCCGCAACGCCGCGGCGCTCTCGGCAGCGAAGAAGGTGTCGCGCAGCCATTTCAGCGCCATGCCGGCTGTGTGCCCCCAGGGAAGTAAACAATATGTGTGCGGCACAGCATGGATGTAACAGGGGATACGCCGCTGCGGGTCGAAGCGTGGCGCGGCAAGGGTGGCCACCACGCCCAAGGCCCCGCCGGTACTCTCAACCACCATCCCCGGAGCGATATTGCCCGCTCCCACGGCGGCGATGGCCTGATCCATCGAGCCAACCACTGCCACGGTGCGTGCGGTCAGCCCCAGGGCGGTAGCGCTCTGCGGGGTCAGCGATCCCACCGCGGTACCCGGTTGGTAGAGTTTTCCCAAATGCGCGGGCGTGACCCCAACGAAATCCATCATCTCCGGCCACCACTCGCCCTGCACAATATCCAACAACAGCGAGGAAGTCTGCTGTGCTGCGGAGGTGACAAACTGCTCGGTCAGGCGGTAGAGCAGGTAGTCTTCGAGCCACAAGAATTTGTGGACGCGGGCAAAATCGGCGGGGCGGCGGTTGCGCAGCCACAGAAACTTGCAGGCCGGCCAGCCGGGGGTGACATCGGGCTGACCGGTGCGCCGAAAAATTTCAACGAGCCCGAAGCGGGCAGCGATGGCCTGGGCTTCGTCGTCGGCGCGGTTGTCGAGCCAGGTGATGGCAGGCGTTACGGGTTGGCCGTGAATATCAATCGGAATGAAGGTTTCCCCCTGGCTTGAAATGCACAGCGTAAGAATCTCTTCGGGGGCCGCGCCACTGCGGGCGAGTACCGCTTGCACCGCCGTCACTGCTGCCTGCCAGTAGGTTTCGGCTGGTAATTCAACAATGGCCGGAGCGGGGGTTAGTAGCGTGTATTCCTGGCGGTCAAGGGCCAACAGGGTGCCGCGTTCGTTAAGGAGCGCCGCCTTGAGGGAAGTCGTTCCGGCATCGAGGGCGAGGAAGAGTGGCATTGGAGTGGTTACCGATCTTTCTTCACGGCATGTTGCGCCGCACGTTCGGGTGTCCATACCGCGATTCCGGCGGTTTCAAATTCCAGGATGGCCGATGCGGGCATATCGTTATCGGTGACTAGAACCTGGATGGCCTGGATAGGGGCGATTTTGACCAGCCGGGTGCGGCCCAGTTTGCTGCTATCGGCTACCAAAATCACCTGACGGGCAGAGCGGATCATGGCCTGTTTCACTTCCACTTCGTGCCAATCTTGATCGCTGGCCCCGTCGGTCATTGCAAACCCCGCTGCGCTGAGAAATAATTTATCCACTGTGAACTGCGCCAGCGCTTGTGTGACCATCGGCCCCACCGTACATAATTCACGATGCTTCAACGATCCCCCAAGCAAGATCGTATCGAGCGAGGTGGCGCGGGCCAGTTCCTCGGCGATCGGTAAATTGTTGGTGATGATGGTCAGGTTGAGCTTGGTAGACAGATGGTGGGCGATCTGTTGCGTGGTGGTTCCGGCATCGAGGATGATGCGGTCGCCATCGTGGATCCATTGGGCGGCGGCCCAGCCGATGTCTTTTTTTTGCGGGCTGAAATCCGTCAGGCGGTCGCCAAAGGGCTTTTCGATGTCTGATTGGTGCAACAGCGCCCCACCATGCACACGATTGATCAGGTTCTTTTCGGCCAGCCAATCGAGGTCGCGACGAATGGTCATCTCGGAGACGCCCAGTTGTTGGCTGAGGTCGGCTACCGACACTTCACGCCCGGCAGCGCGAGTCAGTTGGTCAATGATTTGAAGGCGGCGGGTTTCAGCGAGCATGGGTGAAAACAAGGAAGGTTTGTTATATTTTGTTACATTTTATGCCTTTATGGTTGTTTTGTCAATTATTTATAACAAATTATAACATGGTGGTTTTGCTCTGGCCCGACTTACCCGACCCGGCGGTGTGGGCAAGAGCCGCCGGGCGCGAGTTGGTTTACGATTACGAGGGGCGTCCGCAAGAGGCAGCCCATCTATATGAATTGGCTCTGGCATGGAACACAGAAATTTTCCCCAACCCATCGGGTATACTTGCGCCGTCATAAAACTTCCCTGTTCGTTGAGGATCGGTTTGGTCTATGAAGCCCTCTATCCAACACATTTTGCTGACCAACGATGACGGTATTCAATCGCCCGGTTTGTGGGCCGCGGCAGAGGCATTGGCCGCACTGGGGTATGTGCATGTGGTTGCGCCGCGTGAGCAGTGGTCGGGTGCAGGGCGCAGTTTGCCATCCAATTCTGATGGCGTGATTACACCTCACCAAATGCAGGTGGATGGCAAATGCTGGACGGTTTATGCCGTCGGCGGTACGCCTGCCCAGGCGGTTCAGCATGGCATTTACGAGATAGCTCCCCAGCGGCCTTCCCTGGTGGTTTCGGGGATTAACTATGGCGAAAATGTCGGCGTGGGGATCACCGCCTCAGGCACTGTCGGCGCGGCGCTAGAGGGCGCCACGCAGGGCATTCCCTCACTGGCGATTTCACTGGAAACAGACCCCTCGCACTACCTCACCCATTCTACCGAGATTGATTTTTCGGCGGCGGCACATTTCACAGCCTACTTTGCACGTCTGTTGCTAACCAACCGCCTGCCATCTGACTTTGATGTCTTGAAAGTGGATGTGCCAATCAGCGCCACGCCGGCTACGCCGTGGGTGCTGACCCGCCTGTCACGCCGCCAATACTTTCTGCCCGTCAAACCCGAACGCCAGGATTGGGCGGAAGCCAGGCCAATGGGCTATCGCGTGGCTGGCAATTACGAGCAAGATGATCCGGATACCGATACCTACAACCTGCGCGTGCGCCAGTTGGTTACGGTTGTTCCGCTCAGCCTGGATTTAACCTCGCGCGCCCAACCCAGCGAAGTGGAAGCCTGGTTCAAGGGGTGTTGAGTATCTGCAAGATATGGGGGTAGATGTGCGGGTTGGCGGCCAGAATGGAAGCGGGTGGGCCGATAAAATCGGCTGAACCATCGCAGCGGGTGACGGTCGCGCCAGCTTCTTGCGCGATCAGACCTCCGGCGGCTACATCCCAGGCGGCCAGTTGTAATTCCCAATACCCATCGAAACGCCCACAGGCTACATAGCATAAGTCAATCGCGGCTGAACCGAGCCGCCGTACCCCCTGGGTCATTTTGGCGAGGCGGTTGAAGTGATTCAGGTTGTGCTGGGGCGTTGTGCGGATGTCATACGGAAATCCTGTCACCAATAAGCTGTGATCCAGGTCTGGCGTTGCGGAAGCCTGAATCGGCTGCCCATTGCACCACGCCCCGCGCCCGCGTTCGGCGCTGAAGCATTCGTCCATCATCGGGTCGTAGATCACGCCCAATTGCACCAGGCCATCCTCCGCGTAAGCCAGTGAGACAGCAAACATGGGTACACCATGCGCATAATTGACGGTGCCATCCAGGGGGTCAATATACCAGCGCGGCCCCTGCCAGCCGTTGGCGCCGGCAATACGACCGCTTTCCTCGGTGATAATGTGATGCTCTGGAAAGCGGCTGTGAATGCCTTCAATTAGGAAGGCTTCGGCGCGGTGATCCATCTCCGTCACCGGGTTGATTTCGCCTTTGTAATCCACACGCATTTTCGTTCCCAGCCCCGCGCGCAAAATTTTCCCGGCGCCGCGCGCCAGGGTTTCTAACTCGTTCAGCGTTGGTCTCATGTGTTATGCTCCTTAAAAAGTTGAAGGTTGAAAGTTGAACACCAACTTTCAACCTTCAACCTCCGAATCTATCCGCAGGCAAACTTACTTCTTCACCTGTTCCAATAATTTATACAATTGGTCGAGTTCATCCTGGATTTCGTCGCGATGCTGCCGGGCTTCAGACAGCAAGGCCTCGAAGGATGGGCGCTGCTCTGGCGGCAGGGTGGGCAGAAGGCGCTCGGTGCGGGCGATCTGCGTGTTTTTATGGCGCAGCTTCGACTCGAGGCGCTCGCGGTAGCCCTGGTAGAAGGCATCTTCGCTCATCGGCTCTGGGATGGTGGATGGGCCAGCCGTGAGAATTTCGGCCACGGTGAGCAGAAATTCTTCGGTATCCACGGGTTTTTCGAGGAAGCGCACCGCGCCGAGGCTGAGGGCGAAGGCTTTGTCTTCGGGCGTGATGTAGGTGGCCGATAGGAAGACCACCGGAATGCCGCGCGTGCGTGGGTCGGTGCGCAATTTTTGAACCAGCGCGTAGCCATCCATGCGGGGCATGAGAATATCGGTAATGACCATGGCCGGTTTTTCACGCCCGATCACATCCAGCGCCTCCGCGCCATTATGCGCGCTGACCACCGGGTAGCCCTTGAAGCGCAAAGTCACTTCGAGCAGTTCCAGGACGTTGGGAATATCTTCGACAACAAGGATGGGGCCAAGTAAGATGTTCATGGTCGTATTGTATTCCTTTTTGATGACTACGGCAAGATACCTGACAAAGGCGCAAACGGCTGGCCGCCACGGATCACGTTCTTGACCAGGTTGCCGCCGAAGCGATACCCCAGGTGGCGATAATCGTCTACATCCAGGATCAACATATCGGCTTGCTTGCCCGCTTCGAGCGAACCGACCTGCCCGGCGCGCCCGATGGCTGCCGCGGCGTTGATGGTGGCGGCGGCGATGGCCTGGGCCGGGGTGAGCTTCATGTAGCGGCAGGCCAGGGCGATGGCAAATTGCATGTTCTCGCACCAGGCCGTGCCAGGGTTCAGATCAGTGGCGAGGGCCAACAGCCCGCCGGCTTGCAGGATGGCCTGGGCGGGGGTGTAAGCGGTTTCAGCCAGGCCAAAGGGTGTACAGGGCAGTGCCACGGCCACGGTCTCACTGGCGGCCAGGGCTGCAATATCGTCTGGCGAGGTCTTCACCAGGTGGTCGGCAGAGACCGCGCCGAACTCGGCGGCCAGGGCTGCGCCGCCCAGGTTGTCAAATTCGTCGGCGTGGATTTTGAGCGGGAAGCCCAGCGCATGGGCGGTTTCAAGAATGCGCCGCGATTGGGCGAGGCTGAAAGCGCCCGTTTCGCAAAAGACATCGGTGAAGGGCAGGGTGGCGGCGGCAGGTGACAAATCAGCGGTTGCAGTTCGGTTTTGCCACCAGGATTTCACTGCCGGGAGCATTTTCTGGCAGAGCAGGTCGGTGTAAGCATCGGGTGTGTATTCGGGGGGGATGGCGTGCGCGCCGAGGAAGGTGGCGGCCAGCGCTGGCAGGGCGGCTGCGGCGGTTGATTCGGCGTCGAGTTGGTAGATGGCTTCGAGTTGGCGCAGTTCGGTAGCGGTTTCGAGGCCGTAGCCGGTTTTGACTTCGGCAGTCGTGGTGCCGTGGGCGAACATGCGCTGCAAACGGGGGCGTGTTTCTTCGACAAGCCGCTGGAGGCTGGCCTGGCGGGTGGCGCGCACCGTCGAAAGGATTCCGCCACCGGCTGCCAGAATTTCGAGATAGGTTTTGCCTTGCAGGCGCAACTCGAATTCGGCGGCGCGCTGGCCTGACCAGACGGCATGGGTGTGGGGGTCTACGAAACCAGGCATCACCACGCGCCCGGCGGCATCCAGGCGTTCTTCGGCAGGGAAGGCGGCCAGCAGTTCGGCGCTGGTGCCAACCGCGGCGATCTGCTGGCCGCGGATCAGCACCGCGCCGTGGGGGATGATCCCCAGGCGGCCAAGCTGTGGGCCGCGCTGGGGGCCGCCGGCCAGGGTGAGCAGTTGGGAAGCGTTGTGGATGAGCATGATTTCCTTTTGTTGGGCAAGTTGCCCTACGAAATGCGGGTGTATTTTACCCAGTTTGGCCCGTTTGGCGAACTTGTCGAATTATCTCCCGCATGGTTTAATCGCGGCCACATTCAGCCACAGATTTGTTCAAGGAGAAATTGCGATGTTCAATCAACTCGAAATGGCCCCGCCCGACCCCATCCTCGGCCTGGCCGAAGCCTTTAAAAAAGACCCCAACCCCAAAAAGATCAATCTCAGCGTGGGTGTGTACCAGAACGAGAAGGGTGTGACGCCGGTTTTCCGCGCCGTCAAGCGTGCCGAGGAGATTATCCTCGAACAGGAGACCAGCAAGGGCTATTTGCCCATTGATGGCTCGCAGGAATATGCCAGCGTGGTGCAGGAAATGGTTTTTGGCGCTGGAAATACGCTGCTGGCCCATGCACGCCTGGCAACCGCGCACACGCCGGGCGGCACGGGCGGCTTGCGCGTCGCCGCCGATTTGCTGGCGAAGTTGGGTTTCCAGGGTAAGGTCTGGTTGAGCAATCCCACCTGGCCCAATCATCCCAACATTTTTCGCACAGCGGGCCTGGCCGTAGATACGTATCCCTATTTCGATGCCGCCAGCAATGGGTTGAATTTCGAGGCGATGTTGGCCGCCATCGGGCAGATGCCCGCTGGTGATGTGATTCTGCTGCATGGCAGTTGCCACAACCCCACCGGCAGCGACCCGTCGCCTGCACAGTGGACGCGCCTGGCCGAGGTCATCGCTGCCCGCGGTTTGCTGCCGCTGGTAGATTTCGCTTACCAGGGCCTCGGCCATGGTCTCGATGAAGATGCTTTCGGCGTGCGCGCCCTGGCGAATGCGGTGCGCGAGATGATGGTGGTCAGTTCGTTCTCGAAGAATTTTGGCCTCTATAATGAGCGCACCGGTGCGTTGACCTTGTTAGCGGAGACCCCCCAGGCGGCGCAGACCGCGCTCAGCCACGTCAAAATCGTCGTGCGTGTCAACTATTCCAACCCGCCTGCCCATGGCGGCAAGATCGTCACGGCCATTCTCACCAATGCCGCCTTGCGCGCCGAGTGGCAGGCCGAAGTGGCGGCGATGTGCGAGCGCATCCGCCGTGTGCGCAGCCAGTTTGTGACCGGGCTGGCCGCGCAGGGCGTGGGGCGCGATTTTTCGTTCATCGAGCGGCAGAATGGCATGTTCTCGTTCACCGGGTTGAGCAAGGAACAGGTGAACCGGCTGCGCCAGGAGTATTCGGTCTATATCGTCGAAACTGGCGGGCGCATCAACGTGGCGGGCATCAACGATGCCAACCTGCCGGCCCTGTGCCAGGCGATTGCGGCGGTGCTGTAAAACGAATGACCACGAACCACGAATAGCACAAATCTGCACGAATTTTTGGATTACATTTGTGTTATTCGTGGTTCAACCCCGGTGTGTACAGGCGCACACCGGTGCGATTCAGGTTTTCAAGCAGGGTGGCGATGCGCTGGCCGAAAACGGGATGCACCCACTGGGGGGCAAGATCGGCCAGGGGAATGAGGACGAAGGCGCGCTCATGCAGGCGGGGATGGGGGATGGTCAATGGGGGGCTGTCCAGGACGGTGTCACCGTAGAATAGGATGTCTATATCTATCAAGCGCGGCCCATACCGGATGCTCGGCGCACGTCCCAGGCGGGTTTCGATGTCTTTGATGTGGTGGAGTAGTTCGCGCGGGGAAAGGCTCGTTTGCGCCTGAACAACCTGGTTGAGAAAGGCGGGCTGCTCGGTGTAACCCCACGGATCGGTCTCGTAGATAGGCGAGCAGGCCAGGACGGTGACGTGCGGCGCGAGGGCGGCCAGGGCTTGTTGCAAGTTGGCGGCGCGGTCGCCGAGGTTGGCGCCGATGGCGAGAAAAATCGTTTCGGGCATCAGTTTAGCTTTTTAGCGCTATCTCGAAGTAGGCCAGCAGCATTTGTTTGAATTCAGCGGTGATCTGTGCCTGGTAGGTTTCATCAGTCTCGGCGAGCAACAGGCCAATCAGCGCTTTCATCACGGCTTTGCTGACCACCGCCAACCGGTAGGCTCGTTCTGGCAGCAGGGTGGGCGCAAGCAGGCAGAAAAAATCGGCCATGCGCCCGATCAATTCTTTTTCAGTGCCGCACGAGGCCGCGGCAATATCTGGCGAGACATCGGCGCCGAGCAGGATGTGGGCGTAAACTGGGTATTGGCGGTACAGATCGAGGAAGGGATCCACCAGCCGGTCGAGTATCACCGGCAGCGGCAGGTACTTCATGTCGGCGATGAAGACGCGGTCGAAGAGGGCGCGCTGTTGCTCGTAATAGCGTTCGGCCAGCGCTTTCAGCACCGCTTCTTTATCGGGGTAGTAACGATACAACGTTCCAATCGCAATGCCGGCCTGTTCGGCGATGGCATTGGTGGTGGCGGCTTCGTAGCCCACCTGGGCAAACAGGGCCGCCGCAGCATCCAGAATGGCATCTACGGTTTGCTGGCTGCGAGATTGTTGGGGGATTTTACGAATTGAATAATCGCTCATTTTTAGCTTGACAAAGTGAATAAAAGCTCATAGAATAAGTCAATAAGCGAGTGAGAACTCACTTATTTGATTGTACTATGAAAGGGACTGGTGTGCCAGACCCTGATGACCTTTATCCTGGATTTTTCGAAAATCATCAACGTCGCCGGTTGAGCTTGTAGAAACCAGCAGCATCTTGCCACAGGCTCGGTTTCGACAGGCTCAACCGGCGAACAAAGGAAATAAACGATGTCCCCTCAAACCGCCCTCATCACCGGTGCTTCTTCTGGTATCGGGCTGGAGCTGAGCAAGCTCTTCGCCGCCGATGGCTATAACCTGATTCTTGTCGCCCGCAACGCGGCAAAGCTCGAACAATTGGCTGCCGAATTGAGGCAAAAACATGGCAGCACCGTTATCGTTCTGCCCAAAGACTTGAGCGACCCCCGGGCCGCCGAGGAAGTTTTTGCCGCCGTGCAGGCGTACGGTCTCCAGGTGGATGCACTGGTCAATAACGCCGGGTTTGGGGTGTTGGGGCCATTTGCTCAGTCCAGTCACAATGAGGCGATGCAGATGATCCAACTCAATATCACCGCATTGACAGCCTTGACGCACTCCTTTTTGCCCGGCATGATCACCCGCAAGCAGGGGCGCATCCTCAACGTTGGCTCGACCGGTTCCTTCGCCCCTGCGCCACTGATGGCCGTCTATGGCGCCACCAAAGCCTATGTGCTTTCGTTTTCAGAAGCGCTGGCCGAAGAATTGCGCGGTACGGACGTAACCGTCACCGCCTATTGCCCCGGTGTGACCTTCACCGGCTTTCAAGACCGCTCGGGTGTGCATGGTACAGGGATTGTACGTTTGGGCGGTATGGCGGCGGATGATGTGGCACGCCAGGGTTATCGCGCCATGCAGCGCGGTGATGCGGTGAGCGTACCAGGGCTGTTCAACAAACTGCTTACCTTTTCTATCCGCCTGACGCCGCGCGATTTGGCGCGCCGCATGGCGATGCAACTGATGAAACCGTAGGAAACCATGTTACCTGGAGGAGCGGTTAACATAAAAAACGCCAGGCGCACAATCTCTTGTGCGCCTGGCGTTTTCACGACTGGCCGGAAAAATCAGGGGTTATCGAGCGACAGGTTGCCGGCGCCCATTTTGACCCGGATGTTGAGCATGGGACCATCGCCTTCTTGCGTGTAACGGGTGCCATTTTGTTCCCACTCACCATGCACGTCTACGTTTGATAGGCCGCCATCGAAGGTCAGGCGCACATTCACGCCTTCGGGGACGAGGATGGTCACGCTGCTGATGCCGGCATCCACGCTCACTTCGGCATCGCGCTGTAACTCGCCGCTGAAATCGAGCGTGTAATCACCAGCGCCGCCGTGAAATTCCATCTCTTCAAAGTTGGCATTCGCCAGGCCCTCCAGCTTGACGCTCGAAGCGCCCGTGGCGTAGCTGAACAGGCTCATCTCGGTCAGGTTGGGTTCATCGAAACTGAGCCGCACATCTGCCGCGCCATCTTGAATGGTCAACTTTTCGATGGCCAGCCCACCCAGTTCATAACGGCCCTGGTATGCGCCAGCGGCAATGTGCAATTGGATCGGGCTGTCGCCAAATTGCAAATCCCATACGTTTTTAACCTCGCCATCGGTGGTGAAAAAGTGGCCGTTATTTTTGGTATCCTGGCGGATGATCACGGAGGCGTTGTCTACTTCGATGATGGGGGCTAACTCGGCGATATTGTATTTGGCGTTGCCTTCGATCAGCATTTCCGCTGCGCCGGGTTGGATATTCAGCTCACCGATGCCAAACTTTAGCTCGACTTCGGCTACTTCGCTATCGGGAGCGGGGATATTGATCGATTCGGTTTCGATGGGGCCGACAGCCACCGTTTTGGGTGGCCGAGGGGCAGCGCAGGCCAATGAGGCCAGGATTAATACGCCGATGGCAAATAAAATGGGTTTACGGGTCATACATTAACTCCTGTAGGGTGAATTTCTATATTGCTTTACGCTAAAGGAGTGGTCGAGTTGCAAGAATAAACCAGCTTGCAGGGCTGCAAAGTCCCGCCGGTTAAAAATAGACGCCGGGCGTGGGGGGGGCACGTCCGGCTATCTAAGGAGGGCCACCGGTCGCCTTCAGCATGGGGGGGGCATGCTGACAGGGGGTTCCGATGGTGACATCTGCATTACCAGTAAGAGGGGTGCAGGTGTCAACGCTCTTAATATACACTGTTTTTGTCCGAATTACATTAAATTAGGATTAGAATTATCTAAATTATCTGATTATTCGGATCAGGTTTATCTTTTGCGACCGCTAAAGAGCAGCAGCCAATCTTCCAGTTCATCAGCAGACATGGCGGGGGCATCTTGATCGCCCTCTGAGGAACTGGGGCGGGGGGTGGCAAGCTCGTTGGCGAATTGCTCCGAGGTAATTATGCTGGCGCGCGAAGCCCGCCCGGCGCTCTGCACGGCGCGATCAGAACTGACGACGATCCAGTTGCGGGCGGCATTCCCCAGGCGCAGCAGGCGTTCTTGGATGGCCTGGTCGGCGGTCTTGCCCTGGCGCACGAAGTGCGCCCTGACCGCGCCATAATTGCGCCAACCCGCCTGGCCGGGGGGCGCATTGTCGAAATACACTTCCACCTGCTTGCGACGCTGGCGGCAGAAATCCTGCAATTTTTCAATGAGTTGCTGCTCATCATCCATCCCACTTAACTGAAGCCCTGGCAGCTTGGGGATCAGATTATGTCCGTCAATGAGATAGGGCATTGGGCTTTACCTATCGCTGCTGAAACCACTGCCGCCGCGCCCCATCCACCAGCAGCACGAACAAGACCAAGACCCCTTGCAGCACACCCGCCAGGGCTGAGTCGAGTTTCAGGGCAATAGGGAGTTGGATGCTGCCGATGTTGAGTGCGGCGAAGAACAGGGCCACCGGCGCGGCCCAAATGGCCTGGTAGTTGATCAGCATGGCTACCAGCAATCCCAGGAAGCCGTACCCGCTCGAAATGGACGGGATCAAGCGGTGGTACACCGCCGTCACCTGCACTGCGCCGGCCAGCCCGGCCAATAGCCCGCACAGCACGAAGGCCAGCAGGCTGTGTTGCCAGGCGGGTACGCCCAGCAGGAAGGCCGCCCGCGCATTTTTGCCAATCGCTTTCAGCCGCAGGCCAAAATAAGTGCCGCGCAGCAGCAGGAATACGCTGACGATGGCGAGAATCCCCAGCAGCAGGGCCGCCGGGCTGAGGCGCAGATCGGGGAGCATGGGCAGCCACAGGTCTTCCGGGAAGGGTTCGGTGCCGCTCATCGAGCCGGTGCCGGGGCGCTTCCACGGGCCGAAGATCAGCCACAGGGTCAGGGCGGTGGCGACAAAATTAAGGCCCAGTCCGCCGAAAATCTCATTCACGCCGCCGAAGGTTTTGAGCGCCCCGGCCAACGCGGCCCACAGCGCCCCGCCGAGCATTCCCACGAGCATGGCCAGCGCCAAGATCAGCCAGGCTGGCAGGCCGCTTTCTTGCAGGCTGCGCAGCGCCCAGGTGGTGAAAATAGCCCCCAGGGTGATCTGCCCTTCGATGCCGATATTCCACAGCCCGGCGGTGAAGGTGATCAGCAGGCCGCTGGTGGCTAACAGCAGGGGTATCCAGGCGACGAGGACATTGGAAAAACTGTTGGCAGAGCCAAATGCGCCGAGGATGATCTCCTGGTAGGCTTGCAGCGGGGGCGCGCCAGCCAGGACAAGGATGATGCTGGTGAAGGCTAACGCCAGGGCCAGGGCCGTTAATTGGAAGAGGATATTTTGCCAGAACCGTTTTTCGCTACGCATTGCACTTTTTCTCGGTGATCATGCTGGTAAAATCGCCTGGATGGACGAGTATTCTACATCACTTTTCGCCTACGCCCGCAAATTTGACCTGGCCTTGCCCTCGCCCCTGATGAATGCGGCTGGCATGCTCGGCTTTGCGCCTGATCCCCACGGCGCGGTGGCTGTCAACGGTTTTGGCGCGTTCGTAACCAACCCGATCAGCCTGGGGGCGCGCACGCCGGCTAATGGGCAGCGCCTGGCCGATTTTGCCGGTGGTTTTCTGCTGCACACCGGCTACCCCAACCCCGGTTTTTACCCGGTGCTGCGCGAACAGGCCCGCCGTTGGGCGCACAGTGAGATTGGCGTCATCGTCCATTTGCTGGTGCGCGGCCCGCAGGATACTGCGGAGATGGTGCAACGCCTGGAAGGCCTGGCCGGGGTGATTGGGATCGAGTTGGGGCTGGATACGGATGTGGATGCCGCGGCGGTGCGCGCCATCGTCGGCGCGGCGGTGCGGGTGGAACTGCCGGTTATTGCCCGCCTGCCATTGGAGCGGGCCAGCGCACTGGGCTGTGAGGCTTTGGAGGCCGGTGCAGCCGCCATCAGCCTGGCCCCGCCGCGCGGCCTGCTGCCCGATGCGAGTGGCAGCCTGGTGCGTGGGCGGCTGTATGGCCCGGCGCTCTTTCCGCAGGCGTTGAGCGTAACGCAAGCCCTGGCCGCGCAAGATGCGCTCGTGATCGGCGGCGGCGGGGTCTATTCGGCAGATGACGTGCGGGCCATGTTGGCGGTGGGGGCAATGGGTGTGCAGGTGGATGCGGCCTTGTGGTGTTCAGACTTCAGCGCCAAATTTCAAATGCCAGCCCTTTAGCCTTCGGGCGGCGCTGTGTGCGAGCGTGCAGCAACATGCGGCGGCCCGTTTCGTTGCGAGTGAAGATCAACTGCCCGCCGCCTACGTAGTGCTGCCAGTGCAGGGCGAAGGCCTCGGCCAGTTCCTTGCGGGTGCTGAGTACCTTGGGCACAGGATGGTAGGCGGGCTCGTAGCCGGCTGTCTCGCGCAACCACTGGCGGATGACGCGCCACATCGGCATCAGCAGCATGGAGGGCAGGCGGTCGTCGTCGCGCAAGATGAGATAGCGCTGGTCGCGCACCGGCTCGAACATCTCCTGGTAGGCCTGGATGAACAGGGCGGCATCTTCGGGTGAGGCGTGATCGAGCAGCACCTCGCAGCTCAGGTCTTCGGGATGTTCGATGACACGCACGTAGTCGCCGACACTGGCGTCGGATTGCAAATTCTGGCTGACCAGGTTGGCGTCGCGCAGTCCGGCCAGCAGGGCGCGGCCAATATCGAGCAGGATCGCATCGGGGGGCTGCTCGACCAGGAATTTGCGGGCGATCTGATACGCCGCTCCCAGGTTGGCCAAAAAGATCAACACGCTGCCCACCACGAGGATCAACCCGGCAACCCCGCAGAATACCATCGCACTGCCCGATTCGGATAGCGAAGAACCCAGGTAGAGGGTGTAATACAACAAGGTTGCCAGCGCGCCCCCCACTGTGCCAATAAACTGCTTCAGCATGGCCTTGAGCGTGTTGCCGATGGTGTACACGGTGCGGATTTTCAGGTCGCTCACGTCCAGCCGGGTGGCCGAATACGAGAAGTTGCTGTATTCCTCGCCAATTCCCCACAACGCATACGAGCGTTCACGCTGATTGACCGCAGACAGGCTGCGCCGGGTGTAGCGCGCATAATCGGCCTTCTTCGGCCCGCGCGTCACCAGTTCGTAGGGTAGATCGGGGTCGAGGTGCATGAGACCTTTGACGATTTGGCCGCGTTCGGGTTGCACGTCAAAGGTCGCAGGTCGCAAGTCAAGAGTCGCTTCTGCCAGACCTTCCACCTTCGACTTTCGACTTGGCACGACTCCCCAATACCGCCCATGCCGTTGAATCAACCGCCCCAGATCGCTGAAACCCTTCTCGAACTGCGGGGCGACACAGATCACATCCCAGTTGTGGGCCAGTTTGTGCGGCCAGGAGGGGTCTTTGCGGATGCTGCGGCCGCGCAACTGCTGGACGGATGTGCTGGTGGTGACGCTGGTCAGATCGATCAGTGTGTTGAGCGAGAGGGCGTCCCAGCCTTCGCCGAAGATGCCGCGCGTGCCCACCAGGCAGCGCGTCAGCCCGACTTCCAACGCTGCCGTGACCATGCCCACGTAGGCGCGCGATGACCAATCTTTGCCCTCGCCCACGATCTCCAACACGCGCGGCGAGGCGGTGGGTGCGAACTGGCAACTGGCCTGCAGGTTTTGGCGGCGCAAATAATCGTTGAACCACTCCAGGCAGCCGGGGGTGTGGGTGGCGTCCATCATCAACGTCTTGCCGGTGACGAGGATCACATCCAGGGCATCCAGTTCGGGCTGGCTGACCAGGGCGTGGAAGACGCGGATGGCGCTGCCGGCATCGGGGTCGAGGATGTTTTCGAGCGATTTGACGCCGCTGGTCATGCGCTCGAAATCGGTGACGACCACGGCGCGCAGGTTCTCGCCCAGCGATTTGATTTCCTCGTTCAAAATGTGGATCACGGCCCGGTCTTTGCTCTCGGAAAACGAGAGTACCAGGTCGCCGGCTGAACGCCCCTGGCGCAGACCGCGCTCGGTGAGCGTGAAGCCAAAGGGCAGCAGCGATTTTTTCAGCCCCGCCAGTTGCTGGTGATCGGCTTCGTCGGGGCTGACCTTGAGTACATTGAGGGCGTAGCGTTCGAGCAGCACGATCCAGTCGTCCATCGCCATGGGTTCGTCGGCTTCGAGCGGTTGGGTCAGCCCGGCAGGGATGCGCACGCCCTGTTGGCGCAGGTAGCGCAGGGCGGCCAGGGCAAACAGCGGGGACTGGTTGAGCGTGGCTTCCCAGGCGGCTTCAGCTTTCTGACCCTTTTCCGGCGGGTGATGGATGCTCTCGGCCTGCACCCATTTTCGGAAGCGCTTGCCCCCGGTGAGGGCGGCGATCTCGGCCTCGAAGGCGGCCTGAATGTGCTTGAGATACTCCATCTCGCGGCGGTTGGGCTGGACGAAGTAGATCAGGTCGCGGTAGGGGGCCAGGTCGCCTTCTTTGACCACGGCGGGGGTTGGCACTTCAAAATCCACGTCGCCGAGCAGGGCGGTGTAATTTTCGTATTCGAGGTCGTCTTCGGGGCTGGGCAGGGTGGCGGTGAGGCCCACCACGCGGCAATCGGGGATTTTTTCGATCAAGTAGCGCAGGACGATGGCCCAGTAATCGAGCAGATGGTGGCACTCATCGAGGACGATGGTGCGTACCCCGTGGGCGACGAGATCATCTATCAACTGCCGGGCGTTGGGATGCAAAAACGGGCCAATTTCGCGGTCAGGGCTGCGCAGCAACTCGTGTTTGATGCGCAGGTAGCGCTTGGATAGTTCTTTGCGGTAGGCCCGCGGGTTGTTCTGGCGCAGCGCTTCCAGGCGTTGGTGAGCGGCGGTGGCACCGTTCTGCTTGCCTTCCAGCATCAGGTCGTCCACCCATTTTTGCAGCGCCATCGCTTCTACCTGCTTTTGCGATTCGCCCGGCGTGGAAATGAGCTGGTAGGTGAAGATATTGATCGGGGCCAGGCGGTGGGCGTCGAGGCTGGTCAGGGCGTCCAGGTCGGCGCCCTCGGGCAGAAACATGGCGGCCTTCTCGCGCCACTGGGCCTGGATGGTGGTGGTGGGTGTGAAGACCACGGCGGGGGCTGCGAAGCGGTTGATCAGTTCCAGCCCGACGATGGTCTTGCCCGCGCCGGGCGGGGCGACGATGTGGTAGCGTGGGGAATGGATATTCCCCCGATCTCGGCGCGTGGCCGCTTCGGCCTCGACCTGGGCGAGGATCATACGTTGGTATTTGCGGAAGGGGTGGCGGAAGGTGAGGGGAGGGAGCATGGGGCAGGTGGCAGGTGGCAGGTTGAGGGGCTTGCCCTGAGCTTGTCGAAGGGTTGATGCGGCGGAAAGATTTTACACTGGTTTGGCTGGAACAAGCGCCTGGATGAAGGCAAAAAGTCAAAATAAACTCCCCGGCGGAAACCCACCGGGGAGTTTAGGCTGATGTCTCCGTTTCACTGGTCAACAGGCCAGGCGAAAGCGGAGATTACTTGAAGCTGTGGTCTATCTCGTGATGATCGGCAGGAAGATCTTGTACTCCGTCGGCTGCATGACCATCACCTCGGTCACGGCAGAAGCCTGATCGTTGTCGTCGTTGGCATCCACTTCGTTGCCGGTGACGCTGGCGGTGTTGGTCAGTTCAGCGGCGCTGTCGGGAGCGGTGACGACGATGACGATTTCGACCGTCTCATCGGCGGCCAGGTCGCCAACAGCGCAGGTGACCACGCCGTCATCTTCCGTGCAGCCAGCCGAAGCCGAGACGAAGGTGACGCTGATCGGCAAGGTGTCTACCACGGTCACGCCGGTTGCGCCATCGGGGCCGGCGTTGGAAACGGTCAACGTGTAGGTGATGGTGTCACCGGTGTAGACCATTTCGGGGGCGGTTTTGAGGATGCCGAGATCGGCAGCATTCGCGGTGAAGGTTGCTGTGACGACAGTGTCGGCCATGATGGTTACGGTGACAGGATTTTCCGTTCCGACGACATCACCGCTCCAGGCAGAGAAGCTCCAAAGCGGGTCAGCCGTGGCGGTGATGGTGACGACCGTGCCGTACGCGTAGCTGGCCTGATCGGGCAGGGCGGCCACAGAGCCATCGCCCACGGTGTTGAGGTCGAGCGTGTAGAAGTTCTGGGCGAAGGTGGCGGTGACGACCGTATCGGCGGTGATCTCGAAGGTCAGCGGGTTGTCACTGCCGGTCAGGTCACCACTCCAGGCGACGAAGTCCCAACCGGGGTCAGCCGTGGCGGTGAGGGTGATGGTGTCACCTTCGATGTAGAGCGCTTGTTCGGGATCGGTGGCGACATTACCATTGCCGACAATCTTGACCTCCAGGGTGTATTCTGGGCGAACGGTCAGGGTCAGCGGGATAGTGACCAGTGGTGATTGGGCCGCATTCGACACCAGGCACATCGTTCCAGTGTAAACACCACCACTCAGGCCGGTGGAGTCGAAGGTGACATCCAGGCTTGCTGCCGCATCTCGGGCAATCGTTCCTGTAATGGGTTCGATGGTCGCCCAATCTACGCCACAGCGTTCCGTTCCTTCAATGGTGAAGGGCAAACCTTGCCCGCCACCATCTATGATGGGAACCCATTGGGTAACATTCCATTGCAATGCGTTGCCGGTGGTGTTCTCGCCAAGGATGGTGACTGGCGGTGACCATGGCCCAGAAGCCAGCGATCCCTCGGATGTCCATTCAACCCAGTAGGTTCCAGGGCCGAGCGTGAAGCCGCCCGACACCGTGTTCGCCATAATGGGCCGGTTGGTAGCACCTACAGACGTTTCGCTGTCACGATAGATGTTGGACCATGTTGTGCTGGTCAATCGGTTGGTAGTGAGATCGCCGAAGATGATGGTGCTGCCAGGCTGGCTGGGGTCGCCATCCCAGATTTGATAGTAGACGCCCGTAATAGTAGATGCGGTGGTCGAGCCAGTTTGATAGGCGAAGAAGGTCAGCGAGTCCACATCCCATAGACCGTCTACAACAAAGTCATCGGCAGTGGTGATGCCGGCAACCCGGCCATTGTGCGATCCCAGGGTGGTCATTGCCAGGCTTGCATTTTGCAGCCGACTGGCATCAGCGCCCCCACCGCCGCCGCCAATGTGAGTTACCAGTGGCCCGTTATCAAACAGAACCGCTGCCGATGGCGCATAGGGTGTGACCGGTGCGGCAGGTTGTTCGGCGACAGGTGCTTCCGATTCAGAAACCTTTTCACTTACGGCGCTCGTGTCGGTCACTGCAATGGAAGCCGGCGCGGCCTTGACGGCTTTGTTGAGCGCTGACTGGTTGGCAACATGCCATTGGAGAGGGATGTTGCCGTTATTCGTTACCGTAACAATTTGGGTGATCTGTGTGTCGGCGGTTTGCGTGCTGGAAAGCGTTTCAGGCGTGACCGCGATTTCTGCTTCTGCCGGGATGGTGAAGTCGAGAACGCGCTCGATGGGCAGACCGCTTTCGGAGACAACCAGCGTTTCTTCGATGTTGCCGCTAAAGCCATTGTAGTCGTTAACGGTGAAGGTCTTGGTGATGGTGGCCCAGGTGTCATCCACGCCGCTGGTAACAGACCAGGTGGCAGAATTGCTGGTGGTATCCACGCTGCCCAGGTCAGCTTCCGCGTTGACGAGGGTGAACACATCGTTCCAGGTTTCACTCAAGGTGTAGCTGATCGCGCCGCTCCAATCTACCATCACGCGGTCTACCACCACCACTTCGTCGCCATCTACCACGGTGAAGGGGGTGTCAGACCAATTGTGTGGAGCGCCATTGATCCAAACTTCTTTCTCCCAGTCGGAGATGGCGCCGTTCACACGTACTTCTGGCGCTGCAACCGACACGGCGAATCCGTCAATATCCAGATCGGCGATATTGGTGTAGAAGCCGGGGATGGCGCCGCGCAGAGTCAGTGTGGCGGTGTGGGCGGTGGGATAGGCTGTTGCAAACGAGATGTCGTCGATCAGCCATTCATCGGCCCAGTCGCCGGCGTAGACGAAGGCGACGCACACTGTCTGCCCGGCGTAGGCGGACATATCCACGGATTGCTCTGTCCAGCCGATGACATTGGCGTCAAATTCGGCTAACTCGACGAAGTCGCCATCGTTGGGGTCGCAGCTTCCGGTGGACAGCGATACGCCGTGATAGAGATAGAAGCTGGGTGTGTAGTAGTTATCTTCCCAGAACGACAGGGTTGAATTGCCAGCATCTACCGTAAACTGCGGCGATACCAGCCACGATTCGACCACGCCGCCAACGTTATCGTCGTTGTGCCAGGCGAAGTACATGCCTTCGGCGGCAGTGAGTGGCCCATAGTCCAGATCACCATCACTACCATCCGTCACGCGCCAGCCTGAGCCAGCAACGCCCAGGGCATATTCACTCCAAGCAGCCGGCGGGATGATGCCCGACTCAAAGCCTTGTTGGTAGATGCCGGTGCCTAAACTTCCGGCCCATTCGATGCTGTTGGTGGCGGTAACATAGGTAGCGCCCTCAACGGCAACGAACTCGAAACCCGCTGGGATGACATCATTTAGCGACCAGTTTCCTAACTCTGGCCCGGCGGTGAGTTCGATGGTGTAAGTGACCAACTCACCCGGTTCGATGAAGGTGCTGGAAACTTCCTTCACGGCATCGCCCAGGATCATCACATCCACACTGGCGATGTCTTCCACCGCGCCGGGGTTGTCGTTGATGTGGACGGCTTCGTTGGTGAGGACACTGGCGGGCGGGTTATCGTCTACGGTGGCCTGATAGGTGATTTCGATGGCGTCAGCGAGGCCCTGCGGTTCGTACCAGTCGAAGCAGATGCCCATGCCGTCGGTCAGGGCGGCCAGGGCGGCATCGTCGTAGGCGAATTGCGTGCCTGCGCTGCCGGCGGCGTTTTCGACGCCAATCGTGCCGATGTCCAGCGGCCCAACCAGGTTATCGTAGGCAAAGATGATCTCATACGCACCGGGCGTATCATCTACGTAGCGTGCCAGCATAAACTGGGCATCGTAGCGTTGCGTGGGTTCGCCCCACACTTCGACGCCTTTGTAATCGAGGATGTGGGCGACGTTGGGCGTGCCTGGGCCGCTGTTCAGGTTGACCAGGGTGACGCCGCGCTGTCCGGATGCGTAAACGATTTCCAGGTCTTTCCACAAGACCGCCAACAGGTTGTTTGGCTCGTCGGCGTCAGGGATTGCGGTGTTCGTCCATGGCGTCAGGCCAGCCGTGGATGGGTCGAACACGGCAAAGCCATCATCGGTGAACTTAATCGCATTGCCGACTTCGTTTCCGTAGAACTGGATCGGTGCGGCGCCGGTGGTTGTCCACGTCCAGGTCGTCGAGTCGCCGGAGATGGCCGCATTGGGGTTGATGCCAAAGGCGCGCAGGTCTACATAAGCCCCGTTGGTGGCAAAGGGCATGGCGCAATTGGGGTCTTCGTTGCTGGTGCTGACCAGGTATTGCGCCTGGGGAACTTCGGCGATGCCGCTCCAGGTCAGTTGGTTGCCAACCACATCCACCGTGCCGGCGGTCGCGCTGGCTGAACCCGCGACATAGGTCAGCCCGGCGGGGATGGTATCGGTGATCTGGTAGGTCAGGTTTTCGTCGGTGATGTTGGGCAGGACGGTGATGGTGTAGGTCAGCGTGTCGCCGTAGAAGGCCGCATCCTGGCTGACGCTCTTGATCACGTCATCTTCGATGCGCACAATATCTACCGGGATGGTGCCGATATTGCCGGGGTTGCCGGGGTCGGTGCCGAGGCTGAAAGCGCCATACCAGCGGTCGCCCGCTTGCATGGTGGGGGTATCCCAGAAGAGCTGGATATCGAAGGGGGTCAGCGCCGGAACCGTGGCTGGCCCAACGATGCTCAGATTGCCCGCATCGCTCATCGGCACTACAGCGGTTGCCAGGGTGATGTCGTCAGGCGGGTTGGCCGAGGCATCCCAGTTTTGGACAAGCGCCCAGTAATTGCCGTTGACGGGGTTATCCAGGTTGCAGTATTCCGCCCAGGAGCCGGTCGTGCTGCTGCACAGCAGTTCCGATTCTTCTGGCCCGTCGCTATCGAGGTCGCGCCCGACGAACAGGTCTGCATCGGGGGCGGTCGAAGCGGTGATCTCGGCCACCAGGCGCAGGGCATTGGTGACGGGGATGGTGGCGTAGAAGACGCCGTCGCCGCCATCGTAGGGATCGCTGTTGGTGGGGTCTTCGGGCAGAGAGGTTGCGTCGAGGGTGGCCTGCGTCAGGCCGTAGGACTCACTCGTCAGGTCGGTGATCTCGAAAGTTTGGAGGTCGGTGATCCATTCAGAGCCAGCGTTGCGGCGGGTTTCGAAGCGCACCCAATCGGGCAAGATGCCGCTGGTTGGCACGATGCCCACGCTCAGGTGGGCTTCGGCCACGGTTGGGTCATCGGGAGTGAGGATCACTTCGCCAAAGGCCCACACACCAGCCGGCAGGGCGCTGCCATCGGCAGTGATGACGAGGCTCTGCTCATCGTAGGCCGCCAGGGTGAAGTTGGTGGTATCTACGGTGATGGTCAGGCCTGCTGTGCCGGTGACGGAGACCGTCCAGGTCACTGCGCTATCGAGCGTGCTGGAGACGACGCGCGTCCACGAGCATTGGCCGAGGCATTGGGTATTGGCCATGCTGGCCAGGTTGAGCGTCTTGGGGTCGCCGCCGTTGGCGGGGTCGGCATCTTCGTAATTGGTGATGGTCTCATCCATCACCAGGCCGACGATGCCCGCCTGGCTCAGGTCTACCCGCCCGGAGCCGCGGTCATGCGGGGTGGCCGGGGTGACGCCATCTTCTTTGACAATGTCGTCGCGATTGGCGGTCAGCATCAACGCCGATTGAATTTCGGCGGGCGTCCAATCGGGGTGTAGCGCCATCATCAGCAGGGCTGCGCCAGCGTGGTGCGGGCTGGCCATGGACGTGCCGCTGTAGAAGTTGAAGCCGCCTTCGCTCTCCACGGCCGCCAGAATATCTACACCTGGGGCAAACAGGTTGGGCTTGAGCAGGCCATCCACGCTCGATTGGCCGCGTGAACTGAAATCGGCCATGATGTCGCCATTGCTGTCGGCGATGTCGAGCGTGGCGCCGGCAATGGTGGCGGTATGAACGGTTCCGGAAGCCAGCCATGCTTTCAGGGCCACGCCATCGGCATAGCTGATGTGGACGGCGGGAAGATAGTGTGAGTCGCCAACCAGGGCATTGCCGCTGGCGGCATCGTTGGCTAACACATAGCCGCCCGCACCGCCGGCCAACACGTTTTGGCCTTTGGCCACACGGCCATAGGTGCCGCGGTCACAGACGACGATTTCGCCATTCGTCCACGTGCCAGCCGCGAAGGGCGTGCCGCACAAGGGATCGCCGTAGTCACCGGCGTACACGATGGGGGCGGGGCCGTAGCCGCTGGTGAAACCCGCGCCACTCATGTCGGCGGGGGGCGTGCCGTCGCCAGTCATATCCATCAGGGCATTGGTGAATTTGCGGTCATGCGTGCCGGCGGCGGTGTTGGCCACCCAGGGTTCGTTGTGACCGACGGTATTGATCGTTGGGCCAGCATTGCCCGCCGAAGCCGCCACATAGATGCCCGCTTCGCGGCAGCCCAGGAAGGCCAGTGAGGTGGTGTCGCTCCACGGGTCCGTGCCGCCGCCAATAGAGAAGTTGATCGCGTCTACCACGCCGTCGGCAATGGCCTGGTTGGCTGCCGCGGTAGTGGCCGTGTTGGGGCACAGGCCGCGGCCATCTGACGGGTTGGTGTAGCACGCATCGTAGGCGATAATGTGCGCATGAGGGGCTACGCCAGAAACCAGGCGGGATAGCGTGATGGTTGGGGCGAAGATGGTGGCTGTAACGACATTGCCCGCAACCGTGCTGGCCGTATGGCTGCCGTGGCCGTTATCATCGCGCGGGGCATCGGGGTCGAGTACATTGTCATTTTGCATATCGTACGCGCCGATCAGCTTGTCGTTACAGGGGAAGGTGGGATCGTAATCGCCGGAAGCCGGGTTACACACCCCAAAGAACTGCCCCGGGGCGGGGTGATCGTAGCCGTCGTAAGGAGCAGGGTCTACGAAGGACGGGTGGCCGTTGTAGGTCTCGCCCAGGATCACCGTGGGGCTGATCACGTTGATGCCTGAGTCGATGATGCCAGCCACCATGCCTTCGCCTTGCGTGCCGGGCAAGCCGCCGGTGGTGCTGCCATCCCAAATGCCCAACGCACCGATCCAGGCCGGGCCGACATCGGTGTCGAGCGGCAGGTCCACTTCCCGTTCGACCAAGCGGACGCCATCTGAAGCCGCTAATTGGCTTGCTTCACCAGGGGTCAGGGTCAACACCACGCCGTTGACGGCGTGCTGGAATTGGTATGAGACTTCAATTTTTCGCCGAAGTGTCGTTTCGAGTGTGGCGATGAATTGCGCCTGTTTTTGGGCCAGGTAGTTCACATACGCGACGCTTTCGGGCGCTTTGGGATTCAACCGGGTGGCCTTCGTCGCGCTGGGGCTGGTGGCTTTCAGGCCGGCGATGCCCCCACGGTAGCTGACCAAAGCCGGTTCTTCGAGCAAGACGATATAACGAGCCAGGCCGCTGGCGCCCTTGACTTCGTTGACGACGCCTTTGGATGCCCTGGTATTGCTCACGGCGCTGATTTCGTCGGGTGATGCGCTTTCGAGCTGCAAGCCACCGCCTGCGGCAGTCACCGGCGCTGGATACGTTTGTGCGCTGACTGGCGTGATCACCATCGAGATGACCACGAACAGACCAATCAGTTTAGAAAACATTGCCTTCATAGAAAACTCCTCCGTAAGTTGTTGATGATTGAGTGGGTGAGTTGTGTTGGGGGAACTGAACGGGTCGGCAAGAGAGTGGTAACGATGTCATCAGAACCAGCAATAATCAAGCTCCTTCCTGGGCGAACCCCAATATCTTGAATGTTCGATGGCTTTCATGGGTGCAGCTTTTCCCCCTGCGTAGCCCGAACTTACATCATTGAAGGCTGCTCTGAAAATACCATACTTCAATCCGCTGTGTCAAGGATCATTAAGGGGGCATTTTTTCCTGCTAACTGCCCGCAGCCAGCCTGGATGTCTATGCCCCGGCGCAGGCGGATACTGCACGGGATACCCGCTTTTTCCAATTCGGCGCGGAAGGCTTCGGCGCGCTGGCGCGTGGTGGCCTGGCCTTGGTAGGCCCGCGTGGGGTTGAGCGGGATGGCGTTGACGTGGCAGAGCATTCCGCGCAGGCGTTCGGTCAGGCGGTGGGCCTGTTCGGGCGTATCGTTCACACCCTGGATCAGCGCCCACTCGAAGGTGATGCGCCGATGGGTGGCGCCCACGTAGTCGCGGCAGGCGGCGAAAAGTTCATCCAGCGGGTATTTCTTGTTGACCGGCAACATCGCGGTACGCAGTTCATCGTCGGCGGCGTGCAGCGAGACGGCCAGGTTGACCTGGCGTTTCTCGTTGGCGAAGCGGCGGATCATCGGGATCAGCCCGACGGTGGAGATGGTAAAGCGCCGCTCGCCCAGGTTCAGTCCCGCCGGGTCGTTCAGGCGGTCAATGGCGGCCATCGTTGCTTCGTAATTGTGGAAGGGTTCGCCCATGCCCATGATCACCACGTTCGTTACCGGCAGCCCTTCGGCTTTGAGCAGGCGGGCGTAGTACAACACCTGCTCCACGATCTCCCCGCTGCTGAGATGGCGCTGGAAGCCCATCTGCCCGGTGGCGCAGAACACACAGCCCATGGCGCAGCCCGCCTGCGTGGAGATGCACAACGTCTGGCGTTTTTCGTAGCGCATCAGCACGGCTTCGATCAATTTGCCGTCGGGAAGTTGGAAGAGGGTTTTGCGGGTCTCGCCGTCTGAAGAATCGAGGATGGTTGAAGGGTGAAGGCTGCCAAAGCAGAAGTTGTCAGCCAGTTTTTGGCGCAAGGGTTTGGCGAGCGAGGTAAATTCGTCGGGCGAGACCCACAGGTTTTGATACAGCCCCTGCCAGATTTGTTTGGCGCGGTAAGCCGGTTCACCCCAACTCACCAGGGCTTCGGTTAATTGCGTAATTGAACGATCATAGATGGATGAACTCATGTTGATGGTTTTTCTGCCAACGGTCGGCGTTGAAATCGCTTTCAGCCTTTTTCGGTCGCACTTCCGGGCATTTCCAGGCATCGCCGGGGTGCTGGCGGCGCACATCGGCAAACAACGGCAAGATGCCGCAGGCGAAACACTGCTCACGGCAATCCACACGGGTCTGGCTTTCCAGGCTTTGCTGGTAATCTTGCAGCAAGTATTTCTTGCGCACGCCATCGCTGATGTGATCCCACGGGAAGGCCTCATCGAGGCCGCGCGGACGGTGGGTGTAGAAAGCCGGGTCGAGGCCGACGGCAGTGAAGGCCTCCTGCCAGGCGTCATAGCGGAACTGGTCACCCCAGGCATCGAATTTGGCCCCATGCTGCCAGGCGCGGTAGATCACCTCGGCCATGCGGCGGTCGCCGCGCGATAGCCAGGCTTCGAGCAGCGTATCGGCGGGCTTTGTCCATGAGAGCTTGATATTCTTCACCCGCAGTTCATCTTTGAGCAGGCGCTGCTTGGCCTCGATCTGCTCCACGGTGTCGCAGGCAACCCACTGGAAGGGCGTGTGCGGCTTTGGCACAAAGGTACTCACCCCGGCGTGGACTTCGACACGCTTCCCGGCCACCTTGCGCCCCTCGGCCAGCACGGCCTTGCACAGGTCGGCAATCGCCTGCACATCTTCGAGCGTTTCGGAGGGGTGGCCGATCATGAAATAGAGCTTGATCGTCGTCCATTTGCGGGCGTAGATTTCGCGGGCGGTATCGAGTAATTGCTGCGTGCTGATCGGTTTGTTGATGATCTGGCGCATGCGCTCCGTGGCGGCTTCGGGGGCCAGCGTGAACCCGCCGCGGCGCGTGCCCATCAGCGCATCCATCAAATCCACCGAGGTCGATTCGATGCGCAGCGAAGGCAGTGACACCCCCAGGTTTTTCTCGCCATATTTGGCGCTGACCGCCTGCACCAGCTCCAGTACATGCGTATAGTCAGAAGATGACAGCGAGAGCAAACCAATATCCTCGAAACCTGTGGCGGCCAGCGATTTTTCGATGGCCTGCATAATCTCGTCTACCGAGCGTTCGCGCACCGGGCGAGTGATCATGCCGGCGTGGCAGAAGCGGCAGCCGCGCGTGCAGCCGCGCATGATTTCGATGGGGATGCGGTTGTGGATCGTGTCTATGTATGGCACGAGGAAGTTCGTCGGCGGGGGGGGCAGCTCGGCCACCAGGCGTTTGACCACGGCGGCGGGGGCGGCCTCGTCCAGGCGCTCCAGCCGGGCAAACGTGCCGTCCTCGTGGTAGCTGGCGGCGTAAAATTGCGGCACATACACGCCTTCAATCCCCGCCAGCGCTCGCAGCTTATCCACCTTCCCGCCTGCAAGCTGCAAAGCCTCCACAATCTCATGGATCACTTCCTCGCCCTCGCCGATGACGAACGCGTCTATGAAGGCGTGCATCGGTTCGGGGTTGAAGGTGGCATGACCGCCAGCGATGATGATGGGGTGTTCGTCGCTGCGCTCGGCGGCGAAGAGCGGGATGCCGGCCAGATCGAGCGTTTGCAGCACGTTGGTGTAGAGCGTTTCGTAGGGCAGGGAGAAGCCGATCAGGTCGAAGGCGGCCAGGGGGTGGTGGGTTTCGAGCGAGTACAACGGAATACCGCGTGACCGTATCGCCGCTTCCATATCCAGCCAGGGCAGGTAGGCGCGTTCGGCCAGCGCATCAGGGCGTTGATTAACCTGGTCGTACAGAATCGCCAGGCCGAGGTTAGACATGCCGATGTCGTAAATATCGGGGAAAACCAGGGCCACGTGAACGGGCGTGGCGTCCCAATCTTTGACGACCTGGTTATATTCGCCGCCGGTATAGCGGCCCGGTTTTTCAACCGTGGGCAAGATGCGCTCGAGGCGCAGGTTAATTTCGGTGGGAGTGAGCATAGCGGCGCGGATTATAACAGAATAATTTGGACTGAATTAGGCCGAATTGCGGCCTGTGTTACAATCCAACCATGAGGTGCGTATGGAAATCCTGCCAATAACCGAACAGCTTGTCGAACAGGATGTTTCCCCCATCCTTCCAACTGAGAAATTGATCACCGGTGCAGAACTGGCTGAACTGGGGGATATCGGGCCGTGTGAGTTGATCGAAGGGAGAATTTTGAAGATGAATCCAACTAAATATCTGTATGGTGCCATTGAAGCGCGCCTGGCCCAACAATTGGGTGTCTTTGCTGATGAGCGCGGGTTGGGGGTTGTTATGAGTGGCGAAGTTGGCATTTATACCCATCGCAACCCAGATACAATTCGTGGCGCCGATGTATTGTTTATTTCTGGCGAAAGACTGGCGCGTGCCACGTTGAATAGCTTTCTCGATGTCGCCCCCGAACTGGTGGTGGAAGTGCTTTCACCCAATGACCGTTGGGGCATGGTGAAAAAGAAATTGCGTGAGTATTTTGAGATCGGTGTGGTGGTTGTGCTGGTGGTAGACCCCCATGAACGCACGGTTTCAGTCTACCGCTCACTGACGCAGATTGCCGAGTTGGGGGTTGGCGACGCGCTCGAACTGCCCGACGTGCTGCCGGGTTTCCAATTGCCGTTGGATAAATTATTCGCTGCGTAGGCTAATGCGCGAAGGCCATAAACGGATTTTTAACCGTCATCTGGTGGATGGTGGCTGAATCCAGGCCGGCTGCGTGTAGCTTGGGCAGGAAAACTTCACTCAGGTAGGTGAACGGCTTGGGTTTGCCGCCGCCGGGTTCGGCCGGCGTGTACCAGCCGCGGTCGTGACTGAGCAGCAGGCGGTGCGCCAGGCCAGCCTCGATGACGCGCTGAATGCGTTCGAGGTGCGGCTCATCTGCATCCCAGCCGATGTTGTCGTATTCGATCCACACCCCGCGGCGGGCCATTTCGATGTGCAGCGCAAAATCGGGTTCGGCCTGCGTATGCACCCAGATGAAGCGCTCTGGCGGGAAACCGCATTCCTTCAGGATGGCGAGTTGGTCTGCCACCACGCGCCCGCGGATGGTGTGACTGGCGATGGCGCTGCCCGAGGGCAAGGCGGCCCGCGCCGCGGCGTGTAAAATCTTCGTCTCAACCGGTGTGATGCCATCATCGCCGGCGCTGACTTTGACGAACCCCGCCCGCACGCAACTGCCGCGGATGCCTTCTTCGAGTTCGGTGCGCATCCAGGCATAGAGTTCGTCTTCACTGGCTTTGTGCGCCCAGGCTGGCACCCACGGTTCGCGGTAAATGCCGGTAGCCACCACCACGGGGAAATTGGCCGCCTCCGCCACGGCCTGCACCAGGTCAACACGCCTGCCTACGCCTTCGGGCGTGCATTCCACCAGCAGGGTCACACCCGCACCGTGGGCGCGGATCAGTTCGGGGGCCATCAGCGCCACCACATCAGCCGCCTCGGCCTGGGCAAAATCGGGCGGGGCCGGGTGGCGCAGGTCTACGAAGATGTGTTCGTGGGGCAAGATCAAGCCTACGTCTTCACCAGATTGCGGGCCGTGGGTTGTCCAAATGGCGGTCATCGGGTTGCTCCTTCATGGATTGTATTTCTGCGCGTCAAGCAGAAAGGTGAGTTTGGCCTGGGGCAGGTTCTTATCGAACAGGTTGGTGTGTAAGCCGCATTCGGTTTTGCCTTTGCCAACCCAGCGCCCGGCGCGTTCATCCTGGTCGCTTTCCACGGGGCGCGTGCAGGGCGCACAACCGATGCTGCGGTAGCCTTTTTCTAACAGGGGATGGGTGGGCAATTGGTGTTCGGCGATGTATTCCTGAACATCTTCTTTTGTCCAGTTCAGCAGCGGGTTGATCTTCACCAGCGCCTCTTTGTGTACCTCGATGATTTTGGCCTGGGCGCGCTCGCTGGTCTGGTCGCGGCGGATACCGCTGATCCACGCTTTCAACCCAGACATGGCCTTCTGCATCGGCTGGACTTTGTTGATAAAGCAACACAGGTTGGGGTCGTCGTTGGGCAGGTTGTGGCGGTTCTGGCGGATAAATTCATCCCAGCGGTGGTCGCGGCGCAGGTCTACGATGTTGAGCTGCCATTCGTAGCCCATCTGCTCGCGAAACATCAACGTATCCCAAAAATGAAAGCCGGTATCCAGGAAGAAAATGCGCATTTCGGGTTGGATGTGCGCCATCATGTGCAGCAATGGAACGCTCTGCGTTTGAAAGGACGAACTCATGCCGATGTGCGGATAGTACGTATCCACCGCCCATTTCAGGATTTCCTGGGGCTTGGCCGTTTCAAATTCTTGGGCGAGCTGCGCCAGTTCAACAGGCGAAGGGTAATACATCAAGATAACTCGTCAGGATGCCGTTTTGCCAGTTCGTCGGCGTGATGGGCGCGCCCGGTGGCGCGCAGGCGTGCGAGATATTTCGGCAGTGCGCCGCGCGTGTGGAAGGGGCCGCCCTCGGCCATGACCGTGCGCATGGGGTCAACCGTGTAGCCTTCGGGCATGGTCGCCATCATCTCATCGTGCCAGGCGGCCAGGCGGGAACGTGTTTCGTGCAGGATGCCGGGCTGTTGCGCCGCCAGGTCGTGCTGCAAGTGCGGATCATCCTCGACGTTGAAGAGCATTTCAGCGGGAAACAGACGGTAGCCGTCGTGGTAGGTGCGCAGGTACAGCCACGGCCCCCAGCGCACGCTGCGCTGGCAGATGTGGGCGTTCTGGCTGATGACGAGGTAGTCGCGGCCACTCGCCGGTCGAGCTTGTTGAGACCCGGTTTCGACTTCGAACTCTGTTCGCCGCTCAACCAGCGTGGAAGCATACGATTGCCCATCCCAATGCGCGGCGTGGGGGCGGCCCAGCAGGTCGGCCAGGGTGGGCAGCAGGTCGAGGTTGTAGTGCAGGGCGCTATCCACCTGGCCCTGGGGGCCGCCGGGCCAGCGGATGATCATGGGGATGCGGCAGGTGATGCTGTCGGCTGTGCCGTGTTCAGCGTAGACGCCCAGTTCGCCCATATTTTCGCCGTGGTCAGAACTGATGATGATGGCGAGTTCGTCCAGCACGCCTTTGGCTTCGAGGGCCGCCAGCACCTGGCCGATGTGCGTATCCATATAGCGGATGCCGGTGTCGTAGCCGTCGAAGAGTTTGCGTAAATCGGCCATGTCTTTGACTTCGCCGGGGTGACGCGGGTAACGCGGGTCTTCGACGTTGTCGAACATACTCACTTCCTGGGCGCTGTGCGGACCGGGCAGGCTGCGGTGATGTTCGAGGATTTCGGGCGTGATCCAACCCGGCAGGGGGTCGTTCTCGAAGGGGTTGCCGAATTCTGCCGGGGCGCGGTAGGGGGTGTGCGGGTCCCAATAATTGATGTGCAGATACCAGTTTTGGCGGTTGGCGTTGCGTTCAATCCAATCCAGCACGGTCGGCGTCACTTCTTCTGCCGATTCCATGCCGCCCTTGCCGGTATCGTGGATTTCACTGAACCCGGCGTAGAACGACCAGGTGGAATGGCGTTCGCCAAACCCGCCGATGAAGCAGGTGTGCAGCCCGGCGGTGCGCAGCATTCCGGGCAGGCTGGTGGCATTGAGCTTGGTGCGGAAGCTGCGGTTGCGTCCTTCCAGGCGCAAATCAGCCGCCGTGCCGCCATGCCCCACCACGCCGTTGTGGATGCCAAACATGCCCGTCATCAGCGCGGTGCGTGAGGGCAGGCAGGGGGCATCGGGGGTGTAGTAGTTGTCGAAGCGCACGCCCTGGGCGGCAATGCGATCAATATTGGGTGATGTGTCACGGTGGTAGCCGTAACAGCCGAGGTGGTCGGCGCGCAGGGTATCGAGGTCGAGGTAGAGGATTTTCATTGTTTTAGATGGGGTGTTTCGTCGGTTTCGCCGCGCCAGAAGGCGGAGGCTTGGCGCAGGCGGCGTTGGGCGAGGGCGAGGGCGCGTCCATAGGCGCTGGCGTTGGCGGTTTCGGCCAGGGCGTGTTCGATTGCGGCAGCGGTGATGCCCTGGTCGTTCTGAATGGCGCGGGCGCACAGGATGATCGGGTCGGCGGGTTGGTAGAAGGTGGTTTCCACCTGGTAGGCCAGCATCTTGGCCGGGTCGGGGTGGTTGAAGACCTGGGTGTAGAGGGCGATGTCGAGGTAGAGCGGTTGGACAAGCTGGATCAGGCGTTCCAGCCATGCGTGGATATCGCCAGTATCGGGCGAAAGCGTGTGGCTGGCGAGCAGCGCCCGTTGGAAGAGGGAGCGGATGAAGGCTTCGAGCGCCTGGCCGGGGGCGCTGGCGTTGTTTGCCACGAGAAACTGGTTGAACGGCTCCGCCTGGCCGCTCAGGTACACCTGGCGAAAGACGTGCGTGTCGTAGTAGGCCGAAATTTCGCGAATGGTGGCTGCGTCGGTGGGCTTTTCGCCATCTGCCCGCCCTTGCATTTGATGGTGCGTGGCGTTCCAATCGGCCTGGGCCAGTTGGCTCATCAGCGGTTTCATCACAAAATCGGCGGCGTAGTGGGTGATACCGCCCAGGGCGAAGGCCAGTTTGCGCGCCAGCAGGCTGTCGGCGGCGGCCTGTTCCTTCTGCGGGCGGGCATCGTGCAGCACCGCCGGGACGAACTTGCTTCCGCCGCGGCTGAGCGCACCCAGGCGGGCATATTCGGCTTCGCTTGCGATGATGCGGGCGAAAAGCGGTTCGATGTGGCGGTCGTGTTGGCACAGGCGGCGGCAATCATCAAAAATGGCCCAATGAACGAGTAGATCAGACATCGCGAACTCCAGTTTGTAAGGGGTGATGGTGGCAATGGGCGAAGCATACCATAAAAAGGAAACAGCCTGCACTGCCAATTGGCTGTGCAGGCTGTTTCGCAGCGCTTTTCTGAGAACCGAAAAGTTTTCTACCGGAAGATGATTGGCAGATACACACGATAGACTGGCGGTGTCGTCGGGCGTTCGACCTCGAACGATGCCGCCGATTGACCCATACCCGAAGCGTGGTGGTAATGGGCGGTGTTGCTGACGATCAACCCGTCGCTGGCCTCCGCCGAGACGGTGGCCGTGAAGACCAGTGTCAGCGCGGTTTGGCCGCTGATGCTGCCTTGCCAGGTGATGACGCCATCGTCATAAACAGCTCCGGCGTTCACCACCCACCCGCCAAAGCTAACTTCGGCGGGCAATACGTCTGTCAGGGTGATACCGGCGGCCAATGTTGGCGAGGTGTTGTTCAGGCTGATCGTGTACGTCACGGTGCTGCCAGGCGTTACATCGCTATCTGGCGTGACCGATTTCTCGATGCTCAACGCGGGCGGCAGGTAAACCGCGAAGGTGGCGGAGGCCTGGCCGCTGCCATATTCTTGCCCATAGCGGGCGGTATTGCCGATCACCTGTTCGTGGACGGCTTCAGTGGAGACCGTGGCGGTGAAGATGAGCGTTAGCGCGCTTTCACCAGCCAGGCTGCCATGCCAGGTGATCTCGCCATTCTCTTCGGTCGCCCCGGGGTTGACAAGCCAGCCGCCAAAACGGACTTCCGCCGGCAGGGTGTCGGTGAGCAGCACACCCGCGGCCGTGGAAAGGTTGGTGTTCGTCAGTTCGATGGTGTATGTGACCACGCTGCCTGGCGCGACGTGCATTTCAGGCGTGACCGTCTTCTCGATGGTCAGCACGGGCGGCAGGTAAACGGTGAATGAGGCTGCCGAAAGCCCGCTGGCCTCGGCGTGGGCGTAGCGTGCTACATTGGTGACAACCTGTTCGTGAACGGCCTGGCTGGAAACCGTGGCGGTGAAGACCAGGGTCAGCGTGTCGTTGCCGGCCAGGCTGCCTTCCCAGGTGATCAGGCCGTCTTCTTCGGTCGCGCCCTCGTTGACCAGCCAGCCGCCAAAGGACACCTCAACGGGCAACACATCGGTCAGGACGATACCGCTCGCCAACGCGACCGTCGTGTTGGTCAGGTGGATGGTGTAGGTGACGGTGCTGCCGGGGGCGACCTGCTCGGCAGTGCTGACCGTTTTCAGCAGCGCCAGCACGGGCGGCTCGAAGGTGAAGCGCGCCAGCATGGGGTCGTGATCGGTGGGGCGGTTGCCGCGGGTGAACTCAGCGTTCATGTGGACGATGTCAAGGTCGCTTTCGGGCAGGTCAGTGGTGGCGAGGATGTGGTCGAGTACCTGGGCGTTGCCGTCGTAGACGTAGGTGTAGCGCTCACCGGGAGCCAGGTTAACCACAAGATCGTGCAGACCAGCGGCGGCAATCGTTGTCAGCGGCAGCGAGAATTGGAAGTCGTTCATGTCGCCGAGAACGACCACGTTGGCGTGGGGGTCAAGGCTCAAGATGTGGCCGACGAACCCGGCGATCACCTGCGCCTGGGCCACGCGCTGCGCTTCAGAAACGAGCGCCGGTGGCTGGTAACGCCCGAAGAGCGGTTGGTCGCCGCCTTTCGAGTTGAGGTGGTTGGCGATGACGATGAGGGTGTGGCCGTTGAAGGTGAACTCACCCGCCAGCGGCTTGCGGCTGTCGTTGAACGCGGCATTTTCGGGGTCGAGGCGGCCCGGGCTGAAGCTCAGCTCGACGCCGGCCGCGCCCAGGGTGGCCGTGACGGGCGTGGTGGCATCGCCGCCGGGGCGATCCACAAATTCCACGCCGCGGTCGCTGCGGAACAGGAAGCCAACGCGGATATTGCCGCCCGGCGCGCCGCCATCGGCCAGGTCAATTGGGTCAATCTGGCGGTAGTCGTAAGCCGGGCCGCCGGCGGCGCTGATGGCGGCGATGAGCGCCTGGAAGGTCTCATCGGCGGCGGTTTCACCGCTGTTGGTTTCGCCGTCGTTATCTTGAATTTCTTGCACCGCCACGATGTCGGGCGAAAGCAGGTGGTTGACGATTTCGTCGGCCAGTGCATCGAAGCGTGCGCCATCGCCGGGGTCGAGGTTTTCGACGTTGAAGGTGGCGATGGTGATCTGGTCGTCGCCGCGGGTGAGCGTGGTGGTCTCTGAAACGAGGCCGCTGGCGATCACTTCGGGCAGGGCGGCGGTGTTGAGCAGCTTGAAGTTGCCGAAGCTGTAATCGAGTACGCCGGTCAGCGTGCCAGAGAAAACATCGCCCACGTTCACCTGCGGTTCGTTGGCGAACAGGGTGTCATCGAGGATCAGGCGTTCGGGGTTGTAGTCGTCACCCGGCCAGATCACCACGCCGCCGCGGTTGGTCAGCGCCTCGGTATTGACGTTGGCGCGTTGATCGCCAACGACGGGGATTTCGCCGTAGGCATTGGTCGGCCCGGTGGCCTGGGCATCGTTCAGCGCAATCCGCATCCCTTCCAGGCTTTCGTAGAAGTCAATGCCATCGGTTGCGGGGTCGAACGTGCCAGAGATTTCTACGTTTCCGTTAGCGTCATCATCAATGATTGTTGTCGGCGGGATGCGCCCGCCCGTGCCAACCAGCGTGGCGGCGGGGAGCGGGTTGCCGCTCGAAAGCACCGTCACGACCGGGGAGGTCAGTTCGGTGATGGTCAGGTTGGCCTGGCCGCTCGAACCGCCGGGCCGGAACTCGACGACGCGGCCATCCACTTCCACTGCATCCCCCACATTCACGCCCGGCGCGCTGCCGGTGTAAACGTAAATGCCTTCTGATGTGGCGGGGTTGGCATCGGCATTGGGTTCTTGCATGTAGAAGCCGCTGCCGCCCACGGCGGTGACGATGCCGGGGACATCCGTCACCAGCAGGCCCTCGAAGGGCGAGCGGTGCGCCATGCCCTGGATGTGGTGGATGGAAAGTGTGCTGGTGGTGACGACGGTGAAGACGGGCGCGCCCAGGGTGGGGGTGACGAAATTGGCGGCCACGAGCTGGTAATCGTCATTGATGATCACGCCGTCAGACTGCGTGGCGGTAACGACGAAACGCACGCTTACCTGGCTTTGGTCAGCCACGTCTGGCAGCGTCCACGAGACCACGCCGTCAGTCAGCGTGCCGCCCTCCAGCGCCCAGGCAAAGGTGCTGTTGGCTGGCAGGCGGTCGGTGATGACGACGCTGGTGAGATCGTAGCCGAGGTAGTTGGCAAGGGTGAGCGTGTAGGTGAAGGCTGCGCCCGGTTGGACGAGGGCGGGGGCGCTCTTCTCGAAGCCTGGGGCGTCGTTGATCAGGGTCACATCTTGCGGGCGGCGCGGTTTGATCTCGAAGGTGGTCTGATATTGCGTGCTGAAGCCGGTGATGACCATCCACGAGCCGTTTTGCGCGCCCAGGGCGCATACATCCACGCCGGTATCTCCATCTACATAAATCAACACCGGGCTACTGCCATCATCCACCAGAAAGTCGTAACTGCCCGTGCAAGATGTCAGGTCTGAAACCGTGCCAGCCACCTGTACCAGCCAGCCTTCGGTATGGCCGTTATTTACCTGGGCGGTGGTGGTGACGATGGGCGAAACTTCTGGCCCGGCGGCAATCTCGGCAAAGTAGGAAACCGGGGTTGTCATCTGTTCCTGGTTGTTGAAGATGCCGCGTGTGGCAACCAGGCGAACCATATCGCCCAGGGCCAACCCGGTTGGCGGCGGGCCGTAATAGACGGCGATGCCGCCGCTGGCATCTTGCAAGGCCCATTCATTGGCGCTGAACGTGCCAGGAGCGACGATCACCTGACCTTCCATGCCAAAGGTCTGCCCATTGCTGCCGGCGCGGGCATTGGCCACCGGGCTGATGACCCAGGTTTCGGCGCTGGCTTCATTGTCGGCGGGGTTGTCGCCGCTGGTGGTGGTGCTGGCGCTGGCTTCGTTGGTCAGCAGCGCCGCCGTGGGGGCTTCGGCAACCGTGGTGGTGATGACGACCGCCAGGGCGCTTTCGGCCTCGAGGCTGCCCAGGTGCCATTCGTACACGTTGGCGGTCGGGTTGACCGGCGCAATCCCCGAATTATCGCTGATATAGGTCAGGGCGGCGGGCAGCGTGTCGGTGACGATCACGTTTTCTAGCACGGTGGAACTGGCGTTGGTGACGACGATCGTGTAGGTGAGCGTGCCTCCGGCAGTGGTGAAGGCGGGGGCGTCTTTGCTCAGTTGCAGGTCGGCGTCCACGGCCAGTTCGTAGAGGGTGGTGGTGCCGCTGAACTCGTTGGCCAGCACCAGCAGTGGGCGGCCGGTGGGGCTGTCGTTGGCGGCGATGAACAGCACGCCTTCGGGGGCGATGTCACCATCACGGCGCAGGTAGTCGGTGTAAACGGGGGCGGTTGGGTCGGTCACATCGAAGACTATCGCCCCGCCGCCGGCGCGTTCGATGGCGATGAAGGCGTAGATGCGCCCGTTGAGCATGGCGATTTCGACGCTCTCCGGTTCGGGGCCTTTGTTATCGGAGCGCGTATCCCACAGCGCCGGGTCGCCGTCATCTGCATTGAAGTAGGCGGGCAGTTGGGCCGCGGTGATCTGCTCCAGTAGATCGCCCGAGTCGAAGACCAGGTTGCCAGAAGCATCCCGGATGGTGAAGGAACGAGCGCCGTACGATTGCAGGCGGTCGTAATCACCGTCGCCATCCAGGTCACCATCGAGGGAGGAGATGTTCAGGCGGCCCAGGTTGGCGTTATTCTTGAGGGTGGCCGAATTGGTGAAGACGGCGGGGTCGAGTACCACGCTGCTGCTGCCCACGCGGAGCGTTTCTTCGGCGGGCAGGAAGTCGTTGCGGTCGTCGCCTTCGTTGGCGGTGATGTAGTAGGTCTCACCGTTCGTTTCGTAGGCGTGGATGCCATCGGGCATGTACATGCCAAAGACGGGCCAGTTAGCGATGTTGATCGCTTTGCTCGAGGAGGGGCCGTCGCGGTCGCTGGCATCCAGGCCGTTGGATTGATCGAAACTGACCAGGCCAAGCAGGATTGGCTCAGGTTCGCTGGACATGGGAATGGTGCCATCGAGTGGGATGGGTGTGGCTTCGACGCCGAAGTCGTTATCGTTGAGCAAGGCGAAGGTGTTGGCGTCAATGCGCGCCAGGCCTTCTAACTTGGAGATGCCCGTGTACCCCAGGGCAGCCACATTGGCTGTTAGCCGCTTGTAAACCGGCTGAATGCCAGCGGCGGCCAGACCATCGGGCGTGAGTTGTTCGATCTGCTGGCCGAGGGGGATGCCGGTCAGGTTGGCGGGGTCATGAATGTCGGTGGCGCCAGTGAGATCAATTTCGTAGAGCAGTTTGTTGCCATCTGCGCCGGTGCGGTCATCGCGTTCGACGACCAGGAAACGCCCGTTGCCCAGCGCAACAGCATCGCCGATCTTGTCGGTGCGGGCGGTGCCGCTGCCAGTAATGTCGTTCAGAAGGTAGATATATTCTGCTGTGACGGTTTCGCTGATCACATCGAATTCTACGATGCGATTCACCCGAGAATTTTTGGAGGTGTTGTCATTGGCCAGGTCTGGGTTATCGAGTGGTGATTGGATAAAGGCATAGAGTTTATCGCCTTCCAGCGCAACCGCCTCGAAACCGCGGTTGGCACGGCGTTGGGCATAAACCGCGGGCAAGACTTCGGTGCCATACGTTCCAGGAGCGGCGCTAACGCTGGCCGCTGTTCCCTCGGCAATGAAGCGATCCAACAGGACGCCGTCGGCATCGAAGTGATAGATGGCCGGGCGGTATTCGTCCACCATCCAGAATGTGCCGTCTCCGGCCACGACGATCCCTTCCAGGTCGCCACCCATCTCATCGAAGGGCAATTGGTTGCCGAACAGGTCAACGGGAATTTCGTCGGTATAGGCCAGGCCCGAAGCGCCGGCGCGCAGGTTGGGCAGCCCGGTGAGCGGTGTGACGCCATCGGAACGGGTCAGGGTGATTTCTTCGGTAATCTGGAAAGCGCCGCTGGTCGGGTCGAACTCGAAGCGCACCAGCATGGGTTGAAAATCGGGCAGGGGGAATGGGCGGGAGGTTCCCAGGCCGGGAACGCTGGTCGGTTCGCCGTTGGGGCCGCGGTCGGGGTGGGTAATGAACTTCAAATTGCCGTTGGCGGCGTACCCTTCGAAGAACAGCCCTGAAAAACCACCCAGGTTAATATCCTGGCCGCTTGGGTAGGTGGTTGATGGAGCTGTCGTACCCAGGTGAGGTAGACCGCTCCATTCGTAGGTTGTCACCGTGGGCAGGCCGCGGCTGAAATCTTTCAACCCCAATGGGGTGATTTTGGTCACCGTGGCGGTAGCGATGTTGACCACAGCCACGGCATTATTTTCTTGCAGCGTCACCCAGGCGGTGGCGTCATCGCCGCTGATGGCGATGTATTCGGGTTCGAGGTCTTGCGCCACGGTGGGCGTGTAGGTGGCGCTGTCTAAAATGCGCACACCTGCTGCAATCAGCGAAGCGCGCTGAGTATTGTAGGCGCTGAAGCTGGCGGTGCTGACGCTGGCGCTGCCGACGCCGCCCGACAGGTCAATGATCGAGACGGAGCCTTCGGGGTCGTCGCTGATCGATTCCATTTCGCCTTCATTGGCCACCACCACGCGCTGCCCATCGTGGGTGAAGGTGAGCATATCGGGCAGTGCGCCGACGGTGACGTGGTTGAGGTAATTGCCATCGGCATCGAAGAAGACCACCGCGCCGGGCAGCGTCTTGGTGATAGCTTCGACGGCGGTGGCGATCACGCCATCGTAGCTGGCCACGCTGTTGGGAGCGCCGCCATAGGCGCTGACGGGAATGGTGAAGGCCAGCGTGGGGGTGATTGGGTTGGAAATATCCAGCACGTCCAGGCAGTCACAATCGCCATTGACGACGAACAGGCGCTGCGTGGCCGGGTCGTGGGCGGCGATCTCGGCGGATGCGCCATCGGTGATGCCGGTGGCATAGCTGCCCAGGATGTTGACGGCGAAGGGAGCAGCCGACTTGATGTAGGTGGCGGCTGAAGCGGTGTTGTTGCTCAGGTCGCTTTCATCGGAGGTGGTGCTGACTTCGGCCTGGTTGGTCACGATGCCGTTCAGCCCGCTGTCAATATCCACGGTCAGGTTGATCGTGATCGGCGCGCCGGGGGCGACATTCCCCAATTGCCAGGTAATGGCGGGGCTGGTGCCGGTCAGGGTAATGGTGCCCCCGCTGCTGACGACACTGGCGTAGGTCAGGCCGGTGGGGAGCGTGTCGGTCA
The DNA here is from genome assembly GCA_964606085.1 of uncultured Anaerolineaceae bacterium. Lineage (GTDB taxonomy): Bacteria > Chloroflexota > Anaerolineae > Anaerolineales > UBA4823 > CAIQJJ01. The sequence goes on from CAZSFD010000028.1 coordinate 50,809, forward strand.
GGAGGACGTTTTGGGCCGTTCCCTGGCTGGCGTTCACGACCAGGGTGTAGGTCATCTGGCTGCCGGGCTGCGCCTGGCCGGGGGCGCTTTTGCTGACGCCGAGGTTCACCGGGCAGTTGGCCGTGCCTGGCGTGGGGGCGAGTTGGGTGTAGGTGTCGGTGTTGCGCGCCCCGCCAGAGCCGTTGGGACAGCGTTGAATGGAGTGACCGGTGCCATTACCGCCGCCGTTTTCATCCACCTGCGGCTGTCCGGCGTTGAGCAAAATGAGCAGGCCGGGGTCGTCGGCGTCATTGGTGTCGTAGACCACGGCATCGAGCAAGTTGGCGGTGGTGACGGCTGTGCCGTTGGGGAAATCGGTGGCATTGCCGGTGTAGAGGGCCACTGCATCCTGCCCGTTTTGCAGGGTGTCATTGGGGAAGGTGACATCCACACCGGTCACGGCGCTGTTGCCGGCCACGAAATAGCCCTGGGCATCGGTGCTGAAGCCATCCAGGTCAATGGCGCGGTAAGAGGTATCGCCATTGCCGTTGTAGAACACCAAAACCATCCCATCCAGGGGCGTGCTGCCTGAACCGCCATCGAACAATTCGATAAATTCGGCGGTGTCGGTGCTGCTCTGGTCGGCATCCAGTTCGTTGATGATCACCGGGTCGCCAGGCGCGGCCAATACGGTGGTTTGGATGGCGCCGAACAGCACGGCAAACAAAAAGAGCGCTACCACAACCGGCAGCGCGGGCATAAATCGCTTTGCAAAGCGAGCGTGCATAGAGATACCTCCTGAATAATTTGTAAGGACGCGACAGGGCAGATTTTATCAGCCTGCTGCTTGTCATTCCCGGTGATGCAGCAGGCTTTACGAGATGATAACAAGACGTTTACTATGAAGTAGTGACGACGTCAGTCGTTCAACACGGAGGGTATGACGACTTACGTCGTCACTACAACGCTGTTTATACCAACAAGCCTTCCTGGCTTGCCACCTGCCGCACATACGCCGCAGCCTGTTCGTATTCTTCTGCTGATGGCAGGTGTTCGAGCATGATCGGCAGGTCGGGGGTGAGTTGGTTGGCGGCGCGCAGGAAGGCGCGGTAATCGAGCCTGCCCAGGCCAGGGCGCATCTCGTCGAGATGGGTGGTCAGGTTGTCGCGCAGGAGGATGTCTTTGGCGTGGACAGATTGGATGTGCGGGCCGAGCTTCTCGAAGCACTCGCGCACGAAGGCGGCGTTGGCAAAGTAGCGCTGCGGGCTGCTGATCATATTGACCGGGTCGAGGTGGACGGCGAAGGCGGGCCGGTCAACCGCCTGGAGCAGCGCCAGGTAGCTATCGGGCGAATCGGGATACATCCACGGCATCGGTTCGAGCGTGTAGAACGTGCGCGTGGGCTGCACGGCGTCAATGATCTGGCGGGTGATGTTCACGATCATCTCGAAGGTTTCTTCGGTCAGGTCGAGTTCGCACGGGCCATCCCACTTTGCCCCGCGTGACCCGGCGATGTTGACGCAGCAGCGCGCCCCAATGCGTTCGGCGAGGGCGAGGCAATTTTGACACTTCTCGATGGCCGCGCGGCGTTCGTCGGCATCGCTGGCGAGCGGGTTGTTCCACACGCCCACCTCGGCAATCACAATATCTGCCTGGCGGGCGGCTTCGGCATAGGCGCGGATGGTCGCCTCATCGGCATCGAGTCCGACGGGGCTGTAGGCGGCGCGATAACCGGCATTTTGCACGGCTGTGACCCAGCTTTGTGGGTCGGTATAGGGGGTGTAGGTAGGGCCTCCGAGGCGCATGATGAACTCCGATTGGGTGAATGGGTAATGGATGGGTTATGTGGTTGTTGGGTGGGCAGATTCGGCAAACCAGTCTGCGGAGAAATCTTGCCAGGTGGGGTTGATGCTTTTGATCAGGGCCAGCTTCTTTTCCCGCCGCCAGCCCTTGATTTCTTTCTCGCGCGCAATGGCGGCGTTCACATCATGGGTTTCTTCAAAATAAGCCAGGCGGGTGACATTGTATTGCGCAGTGAATCCAGGGATAAGCTTGTGTTTATGTTCGTAGACGCGCCTTTTTAAGTCTTTGGTGATCCCGGTGTATAGTGTACCCGATGGGCTGTTCATGATATAGACGTAGTAGGTTTTCATATCCAATCTCTATTACTCCAAATGTCGTTCCGAGCGGCAGCGAGGAACCCCTGTGACCTGGCTCTTTCCGACCATTTCGATAGTACTTTACAAGCGAAGTTCTTGTTTTTTTATGCAAGAATTTTTAACCACTAAGGGCACAAAGGTTCACGAAGGTCTTTTGGGGGTTTCCTTTGTGTCCCTTTGTGACCTTTGTGGTTAAGCTTTTTTGTTCTGGCTTGTCCAGGTTAGGGATTCCTCGCTATCGCTCGGAATGACACGACACCTGCCATCGCCTGCCCTGTCGTTCCGAGCGGCAGCGAGGAACCCCTGTGACCTGGCTCTTTCCGACCATTT
>CAZSFD010000029.1:0-53245 GCA_964606085.1 uncultured Anaerolineaceae bacterium
GGGGCAGAACAGCAGCTTCAACCAGGTACGACACTGGTCAATCGTTATCTCATCCAGAGCGCCGTGGGTATTGGCGGTATGGGAGCGGTGTATCGCGCCCGTGATTTACACTTCCCCAATGTGGTCAAACGCGTGGCCGTCAAAGAGATGATCAACCAGGCCCGCGACCCGATTGTGCGCGAAACGATTGTGCGCAATTTCGAGCGCGAAGCCAATATCCTGGCCACACTCGACCACGCCTCCATCCCCCGCATCTACGATTATTTCACCCACAACGAACGGTCTTACCTGATTATCGAGTTTATTGATGGTAGAGATTTGGAAGCGCTGCTCAGCGAAACCCAGGGCTTCTTCCCCGAAAACCAGGTGGTCACGTGGGCGATTGAATTATGCGACGTACTCAGCTACCTGCACACCCACGCGCCAGACCCGATTGTCTTCCGCGACATGAAACCATCCAATGTGATGGTCAACCAGCATGGACACATCATCCTGGTAGATTTTGGCATTGCCAAACCATTTGAATCGGGACAGAAGGGGACGATGATCGGCACCGAGGGCTACTCGCCGCCGGAGCAATACAAGGGCGAGGCCAGCCCCCTGGCTGATATTTACGCCCTCGGCGCAACCCTCCACCACCTGCTCACCCGGCGCGACCCACGCCTCGAACCGCCCTTCTCCTTCAGTGAGCGTCCCATTCGGCAGATTAACCCCAGTGTATCTACCGACATGGAAACGGTCGTTAACACGGCCTTGCAATACAACCCAGAAAACCGCTTCCCCAGCGCCGAGGCCATGAAACAGGCCATGCTCAATGTGGCGCGTAAAACGGGCGTGTTGAATATCCCCCTCACGCACACCCTGGGCAACAACGGCGAAACGGTCAACCTGAGCGAAACACCCCAGGCAGGCAGCAGCGAAGGGGTAAAATGCCTGTGGAGCTTTGAATGCGAAGACGAGATACGCGGCACCCCGCTTTTGCAGGATGATGTGCTATACGTCGGGTCGTACGACAACAACCTGTACGCCGTCAATGCTCAAAATGGTGAATTCATCTGGAAATACCCCACCGATGGCGGGATCGTCAGCCGCCCGGCCCACTACGAAGGCAGCCTGTTATTCGGCTCGGAAGACCATTCGCTGCATGTCATTTCGGCCCGTTCGGGGAAAATGTTGTGGACCTATCAGACGAATGGGCCAATCCGCTCTTCTCCGATTGTCGCCGAGGGCCATATTTTCATCGGCTCCGACGATGGCGGGCTTCATGCCATCAACCTGATGCGCGGACGCCGCGCCTGGCGCTTCGACGCTGGTGCGCCTGTGCGTTCGACACCACTCGTTCACGCCGATATGGTTTACTTTGGCAGCGAAATCGGTGAGTTTTTCTGTCTCGATTTCGGCGGCTCGATTAAGTGGCGCTTCAAAACAAAACGGGCCATCACGTCTTCACCCATCATTAGCGCGGGGACTGTCTTTTTTACCTCGCTCGATTCAACTTTTTACGCGCTGGATGCGAAATCGGGTTTCGTCGTCTGGCGCTATCGCATGGCGAAAGGCTCCATTTCGTCGCCTTGTGTTAGCGAAAAATATGTGTACACGGGTTGTATAGATGGCAGTATTTACTGCCTGGATGCCAATTCGTCGAAAGAAGTGTGGCGTTTCGCCACCGAAAACCAGGTGACCAGTTCGCCCATCCTCTACCAAGACGCGCTGTATTGCGGCTCGGTAGATGGATACTTATATTGCCTGGAATATCGTACCGGACGTGTGCGCTGGAAATATCAAACGGGTAAACCAATCACAGGCAATGCAACGCCTGGCAATAACGCCGTTTACATTGGATCAACGGATCATCGCATCTATGCACTCAAAGCTTAATTATCCCATCCACCGCCCGCTGTGGAGCGCATAGGGAGGCCCATGTGTTAGATTTCATCAAAAAAATGCTTGGCAAAAACCCACCGCAGCCCGCTGAACCTGCCCCTGTGGATGTGCGTTCGGGCGGCAAAGTGACGCAACCGATCACCTTGCCCATTCTCGATTTCGCCGATGATGGCATTCCACTGGAAACATGGCCGAACGCGCCGCTAATTGTCACCGGCTGGGCGCAATCCGTCGGAAAACAACGCGATCACAACGAAGATGCCCTGTGCGTTTTCTGCGCCACCCAAATCAGTGAAAACGAACCCAAACCCTTTGGCCTTTTGATCGTTGCCGACGGCATGGGCGGACATCAACATGGCGAAATCGCCAGCGGCCTTGCCATTCGCGCCCTGTCACATTACGTGCTGCGCAAATTCTACCTGCCCTTGTTTTCACCTTCGCCCGAACCGCCTGAAGAATCACTACAAGAAGTGATGCAGAATGGCATTGCCGAAGCGCACCGCATCATCCTGAAGCACGCCCCAGGCGGCGGCACCACCCTAACCGCCGCACTCATCGTGGGTAATCAAATGACCATCACCCACGTGGGCGATAGCCGCGCCTACCTGTTCCAGAGCAATGGTCAGGCCCAGGTCTTGACGCGTGACCATTCGCTGGTAAAACGCCTGGAAGAACTCGGCCAGATAACCCCCGAAGAAGCCGCCCAACACCCCCAACGGAATGTACTCTACCGCGCGCTGGGGCAAGGTGAACCCTTTGAACCCGATATCAACACCTACCCCGTACCCAAACACGGGTATTTGATGATCTGCTCAGATGGCTTGTGGGGCGTTGTGCCTGAGAAAGAACTATTCCATCAAATCAGCCAAACCGCAGACCTGAACCAGGCATGCCAAAAGATGATTGATGCCGCCAACGAGGCTGGAGGGCCAGATAATATCTCGGTAATCCTCGCCCGCCTGACAGGATAACTGAAAAATGGGAGCAAATCCCCCCAATCTCTATCACCGGCTCAATTTGCCCAAAGACGCCTCACCCGAGGAAATTCGACGGGCCTATCGCGACGCCGCACGCCGCCTCCATCCCGATTCCAATACGCAGCCGGGTGAAACAGAGCTTTTCCTGGGCATCCAACAAGCGTATGATGTGCTATCCAATCCGGACAAGCGCTCGGAATACGATGCCTCACTGCCCCCCGAACTGCCTAAACCGATCACGATCAATCTTTTGTTCAGCCGTGGCACCCTGCAGAACGGAAAAGACCCGCAAATCATTTACGTGCTGATGGAACTGAAAGCACAGACGAATACAAAACAAAAAAGCTCGACCACGCCCCTCAATGTATGCCTTTTGGTAGACAGTTCCACCTCGATGCAAGGCATCTTGATGGACACCGTCAAATCTACAGCGATTGAACTGCTCAAGCAATTGGGGGATACCGATATCCTTTCGGTTGTTTCGTTCAATGATCGGGCAGAGGTTTTGCTTCCGGCAAGCAAGCTCACCAAGATGCAAGATGCCGAACATGCCATCCAGATGCTGCACGCCAGAGGCGGTACCGAACTATTCCGCGGCCTGGATGCCGCCTTCACCGAAATCCTGCGCCAACGCGATGCCAACCGCATCAACCACATCATCTTGCTCACCGACGGCCGCACCTATGGGGATGAGCAAAATTGCCTGCAACTGGCAAAGCAAGCCGCCGCACAACGAATTGGGATCAGCAGCCTGGGTTTGGGCAATGAATGGAACGATGAACTGCTCGATCAGATCGGCAAAATCACCGGCGGCAGCACAGCGCATATCACCAGCCCACGCCAAATTCGCGACTACCTCAAAAAGCAATTTTCTGGCCTGAGCAAACGCTACGCCGATAATGTGACGTATACGTTTGATAAACCCGCCAATGTCCATTTGCGCTATGCTTTCCGCTTACAACCCGAATCATCGCCGCTGGAAATCACCTCGCCGATGCACCTGGGCAGCATTCCACGCGAAGATAGCTTACAAATCTTGCTGGAAATGATGGTCGATTCAGTCGCATCAGACCAGTCTATGGTAGACTTGCTGACAGGACGGATCACGTGCCAGATCCCGCAACAAGGCGATTCTCAACTAACACTGCGCGCCGACCTGGTGCGGCCCGCTACCGATCAACCAGACCCAACACCACCACCAACATCTATTGTGCAGGCCATGTCACGGCTCACCCTCTACCGCATGCAAGAGCGCGCCCGCGAACATTTACAACAGGGGGATGTAAATGAGGCCACCCGGCAACTGCAAAATATCGCCACGCGCCTTTTAGCCGATGGCCAAATGGAATTGGCGCGAACGGTAATGGAAGAAATTGATATAATCCAAGAGAAACAGAATTTAAGCAATTCGGGGGCTAAACGGATAAAATATGGTACGCGTAATTTATTATTGCCCGCCGAAATCAGCTAAAGCAAGGATGAAACCGTATGATCGTTTGTCCAAATTGTAAAAACGAAGAATATGATGGCGTTCTTTTTTGTAGCCGATGCGGTGTACAAATGCCCAATGTGCCCGTCATCGCCACACAAGCCATCCAAAAATCAACCGAGCAATTCCCCAAACCCGGTGGAACCGGCCCGGTAAAGCCCCCGCCAACTGGCCCCCTGGACTCACCGGTCTCCTTGTATGTCATGGATTCCGGGCAGATCATCCCCTTGATGGGCCGTGATGAATTTAGCCTGGGGCGTGTCTCGGATGGACAAACCATCTTGCCAGATGTGGACCTGAGCCAATTTCAGGCGTACGAGAAGGGTGTGTCCAGGCTACATGCTTCCATCCGCATCAGTTCCACCCCGGTCACCCTGGTTGATCTCGGTTCGGTCAATGGCACGCGTTTGAACGGGCACAAAATTCCACCCAGCCAGCCAGCGCCGCTGAATCATGGCGATATCATCACCTTAGGCAAACTAAAAGTACAAATGATCATTCGCCGCTGAGGAGGCCAACATGGCATATTCCATCATCTTACACATCCAGGGCGAAGACCCCGTCATTGGTGAAGTGGAAACATTGCCGACTTCAACAGATGTCTTGATCCAAATTGCCAACCCACGCCGCATTGATGGCAAAGACTTGCATTACCTGGCCGAAAATGTGGTGAACGTTTTGTGGCCGATCCACCGCTTAAACTTTATTGAAATCATGCCGACGCACGACGAAGAGGATGTTTTCGGCTTCGTGCGCGAGTAAATCTGCTATGCCTGAACAGTCTTTTGCTGGCCGCCGAATTTTGGTGGTGGATGATGAAGACCGAATGGTGCGTTTCATTCGGCTGAATTTAGAGCATGACGGCTTCAAGGTGTTCGAGGCCTTCCGAGGCGCTCAGGCATTGGATAAATTGCGCACATCCCTGCCAGACCTGATCATCCTCGATGTGATGATGCCAGACATGGATGGGTTTGAGGTACTGCGCATCATCCGTGAAATCAGCAGCGTGCCGGTGATTATGCTAACCGCCAAAGGGGAAGAAGATGATCGCATCCGCGGCCTGGAACTGGGTGCAGATGATTATGTCACCAAGCCCTTCAGCCCGCGTGAGTTGGTCAGCCGGGTGCGTGCGGTTTTGCGCCGGGCCGAGGTCAGCGGCGATAGCAGCCATGGCCTGCTCGAAGTGGATGAGCACCTCAAGCTGGATTTCGACCGCCATGAAATCTGGCTGGATGGACAACTGGTCAACTTACGCCCCACCGAATATCGCCTGCTCTATTTCTTGGTACAAAACCGTGGCATGGTGGTCACGCATGATCAAATTCTGACCAATGTTTGGGGGTATGAATATCGCGACCAACCACATTATGTGCGGCTGTATATCAATTATCTGCGCCAAAAGCTCGAAGCCAATCCGGCCGAACCCAGGTACATTTTGACCGAACGCGGCATCGGGTATCGTTTTATAGATTTTCAACGCGAAAAGACAAATCCATGATCCCCAAACAACGCATTTTATTGGTAGATGATCATGAGGTGGTGCGCCTGGGGTTGAAAGCTTTGTTAGAGCGCCACCCTTATTTTGAAGTGATCGCCGAAGCAGGCAGCGGCCGCGAAGCCGTGGAGCGGGTTGCCGCGTATAAACCGGACGTTGTCGTGATGGACATTCGTTTGCCCGGCGGCTCTGGTATCGAAGCCTGCGAGGAAATTTCACTCAAATACCCCAATTCAAAAGTGATCATGCTCACCTCATACGCCGAAGATGAAATGCTCTTTTCGGCCATCCGAGCCGGGGCTTCGGGGTATGTGCTGAAACAAATCGGCGGTGAAGACCTGGTGCGCGCTATCGAAGCCGTTGGCCGCGGCGAAGCCTTGCTCGACCCGGCGGTGACACAACGCATCTTTCAGGAAGTGCGCAAGGCTGCCCGCGAAGAAGAGGCCTCTGCATTCGCCACGCTCACGCAACAAGAAAAACACGTTTTGCTGCTCGTCTCAGAAGGCAAAACCAACCGCGAAATTGCCAAAGCATTGTTCCTCGGCGAAGGCACGGTGCGCAACTACGTCAGTAGCATCCTTTCAAAGCTGGGGGTCAGCAACCGTGCGGAGGCAGCCGCTTATGCCGTCGAGCATAATTTGAAGGACTATCAATAATTCCCATGCACCGCCAAGAAGCGCTACAAATCGTCCATGAATTTATCCAGACCGAAAGCCTGATCCGGCATAACCTGGCCGTAGAAGCCGCCATGCGCTTCTACGCTGAAAAATTGGGCGAAGATGTGGAACTGTGGGGACTGACCGGTTTGCTGCACGATTTCGATTGGGAAATACACCCCACGTTGCACGAACACCCTGTAAAAGGAGCGCCAATTCTACGGCAGCGCGGCGTGTCTGAGGTCATCATCCAGGCCATCCTGAGCCACGGCATCGAAACGGGTGTGCCACGCCAAAGCCGCATGGAAAAAGCGCTCTGCGCCTGCGATGAAATCACCGGGCTGATTACCGCCATCGCCCTGGTGCGCCCGTCGCGTTCGCTGGCCGATTTGGAAGTGTCGTCGGTCAAGAAAAAATGGAAAGATAAAGCCTTTGCCGCGGCCATCAACCGCCAGGAAATTGCCGATGCCGCCGCAGATTTCGGCGTCGAACTGTGGGAACACGCCCATCACGTGATCCAGGCTATGCGGCGCATTGCGCCCGATTTGGGGCTGGCCTGATTTTGGCAACAGGCCCTGTCATTGTTTGGGAACTGGAAAATGCAAAAGCAAGAGTTACATCGCGTGATTTTGACCATCTTAGGCATTGCCCTGGCCGCCATCCTGCTAACCATTGGCGGGCTGGCAATCCTCAGCTATTGGCAACGCTGGTACCTGCAACCAGATGCCGGCGTTACCTATGGCAACTTCCTGTTCATTGCCGGGTTGCTGCTGGTGATCGTCGGCGGATTTCTGGTCGGCGGAGTACGCCAGATGCCGATGGGCCAGGGGGCTTTTATCAAAATGCAATCCATCGGCACTGAAGCAGAATTGGATAACAGCGCCCATTCACGCTTGGTCGGCCTGGCGGGTTTTCTGCACACTTACCGCGCCACCATTTCACTGGTATTGGCCGGCCTGGTGATTTTGGTCTTGGGGGCCAGCATCCAGAGCCTGCTTTTCTGACACCCCGGCTGCAACCTGCCCGCACCTATCCCGTAAACGAATACAGAATCATCAATCAAAGTTTTCCCAAGAACCGGGAGAGCCTTCCGCGGTTTGCCAACTTCGGAAGTTCATTCATCACAAGTGCCTAACCTGCGAATTCCTTGCACAAAAAACAAGGATTGGCTGGATTAGCGACTTGGTCTTTCTGTTTTATGCAGATTAGGAGTTTACGATGGATATTCAAGCGGTGTTAACGCGTGCCTGGCAGATCACATGGAAATATAAAGTGCTGTGGCTGTTTGGCATTTTAGCCAGTTGCGGCAGCGGCGGGGGCGGGGGCAGCAGTTCGGGCGGCAGCAGTGGCAATGGCGGCAGTTCGTCTGCCTTTTTCGGCTCCGGTTTTGATGCCTGGCAACTGCTCAGGCAAGGGTTGACCCATTGGGCCGAAGATACGGCCCCCTGGCTGATCTTCCTTTTCATCATTGGCGGCGTGGCGCTGGCGCTGCTGCTGATCGCCCTGGTGGTCACACTCGGCACGATTGGCCGCATCGGGTTGATCCAGGGAACCGTGCAGGCCGAAGGCGGCGCAGAACGCATCGGCTTTGGCGACCTGTTCAAAGCCGGGCTGCCCTATTTCTGGCGCGTGCTGCTGTTGGCGCTGCTGGTTGCCATTTGCGCCATCTTCGTTGCCTTGTTCATTCTCGTGCCAGTGGGGATTTTCACCTGCGGCGTGGGTTTCTTGCTCTTCGTGCCATTCGCCTGGTTCGTGGCCGTGCTGATGGAACAGGCCAGCGCTGCTATCGTGATAGACAATCTCGACATCCCCAACGGCCTGCGCAAAGGCTGGCAACTGATTCGCGATAACCTGGGCGTGATGATCATTATGTCGCTGATTTTGTACTTGCTGCTGGGCCTGCTGGTGGGCATTATCCTGGCGCTGCCAGCCATTTTGCTGGCCGCCCCGCTGGTAATGGGCGGCATTGCCTCGGCCATCACCGGCGCGCCCTTCATCTTTGGCGGCAGTGTGATTGTAATGCTGGCTTTGCTGGCCCTGTACATCCCCGTGGTGATCGTGGTCAGCGGCGTGCTGCGCACCTACATCGGCTGTACATGGACGTTGACCTATCTGCGGTTGGCGCAAGCCGCGGTGCAGCCGCCTGCATAAGCAGCCTGCTGATTCATTTCTTTCCCTTCCAAACGAATAACCTCCCGGCCGATGCAGACCGGGAGGTTATTCGTTTGTGCATGAGCAGTTTTACTTTCTGTAGCGGGCGTAGACCAGCGCACCGCCGAGGGTGGTGCCCAACAGAGCCACGATCAGCAGCCATAAGGCGGGCGACATGATGGGTGTGGCCTGCAGGTTGACCAATTCAATGGCCGTCGGGCCAAATATCCACTGATAGTCTTCCACTTCGCCATTGCTGGCCAGGCCAGTGGGCTGCGCCAGACCGCTGGTGGAAGCGGCATATAACCGGAAGCGGGCGTTGACAATGCGCTGCGCACCGTTGAAGCCAGCGGGGACATTCAAGGTGATGGTACGGTCGCTGTTGATGGCATAGTCGAGCAAGACACGTTCGCCCGAGTCATTGAAGTCTTCATCTTCATTCCAGTCTACCCAGGCGCTCAGGTAACAGCCGCTGGCGCAGTTGGTCACGTCAACATCTACCGAAGCGCCATCTTCGCCATCTACCCAATAGACCCCGCTGGTGCGAAGGACACCATCGTCGTAGGTATCCAGGTCGGATGTGCCCGATTCACGCCCATCGCCTTCGGGGGTGATGCTGTCACCGCTGAGATTGGTTGATCCGAGATAGACAGCTGCGCTGGCAGGAATGATATGACGAGCGCCATTATCGGCCAGCAGGGTGTTGTTGTAAGCGGCAGGGAGGTCGCCAAGGTCCATCTGGGCTACGAAACCGAAGTTGCGGGTTGCGGTGGTGCTGCCGCTGAGGGCAATGCCGGTGTAAGCGGTGGGCGTGGTGGCGCTTAAGCCGGTCAGGCTGGCTGCGCCGCTGTTGGCAATTACCCGATAGGTGCCGTCGGCAAGGTTGCCAAAGGCGTAGGTGCCATCTGCAGCGCTCAAGGTGCTGCCGACCAGGACATCGTCGGCGGCATTGGCGCCGCCGCAAATGGTATCAGCGCCGCAATTCCACAGGTAAACGGGGACATTCCCATAGCGCACAGGTTCTTCCGCCGGGGTGGGGCCTGGGTTAATGGTCTGATCACTATTGCTATCAAACCAAACCGTGCCGTTGATGGTGTTATTGCCATAGAAGCGGTAGCCGAAATCGAGGTTCAGATTGCAGTTGGTGCTTGCTGCACAAGCGTTTCCACCAATTTCAGCGACCGCGCCAGCGGTGCGATCCAGGTCTACATCGAACGATGGGGCGTTGGTACAGGCAGTGAGGTTGCAGGCGTTTCCACTGACGGGGTCGTAGGTTTGGGTGAGGCCAGCGGCCAGCAGGGCAGCGTCGGTGACGACAATGTAGTAGACAGACCCATCGGTCATGTTTCCGCCAAAGCTGTATTCGCCATTCTCATCGGTGGTAGTCGAGCGAACCGTGCCAGAAGAACAATTGGATACTTCACACAGCCGCACGGTCACCCCGGAGATGCCCTGCTCATCGGGGTCGCGCACACCATCGCCATCGGCGTCGAGCCAGATCACATCGCCGACATAGGTGGTTGGCTGGTAGCCGAAGTCGGCGGTGAGATCGGAGCGGCCACCCAGCAGAGATGTGGCATATTCCCCATCGAGCGCGGTGTAGGTGCAAGCGGCGGGATTGTAGGGCGGGTAAGCGCAAGCCGCCGTTGTGCCATAGGCATCGGGATCGCCGGTCAGGCTGTAGCCGGCGGGGGTTGTTACCACAACTACGTAGTCACCAGCAGGCAGGCCGGTGAAGACATAGTAACCAGAGCTATCGGTGGTGATAGATGAGCCCACCTGTGTATCGCCAGTGTCATAGACACCGTTGCCGTTGACATCGTTGTAAAGCGACACGCTGACGTTTTGCAGGCCGGGTTCGTTGGTATCCCAGAAACCGTCGCCATCAATGTCTTCCCAGATATAATCACCGATTTTGCCGCCGGTGACGAAGCCGAAATCGGCCTGGGCGAAGTTTTCACCTTCGTCCAGGGTCACACGCATCGTGTCGTTGGAGATGTTGGGGGTGGTCAGGTCGTCGTCGTGATCGTAGGTGGAACTGACCACGGTTCCGGCGGGAGCATCGCTTTCGTCTACGTCAACGATGTAGGTGGCAGCGGGTAGATTCTCGAAGCGATAGCCGCCATTGGCGTCGGTATCCTGGGTGGCGACGAAAGTGCGCTCACCATCTTCCAAAATACCGTCGCCATCATCATTCCATACATAGAGATTGACCGTGATATTGGCCAGGGGTGATTCGCTGGCATCTTGCAGGCCATCGCCATCGCTGTCGGCCCAGACGTAGTCGCCGATGGAACCGTAACCGATGGGCTGGTAGCCATAATCTTCTGCGAGGTAGTTGCTGCTGCCATCGGCGCTGACCGTGCTTTGGTCATCACAGGTGGTGCATAGACCAGCCTCGTCGGGGTCCTGGGTCTGGGCGTAATCCCAGGGCAGGTCTTGTTCGTCTACGATGACAAGGTAGCTTCCGGCAGGCAGGTTTTCAAAGAGGTATTCACCGTTGGCATCGGTGGTGTCGGTGGCGATCGGGGCGTCGTCAGCGGGATCGAGGATGCCATCGCCATTGCTATCTTCGTAGAGCCAGACGGTGATATTGGGGATGCCGTTTTCGTCGCTATCCTGGTCGCCGTCGCCGTTCCAATCGGCGTAAAGGGTGTCGCCAATGTCAGATGCGCCGGTTTGAGCGTAGCCGAAATCGTAGGAGCCGTACATATTGCCACCAGACGCGTTCAGGGCGTTGGCCTGGCTATTGCCAGGAGCGCCTTCAGGATCAATGGTATTGCCCCACCCGGCGTTGCCGGCGACGGGGCCGCTGCCGGTTTCGATGCCTATGTAGTATGTTCCGTCAAGCAGATCGGAGAATTGGTAATCGCCATTGGCATTGGTAACGGTGGAGGCGCTGTCATTGCTGGAGTCACAGGGGGTGGTATTGCACAGGTACACAGTAACGCCGCTGATGCCATTTTCGCCGCTTTCGCGCGTGGTATCGCCATCGTTATCTTCCCAAACATTGCCATAAATGCTGTTGGGGATGCGATAGCCAAAATCGGCATTGAGGTAGCTGTCATTGGCGGCGCTGCCATCGTTGGTGTTGATGACCAGGGTATTGGTCTGATGGTCGCATTCTGCACCAGCGCAAGGCGGGGTGGCATCGTCGGGATCGCCGGTTTGGGTGAAGGTTGCGCCGGGCAGGGAGGCAGTATCTACACGAACGCGATAGGAACCGTCGCGCAGTGCGTCAAACAGGTATTGGCCGTTTTCGTCGGTGGTGGTGGTGGCCACGGCGGCATTCCACCCTGTGCCATTCCAGCGATCCAGGTAGACGGTGACACCGGGGATGCCAGCTTCATCGCCATTTTGCACGCCATCGTTGGCGGTGCCGGTGCTACCGCCATTGTCATTCCAGATGGTGTCACCAATCGAGCCGGTGGGGTTGATGGTGACGTCGTCATTAGCGTTGCCATCATTAACGGGGCTGCCATTCGCAAACTCGGCATTACGCACACGGGCGTAGTTGATGGTGGTGACGGCATCGGCTTCGCTATCGGAATCGGCGTCAGGCGGTTCGAGCGCTTTCAGCACCACCGTGACCGATTTGGTCTGCCCGGCGTAGAGCGGGCCGAGGTTGTTCCAGGTGAGCAGGCCAGCGGGGTTGTAGGTGCTGCCAGCAGTGTCATCGGTGACAGAATCGGGCGTGGGATCGGCAGAGACGAACTCGAAACGGGCCGGGTCGAATTCATCGGTGAGGGGCAAGGTGGTGATGGTATCGGCGGGGCCACCGCAAGTTTGATCGGATGTCACGCGCAAACCCACTTCGGCGAGGTCAACATACGAGGTGTATTGGGCGCCGCCTGCGCCATTGGCGGTCAGGCGCACAACATACCGTGTGCCGTCCAGGTCTAACATATTGATGTTGGAAACGGCGCTGGCCGACAACGAATACTCCAGGGTAAAAGGCGTGCTGCCCCAGGTATTCATGGTCGTACCATTGTAGGTTTGCGTGTGCAGAACCGTTGGCCCCGTTGTATCCATGAAATCAACGACCAGGGTTTCACCCGTGTTGAAATCATTGACGACCGGTACCTTGATGTAGAGCAAAACATCTATGGCAGTGGCAGACCCTGCCGGGCTGCCCAGGGAAAAGCTATTAATGCCCATATCTTCGGCGGTATTCCCAAACTCAGATGCCGAAAATGTGGCGAAATTGCCATCAAATGCAGCGGTATAAGGGAACCATTCGCGGTTGCCAGATACACCCGTATAGTTACTGTCAAAATTTGTTCCCCAACCCGTGTATGTACAGGCGACCCCCTGCCCGCTGCCATCGCCTGGGCGGGTGTTGGTCAGGTCAATCGTCCAGGTGACATTTTCGCCTTCGTAGGCCGGGTTGCTGGAAGTGAGCGATTTGGTCATCGCCAGCACCGGGCCAAAGCCGAAGTCGGCGTCGTTGAAGGTGACGGGGCTGGTCGTGCTGATGCCTAAATCGGTGACGGCATAGACGGTGCGGGTGGTTGGCACCAGGCGATTATCGGTGATGTCGGTATCCTGATCATCTACCACCACCAAAAAGTCGCCATCGGCCAGCGAACCAAAGCTATAAGCGCCGCCGCTGGCGGTGGTCTGCGTGGCGATGAAGACGTCGCCATCGTCGAGCAGGCCATCGCCATTCTTGTCGTAATAAAGCGAGACCAACACGTCATCTATGCCCGTTTCGCCACCATCCTGAATGCCATCGGCGTTGGCATCCCACCAGACGTAGTTGCCAATGGTGTTATTGCCAGCGATCATGGTCACCGTGCAAGACGAGGCGAATGGCTCGCCATCGGCAAAGCTGCCCTCGGCGCAGTTTTCCACAAAGGGTGGGGTGGGCGCTGTGCCGGGCAGGGTGGCGGCAAAGGTTACCGTGCCGCTGTTGCTGCCGCTGCCGGCGCGTTCGAGTGGAGCTTCGAGCCACCATTGAATGCTGCGCACGTTGGTGGCGGCTGGTTCGGTGGTTGTCCAACTGCTGGTGCTGCTATCGTAATAGCGAATGGTGTACGCTACGGGAACGCTGTTGTTGGCGGCGGCGCTGCCAGCCACATAAGTCATGCCCGTGGGAACATCGTCGCTGATCACCAGGCCAATGGGGGCTGCCGCGCCGGTGGAGAGGAACAGCCCGGCATCGGCATTGGGCGAGGTGTTGACAAAGCTGATCGAGTAATCTACCCGTGCGCCGGTTGCTCCTTGCGCCGGGCTTCCCGTCTTGTCCACGGTCACGGCTGGCTCGAAGGTCATCACCGGCGCCGGGCCAGTACCATAGTCAGCGTTGAATTTTTCGTTATCTGAACCCGAAGCGGCTTCTTGATAAGGTGTGATCGGGATGGTACAAGCGCCGCCCAGCGCCAAAAACTTGTAGTAGACCAGACCAACGACATTGGTATTATTTTGGGGCAGGTCGGTGAAGTAGAGATTATTGGCGAAGGGGATGATCACATCGCCTGCGCTGGTTGTGACGGTCAAAACGCCAGTGGTCTCGACCAGCCGGAAACAACTGGGATCATAGGAGGCATCGCCGAAGGGCTGCAGCCAGGCGTTGTAATCGGGAATGCCATCGCTGTCGTTATCGAAACCCTGGTTGACATTGCCCAGGCGGTAGAGAATACCATTGGTCACCACGGTCTCGCCAGGGTTGATCGTGCTGGTATCGGTATTGAACCAGGTGCCGCCAGGATTGCCATTGGGTTCGATCTTATTGGCCATGGCCGAAATCTCGTTGCGCATGGTCATTTTCCAGGTTTCGTTATCATTGGTGCTGGCGCTGGATGTACCCCAGATATCGAAGGTCAACCACAGGTCGTCGGTATCGCTGTTGGTCGCCCCCCACACCGGGTCGTTCTGGCAATGAGGTTGATCGGGTGAGCCGCCGACATTTTCACAGGCGGGATAAGTGAAATGCCAGTATTGGTAAGAACAGGTGTCAGGCGCCAATGAACCGATGTAACGCGTAGCATCTGCTGCTCCACCCAGGTGCATGAAGGCATACGAACCCCCACCATCCACCAGGTCAGGATGCTCCGTGTTAAAGGTGCCAGAACCCGGGGCGCGCGCCGGGTAGGCGCCAGGAGTAAGGCTTGTGTGATTGCCAATGTACCCAACGACATTGTTAATGGTACTGGCGCTGGTATTACAAAACTCGCCGATCACCGTTGCCACGCGTGGCGCATAGGTGGATGGTGCAGTGACGTTGGAATCGACCACCAGGTTGTACCCGGCGATGATCTTCACGTCCAGGCCATCGGTCACATCGGCAGCACGTACAGGGATGCTTGCTGCAAAGAGAGAAAGAAGCAGCCCTATGGCAATGAACACACATGTAAATCGAAAATATCGTTTCATTAGATGCCTCCTGAAATAAATTGTCAAAAGATTGAATATCACCCCCTGTGAAAACATTGTCCGCACATGCAGGGCGACGATGTTCCAGGGACAGTTATATAAAGAAATCGTAAAAGACGCTGTTTTGTTACATGACTCTCTTAACAAAACGGCAAGAAAAAACCGCCCCCGTCTTACAAAATTAACAGGTTGACCATGATTTGAAATCCGAATGAAATACCCCCAAACCAACGGCAATGCTTTGGCAACGCCCCGATGCGAAAATGTAAACGTTCACAAGAACAAGCCATTGCCACCGGGGCGTGCAGCGAGGGGCTGTGCGCAAAATCAGGGGCCAGCAGCGACACAGGGGTGTGGGATGCTGCTGGCCCCTGGCTTTTTTTCGGTTACAATCGCCGCATGAGCGCCGCCCAATCCATCGCCAGTCTCATTCACAAACGCCACAAACGCCGCCACCAGGCCAGCCACAACCCGTCCACCCATTGGGCCTGGGGTGTGGCCGTGTGCTTCAGCCTGGCAGCCGTAGCGGCCACTCTCGCCGCCGCCTGGGGCTATCTCAGCCTGGTGCGCGACCTGCCCCCCTTACAACAACTCCCCTTACTGGTAGATGGCAACGCCGGTCAACTGCGCCAACCCACCCGCCTGCTTGACCGCACCGGCCAGCAAGTGATCCTCACCCTGCAAGACCCCGCCGCCACCGGTAACGCCTACCTGCTGCTCGAAGCCCTCCCCCCCGCCATCATCACCGCCACCCTGCACAGTGACCCCGGCTTCTGGCAGCATCCCGGCTACCGTCTCGGCGCAGAGACGCCCACCCTGGCCGAACGCCTCGTCACCGACCTGCTGCTATGGAATGAACCCGACACATCGCGCCGGGCCTGGCGCGCCAGCCTGCTGGCCGGGCAGGCCACCGCCCGCTATGGCCGCAAGAAAATCCTCGAATGGACGCTCAACAGCGCCCCCTACGGCCCCGGCGTCTACGGCATCGAAGCCGCCGCCCGCGCCTACCTGGGCAAATCGGCCACCGCGCTCACCCTGGCCGAGGCCACCTTCCTCACCGCTGCCAGCGCAAGCCCCGCCATCCACCCCGTCCGGGCCGCCGAACTGACCCGCCAACGCCAGACCGAAATCCTGCTCGACCTCAGCACCCAGGGCCAAATCAGCCCATCTGAAAGCCTGCAAGCCAGCCAGGCCACCCTGCCCCTGCAACCGCCAACAGAAATCATCAGCGCCGCCCCCGCCTTCACCAGCCTGGCCCTGCAACAGCTTGACGCGCAAATCCCCCTCCAACGCCTCGAACGCGGCGGCCTGCGCATCACCACCAGCCTCGATCTCGACCTGCAAACCCAGGCCGCCTGCACCATCCAGGCCCAACTGGCCCGTCTCAACGGTCAGGCCGCCCCGGCGTGCGAAGCCGCCCGCCTGCTGCCCACCCTCAGCAGCGGCGCACCCATCACCACCAGCCTCGCCGCCAACGCCGCCATCCTCGACCCCGCCACCGGCCAGGTACTCGCCCTCGTCGGCCCAAACGACCCGCATCCCGGCGGCTCACTGCTCACCCCCCTGCTCTACCTTTCCGCCTTCGCCGGCGGGCAAGCGCCCGCCTCGCTCGCCTGGGATATCCCCGGTGAAACCGGCATCAGCAACTTCGACGGCCAGTTCCACGGCCCGGTGCGCCTGCGCACCGCCCTCGCCAACGATTACCTCGTCCCCGCCGCCCAGCTTTACCAGCAGGTAGGCGCCGCCAACCTCTGGCAAACCCTGGCGTCCTTCGGCCTGACAGCCCCCACCACCGGCGACGATTTCACCGCCTTCACCGACCATCCCCTGCGCCTGCTCGAAGCCACCCACGCCCTGGGCGTCCTCGCCAACCAGGGCACCCTGGCCGGCATCTCCCCCGCTGGCAGCAGCCAGCTACAACCGGTCATGGTGCTGACCGTCGAAAGCGTAGATGGCCGCCCCTGGCTCGACTGGCGTGAGGGCCAGCGCCGCCCTCTGGTCGGCGCGCAACTGGCCTACCTGCTCACCCACATCCTCAGCGACGAACCCGCCCGCTGGCCCGCCCTCGGCCACCCCAACCCGCTCGAAATTGGCCGCCCCGCCGCCGTCAAGCTCAGCCAGACACCCGCCGGGGCAGATACCTGGGCCGTGGGCGCCATCCCGCAGCGCATAGTGGGGGTGTGGGTGGGAAAAACAGACACGCCCACCGAGGCAACACGCCTCTCCCCGCTGCACGCCGCCGCCATCTGGCACGCCCTCACGCAGTATGCCGGGCGCAGCCTGCCCTTCGAGGCGTGGCCCACGCCGCCCGGTGTGACCAGCCTGGCAGCGTGCGACCCATCCGGCCTGCTGCCCACGCTCGAATGTCCCAATGTGGTCAACGAAGTTTTCATCGCCGGCAACGAACCCACCCGCCTGGACGATCTCTACCGCAGCGTGCCAGTCAACCGCATCAGCGGGCTGCTCGCCACCATCTTCACCCCGCCCGCCCTGGTCGAAGAACGCGTCTACCTCAACATCCCCGCCCAGGCCATCCCCTGGGCGCAGCAGGCCGGTCTGCCGATCCCGCCCACCACCTACGACATCATCAACCTGCCCCCCGCCAACCCGCGGGCAAACTTCACCACCCCGCACCCTTTCGACCACGTGCGCGGCCAGGTCACGCTCACCGGCACCGCCAGCAGTGAAAATTTCGCCTCCTACCGCCTGCTGGTGGGCGCCGGCCTCAACCCGCAGCGCTGGCTGCTGATCGGCGATGAAGCCAGCCAACCGGTCGAAAACGGCGCGCTCGGCCAATGGGATGCCAGCGGCTTGAGCGGCCTGTATGCCATCCAACTGCAAGTGATCGGCGACGACGCCCAGATCGAAACCGCCATCGTCCAGGTGACGGTGGATAACCAGCCCCCCGTGGTGCAACTGCCCACCGCCCCGCTCACCTTCACGCCCAATGCCGAGGGCTACATCTTCCTGCAAACCAACGCCAGCGACGACCTGGCCCTGGCCCGCCTCGAATTTTGGGTAGATGAAAGCCTGGTTGGCGCGCTGCACCCGCAATTTGGCGAAACGGGCCCCTTCACGCTGGCCTGGCAAGCCGCCCCTGGCTCGCATCGCCTGGAGGTCATCGCCTTCGACCGGGCCGGCAACCGCAATCAGGCCACAACCCCCTTCCAAACCCAACCATGATCAACTTCCAAACCCTCACCGACCGCCTGCTCGAAAGCGAAAACCTGACCGCTGACCTGGAAGACCCCGAAGCCGATTGGCTGCTCCAGTGGGGTATTGCGCAAATTCCGCTCGTCGTCGAAGGATACACCGATGAGGAAGCCGCCGGCGAAAAGGTCAGCACACTGATGGCCTTCATGCGCCGCGCCGGGCGCAGCGTGGCGCGCAAAGACCGCCGCACACCCGCAGAATTGGCCGCCGCCCTGGACGAACTGGCCCACCTCTACGGCCAGGCTTTCACCCCACTGCCCTCCCTTACGCCAGAAACCCTGGCACAGGCTGCCGCGCAAATGCAAGCCGCCTCACCCCGCGAGGCGCTGCGCTTCCTGGTAGAATGGCTGGCGTCCTGTCGGTCAACCGGGGCAAACTGAAATTTGCCCTACCAAGCCCGGAGAAATTATGCCCCCTCGCAAATCCACTTCCCGCACCTCATCCGCCGCACGTCAGCAACAAGTGATCCTGTCCGTCCTGGCCTTTGCCGCCCTGGTGGTGGTCTATTTCGGACTGAACGTGGTCTTCCCGGCCATCTTTCCCAGCGACCCGACAGTTATTCCGCCGGTCACGTCTGGCCCGGCCACGCTGACGCCAGCCAGCCAGGGCCAGCCACCCACCCGCGCGGCGCAGCCCGCCTTGCCCGCCTGGCTGACGCTCTACTTGACCAACCCCAACCCGCCCGATGACATCGAAAACGGCATAGACCGGTTCATCTTGCCTTTGCTCGAAAACGCCCGGCAGAGCATTGACGTGGTCTCGTTCGATGTCAACCTGCCCAGCGTCGTCAACGCCCTGATCGCCGCCCACCAACGCGGTGTGCAGGTGCGCGTAATCTACGATGGCGAAGAAGGTGACGCCGAAGTGGATAACGACTTCGTCGGCCTGTTCAACGGCGTCGAGGCGCTGCACGAGGCGGGCGTGCCGATGGTGGACGGCGGGCGCTCGAACGGCCTGATGCACAACAAAATCATCCTCATTGACGGCAAGACGCTGGTGATGGGGTCGTGGAATGTCTCGTACAACGACACCTTCCGCAATAACAACAATGTGCTGGTGATCACCGCTCCTGAAATCATCGCCAACTACCAGGCCAAATTCGACGAAGGCTTCGTGGATGGGCGTTTTGGCACCCAGGCGCTGGTCGGCCCGCCCAACCCGACGATGACGCTTGACGGCGTGGCTGTGGAAAATTATTTTTCCCCCGAAGATGAGGTAATGGAAAAGCTGGTGGCGTATGTGCTGGCGGCGAAGAAATCGGTGCATTTTTACGCCTTCACCTACACCCACGCCGATTTGTCCACTGCGATGATCACGCAGTTTAACAATGGCCTGGATGTGCAGGGGGTGATCGAAAACCGCGGCGCTTCGCAGGGGGCGCTGGTGCCGCTCTATTGTGCCAAAGTGCCGGTAAAAACCGATGGCAACAAATACACCATGCACCACAAGGTGATCGTCCTCGATGGCGAAACCGTCATCACCGGCTCGTACAACTTCACCAAATCTGCCGACAACGCCAACGACGACAATATCCTGGTCATCCATAGCCCGGCGCTGGCGCAACTATACGAAGAAGAATACCAACGCATGTTGGCAATTGCACAAGACCCCGATCCTGCCAAAATGGAGTGTACAAAATGATGAAAATCGAAATCGTGTACTGCGCGGTCTGACACTACACCCCGCGCGCCCTCAGTTTGATGGGCGAACTGCTCAAGGAGTACCAAAGCCAGATCGAAGCGATCACCCTTGTCCCCTCAGATGGTGGGCGCTTCGAAGTGAGCGTAGATGGCGAATTGCTCTACTCCAAGCTGCGCACTGGCCGCCACGCCAACCCTGGCGAGGTGCTGACCCTGGTGGGCCAAAAAGCGCATGGCTAACAAGAAACCGGCGAAGGCAATGCCTTCGCCGGTTCGTTTTTCAGTCTGTCAGGCGGAGATCAGCCAGCCCCCATTCGCCGCGCGCCCGGTTGCAGCGGATCAGGTCGGCGCTGGCGATGACATAGCGCCCCTCCTGCTCCTGCACGCCAAACTCGCGGCAGGGCGAGGGGCGCTGTTCATAGATTGTGCAGCGCACTGCCTGGCCGATAGCGCCTGCCAGCGCCACGCAGCGCAGCGGTTTATGCGCCGTGCCTTTCATGGCGCAGCAAAACGGCGAAACGCGTTCGGTCAAATCCTGGGGCACCACGCCGCCCAGTTCGGGGTCGGCTTCTGCCCAATAAAATGAGACGCGCAACGCGGCGCAGCACGCGCCGCAAGCCAGGCAGGGGTTTTCAGAATCGGCAATCGTTTTTATGGTATTCCTCTCTAAAAACTATCACAACCGCGAAGATTTAGGGCAATTGCGCCATATTTAACGCAAAGGCGCAAAGCCGCCAAGTTTTAATGGTTTTCTGGGTCTTTGGAAGTTGCCGTGCTCTCTTCCCGCTACATGCTCTTCAAACCACGAATAACACTAATCTGCACGAATTTTCGACTTTTATTCGTGTAAATTCGTGCTATTCGTGGTTCATCCAACAATCTCCACAGACGCGGGAGATGGCTATCCCAGCGGGTGGCGCATGCGCTGGCCGCCGATCAGGTGCAGGTGGAGGTGCGGCACGGTTTGGCCGCCATTCAACCCGGTGTTGAGGATCAGGCGGTAACCCGATTGGGCAATGCCCTCCTGGGCGGCCAACTGCCGGGCCACGGTGAACAAATGACCGATCAGCGGTTCGTCCTCTGCGGTCAGGTCGTTGACCGAGGCGATATGCCGGTTGGGAACGATCAAAATATGCGTGGGGGCAACCGGGTGAATGTCGCGAAAGGCCGTCACTGACGAATCTTCGTACATGAGGGTGGCCGGGACGGTATGGGAAATGATGCGGCAGAAGATACACATGGCAAGGGGCAGGGAGCAGGGGGTAGACCTTTAAATGTCAAACGTTATGTTTCCCACCAGGCCATCGGGTGATAGCGCGGTGAGCAGCACCGGGGTAAGTTGATTCCACAGGTCTTGCGGGGCGAGGGCGGTAACACGCAGGTAGTTGTCGGTCAGGCCGCTCAGTTGCCAACCGGCGGGGCCGAGGGAAGTGGCGCTTTCCCACAACACGGGCATCTCTGCGCCGATGAAGCGGGTGCGGTAGGCGGCAGCGCTTTCGGCCAGGGCCTGGCGCACCTGGGCGCTGCGCGCTTTGCGCGTGGGGTGGGCTACCTGCGGTTTCATGCGGGCGGCGGCGGTGCCAGGGCGGGCCGAATAGGTGAAAACATGGCCGTCGGCGAAGTTCATCTGTTGGATGAAGGCGACACTTTCGGCAAATTCGGCCTCGCTTTCGCCGGGGAAGCCGACGATCACATCGGTGGTGATGGCGACGCCGGGGATGGCGGCGCGGGCAGCCGCCACCAGGGCGGCGAAATTGGCGGGCGTGGTCTTGCGCGCCATGCGGCGCAGGGTGGCCGCACTGCCCGATTGCAGCGGCAAGTGCAGGTGACGGCACAGGCGCGGGTTGCGCCACAGGGCGAAAAATTCGGGCGTTAAATCCCACGGTTCGAGCGACGACAGGCGCAGGCGGGGAATGTCCGTTTCGGCCAGCACGGCCTCGACCAGGCGGGCGAGGTGCTGCGGGGCGGCCCAATCGTATCCCCACGAGCCGAGGTGGACACCCGTCAGCACGGCTTCCTGCGCACCGCCGCGGGCTGCCGCCTGCACGTCGGCCACCACCTCGGCCAGCGGGCGGCTGCGCCCAGACCCGCGGGCCACCACGGTGATGCAGAAGGTACAGCGGTTGTCGCAGCCATCTTGCGCTTTGACGAAGGCGCGCGTGCGCAGCCGCAGGCCCGGCACGGGGGTACGTTCGAGCGGCTCCAGATCGTACATTTCGGCAGGTACGCCGAGCAGATCGGCCACCAGGTGGTCTTTTGCCTGGTTCAACACCACCCGGCGCACACCGTCCAACGCGGCCGCCTCGCCTGGGTGCAGCGTGCTCCAACATCCCGTGACAACGATTTCATCCACACCGGCGCGCGCCGCCTGACGGATTTTCTGGCGCGAATCAGATGCCGCCTGGCCGGTGACGGCGCAGGTGTTGACCACCACCAGGTCGGCTTCGCCAGGCGAAGCGACCAAAATATGCCCGGCAGCGTGAAACTGCCGGGCATAGGTTTCGATCTCGCTCTGATTCAGGCGGCAACCAACCGTATCGAGGTAGACGTTCAAGGTTTCGCTACCGTGAAATTATCGAAGAGGATATCGGTGCCAGCCTCGCTGTAACTGCCGGCGATCAGGCCGACATCGCCCGAGGTGAAATCGGCATCCTGGCGGCTATCGAGCTGCTGGCCGTTGAGGTAGAGGGTGAGCGTGCTGCCGACGCAATCGGCGCGGATGCGGTTGACGCCGCCGCTGACGGCATCGGTGCTGCCAAACTCGTCGCCATCGGCCAGCAGCGCCATTTCGCCATCTTGCACCTTGATGATGCCGTAGTAGCCATCGCTGGTGACGATGAAGTAGTAGAAGTTGTTGACATCCTGGTAGCGGCAGATGACGCCGAAATCGTTATCTTCGGGGCCGGCCTGGCGGGTGGCATCTACCTCGACGCGCACATCGGTGAAGTTTTTGCCGGGGTTGGCCCATAGCTCGGTGTCGGGGGTAGCCACCTGGATGCGATAGCCGCCGTTTTCGTAATCGGTAATGCCATCGTCGTTACGAAGGCTATCCCAACCGCTGCCGGTGTTCGAGAAATCATCGGCAAACAGCACATCTGAAGCCTGGGGGGTGGGCTGGCTGCTGCCGGAGAGTAAGCTGCAAGCCATGGAAGCCACCGCCAAAACAACCACAATCAACAGGAAACGAGAACGCAGTGCCATCGGAAACTCCTTTTCTATTGTTATGGAACGTAAATGCTGAAATTATCGAAGAGGATATCGGTACCCGAAATGGTGTACGTGCCAGCCAAAAAGCCCACATCGCCCTGCGCAAAGTCGCTGTCTTCAAAATTGGTCAACTGGCTGCCATTGACCCAGAAAGTGAACTGGTCGGCGTTGCATTCGGCTTCGAGGGCGTTGGTGGAAGCGCCGGTTTTGATGGCTGTGCTGGGCTGCATCTTGCCGCTTTCGAGCGTGTAGACGCCGCCAGCCACCTTGCCCACGCCGTAATAGCCATCGCTGCTGATCACAAAAAAGTAGAAGTTGTTGCGATCCTGGTAGCGGCAGAGCAGGCCAAACAGATTATCATCTGAGCCGCCCACTTTGCTGGCATCGGCGGTGAGGTAGACATCGGCCAGTGAAAGGCCGGGGGTGGCCTCGAGGCGGGTGTTGGGTAAATCTACAAAAATGCGGTAGGCATCGGCCTGGTAGCGCGAGTAGCCGTCGCTGCCTTTGTAGGTGGGCCAGCCGGTGGTGGTGAGGGAGAAATCGTCCTGGTAAATGACATCGCCGCTTTGCAAAGCGAGCGTGGGTGCGGGCGTATCGGCAAGGGCGGCCTCGGTATCGGTGGGCTGCGGCGAAGGCGTGTCCACGGCGGGAGAAGCTGCGGTGATGGTGGCGGGCGGCTGCGTGGGGGTGGCCGCCGATGGGGTCGGGGCGGAAAGTTCGCCCAGGAAAGCGACAGCGAGGAAAAAGACCCCACATAACAACCCACCGCCGAGGAGGATGATTAAAACCCAGGCCCACACCGGCACGCCGCGCCGTGGCCGGGCCAGCGCTGGCTGCGAGGCGGGCCGCGGCGGCGGGGTGATCGGCCTGGCGCTTCCTGGCGAAGAGGGCGGCGGCGTTACAGGCCGCGCCGCACCCGCGGCCGAGCGTCCGGCTGGCGGCGGGGTGGTTGGTCGCTGCCCGGCGGCTGGACGGGCAACGGGCGGGTGCGGGGCCGTCAGCGCATCTTCCATAGATTGCGAGGCGGCCAACGCCTGACCGGCTTCGAGCATGGCCTTCTCGAAGGCGCTGAACAGGTCGCTGCCGGTGGTGAAGCGCTCCTTGGGGTTCTTGGCCATAGCGCCCTCGATCACCCGGTCGAAGGTGACGGGCAGGTCGGGGCGGGTGTGGGTGAGGCGCGGCACGGGGTCGGTGATGTGCTTCATTGCCACGGCAATGGGGGTGGGCGCTTCGTAGGGCGGCCTGCCGGTGAGCATCTGGAAGAGGATCACGCCCAGGGCATACAGGTCGCTGCGACCGTCAATGTCGCTTTCGCCGCGCGCCTGTTCGGGGCTCATGTAGGCGGGTGTGCCGACAATTGAGTCGCCGGTGAGGTTGGTGGTGGCCTCCGAAAGGCGGGCGATGCCGAAATCGGACAGGTAGGCTTCGCCGTACTGATCGAACAGGATGTTGGCCGGTTTGAGGTCGCGATGGACAATGCCGCGCACATGCACCTGATCGAGGGCGGAGGCCAGGCGGGCGATGATGTGCGAGGCCTCCGCCGGGGGCAGCGGGCCGCTGGCGAGCTTATCGGCCAGTGAGCCGCCGGGCATGTAGCGCATCACCAGGTAGGGCTGCTTATCTTCTTCGCCGAAATCATAGACTGGCACGATGGCCGGGTGTTCGAGGGCGGCGATCATCTGCGCTTCGCGCTCGAAGCGGGCGCGGAAGGTGGCATCGCTGAGCAGTTGGGCGGGCATCAGCTTGACCGCCACGTCGCGCTTGAAGCGCGGGTCGTGGGCGCGGTAGACCGTGGCCATGCCACCGCGGCCGAGTTCGTCAATCAATTCGTAACGGCCAATTTTTTGTGGGATCATAAGCGTATTGTAGCATAACGCGCCGGGTTAGCGCTCCAGCCAACGGGCGGCTTCCTGGGCGGCGGCGCTGCCGGGGGCCAGGTTCAGCACGGTGGCCCATTCCTGGCGGGCGCGCTCCGCCTGGCCGCGCAGCCAGTAGACCTGGCCCAGGTGCAGATGGGCGGCGGGGTCGTGGGGGGCCACGGTCAGCGCTTGCAGCAAGAAACGTTCAGCCGTCAGTGGGTCATCCAAGCGCAGCAGGACGTAGGCCATCAACACCAGGCTGGCAGGGTCCTGCCCGTTGAGCAGCAGCGCCTGGCGGGCGGCTGGCAGAGCAATTTCGTGCAATTGGATGTCGTAGCGCAGCGAAAACTCGGCCAGCAGGCGCAGGTAGGCCGGGTCGGCGGGGGCCAGTTCGATGGCCTGGCGATAATAGGCTTCGGCCAGGGGCAGGTCGCCCTGTTCGGCGGTCAGGCGGCCAAGTTCAGCTTGAATGACGGGGTTGTGCGGTTCGAGCCTGGCGGCGGCATCGAGGTAGGCCAGGGCCTGGTCGAGGTTGCCCTGGCGCTGCCAATGCAGGGCGGCCAGCATGTTGACGGCGACCGAGTTGGGGGCCAGCAGTAAAGCCTGGGCCATTTCGCGGCTGCCATCTTGACCGAGTTGTTGCAGGGCTTCGCTGAGGTAGGCCCAGGCTTCGCCGTAGGTTGGGTCGGAGGCGATGGCGCGGCGGAATGATTCGGCGGCCAGGTGCCACTCGCCGAGGGCAGCCAGGGCGCGCCCGATGGTCAGGGCGGTGTAGGCGGGGTCGTCGTACAGGCGGCTGGTTTGCAGGGCATCTTCAATTGCGGTGAAGGCGGGGCGGGAGGCCGGGTCGAGTTGGGCGGCGCGGTCGAGATAGGGC
Source organism: uncultured Anaerolineaceae bacterium (assembly GCA_964606085.1). Taxonomy (GTDB): domain Bacteria; phylum Chloroflexota; class Anaerolineae; order Anaerolineales; family UBA4823; genus CAIQJJ01. Next base: position 25,824 of record CAZSFD010000029.1, read on the forward strand.
AGGCTGGCGGATGGGTCGAGAACGGCCAGCAGCAGGCCGAGGCGATAGGTCAGCACGGCATCGAAGGGGGATTGGGCCAGGCAGGTCTGCAAGGCAGCCTGCGCCGCGGCCCATTCGCCCTGCTGTTGCAGCGCCGACCAGTCGGCCGCGCAGCCTTCGGCGGAGGCGGTCGGCAGGCTGGTTGGCAGGGCGGTGGGGCGGCGTTCAGCCTGGCCGGAATGCTGCACAACGATCCCGGTCAACGCCAGGACGATCAGCGCCAACAGGCCCCCACCCACCCACCGGCCCCATCTGCTCCCTGCCACTGGCTCCCCTACTTCGCTTTAGCAGCCAGTTCGAGCAGTTCCTGGGCCGATTGACGCGTGCCATCGCTGACATCGCCCATCATCTGCGCCAGTTCGAGGATGCGCCGCTCGCCATCGAGGCGCTGAACGTGGGTGATGGTGCGCCCGGCTTCGACTTCTTTCTGCACGCGATAATGCTGATCGCCAAAGGCGGCCAACTGCGGCAGGTGGGTGATGCACAAGACCTGATGCCGCCGGGCCAGCTTGTGCAGCTTGCGCCCGACCACGGTGCCAACCCGCCCGCCAATGCCCTGGTCAATCTCGTCGAAGATCAGGGTGGGGACGGGGTCGGCCTGGGCGAGGACATCTTTGATCGCCAGCATCAGACGGGCGGTTTCGCCGCCGGAGGCCACCTTGACCAGGGGCTTGAAGCCTTCGCCGGGGTTGGGGGCGACGAGAAATTCGATGTGTTCGATGCCGTTGGCATCGAAGGCGACGCGTTTGCCGTTCTCCACCGGCGCGCCGTTGGGGTCGGGCTTTTCGGTAAACTGCACCTGGAAGCGGGCGGCGGCCATGTGCAGTTCTTGTAATTCGGCTTCGATGGCTTTGGCCAGTTTGGCGGCGGCCTTGTGGCGCTTCTCGGAGAGCGTAATGCCTTGTTTGCCGAGGGTTTCGAGCAGGCGGCCTTCGTCGGCTTCGAGTTCCCCGATGCGTTCGGCGGCGTGGGTGATGGCGTCGAGCTGCTGGCGGGCGTTTTCGGCGAAGGCCAGCACATCGGCCAGGGTGGCACCATATTTGCGCTTGAGGGTGTGGAACAGGTTGAGGCGTTCTTCCACCTGGTTGAGGCGTTTGGGGTTGAATTCGATATTCTCGAAGTAGTCGCGCAGCGTGCGCGACAGATCGGTGATGCCCTCGAAGAGCGTGTCGGCCTGCTCAGACAGGGCGGCCTGGGCGGTGTCGAGGCGGGCCAGCGTGTGCAGGTTGTGGGCCACCTGGCCGAACAGGTCAGTGACCGATGGGGCTTCGGGGCTGCCTTCGTCGAGGGCTTGCAGGGCTTCTTGGGCGGCAGAGGCCAGGCCCTCGGCGTTGGCCAGGCGGTTGCGTTCCTGGCGCAGGCTGTCTTCTTCATCGGCGCGCAGGCGGGCGGCTTCGATTTCGTTGATCTGGTAGGTGAGGATGTCGGTGCGGCGGGCGGCTTCGCTTTCGGCGGCGCGCAGTTCGGCCAATTCGTGGCGGACTTTTTGCAGGGCGTGGTAGGTGTGGCGGTAGGCGTCGAGGTCGCTTTCGATGTTGGCGAAGCGATCAAGCAGCCCGATGTGCTGGCTGACGCGCAGCAGCGAGAGATGCTCCGATTGGCCGTGAACGTCTACCAGGTATGCGGCCAGTTCACCCAGCAGGCCCACGTTCACGCTGCGCCCGTTGGCGCGCGCCACGCTGCGCCCGGTGTGGCGGATTTCGCGGCCCAGTACCAGTTCGTCGCCGCGCTCGCCGCCGCGCTCGTCGCCGCGCTCGTCGCCGTTTTCAGCATCTTCGAGCAGGCCCTCGCGTTCGAGCAGGGCGCGCAAGGGCGCACGCACCGCCTGCGGAATGCGAAAGACCGCCTCGACGTTGGCGCGTTCGGTGCCACTGCGGATCATCGTGGCATCCACCCGCCCGCCCAGCACGGCTTCGACGGCGTCAATGATGATGCTTTTGCCGGCGCCGGTTTCGCCGGTGAAGGTGATCAGTTTGTCGCTAAAGTTCAATTCGAGGCGTTCGATGATGGCGAAGTTCTCGATGCGCAGTTCGTAGAGCATAAGGCGATCTCCAAGAGAGAACAAGAATAAAACAATAAACTCGCCGGTTGAGCTTGTCGAAACCAGGTTACATGCGAATGCCGCGCAGGCGGTAGTAGAGGGTGGACACGAGGGTGAAGCTGTATACGCCGGCCCAGATCAGGCCAAACAGGCTGAAACTGAGCAGCGCGCCCAGCAGCGCCCAGGCGCAGCCCAACGCCGCGCCCACGGCGGCAGTGATGAAGAGCGGGTTCGAGCGGCGTTTGCGCACCGCCGCGCGCACCAGTTCCGCCGTCACACCACCCACCAGCGGGCCGACAAAGAGCGTGAGGAAACCGATGTAAGGCAGCACCAGCCCGCCCAAAAAGGCTGGCACAGCCGCAACGATGAAGGCGATGGGGAAGTCGAAATTTTGGGCGGTGTCGAACACTTTTTGCTGGCCGCGCACGCACTCGCGGCAGCGGTAGCCGGTGGGGGTGAGTACGGCGCATTTGATGCAAATCGGCTTTTCGCAGCGGTTACAGCGCAGCGAGGTTTCTACGCCGGGATGATTGACGCAGGCCAGGGTGGATGCGGAGGGGGTCGAGTCGGTCATCGGGAGTTTCCTGTGGTAGCGGGATTGCGGTTCATGTGGGGGGTGAGGTTGCGGTAAAAGTAACCGGGGTCTTGAAAGCGGACGAACTGCGTGACATGCGCGCCGGCGCGTACATCCACGCGGTCTTGCAGGTTGAGTGTGACGGGCGGCTGGCCGTCCACGCTGAAAACGGCGGGCATCTCACCGATGACGGTGATACTCACCGCCGAGCCTTCGGCCAGCACGATGGCCCGATCCACCGAGAGATGCGGTGCGACCGGCACGAGCAGGATGTTGCGCAGGGTGGGCGGCAGAATTGGCCCGCCGGCCGCCAGGGCGTAGGCGGTGGAGCCGGTGGGCGTGGCGGCGATCAGGGCGTCGGCCACGTAGGTGGTGAGTGGCTGCCCATCCACCTCAGCAGACAGGTGAACCGGGCGGGTGACGGCGCCACGGGTGACAACCACTTCATTCAACACATCCCAGGCGCTGAGTTTCTCGGCCTCGCGCCAGTGTTCGGCGTTGAGCATCATGCGCCTTTCGAGCCAGTAGCGCCCTTCGAGCAGGCGTGGCAAGAAGTTGGGCCACTGCGCCTGCTGCAACTCGGTGAGGAAGCCAAAACGCCCCAGGTTGATGCCCAAAATGGGCGTATCGTGCGGGGCGCAGAGATGCCCGGCGCGCAGCATGGTGCCATCACCACCGAGGGCGATCACCAGGTCGAAGGCGCGCTTGCGCACATCGCCGCGCAATTGCTCATCATTCAGCAAGCCGCCGCTGACGCGAATGCCACGCTGGCGCAGGTATTCGGCCACCGGTTCGACCTCGGCAATGGCCGCCGGTAACTGTGAGTTTGCCAGCACAGCCACGTGCCGCAAGGGGGCAGGGGGTTCAGACATGGGGCGTATTATAAGGTCAAAGGTGGAAGGTTGAAAGTTGTGCGTTCTGACCTTCAGCCAAGTTTCTGGTCACAGGCGTTGCGGTAGCCACAGCGGGCGCAGCGTTGCGGCGAGGCGTGCGAACGCGGCAGGGGTTGACGGGTGGGGTGCGATTGGATTTCCAGCACCAGATCAACCAGGGCATTTTCGAGTTCGGGGGTGTAGTCAATGGCGAAGGTGCGTTCGGGGTAATGGATCAGTCCGTAGGGCGGGCGGCGGCCGGTGGTGCTATGCACCAGCAGGCAGTAGGCGGCCAACTGGTAAATATGGCTATCGTAAGGGGCTTCGGTGCGGCTGGATTTGACTTCAACGGGGATGGTGTCGCCATCTACTTCGACGAGGTAATCGGGCTTGCCGGTGATGCCCAGGTTGGGGTCGTAGAGCGGCTTTTCCACGCGCCCCCAGCGCGACGTGTCCGCGTAGACCACGCGTCCACCCGGCAGCCCGGCGGCTTTTTGGCGTCTGCCAGCCAGGAAGAAGAAAACCAGGGCGATAAGAAAGAATGCGAGGGCGAGAATGAGCATCGAGCTAAAAAACGCTGATCGAGCGCAGAACGGCGCGTGGTGTCATAACGCGCCTTGCAGCAGGGCAATCACACCCGCCACCAGGGCCGCCAGCAGCAGGGCATAGGCCAACGAACGCAGGCAGCCCGCCGCCAGCACCGAGCGGCCATGTTCTTCGTGCAATTGAGTGCCGGTGAGCAGATCGGCCTGGTTGGCGTTCTGAACCCCTTTTTGTTGATACGACCAGGCGCGTTGACAATACAGGTAAGTGCCAATTTCAGAGGCGCGGACGGTTTTCATGGGGAAAGAGGGGGGCAGGGGACAGGGAGCAAGGGGCAAGGAGCAGGAAGCAAGGGGCAAGGGGCAGGGTCAAAGAAACCTGCTACCTGCCACCTGCTCCCTGCAACTTCACATCTTCTCCAACCGCGCTTCGAGCTGCCGCATCTGCCGTTCGAGGGCGTCCTGGCGCAGGCTGAGAGTCAGGTCGCCGCGGGTGCGTTCGATCAGGCTGCGGGCGATGTCAGTCAGGCGGCGTAGACCGCCGGTGATGGCGTCGGGATAGTCCATCGTCACCAGCACGGCATAGATGTCGTCCATGATGGTCAGCAGGCGTTGGGCTTCGTCAGGCTGGCTGTTGAGCAGGGCATCGAGGCAGCGGCGGCGCATCTCACCGACGGCTTCGGCCAAACCTTGCAAAAAGGTGGCTTCTTCGATCTGCAATTCTTCGGGGGACGGCAGACGGCCATCGTTGAGCAGGGCGTAGACGATGTTGGCCTCGGCGAACTCTTTTAGCGCATCCTGCGAGTAACCGGCGTAATACAGGTCGGGGTATTCACCCGCCATCAGGCGGATGGAGGCGGCCAGGGTGCTGGCCTCGGCCAGGTTTTGTTCGGCCAGGTCGTTTTCGGCGCGGTGGGCGGCGCGAATGGCGTTGGCGCAGTGACGGGTGAGTGTGCGCGTCTGCGCCAGCACGCGGTCACGGGCGGCGGTGCGGGCTTCAAAGGAGGCGTGAATGCGCTCGGCAATACTGTCGAGATGTTCCATAGCTTATTCCTTCGGTGGTTCAGGCGGCTGCGGCGGGCGGAAGAGATAATCGGCCAGCGAAACTTCGCCGGGGATTTTAATCTCGCCAAAGGATGCCTCGTATTTCGCCAGGTTTTCGGCCAGGGCGCGATAAAACAGCTTGGCGCCCAATGGCGACATGACCACGCGTGAGCGCACGCGCGCCGGGCTGGCACCGGGCATGAAATAGGCGAAATCGAAAACCAGTTCGGAGGGCGAATGGGCGATGCGCACCAGGTTGGCGTACGCGGCATCGAGGTCGGCGGGGACTTCGAGCGGCGGCGCTGGTGGATAGATGGGGCGGGCAGGAGGGGTCGTCATGGATGGATACCTCGCAAAAAAAGCGAATGGCTGCCCGCGAGTGGGCAGCCATTCGGCAGGGTGGGTGCGCTTTAGAAGGGGATGTTGTCGCCTTCGGGGTCAGCATAGGGCACTTCGCCGCCGCCCTGGTAGCCACCGCCCTGGTAACCACCTTCGCTCTCTTCGCCACGGCTAGAAAGGAAGCGTACAGTGTTGGCGGTGATTTCATAAGACGCACCAGGGCCATTTTGACCCTGCCAGATACGCGGCGCGCCAGTTTTCGGATCGGGGTTGAGCCGCCCTTCGACCAACACTTTACTGCCTTTTTTGAGATACTGATTACACGTCTCGGCTTGTTTCCCCCACGCGCTTACACGAAACCAGATCGTTTCTTGCACGAGTTGGCCGCCCGAATCGGTATATTTACGGCTGGTTGCCACACTAAAATTGGTGACAGCCTGACCACTGGGGGTATAGCGCATCTCAGGGTCACGCCCCAAATTGCCAACGATGATAATGGTGTGATACATAGGTTCCTCCACAGTTTCGGTACGCGGGCTGTCTTTTGTTCCAGGTGACCACCACCCGGGGCAGGCCATAAAAACACGCACCGTTTATATAGAACAATTGTACTCCAACTTAACCAAAACGGCGCTAAAACAGGCCCACCACGCGCCCGGTCTCCAGGTCCAAGTCTACATCATAGAATACCGGGCGGGTGGGCAGGCCGGGCATGGTGCGCATCTCGCCCACCAGCGGGTACAGGAAGCCCGCCCCCACCGAGGCGCGCAGGTCGCTGATGGGGATGCGATAGCCGCTTGGCACGCCCTTGAGCGCGGGGTCGTGGCTGAGGCTGAGATGGGTTTTCGCCATGCAGATCGGCAGGTTGTCGAAACCGAGGCGGGTGTAGAGTGCGATCTTGGCTTCGGCTTCGGGGGTGTAATCCACGCCATCTGCGCCGTAGATTTCAGTGCAGATGGTTGCGATCTTGGCCTTGATGGAGGCATCCAGCGGGTAGAGAAACTCGAAACGCGCCGGCTGTTCACAGGCTTTCACCACAGCTTCGGCCAATTGCACCGTTCCTTTGCCGCCTTCCATCCAGTGCGTGCAGACCACGGCATCTTCGGCGCCGGCTTCGATGGCCGCCTGCCGGACGATTTCGCATTCGTGGGCGGTATCGGTGGCGAAGGAGTTGACCGCCACCACCACGGGGGTGCCAAAGCGCCGGGCGTTGCGCATGTGATGCTGCAAATTGGGCAGGCCGGCACGCAGCAAATCGAGATTTTCATCGGTATAGGCGGCGGGCAGGGGTTTGCCCGCCACCACCTTCGGCCCGCCGCCGTGCATCTTGAGCGCACGCACGGTGGCTACCAGCACCACGCAGTTGGGGATCAGGCCCGAATAGCGGCATTTGATGTCGAAGAACTTCTCCATGCCGATGTCGGCACCAAAGCCCGACTCGGTGACGACGTAGTCGGCCAGTTTGAGAGCGATGCGGTCGGCGATGATCGAGCTGTTGCCGTGGGCGATGTTGGCAAACGGCCCGGCGTGGACGAAAACGGGCGTGCCTTCGAGCGTTTGCATCAGCGTGGGTTTGATGGCGTCTTTCATCAGCACCGTCAGGGCGCCGGCGGCCCCCAGGTCTTCGGCGGTGATGGCTGCGCCGGCCTTGCTGGTGCCGATGACCATCGCCCCCAGGCGTTGGCGCATATCGGCCAGGTCTGAGGTGAGCGCCAAAATCGCCATAATCTCGCTGGCCACAGTGATGTCGAAGCCGGTGGTACGTTCCATGCCTTTTTCTTCTGGCCCCTGGCCGATAGTGATCTGGCGCAGGAAGCGGTCGTTGGTATCCATCACGCGCCGCCAGGTGATCGAGGCGGGGTCAATATCGAGGCGGGCGAAGCGGCTGCGTTCTTCGGCGGTCAGTTCGTTGGGATCGGTTTTCTCGATGCCGAGCTTTTGCAGGCGGCGGATCATCGAGGGCGAGAACCGGCGCTGGCCCTGCTTATCGGCGGGGCATAGAGCGTTGAAGAGTTTGGCGTCGTCGGGCTGGGCGGCTTCGTGCAAAATGCGGGCGTCAATGGCGGCAGCCAGCAGGTTGTTGGCGGCGGTGATGGCGTGGATGTCGCCGGTGAGGTGCAGGTTGAAATCTTCCATCGGCACCACCTGGCTGTAGCCGCCGCCGGCCGCGCCGCCCTTGATGCCAAAGGTGGGGCCTTGCGAGGGCTGGCGAATGCAGGTGAAGGTGCGTTTGCCCAGGTGCGCGCCGAGCGCCTGCGCAAGGCCCACCGTGGTCGTGGTTTTGCCTTCGCCGAGGGGGGTAGGCGTAATGGCAGTGACATCAATGTACCTGCCATTGGGGCGGTCTGCCAGGCGTTGGAGGACATTGAGGCGCACCTTGGCCTCGTACTCGCCGTGCAGTTCGAGTTCGCCGGGCAGCAGGCCGATTTCCTCGGCAATTTGGAGGATCGGTTTAAGTTCGGCTTCCTGAGCAATTTCAATATCAGAGGGGACCGGAAAATGCAGCTTGAGTGGGGACATGGGAACCTCAGTTGTAAATCGGCAAGGTTTGGATATTTGTCAGACAGATTGATTATCGCAAAGCCCCCGCGTCCTGACAAGAGATGCTTATCCTGTTCTTTTTGTGAAGCGTATCACAAAGCGATTACGCTTTCCAATACCCACGGTAGCGTTCGGCCACTTGATTTAATCGGCGAAAACTGATCGGCTTGAGCAGAACCTGGTCGGCTTGCTGGGCCAGGCTTTGTGCCAGCAGGGCATCGGCAGTGGCGATGATGACGCGGGTGGGTTGTAAGCGCTGATCGGTGCGAATCTGCTGCAAGAGTTGACTGCCCGGCACGCCAGGCAGGTGCAGGTCGAGGATAACCAGGGCTGGCACAATTTCGGCCAGGCGGGTTTGCGCGGCTTCGCCATCGGTGAGCATTTCGGTATCAAACCCGGCAATTTCCAACGCCCGCTGGAAAACGATGGCCTGGTCGGCGTAATCTTCGATAACCAATGCTTTGGGTTTGGTGAGCATTTTTTCATCCCTTTTGGATCAAACAGCGCTGGCGCAAACACCTGTTTTGCCCCCGGCGGTTGTTTTGAAGGTTACAAAATGCAGGCCATCTCATTGTACATGAAAATTTGAGCTTCTCCAATGGCGAACCGCGCATTGCGCTGCGTCTGGTTAGATTATAGCCCATCGCCCAACCCGACCCGCTTTTGGGCGGGACGCGCGCCACCACTTTAATCGGAAATATCACCAAACATGGGTAGATCACTCAAATCACCCTTTTTTGAGATATATCCATGACTATTCTTTCCGTTTTTAGGTTGAATAACCGTATGGTCTATACACTCAATGGGTTCTGGAATGATATAGTCTTGTGATAATTTTTCCCAATCTACGTCGCGAAGCGTAGCAATACCATCCAAATAAAAACTTACCCAAATATCACCGATCTTTGAGTCAGGGTTTTCCATTTTGAGTTTATTCTCGGATATGTGCGCATATTCCTGATCAAGCTCAAGACCGATATATTTACGCCCCAACCGTTTGGCAGCCAAGGCGGTGGTACCTGTGCCCGAAAATGGGTCCAGGATTACGTCGCCTTCATCGCTCGACATGAGAATTATTCTTTCAAGCAAATGAACTGGTAATTGGCAAGGATGGTTATCGCGATATTTATTATGCTTTACTCGGTGAATATCTGTCCATACATCAGACAACAATGGGCCAAATGGGTGCAACATACCTTTTTTACCGCCATAATCTTTATGCAGATACCCGCATTTACGGCAACGCTTATGGGGATAACGAATTTCGTAAAATTTGTTTTGTTTGATCTCTTTCGCGTAAAATAAAATACCGTAATGTGAAGGCTGCAAGGATTTGCCCATTGGGGATGTTGGTGCATCCCAAGAAATCCAATGTCTAAAATGCGCCGTCTTATTCAGAATAGCTGTGTAATATGTCAGCCACTTGGGAATGTTATGCAAAAAGATAGAACCTGTAGGTTTGGTTATTCGAACCATCTCATTGATCCAAAGTCCGCACCAATCCAGATATTCCTGTAAATCAAGGCTATCTTTCGTGCTGTTATATTTCTTTTTGAGATTAAAGGGCGGGTCTGCAAACGTTACATCAATGCTGTTATCTGGGAGTTGGAGTAAGGTTTCTAAGCAATCGCCCTGAATAATCTTGTTCAGGTATTGATCGATCATTTTTCCCTAAACTCCGCTCGCAATAGCTTCTCAAAACGGGCTAACTCATCCTTGTGGAAAGTAAAAACATCTTCATATGCGGCGACCATCCGCTTCAAGTCTTCTTTTCGAACATACCAGCCAATACCATCCACAAACCCTACAAATGTCGCTTGAGGGTAATGTTGTTTGATCAGTTCGCGAATGGATATCTCGGTCTTCGATTTATCCCCCTGCCCAGACGACGTTGTCACTAAAAAAGAGCTCTCGACAAGGATGATTGGATTTACCTTGTTCGGAATAATAAAATCCATCGTTCGTTTCGTGTCTGACGCATTGGTTATTAATTCGCTTAAGTCACCAGTCTGATAGGTCAAGCCCATATTTTCCAATAAATCAGCTATAACCGTTTCTGGATTTCGTTCCTTCCTCCCCGAATATGAACCTTTCTCTTTATACCTTACTAAAGTATCTATAATCGCTGCTATATCAAATTTTAACTTTGAGATGCTCAACTTTTTGAGTTCAAAGAGCGGTATCGTGCTTGCCAGAAACGGAACTGTTGCACCCTCAAAAAAGAGATTAACAATTCCTGCCCTAAAAAATTCATTTTCACGAATTTTGTAAGTTATCGTTGTGTCTGACCACTCTTTGACGTTTTCTAGTTTTTCACCCTGATACCACTTTTCCTTGAGAGTTAACTTAGACAAAGCCGGATCGTCAATAACCCGAATCAGTGTGATTAAGCGCTTGAGAGACTCGTTCGAAAACCCAGTCAAGGCAAGAAGAGCTGTTAAGCCATTCTGATTATCTGCGAGCAGCCTTTCAAAAAGGCGCTTGGTTAGCCCTTGCGTTTCAATATCGTTTTTGAGTACAAGCAAGGATTCTCGAATTGAATTAATATACCCTTCATAGCTCTCCTCGAATTGTCGGTTGAAGAAATAGAAGGTATTTTTCTCAATGACCGTCTTGAGTTTATCGTCCACACTTTTTATCATGTTAAGCCACCTCAGGAAATTTTTTAGGTTGGAGTATTTTACTCCAAAGGCTTTCCACCCCCCAAACAACACCAACCCTCATTCCCCCTTTACCCCGGCAGGAGGCCGAGTCCCCATGCACATAACAAACCCTATCTCACTGGCGCATTTGCTGGCGCAATGGCGGTTGGCGGCTTTGCTGGGCTGGCTGGGCTGGGGCCTGGCCCTGGTCAGCGTGGGGGTTGGGTTGGGCTGGCAGAACGCGGCGCGTTGGCTGCTCTTGCCCACCCTGGGAATGCTTTATATTTTCTGGTTCTTGCGGCGCTACCTGGGCGAGAACCATACCCCCGAACAGGCGCTGCTTCCATCCTTGGGATGGGGCAATGCGCTCACGCTCAGCCGGGCGGTGATCGTGGCGTGCCTGAGCGGCTTCTTGCTGCTGCCACAACCGGGCGGTGGCTGGGCCTGGGGGGTGGGGCTGCTGTATACCCTGGCGACACTGCTCGATTTCTTCGATGGGTATGTGGCCCGCATCACCGGCCATGCCAGCGCGCTGGGCGCACGGCTGGATATGGAGTTCGATAGCTGGGGGCTGCTGCTGGCCGCGCTGCTGGCGGTCAAGTATGGGCAGGCGCCGGGCTGGTATGTGCTGGTGGGGTTGGCGCGCTATCTGTTTCTGGCAGGGATGGCGCTGCGTACGCGCCGCGGGCTGGTCAATTACCCGCTGGCCACGAATACGTCCCGCCGTCTGTTTGCGGGGATGCAACTGGGCTTGAGTTTTGTGTTGCTGTGGCCTTTGTATGAACCGCCGGTCACGCACTGGGCCGCCACGCTCATCTCGCTGCCGCATTTACTCGGCTTTGCCAAAGATTGGCTGCTGACCTGCGGCTGGTTGAAGCCGGGCATTGGCGCGTCGTGGCAAACGCGGATAGCTGTGGCTGCAAAATGGCTGCCGCTGAGCTTTCGCCTGGCGGCAGCAGCGATGATGCTGGCGCTACTGCCAGGGTTGCCGCCGGGTTGGGCTGTGTGGGGGGGCGGCGTCAGCGTTCTGATCGCCCTGGGCATCGCGCCGCGCCTGGCAGCCCTGGCGGGTCTGTTTGCGGCTGGCCTGCTGCCAGCCAACGGGCAGGCCGCGATGCTGATGGTGTTTTATGCGGCTATTCTTTACCTGGGGGGCGGTTTGGGGGTGTTGTGGCAACCTGAGGCGCGTCTTTTTGCGCAGCGCGTTGGCGAGGTTCGCCGCGCTTGATGGCATCGGAATAAAGGCATCGCGGTTGGATTATAATGAAGATGTTCTAAATATCTCAATTGGACGGAAAGCATGGCTGACATAAAATCGTTTGCTGATTACCAACCCAATGGCGCAAAATGGATAACTTTAGCCACGGGCGAATACTATCCCGACATCTTGCAGGCGGCTTGTGAGCTGTACAAACCCGTATTGGTTATGTTCGGCCAGTTATTGCGGTCTTCCGAATCATCTGAGCGATTATTAGCGGAGATCGCAGACACACCTAACGGATGGATGCGAGTTCAACTTAGCCGCGTATTCCGTAAATATGTCAGCCCATCTACACCGGTTGAAATGTTGAAGGTCAAATCGAAAACGGGGTATGTCATCCAGGAGTTTGGACGCAGATTTCGCCCGATTCATGATGTACAGTCCGCGTTTGAATCTCGTCCTATTCCCGACGAAGCGTTGTGCGCGATTCTCTGGGAGTATAAAGACCGAGGCAAGAAAGGTTATGATCTTACCGAACGTTTCTTTGGTATGGTGCGAGGCCGATTTCCAACACTGACGATTGAAGGGCCAGCAAGAGCAGGGCAAGATGTGTTGATGAAAAAAGTTTTTTCTGACTACCCAAACCCTGATCGCCCCGTGGATTTCGTCATTCGTGAAGAGGGTGATGTATTGGCACTTGGGCTGGCTCGTTATGATTCAGATAGGGGCGGCGCACAAGAAGATGACCGTACCGGACAATATCGAAGCGCTATTGATGAGATGATCGGTTATGCTCATTCTCATCAACTGCGCACAAAGGTAATCTTGCTCAACGACGGCCCAGGGCTGTTAGTGGGTTCGATGTGGTCTGATTACAGCAAACTCGAAAATCGCTATGCAGGGGAAGTTATGGTCTTAACCCTGCGCATGATCCCCGAACGACTTACACTGGATTGGCTTAGGATGGCTCACTAATGGCTACCGGTATCTCAAAAAACAAGTGGAATGGGGATACCCTTTTGGAAAATGGCTCGGTTAAGCAAGAACCGGATGTTTTTCTGTCGTATGAGGGCAAAAAGCCTGAAGCCATGGTTCTGACAAGTGAACCTGCCAGCATTCAAACCATTTGGCAGGGCGGTGAAAATAGCCTATATTATGGAGATAATTTACCCATTTTAGCCAGGATATTAAGCGATGATGCCCTACGCGGCAAAGTGCGCCTCGTTTATATCGATCCACCATTTGCAACAAAAAGCGTTTTTCAATCGCGAAATCAGAGTGATGCTTATACTGACTTGTTAGAGGGAAATCATTACCTTGAATTTATACGCGAAAGGCTAATTTTCTTGAGGGAACTGCTTGCTGAAGATGGGTCTATTTATGTTCACCTGGATGACAATATGGCCTTTTATATCAAGGTGATCATGGATGAGGTCTTCGGAAAGGCTAACTTTAGAAATTGGATTACCCGGAAAAAATGTAACCCCAAAAATTACACCCGCAAAACCTATGGGAATGTTTCCGATTACATTTTGTTTTATTCAAAGTCAAAAGATTACGTTTGGAATCGCTCTGTTGAAGTGTGGACTGAAGAACGCGCTTTGAAAGAATATACTTATGTCGAAGAGGACACCGGGCGGCGATATAAAAAGGTACCCATCCATGCGCCTGGCGAGAGAAATGGCGAAACCGGCAAGGCATGGCGAGGCATGTTACCCCCACCTGGCAAACATTGGCAATATACCCCGAAAACTTTGGATGAAATGGATGCACGGGGAGAGATTTTTTGGTCATCCAATGGCAACCCGAGGCGCAAGGTCTATCTTGATGAAAGTGAAGGGGTTGCTACGCAGGATATTTGGCTCGATTATCGAGACGCCCACAACCAAAACATCGAAATAACCGGCTACCCCACAGAAAAAAACCCAAAATTATTAGAACGTATCATCGAAGCTTCTTCTAACCCTGGCGATATCGTTATGGATTGTTTTTCAGGTTCGGGAACGACTTTAGACGTTGCTTCACAGTTGGGGCGAAAGTGGATCGGCATGGATAATAGCCTGGAAGCCATCGCTACGACCCTGAAACGATTTGCCCTGGGCACCAAACCCATGGGAGATTATGTAAAGAAAGGCAATGGTCAAAAAACGACCCTGCAAAAAGCCACACCCTTACCTTTATTTCGCATTACCAATTTTTCGTTATTCGCTATGGATTCAGTTATGGGGGATTTGGATGGTCTGGTTAATGATTGGCAGCAATGGGTTGCGGCCTAAATTTTCTCCAACACTGGCTTGATCGTCTTCACCCCTAAAGCCGCCAGGGCCTGGCGCAACGATTCGAACATCGCTTCATCTTGATAGGTGCCGATAATCGCCCCGCCTGACCCGGCAAACTTGGCGCTGGCGCCACAGGCACGCGCCGCTTCCACCATGCGCACCTGCCACGGGGAAAGGTTGTAGATGCTGCGGCGCGTGTCGAAGTTGGCATTGATCAGCGCCGAAAGGGCGGCCACATCGCCGTTCAACAAAGCCGTGCGCCCCTGGGCGGCAATTTCGGCGAAGCGCTGCATCGCCCGGATCACCTGCTCGTCGCCGCGGTCGTAGCGCCCGCGGATGTCGTTGTGGAAGACCTCGGTCGGCTCGCTTAAGCTGTCGTGATAAGCCAGGTAAATCGGCGGCAGCAGGGCCGGGTCAAGCGGCTCGTAGGCGTAGCATTTGAAGCCCTGAATGGTCTGCTCGCGGCTGCGGTCGAAATCCATGTAGACCAGCCCTTCGTAAACCTGGATCACCCGGTCTTGCAGGCCAGCCGCAATGCCCAATTCATTCCGCTCAATCGAAAGCACGAACGAGGGCTGCACCGGCAGGGGCATTTCGACGCCGTAAAATTCCAGCAGCGCGCGCAGCGTGGCAACGATGATGGCACTCGAACCGGCCAGGCCCACCTGGCGCGGGATATTGGTCTGATAGCGGATCGAAAAGTTGCGCCCGTGCAGGGTGATATGCTGCGCCTGGCAGTATTCGACAAAGCGCTTGATCGTGGCCTTGATCAGCCGGATGCCGCCGTAGTAACCGTGCAGTTGGGCATCCCGCGCCAGATCGTGAATCGAGCCGAAACGGGCGCGGTCTTCCTGCGCCTGCACGATCTCCACCGTATCCCATTCATACAGCACCACCTCGGCCCAATAATTGCGCACGATCAGCGAGATGGTTTTGCCGTTGTAGCCGTCAGATGGATTGCCCAACAGCCCGGCGCGGGCGTAGGCGCGTTTACGCGTGATCCACATGCAGCAGCTCCTTCAGGTATTCTCGCAAGGCTGCGCCCTGCTTGGCATCGGCCAGGGCAAATTCGACAAAGGCGCGGAAATAGGACTCGAAGTTGCCAATATCGTAGCGGCGTTCCTCGGCACAGAGACGCACGCCATAGGCCCGCCCGCCTTCCTGGAGGATCAGGCGTACGGCATCGGTCAGTTGAATTTCGCCATTTTTACCCGGACGGGTGCGCTGTAAGGCCGGGAAAATGGAAGGGGCAAAAACATAACGGGCGGCAATGGCCAGGTTGCTGGGGGCTTCCTCGATAGTGGGCTTTTCGATCACGTCGGCCAGGGCAAAAACATCCTGGGCGCTATCGGCAGGTTGGGCGATGCCGTACCGATGCACCTCGTCGGCTGGCACTTCCTCGAAAGCGATAACGGCATCGGCCTGGTTGGCGCGAAAGCACTGCTTCATGCGCTCCACCACATCGCTCTGCGCATTCATGCCGATGATCGAATCACCCAGCGCCACCACAAAGGGCTGATCGCCCACGAAGGATTGGGCGCACAACACGGCATGGCCCAGGCCGAGCAGTTGACGCTGGCGGGTGTAAAAATACTGCACCGGAGTACGCTCGAACGCCAGTTCGGCCAGTAAATCTTCTTTGCCGGTTTCGCGCAGCACCTGGATCAGGTCATTATCCAGGTCGAAGTGGTTCTCGATGGAGGCCTTGCCCGGCCCGGTGATGAAGAGCAGGCGCGCCATGCCCATGCGGGTCAGTTCTTCGACCACATATTGCACCACCGGTTTGCGCCCGACCGGCAGCATCTCTTTCGGCTGCGATTTTGTCGCCGGCAGCAGGCGCGTCCCCAGCCCGGCTACGGGGATGACAGCAATGTTGATGTTCATACGATACTCCCTGGTTATGATTGGGCGGAATGTTATCACAAAGTAACCGTTTTCATCGCCTTGCGTTATACTCCGAGATAGCAGTAGAAAGGGAACAAAACCATGAAACTTACTGGCACATTTCTCGACGAAATCTCCCACGACATCCCCCACCAAAACTGGGGGCCAGCCGAATGGGCGCGCGACTTCGACGCCATGCGTAGCATCGGCATAGACACCGTCATCCTGATCCGTTCCGGCCATCGGCGTTGGCTCACCTACCCATCGGAGGTGCTGATCGCCCGCGAGAATTGCCACCGCCCGCCGCTCGACCTGGTAGATTTGTTCCTCAGCCTGGCCGAACAGCGCGGCATGGCGTTCTACTTTGGCACCTACGATTCGGGCCGCTATTGGGCCGAAGGCGCATTTGCCAAAGAAGTGGATTTGAACCGCGCCGTGGTAGACGAAGTCTGGCAGAAATATGGCGGGCGGGCAGCCTTCAAAGGCTGGTATCTCACCCAGGAGGTCAGCCGCCGCACGAAAGGGATCATTGACCTGTATGCCCGCATGGGCCAGCACTGCAAGGCGCTTTCAGGAAACCTGCCGGTGCTGATCTCGCCGTGGATTGACGGCGTAAAAGCGGTCAGCGCCTTTGGGGGCGAAATCACCAAAACAGACAGCGCCAGTGGCGCGGCCATCTCCCTGGCCGAACACGAAGCCGAATGGGGCGAGGTGATGGCGGGCATCGCCGGCGCGGTGGATGCCGTGGCCTTCCAGGACGGCCATGTAGATTTCCACGAACTGCCCGATTTTCTGGCCGTCAACAAGGCCCTGGCTGACCGCTATGGCCTGCACTGCTGGACGAACTCGGAAACCTTCGACCGCGACATGCCGATCAAATTCCTGCCGATCAAATGGGAAAAACTGCTGCTCAAACTCCAGGCCGCCCGCCAGGCCGGCATGGAAAAAGCCATCACCTTCGAGTTTTCGCATTTCCTCAGCCCCAACTCATGCTATGCGCAGGCTCATCACCTGTTCAACCGCTATTGCGAGCATTTTTCGCTGGCAACCTCGCCTGGGCAATGACCTGTTTGGCAACAGCTTGAAAAACGAAAAATGGCCGTAGGGGCGGATGGCATCCGCCCAGGCAGGCCTCCGCCCAGATTTAGCGCAAGGGATGCCCAACCAGGGCGCACGCCGTGCGCCCCTACCTGTGTCTATTTTCAAAGCCTGGGAATGGTTCTCGACATGGGAGGAATAAGTATGGCTGGACGACTTCAACAATGGACAAATCGCCTCTGGCAGATTCCCGGTAGCGGGCTGGCGGCTGCTCGTCGCCGCCTGCTGCAAGTGCTTCTGTTGGGCATGGCCGCCGGCGCGCTGCTGATGCTATTGGTTTCTCTCGTCAGCGCATGGATACCCAGGGAAGATACCAGCGACCTGCGCAGCCTGAGCGCCACCGCCGTGGCGATCAGCCTGGCGCTCAGTTGGGCCAACCGGCGCTTTGCCAGCCCATGGGTGAGTGTGTTGGCTTGCATCGCCTTGTGGCTGATTTGCTTCTTCGCCGATTCCCCCGCACACATCTACAACGAGTTCTCCCTGCTCAGCTATGCCCTGCCGATTGTGGCCGCCAGCGTGCTGCTGCGCCCCTGGGCCGGCTTCATCTTCGCCGCCGCCACCAGCCTGACCATTAGCGTGATGGCCTGGCAGGCGCAGGTCTTCCCCAACCTGCCAGCGATAGTGGTCTATTTCTTGCTGGCGCTGATCGCCTGGCTGTCGGCGCTGTATGTCGAACAGACCATCGCTTCGCTGCAAGAGAGCAAAACCCGCTACCGCCAACTGGCCCAGGAGCATCTCAGTGCGCAAGAGGCGCTGCGCACCAGCGAGGGGCGCTACCGCTTCCTGGCCGAAAATATGGCCGATGTGATCTGGCTGCTCGATCTCAACACCATGCGCTTCACCTATGTCAGCCCGTCGGTCGAACGCCTGCGCGGTTACACCGCCGAAGAAGTGCTGGCCCAATCGCTGGCAGACGTGATAACCGCCGACTCACTGGCGTTTGTGCAAAAGATCATCCCCGAACGCATCCGTGCTTACCTCAGCGGCGACCCGGCAGCCTTGCAGCAGGTGCATGAGGTGGAGCAGCTTTGTAAAGATGGCAGCACCGTGTGGACGGAGGTCAATTCGACGATTTTTGGCAACGTGGAAGAGGGCCTGCAAGTGCTGGGCGTGTCGCGCGACATCAGCCAGCGGCGCAAGATCGAGCAGCAGCGCCAGCAGGCCGAACTGGCCGCCAACCAGCGCGCCGCCCAATTGCTCACCATCAACGAGGTGCTAAGGCAGGTTGCCGCCACGCTCGATAGCGCTTCGGTGCTATCGCGGGCAGCGCGCTTAATCCATGAGAAGTTTGGCTACCATCACGTAGGCATCTTTCTGCTTGATGAACAAGACGAAACGCTGGTGATGCACGCCCGCGCCGGCAACTTCGACCGGCTCTTCCCATCCGAACACCGCATCCCACTCGGTTCGGGGATGGTCGGAACAGCCGGGAAAGACGGCGAAACGCTGCTGGCCAGCGATGTGACCACAGATACCCGCTACATCAACTTCTACCCCGACCGCCTGCCCACGCGCTCCGAATTGGATGTACCGCTCCGGTCGGGCGATGGCATTTTGGGCGTGCTGGATGTGCAAAGCCCGGAAGTGAACGCCTTCGATGCCCAGGATGTGCTGGTGATCGAGACCCTGGCTGATGAATTGGTGGTTGCCATTCAAAACGCCCGCCTGTACGACTCGCTGCTGCAAGAATTGATCGAACGCAAACGCGCCGAAGCCCAGGTGCGCCAGTTGACCGAGGAGTTGGAACGGCGCGTGTCCGAGCGCACGGCCCAACTCGAAACCAGCAACAAAGAACTCGAAGCCTTCGCCTACTCCGTCTCGCACGATCTGCGCGCCCCTTTGCGCGCCATCCACGGTTTCAGCCGGATGATGAGCGATGAATATGGCGCGTGCCTCGATGAGCATGGGCAGGGCCTCTTGCGCCGCGTGCAAGAGGCCGCCCAGCGCATGGGTACCCTGATTGACGACCTGCTCCAACTCTCACGCCTGACCCGCAGCCAGATGCGCATCACCCAGGTCAACCTCAGCGCCC
Organism: uncultured Anaerolineaceae bacterium; assembly: GCA_964606085.1. GTDB lineage: Bacteria > Chloroflexota > Anaerolineae > Anaerolineales > UBA4823 > CAIQJJ01. The sequence goes on from CAZSFD010000029.1 coordinate 44,952, forward strand.
TGGCCGGCGAAATTGCCAGCGAACTGACCCAGCAAGACCCATTCCGCCAGGCAGATTGGCACATCGCCCCCGATTTGCACGTCCAGGCCGACCCCGGCCTGCTGCGCGTGGTGCTGGAAAACCTGCTCAACAACGCCTGGAAGTTCACCGCGCCCAAACCGCAGGCCCGCATCGAGGTGGGCAGCCGGCTGCTGGAAGATGGCCGCGTGGCTTTTTTCGTGTGTGATAATGGCGTTGGTTTCGATATGGCTTATATAGACAAGCTCTTTGGCCCCTTCCAGCGCCTGCACCTGCCCGAAGAATTCCCCGGTACGGGCATTGGGCTGGCCACCGTGCAGCGCATCATCGCCCGCCATGGGGGCAGCGCATGGGCGGAGGGCCGGGTGGACGAGGGGGCTACGTTTTATTTTACCGTGGGGTGAACACTAAAGGCTGGTCGTGTAAACCTGACGGCAATAGGCCCGAAAGACTTCGTGCAGCCATTCGCCCTCCGGCAGGCGATCCGTTTCGGCGATCCCCCCGGCAATGCGCTCGAACAAAAATTGAATGCGCTGATGCTGCGCTTCGGGGTTCTTATACTGCGCCTGAAGAACCTGCCGCAAGAGAATGCGGGCGCGAAATTCGAGCCAGGGGGCATTGATCAGGGTCGCTTGCGAAGCCACGGCCTCCAATTGCATGGCGGCCTGTTCGAGGTGGTTTTGCTGGCGGGCAATTTCGCCCAGGGCCAGGGCAACTGCAATGCTCAGGTGAACCAGTTGGCGTCGTTCGGTTTCAAGTTGCAGGTCAAGCAGCAGATGGTGAGCCTGGGCGTACTCACCGCGGCGCAGCAGCAGCCAGGCCCAGGTCAACTCGGCCTCCAGGCGATAGAGGTCAGCGCCCATTTTGCGGGCCAGCGAAATTCCCCTTTCAACGGCTTCGTGGGCTTGCGTTAGATCGCCCAGGTGTACCCAGGCCTGCGCGAGGCGCGCCCACAGGCTGCTCTCCAGAAAAGAACCCTGGCTGAGTGCCTGCCCCAGTTGAAAGTATTTGAGCGCCTGTCCGCCCTGGCTGAGCGCCAGGTAGAGATCGCCCATTTGCTGGTAGGCCAGGCATTGCAGGCCGGGCAGCCGATATTGCTGCGCCAGTTGCAGGCTTTGGGCAACGTGGCTGGCGCTGGCCGCAAGATGGCCCAGCTTCAGTTCGGCAGCCGCCCGTGACAGGTGATGATAGCCCACCAGTCGGTCAGCGCCGATCTGGCTGGCCAGCCCCAGGCCAAAATCGGTATCCAGGCGCGCCTGGGCATATTCGCCCAGGTAAAGGTGGGCCTGCGCCAGAGCGAAGTAGGCCATAGATTGGTGGTAATAATCTTCGGCGAGGATGGCATCTGCCAGGGCGGCCTGGGCGTGCTGTCGGCTGTCTTTCATCCAGCCGCGGGCATGTTGCAAGAGGGCCAGGTGTTCGTGCGTGTACGCCCGTACACCGATCAGCGCTGGCGAGGGCGTTTCTTCCATTTCGCCAATCGCCAGGGCACGCTGGAATTGTTCACCAGCCGGCGCGAAATGGCCGCCCAGGTAATACAGGATGCCGCGCAGCGTATGCGCTTCCATGTATTCCGCCGGTTGGTCGGCCTGCTCCAGATAGGGCATGGCCTGGGTAACCGTATTCAGGCCTTCGGCCAACTGATAATTTTGCACGGCCAGGCGTGTTTGCGCGTTCAACGCCGCGCCGATCAGCAAGGGGCTGCCACGCTGCTGGCCGCGGGTGAGGCAATTCTGGCTGATCTGCTGCAAAAGGGCGCTATCATTCAAAGCAAGGGCCTGGCGCTGCCAGGGATAGTACAGGCGATAGATGGCCTCCACGCTGATGAGTAGCCCGGCCAGTTCGAGCAGCGCCTCGGCCTGCTCAAATGCCTGCTGCGCTTCGACAAAGCGGCGCTGCTGCTGTGCACCCAGGGCGGCTTGCAGCCAATTTTCATAGGCTTTGACCAGGTCGCCGGCCTGTTGGCAGTGATAGGCCAATGCAGCCCGGGGGATATGCGCCCCATACAGAGCCACCAGCGACTCGGCGGTCTTCTGGTGCAGGGCGCGCCGTTGACGGGGCTTCAATTCATCCAGCAAAATTTGGCGGACTTTTTCCTGGGTAAAGCGATAACACACCTCGCTGTCCAAAGGCAAAATAGCCACCAACCCGCGCGCTTCCAATTCATCCAGCGCACGCTGAAAAGTGGGCAGGTCTGCCTTGACCACGAACTGCACCACATCGGGGACAAATTCGACGCCAACCACCGCGGCGGCGGTGAGAATCTGCCGGGCCAGGGGGGTAAGCCCTTCGATCTGGCTGCGAATGACAATGGCGATGGAGGCGGGCAGAGGCAGTTGGAAGGCACGGCTGACATCCAGGCCGGGGTTTTCGTGCAAAGCCTGGCGCAGGATTTCGAGGGTGAAATAGGGGTTGCCGCCCGAATCGGCGGCCAATTGGGCCACGAACTCAGGCGAGGGGATGGCCGGTAAGACGGCGCTGCTCAGGCTGTATATATCGGCCAGCGTGAGGCGGTTGATTTCGATGTGCAGCAGGTGACCGGCGGCCATCCAGGAGTGAATCGTTTTGAGCATCGCCGGCGGGCATTCATCGGCCCGGCCCGACAAGATGAGCATGGCTCGGCTGCCAAATGGCTGGCGCTTGATCACATAATCCATCGTCGTCAGGGTAGCCATATCCATCCATTGAATATCTTCAATGATGAACAAGCCTGGCTGCGCTTCTGTAATGGTCAGCGTGAATTGCCGCCAGGCTTCCAGCGTCAGCAATTGATCTGACACCAGCGTCGCCGGCGGTTCACCGAGCAAACTGGCGTATTCCGCCGCCATGTCGGGCAATAGCAGAACCAGTTGGCGGGCATAAATCGGCGGGATGCGTTCGAGGATCTGGCGCATGTAGCCATATTCGCGTTCGGCATCCATGCTGGATTGGAAGGGGTTGTTCTGCTCGCCGGGCAGGCAGCGGGTGCAAATCAGGATGCCAGGCGGCTGGTGGCGCTGCAAAAATTCCTGGATCAGACGTGTTTTGCCAATGCCGATCTCCCCGCTCAAAAAAACGCTCGTTTTGGTCTGGTAAGCCTGCCATAATTGCGCCAACAGCGCGGTTTGCCCCACAAAGGGCGACTCGATGATCTGGCGTGGCTGCAAACCCTTGGGTAACTCGAAGGGTTTGCGAATCGGCTGCGTCAGTTGCAGGCGGGCCAAGATTTTGTCGAACTGCTCGCCGGGAGGAGCGCCAAATTCTTGCAAGAATAACGTTCGTACCTGGGCGTAGTATTGGCGGGCGATGTCAATCTTGCCGGCGTTGATGAACAGGTTGAGGATGCGGGCGTGCAGGTCTTCGTTGAGGCGGTCGTTGGCAATGACCCGTTCGGCATACTGAACCGCCTGTTCCCAATCGCCTTGCGCTTCGTAGTGACACGACAGGCGCTCGAAGACCTGGCGGTACAACTGCTCATAATGCTGCGTGGTGACCGTCAGCCAATGATCCAACTCATAGCAGCAAGGTAAATCGGCGCCGGCCAGGTAACGCGGGCCGCGCCACAGGCGGGCTGCGGCCAACAGGTTATGCAGCACGTCGGCAGGCAAGGGGTCTTTGGCGGGGATTTTCCAGGGGAGCTGCCCAAAGGCATTCAGCAGGCTGTCGAAGCGGTGCTGGTCAACATCGGCGCGCTCGAAATTCAGACCCACCAGGTCGTTAGGCGTCAGGATCAGGTCGGGCAGGGGCAATTCGCGGCGCAGGCGGCTGAGCGTTTCGCGCAGGCGGCTGCGGGCCTGTTCGGGTGATTGGTCTTCCCAAAAGTTGATCAACAACTCGCCGCGGCTGACCATGCCGCCCATGGCGGCCAGGTAAAACAGCAAGGAGCGCGTCGTCCGCCGCTGAATCGGCCAAATGTTGCCCTGCCAGCGCAATTCGGGCGCACCGAGGAGAAGAATCTGAAAAACGCTCATCGTCATCACCCTCTTCGTTGGTGGGTTTACACCTCAACACCTAACCACAGACGAATGAAATAGCCAATCACAAAGCTGATCCCCGCCACGCCCAGGCTCAAGCCGGCCATCTCAGCAAACCGCCGACGGAAGTTTTCACCCTTTGCAACCGAGATGTAATAGTTGAACCCGGCAATGATGGCGACCGCCGTGGCAAGCGCAATGCCCAGGCACAGGTACTCGTTATCGAGCAGCAGGTAGGGCAAGATCAGCAGCGCCACCGTAATGACATAGGCAATGCCCGTGTAAACGGCGGCGCGCACGGGGTGTTTGTCGGTGGCTTCGGCGCGGGTAGAAAGGTATTCGGAGGCAGCCATCGAGAGTGAAGCCGCCATGCCGGTGATCAGCCCCGAGAGGGCGATCAACTCGACATTTTGCAGGGCCAGCGTCAGGCCAGCCAGCGCGCCGGTCAGCTCGACCAGGGCATCGTTCAGCCCCAGCACGACCGACCCGGCATAGCGCAGACGCTCTTCGTCGAGCATGGCGAGCAGTTTTTCTTCATGGGCCTCTTCGTCGGCATGGATGCGGATGATCTCCGGGATGACCTGGGCGATTTCGGCGTACTGGGCCTGCGCGCTTTCCTCGCCCTGTTCCATCAACTTGACGCCAAAGGTGAAACCAAGCACCCGGCTGACCAGGGTGTAAAACCAGACCACGCCCCACTGGGGACGGACTTCTTGCCCGGTATAGGCTTTCCATGCCTGATAATGCCCCATTTCGTCCTGGGCAATCTGTTCCAGAATTTTCCGATTGGCCGCATCGGGCAGGGTGGCAGCAATGCGGCGGTAGATGTGGTATTCGGTGATCTCATTCGTTTGAGCAACCAACAGGCGTTGGCGCAGTGCGGGGGTCAGTTCCATGTTTGTCTCCTATATCTCAGTCATAACGATGAAATTATAATGCAAGGCGTATGCCACGACCGGACGTATGCCATACGCCCCTACATTCATCATCTCGTAGGGCCGCACGGCGTGCGGCCCGGCGAACCCCACACAACATTGGCTGCCCAAATGATCGAACTATCGTCTACACGCATAGAACTATTCAACGCCCGCTTCGCCGATGTGGCCCATGGCCGCTATTACCCCCACGGCACACGCCTGATCATCGCGGACGATAAAATCCTGGCGATGCCCGGTCTGCCCGGCCAACCCACCGACCTGCCCACCGCCCAACGCATAGATTTACAGGGCCGCGCCGTGCTGCCAGGGCTGTTCAACACCCACTGCCACCCCCACATCAACAATCCCACCCCATTGATGGAACCGCTCGACCTCTGGCGCATGTGGCGCTACACGCAAAAGCAGATCGAACACGGCCTGGCCGATTGTGTGCAGCGCGGCATCACCCATGTGCGCGATACGCTGGCCTACGATCTGCGCGCCAATCAGCGCCTGACGGAACGCATCGCCCGCGGCGAACTGCGCGGGCCGCGCCTGTACCCCAGCGTGCTGATCGCCCCACTGGGCGGCACGTTCAGCCAGCCGCAAAATTGGCTGCTCGAATTGGGCATGAAAGCCCTGGGCATGAATCGCCCCGCCTACCACGATCCCCACGCCGGGGGCATCGTGGTTGCGCCCAATGCCAGCGCGGCCCAACTGCGCGCCGCCGTCAACCGCGCCATTGACGAGCGCCAGGCGCACACGATCAAACTCTACGACCAGTCCGAAACCATTCCCTTCTACCAACCCGGCGCACAGATTTTCAACACGGCCCAACTGCACGCCATCGCCGATGAAGCGCACCGCCGCGGCCGGCCCGTCACCATCCACCATACCAGTGTCGCCGGTTTTCGCCGCGGCGTGGCGGCGGGCGTCACCTCGCTGGCGCACCTGCCCCTCGATGCCCCGCTGAGTGACGCCGACCTGCAAGCCTGCCAGCGGGCCGGCTGCATCATCGAACCGACGCTGACCATCGCTTATTTCTATGCCTGGCCGCTGCCCGACGCGCCCTGGCGTGAACACCCCAACCAGGCGCGGCTGGCTGAATTTCGCCGCCAGACGGCGGAACGAGTGGCCGGTGAGTACAGCATCGCCGAATGGGCTGGCACGCGCCGCCGCCTGTTTGCCAAAGTTGGGCGCGGCCAACTCAACCTGGTCGGCGTGGATATGCGCCCGATTTACCGCTACTGGGGGCGCATGATCTCGCACGGCGTGGAAAACCTGCGCCGCCTGGCTGCCGCCGGCATCCCGCTGGCCTGCGGCAACGACCTGGGCGCCAACCCCGTCTCTGAAGCCGCCATCGGCCTCGAACTGGCCCTGCTCAACCTGTTCCTCGATTGGACGCCCGCCGAGGCGCTGCGCTGCGCCAGCCTGCACAGCGCCCGCGCCCTGGGCTTGCAAGAGCGCTTCGGCTCGCTCGAACCCGGCAAAGTGGCCGACCTGGTGGCTCTGGATGGCGATCCGCTGGCTGACCCAACCTGCCTGGGCAGCCCTGCCGCAGCCGTGTGGATGGCTGGTCAATTACAAACCGATAGCATGGCGCAACTTGCTTGACGCACCACCCCCCGGCATTTACAATACGCCGCACTTTCCAATTGAACCAGCCTGAGCGCCTTGCTCCCCGGATGGAGCAGGCTGGAGCGCTCGCAAGCGTTCCAGGCGAAGTCGGTGGCGAAACAAAACCGTGTTTCACTCAGTCCGACGCTGTCGCGCAACTGTAGGGTTAGTCGGCCAGTCACCTCTTCGGCTGGTCTGCTGTGATCAACCAAGACCAGCAGGCCAAATGATGAGCAGACTCGTAGACTAACCAAGCCAGGTCGCCCACTCCGGCTGGGTTCACCACATTCCTCGCAGAAAGGAGGTGGGAACACTGGCCGCATTGGGTGTGCCAGGCCCTCCCGCCCCTGTCCGAAAGCGACAGGGCGTTTTGTTTAATCGGGCATCGGATGAAGCCGATGTCGATCCTCGTCAAACCTGGTTATGAAGTTCAAAAAATAATGGCTGCTTTTGCCCAACGGCCACGCCCGGCGATAAAATGCCGGCCCAGGCCCGCCCGGCGATCAATCGCTGGGCTAGTGAGCGACGCCCGCTCAAGCGGGCTGAAAGCCCGATTTATCGGGCGCAGCGCTTTAGCCGGGCGATTCATCGCCCGGCGAGGCAAAAGCGGCAATTATTCTCAAACTTCATAAGCAGGTTGCAACTACCATCCAAGGAGATTTTGATCATGTTCCGTAAATTGACTTTGCTTTTCGCCATCCTGGCGATGCTGCTCACCGCCTGCGCCGCCCCGGCGCCTACGGCCACACCCACGGCTGTTCCCACGGCCACGTCAGCCCCCACAGTAACCCCCGCAACCATCAGCCTTAGCGATGGCCTCGGCAACACCGTCACCTTACCCGGCCCGGCGCAGAAGATCGTCTCGCTGGCCGCCTCCAACACCGAAATTTTGTTCGCCATTGGCGCGGGCAGTCAGGTGGTGGGGCGCGATATGTTCTCCGATTATCCCGCCGAAGCCCTGGCCGTTGCCGATGTCGGCGGCTCGTTTGGTGATCTCAACCTGGAGGCCATCGTCGCCCTCACCCCCGACCTGGTCTTAGCCAGCGGGCTGCAAACCCCCGAACAGGTCAAATCGCTGCAAGATGTTGGTCTGACGGTCTACTACCTGCCCAACCCCGTCACGCTCGATGAAATGTACGCCAACCTGCTGACGGTTGCCAGCCTGACCGGGCACCCCGCCGAGGCCGAAACGCTGATCGCCAGCCTGAAAGCTCGCGTCTCTGCCGTGGAAGAAAAGGTCAAATCCGTTACCGACAGGCCCACCGTCTTCTACGAAATTGACGCCACCGACCCCAACGCCCCCTATACCAGCGGTCCCGGCACCTTCGTAGATACGCTGCTGACCCTGGCCGGCGGCGTTAACGTGGCTGGCAGCATGGATTCCCCCTGGGTAGCGCTCTCTGCCGAAAAATTGGTCGAGATGAACCCCGCCGTCATCATCCTCGGCGACGCCAACTACGGCACCACCGTCGAGATGGTCAAGGCGCGTGCCGGCTGGGAAGGCATCGCCGCGGTGCAAACTGACCAGATTTTCCCCTTCGACGACAACCTGACCAGCCGCCCCGGCCCACGCCTGGTAGATGGCCTGGAAGCCCTGGCGAAACTGCTCCACCCCGATTTGTTCCAATAGTTGAGAGAGGGAGCGAGGGTGAGAGGGAGAGAGGGTGAGAGGGTGAGAGGGAGATAAATTCTCCCCTGCTCCCCCCCCCCCCCCCCCGCCCCCCCGCACCCCCCCCCCCCCCCCCCCCCCCCAAACCCCCCAACCCCAAAACCAAAAAAAAGACAAACA
>CAZSFD010000030.1:0-52827 GCA_964606085.1 uncultured Anaerolineaceae bacterium
GCGCGACGATACCTACACCGTCATCGCCGCCGAGATCGCCCGCCATCCCGAAATACGCTGCCGATTGCTCAAACAAACCGGCATTGGCAAAGGCAATGCCGTGCGCGAAGGCTTCGCCGCTGCCACAGGTGACATCCTGATGATCCTCGACGCCGATCTCACCGTGCCGCCCGAAGACCTGCCGCGTTTTTACCAGGCCCTGGTTTCGGGCAAGGGCGAGCTGATCAACGGTGTGCGCCTGGTCTACCCGATGGAAAAACAAGCCATGCGCTTCCTCAACCTGCTCGGCAACAAGTTCTTCACCATCGCCTTCTCGTGGGTGCTGGGCCAGCCGATCAAAGATACCCTGTGCGGCACAAAGGTGCTGTGGCGCTCCGATTACGAGCAGATCGCCCGCAACCGCGCCTATTTTGGCGATTTCGACCCCTTTGGCGATTACGACCTGATCTTCGGCGCGGTACGCCTGAACCGCAAAATTGTGGATATCCCCATTCGCTACCGCGAGCGCAAATATGGCAGCACCAACATTGACCGCTGGAAACACGGCTGGCTGCTATTCCGTATGCTCGGCATCGCCGCCCGTCGCCTCAAGTTCGTTTGAGCGTTAATCCTTTTTGCCAACCATGATCAAAAAACTATCTTCATCGCTGCGCACGCGCCCATTGGAATTTGCTATATTCCTGGGCATCCTGCTCCTAGGCCTCTTTCTGCGCTTCACCGATCTCACCGACCCGCCGCTCGATTACCACCCCATGCGCCAATACCGCGGTGCGTTGCTTGCCCGCGCCCTGTACTATCAAATGCTGCCCGGCGCTGACCAGGCCCAAGTGCAGCAGGCCATCGTTTCCACCGCCACCATCGAGCCGCAAGAACCGCCCATTTTGGAGCGTCTAACTGCTATCACCTACCTGATCACCGGTGAGCAGTTGTGGGTGGCGCGCGCCTATTCCATTCTCTTTTGGAGCTTCGCCGCGATTTTCTTCTTCGACCTGGCCCGGCGCATGACCTCCACCCGCGGGGCGTTGGCCGCCTTCGCCTACATCATGCTGCTGCCGTTTGCCGTGGTCACCAGCCGCACCTTCCAGCCCGACCCCTTCATGGTCATGGGCATTGCCGTCTCGCTGTGGGCGGCCTACCGTTGGGGCGAGATGCGCACCTGGAAATGGGCCATTGCCAGCGGCTTGCTGGCTGGCCTGACCATGCTGGTCAAGATCACCGCCGTTTATTATCTTGCGCCGGCGTTTGCCGTCATCGTATTGAGCAACTGGGGGCTGCGCCGGGCCGTGCGTGAGAAGTGGGTGTGGCTGGCCGCGCTGCTGGCAGGGTTGATTCCGGCAGCCTACTACCTGGTGGCAATTGGCAGCGCATCAACGGGTTGGTTCGCCGGGTGGGGCCTTTCTTTCACGGGATTGTTGAGCCAGCCGCGTTTTTATATAACCTGGTTGAAATTTCTCGATTTTCTAATGGATTTGACCCTCGTCGGCCTGGCGCTGCTGAGCGTAGCCCTGTTTCCTCGCCCCAAAGACCGCCTGCTGCTGCTCAGCCTGTGGGCCGGATATGGGCTGTTTGGCCTGAGCTTCCCCTATCCGATCCGCACCCACGAATACTACAGCATCATGCTCATCCCCACGGTGGGCCTGTCGCTGGCGGCCCTGGCCCAGGCCGGCCTGGATGCGCTTGCCAGGCAGCCGCGCCTCTGGCAGGGATTCGCCATCCCCGTGCTGCTGATGGTGATCGCCTATCCATCCTGGCTCACCTACACCGGCTTCATCGGCGTGGATCACCGCGCCGAAGTGCTTGGCTGGCAGAAGATGGGCCGAGAACTACCCGCTGGCCAGTACGTTGGCCTGACGCACGAATATGGAATGCGCGTGGCCTACTACGGCTGGCGGTTGGTGCGTTCGTGGCCGGCCAGCGCCGATTTTGCCATGTTTGAGCAAATGAACGAAAGCTACGCCACCGATTTCGAGGCGCTCTTTGCCGAACGTACGGCTGGCATGGATTATTTTCTGGTGACACTGCTGGGCGAGTTTGACGCCCAGCCCGCCCTGCAGACCAAACTTTACCAAAACTACCCCCATACCGAAGGCGAAGGCTACATCCTTTTCGATCTCCGCAATCCACTAACCCCCTGACGCACGCAGAATGGCCTCAAGGTCCATCTGATTGAACCGGGTTGGTTGCGCACCTCGCCAGAGTACATCTTTCACAATCTGTTTGCAGACCGCCGTCCGAATCCAGCGAGACGATACGCCCACCCTGAAAATCTTCGGTGACATCGGCGCGTTTATCGGACATAATTCATCCACTTATGCTACAATTTTCTGTAACCTGTAACCCTAATCCCCGGAGGTATTTATGAATAACAAAGCATCAGCCGCCATTGCCCGCATCGTGATCATTTTAGCCCTGGTGGGGGTGGCTATCGTCGTTGTGCTGAGTTTTAGCAGGCAGTTCTTTTACGCTTTTCGCGTCGTCGAGCAAAACCAGGTCGGCGTGCAATTTTCCAGCGGCAAGATCAAAGGCATCGTGGGCCCGGGTGTGTACACCGATATCGGCGTCTTCGTAGAACTCAAGACCGTTTCCAGCCAGGCCGTGCCGTTCAGCGTGCGCGACGAGGAGATCATCACCAGCGATAAGCAGCGCATTGGCCTGGTGGTCAGCGGCGATGTGTTCCGCCCCAACCTGGCGCAGCAAGATGTCCTGCTGGCTAATTGGGCGCAGTACAGCAACATCTACCTCGATGACGAACTGCTCAAAACCCGCATCAGCGATCTCAGCCGCCAGGCGATGAAGGTTTGCGTGGGTGAGCGTACCTTCGATGATGCCATCATCGGCACGGCCCGCGACGAGTTGCGCACCTGTGTGGACGAGGAACTGAGCGAACTGGCCAGCAACTACGGCCTGGAAATTCAAAATGTCACCATCCCCGAAGTGGTGCTTTCTGCCGAAGTTCAGGTGGCGCTCGATTCGATTGTGCAATCGCGCCTGGCTACGGAAAAGGCCGCCCAGGATAAATTGAAAGCGGAGGCCGAGGCCCTGGCCGAGCAGGCCAAGCGCGAAGGTGAAATCCGTGTGGAGCAGAGCGTTTACCAGGAAGAAACCCGCCAGCAGACCATCCTGGCCGAGTTGGAGCAAGAAAAGCTGGTAGCGCAGCGCTCGGTGATCGAGGCGCAGAAGGCCAACGACCTCTACTCCGCCCAACAAGACCTGGAGATCAACAAAGCCCAGGCCCTGGCCGCCGCCGAAAAGGTGAAAGTGGACCTGGCCCGTGAAACCGCCCTGGCCGCCCTGTACGCCAAATACCCGGAGTATTATTACTACCAAATGGCCGTCGTCAACGCCAGCGCCCTGAACGCGACAGACAAAATCATCTTCACCCTCGAAGGCATGACCCCTACGTTAGTGCTGCCTGGCCCTGGCATTGTGCCAACGGTGGAGACGGGAAAAAGTACGCCCCAACCAGAGTAGCGCTTCAGAAACAAGCCCAAACCCTTTCGAAACCAATTCTCAACTTATAACGGAATACACGCAAAACAAAAGCCCGGCAATTGAACTGCCGGGCTTTTGTTTTTGGGCTTCAGGATATTGGGTGTGATGAAGCCATTTGGTAAGTTTTAGGGTGGGCGATGGGTTTCGAACCCACAACCACCTCATCCACAGTGAGGTGCTCTGCCATTGAGCTACGCCCACCAAGCGATGTAGCGGGCGCTATTCTATCACGAAGGTTTTTGGCAGGCAAGAAGAAAATCGCAGAGCGGCAGGATTTTTTTAATGTCCCGATGAGCAAGGAGCAACGCAGGCTCTTTCGGCTCGCGCTGCGCTTACCCCTGCGGCTCAATTTCGGGGGCTAACGGCTGGCGCGGCTCGCCGCCGCCGCCGCCGATAGACTCTGGCCCGTTGTTGTCCACCACATACAGATTGGTGAAAATGCGCTGGATGTCGCGGCCCCACGGCACCATCGCCGTCGGCGGGATCATCGTGTAGCCCCAGGCGGCCTCAAACTCGTCTGGCACGTTGCCGTCGGGGCTATATTCCACGTTGAGAGCGTAGACATCCCAGGCGGTATCATCCACCACATACGCGCCGTAATCTTGCAGGGCACGCGCCAGCATCAGTCCCGGTTCGGTTTCGAGGCCCAGCGAGTTATCAGCCAGGCTGGTGAGATTGACTGATGGGTGAAGGGCCAGCAGCGAACCCATTTTGAGCGCCGGGTTTTTGCCGCGATAGCGGATCGGGCTTTTCGGGTCGCCGGCGTAACCATCGGCTTGCACGGCTGGCCAACGGTAGCCGGGGGTGGCATCGCTGGGATCATAGGAGCAATTGATAAAGCAGAAGATATTTACTTTGAGGGCGTGGCGAATCACGCCGCCAGGGACAAGTTCGCCCAGGCGCAGCGAACCACCCAACGCAGAAAGCCCACTGCCGCCGTGCGAGCCAGTGATGCCGGGGCCGTAGAGGTCTTGATCGGGGAAAAGATAGCCGGTGGTGCCGTAACCCTGTTCGGGACAGCGGTGGAAGGGCTGGTTGAACTTAACCGTGCGGCCATCAGGCATGAGGAAGGCCGCCGAACTGTTGGGCGTACCCGAAATATGCGGCCAGAAGAAATCAGCGGGGATAGGGAATTGGCCGATCAGATCACCTTGCTTTTCGCAGCGGTTATTGCGCGACCAGCCCTCATAGTTGTAATACACGTCTACGAGCGGGGCATCGGGCTTGAGGATGATGATCTCCTCATCCACCGTCAGCCCGGCGCTGCCCGCCGGGGGGATGTTGGCGGGAACGTACACGGCAGCGGAGCCAATGGGCATATTCCAGATGGATGTGGAAGCGAACGGCCACTTGAGCGGGTCGCGGCGGGTGGGAAAGTTGGGGTCGTGCGTATGAGGCATATAGGTTGGCGTGGGGGGAACAGGTGTGGGAGTGGCTGTGGGTGGAAGCGCTGTTGGTGTTGGTGGCGCGCCGGTTGGTGCAGTGGTGGGTGTACTGGTGCAGCCAGCGAGCAAGAGCAAGAGAAGCAAAAACGAAAGGCCAGTGTATTTTTGCATAAGGTGATTGTACCAGGGCAGAAATGAATCTTCACCGGGCGGCCCCTGGGTGGACACAGAAAAAGGAGCGGCCCGGTGAAAGAACCTATCCACAAATGTATTTCAGTAGGTGACGATGACGTTATCGGCCATCATACGCATCCAGGCCCCTTGCAGGCCGATCTTGCCGGAGGTCAGCGATGTGTCGCGGACGTTGTTGAACAGCGTGGTGGTGCTGCCCGCTTTCGTTGCCTTGACGGTGATGTAACCGCCGCTGGCATATTGAATCTCGAAGGTTGCCCACACATCTTTGATCGAATAAGCGCCATACGTAGCCAACGTGGATGTACTGCCATTGACCACCTTTTTCAGCTTCACCGAGTTCGATGCGCCGCCGGGAATTTCGACATAGTAATAATTGGTGCTGTTCGTGTAGTTGAAGAGTATGCGCAGCACGTTGCTGGTTGAACTGGCCGGGGTGGTCACATCCACCTTGTAGGTGTAATTGGCGCTGAAGGTGCGTCCATCGTAAATGGCCGATTGTGCGCTTTCCCAGTTACCCACGCGCAATTGCTGGCTTTCTACGGCAGCGCTGACCAATGTCCAGCTTTGCGCCTGGCCGTCGTTGAAATCTTCGCTGTAAGTGCCGCCACTTGATGTGGCAGTTGGTGGAACGGGGGTGTTGGTGCGGGTGGTCGTGGGTGGAATGGGGGTGTTCGTGTGAGTAGGCGTGGCGGTGGGTGGAACAGGCGTGTTCGTGGACGCCGCACCGCCGCTGACCGTCACGTTATCTACCGTAGCCACCATGTAAAGGCCTTCCACGCCAATCTTGCCAGCAGTCAGCGAAGTATCTTGAATGTTGTTGAACAAAGTGACGGTGGATCCATTCTTGGTAGCCTTGACGGTAGTGTATCCGCCGCTGGAATAGACAATCTCGAAACGCACCCAGGCATTTTGAATGGAATAGGCTGAACCATAGGTGGCAAGCGTGGTCACCGCGCCGCCAACCTTCTTGTTCAAAGTGATGGTATTCGCCGCGCCGCCGCCGACCTCGAGGTAGTAGTAGTTGGAAGCATTGGTGTAATTGAAAACCAGCCGGAGTTTGTTGCCATCTGACCCGGCTGCGGTCGTCACATCGGCAGCATAGGTGAAGTTGGCGCTGAAGGTCTGCCCATCATAGATGCCGGAGGATGCGCCGCCCCAGTTATTCAGGGCCAACTGTTGCGAGGCAACCGACGCATTGGCAAGAGTCCAGCTTTGCGCCTGGCCATCGTTGAAATCTTCACCGTAAATGCTGCCCGAAGGAGGTGTGGCGGTCGGGGGAACAGGTGTGTTGGTGGCTTCGCCGATAAAGGGCGGGGCCTGCGGGGCACGGCGGTTTGTCGTATCGCTATTGGGTCCGCCGCCAATGGTGGAAGCGCTGTTATTGTTGACCACATGCAGGCTGCTGACGATGTCATACATATCCTTCGACGCCGGGAACCAACTCACCCACGCGCAGGTCGCCGCCGAAAGCGGTCATACCGGTGCCGCCATGCGAACCTTCGATGCCATCGCTGGTTTTGATGTTTTTATCGGGCCAGGTGTATTGGCTGGTAACTGTTCCGCCTGCGCCGCATACGTGCAGGGGTTGGGTCTCTTTGAGCGTCACGCCGTCGGGCATGAGGATGGCCGCAGAAGCATTCGGGGTGGTGCCATCGTAACCGGGGTCGGTGTAAAAGTCGTTGGGAACCGGCACGCCGATGCCGCCCCACAGATAATTGCTGGTCAGCGAGCCGCAGCGGGTTTTCGAGCTGTCCCAGCCGGCAGTGTTTTCGCGTACCTGCTTCAGCGGAGCGCTCGGTTCGAGGATAAGAATCTCCTCGTCAATGGTCACGCCAGAACCGGTGGGATGCTGGTTGATCCCGGCATAGACATATTCGGCATTGTTGTGGATGGGCATATTCCAGATGCTGTTGGCCGGAAAGGGCCACTTAACCGGGTCGCGGCTGGTGGGGAAGGTATCGGCTGCCTTCGCCGCCTGTGCCGTTGTGACGATCCCCCCCAGGATCAACGAAACAAGCACCAACCGAGTCAAGATTTTTTTGGGGGACATACTGAAATTCTCCTTTTTCTGGTGTTCTGAATTCTCACGCGGTTGATCAGGCCAATAAAATGGTAAACAAGGCGCTCTGCCAGTTGACAGCCGAAGGGCGATGGCGAAAATGTTGCAGGGCAACAGCGAAGTCTTCGTACAACACGGGTTTTTTCATGTAAGCGTCTGCCTGGTGCAGCGAGGGTGGCTTTTGCAGTTCGATAGCGAGGCAGAGAATCGGGATGTGCTGTGCCAGCGTGCAGCTTTTCAAAGCTTGCAAAACCATTTCCCCCGAAAGGTCGGCCAGGTGTGCATCCAAAATGATCAATTGTGGTTTTTCGCGCCGCGCAGCCGGTAAGACATAGCGCCCCAACCCAACATGCAACGCGTTCCAACCGCATTGCCGGGCATAGCGGCGCAGCAGGTAAAGTTCCTGTGGCTCGCTGACGGCAATCAGCAGGCGGGGATCGTTGAGGTCAGGCAAAAATTCCATCCTCTCATTTGTACCGATTTTCGCCCCCAAAAACTTGTCGGTTCAGGCCAAAAAGGTGGATTTTTGGGACTTCTGATAAGCGCGCGGCGAGCACCCCACTTCTTGTTGGAATACGCGCGCGAAATAGTGGCTGTCGGCAAACCCCACTTCAAGGGCCACATCGGTAATGCTCATTTCACCGCGCGCCAGCAGTTTTTTGGTCTGTTGCATGCGGTAACGGTTCAGGTAGGCGTGCCAGCTTAGCCCCATCTCCTGTTGGAAACAGCGCGTCAGGTGGCGTTCGCTCAAGCCCACATATTGAGCCACGGCGGAACGGTCTAGTGCATCGCTATAGTGTTGGTGGATATACACCAAGGCTTTTCGTATGGCACGCTGTATTTCGCTGCCCAGGTGTCTGCTGTTGTCCAGGGCCGCTTCCAGGCGTTCGAGCGTTTCACTCTCGCGATACACCCCCTTGGAGAGAATGTTGACCACACCGCGATTCAGCCGCTTCAGGTCTTCCTCGGTCAGCGCCTGGCCAGTCAGCACCACCACCGGGATTTCGCGAAGCGCCGGGTCGTCGCGCATGGCCTCTATCACGCCGAAACCGCCCAGTTCAGGCATCATCAAATCGAGCAGCACCAACGATGGCGTCACCCGCTGCATCACCGACAGGGCTTCGCGTCCATTGCGGGCCGCAAATACCTCGCAGCCTGGCAACTGTTTTTTGACCAGCCGGGTGTGCATTTCGAGAATGCCGGGTTCATCATCCACCACCAGCACGCGCGGAATGGGTTGGTTCTCCAGCGGGCGCAGGCTCTCGGCCAGGGCGTGCTGGTTGACCGGCTTGGTGAGATATTCCCACACAGCGATGCTGCCACTTTGGCCCAGGCGGAAAAACAGCACCGGGATGGATGCTTTGGCATGGCGGCTTTGCAGTGCCTGGATCACGTTCCAGCCGCTGCGCGCCGCCGCTTGCTCATCCATGAGAATGGCCGCGGGGGGCGGCGAGATAACTCCCATATCTTCCCAATCGGCCAGTTCCACGGTGTAGCCGCGCAGTTCCAGGTATTGGCGCACGTTTTCGGCCTGGGGCAGGTTCTCGGCCACCAGGCGCACCCATTGGCCGGGAGCAGCGGCGGGTATCTGGCGTTGCGGCTGCAGGGCGGGCAGTGTGAAGGTGAAGGCAGCTCCCTGGTTCTCCAGGCCCGATGATTCGACCCGGATTTCGCCGCCATGCAATTCAACCAGGCGGCGGCAGATCGCCAGTCCCAGGCCCAGGCCGCCAAACCCGCGTTCGGCGGTGCGTTCCGCTTGGCGAAATTCATCGAAGATGATGTGCTGCTCTTCCGGCGGCACGCCCAACCCGGTGTCGCGGATGCTGACGGTGACCGTTCTGCCTTCGAGAGAGACGACCAGCGCCACTTCACCCTGCGTGGTGAATTTGAAAGCATTGCTGAGCAGGTTGAGCGCCACCTGGCGCAGGCGCGTGCGGTCGCCCCAGATGCGCGGCAGGCCGGCAGGGATTTCGGCGCGCCAGGATAGGCCCTTATCTTGCGCCCACTGCTCGCCTGTGCTGCCCCGGGCCACCTAAAAAGGCAATGCGCCGCAAACCATGAATTTCGATGAGATGGCTGACAGCCTCGCGCATCCCCTGGCGGCCATCAATCGTCACGCTGGAGAAGCCCTCCAGGGGTGTTTCCGCACACACCAGCGGCAGTTTGTAGCGCTGGCAAAAAGCCAACATCTCGGCCCGTCCCACATACCATTCCAGCGCGCTCGGCCACACCACCAGGCCATCCACGTCGCGGGCGCTGATGCGGTCGAAGATGGTGTTAGCAAAGCCAGAATTTTGGATGGTGGAACGCAGCGTGACCCCGGTAAAACACAGCAGGTTGACCCCCAACCGGCGCGCGGCATCGGCCACACCCAGCCAGTGGGATGGGAAGATATGGATCAGGTCCATGGTCGTCAGTAGGCCAATGGTGGGGCGTTTACGAGACATGACGTCAAGCGATACAACTTCCCGGCGTTCGGTGCGACCATATATCGCGAACCGTCACCGGCTCGCTCAGCCCGATGCCGGCCAGCCAAACGGAGATGGGCTGAAAATCAATGCCCAGGTTGGGAGCGATGGGGCCTGTCGCGCTATTTGATTTTACTTGAAGTAAACTGAAACCGGATGAAAGATGCCTTTGATTGACACCCTGCTCTGCCCATGTGGTAAAGTAAGGCTATCCTGATAGTGCCTTTGGCGATGCCCCATGACAACCCATTGGAGTTCCCCATGACCCTTTCCATCATCCTCGCCCACGACCTCGGCACCACCGGCGACAAAGCCACCCTCTTCGATGTGGAGGGTCACGCCCTCGCCAGCGCCTTCTACGCCTACGAAACCCAATACCCGCGTCCCAACTGGGCCGAACAAAACCCTGAAGATTGGTGGCAGGCGGTCTGCATTGCCAGCCAGCAGGTGATCGCCCAGGCGCGCGTTGCCGCCGGCGATGTAGCCGTTGTCGCCTTCAGCGGGCAGATGATGGCCGCCGTGGCGGTGGATGACCAGGCCAACCCGCTGCGCAGCGCCATCATCTGGGCGGATACGCGTGCCGTGGTTCAGGCGCAGCGTTGGCTGGATACGCTGGGCATGGAAGCCACCTATCGCATCACCGGCCATCGCGCCAGTTCATCTTATTCGGGCGAAAAGATGCTGTGGGTGCGCGATAACCAGCCGGAAATCTTCCGCCAGACGCATAAATTCCTGCAAGCCAAAGATTTCGTCGTCGCCCGTCTCACCGGCGTTTTTGCTACCGACCGCACCGACGCCTCTGGCACGAACCTCTACGACATCCACACCCACGATTGGTCGCCCGAATTACTTGACGCCGTGGGGCTGGATGCTTCTCTGCTGCCCGAAGTCCATCTTTCGCAAGAAGTGGTCGGTCAGGTCACGCCGCAGGCGGCGGCAGCCACCGGCCTGGCGGCAGGTACGCCGGTGGTGATCGGCGGCGGGGATGGCATGTGCGCGGCGGTGGGGGCGGGTGTGGTGCGTGCTGGCATGGCGTTCAATTACATCGGTTCGTCGTCGTGGATCGGCGCGGCATCGCTTGAACCATTGATCGATCCCACGATGCGCGTCTACACCTTTGAACATTGCGTTCCGGGCGTTTATTCGCCCAATGGGGCCATGCAGTCTGCCGGGGGCGCTTATCAATGGGCGCGCGACAACCTCGGCCTGCCAGAAAAGGATGCCGCCGCTCGTTTGGGTATCAGCCCCTACGAATTGCTCAACTTGCAGGTGGAAAAATCGCCGCCGGGGGCGAACAACCTGCTTTTCCTGCCTTATTTGCTCGGCGAACGCAGCCCACGCTGGAATCCCGACGCCCGCGCCGCCTTTTTTGGCCTTTCCATGCGCCACACGCGCGCCGATATGCTGCGGGCCGTGCTGGAGGGCGTGGCCTTCAATCTGCGCGTCATTTTGGATGCTTTTCACCAGCAGGGTTTAACGGTAGATGCCATGCGTTTGATCGGCGGTGGGGCGCAGGGGCGCATTTGGCGGCAGATTTTGGCCGATATTTTTGAACTGCCCGTGCAGCGTCCGGTGCTGCTGGCTGAGGCCACCTCATTTGGCGCGGCGGTGGCCGGCGGCGTGGGGGTGGGCCTCTACCCTGGTTTCGCGGCAGCCGAGCAGTTGACCCCCATTCACGATGTCACGCAGCCGGACCCGCAAAACCGGGTGGTTTATCAGCGGTTGTATGATCTGTTCAATCAGGCGTATCAGGCTTTTGAGCCGCTGTATGCCCTGCTGGCCGATTAGGCCCAATGGAGGAATCTCATGCAAAATGATCTACCCATCCTTGAATGCGATATTGCTATCCTGGGCGGCAGCCTGGGTGGTGTGGCGGCAGCGCTGGCCGCGGCAGAAGCCGGCGTCAGCGTCATTCTCACCGAAAGCACGCCCTGGATCGGCGGCCAGGTGACCAGCCAGGCCGTGGCCCCCCTCGATGAACACGCCCTGATCGAAACCGTCAGCCCAACGCGCGGCTACACGGCCTTTCGCCAGGCCGTGCGGCGGGCCTATCAGGAGCGTTATCAGGCCCCGGCGGTCATGGCCGATGGCAAGCCGCTCAACCCCGGCAATGGCTGGGTCAGCCGCCTGTGCTTCGAGCCGCGTGTGGGCCTCCAAGTGTTGCAGGCCATGTTGGCTGCCCACGTTGAAAGCGGGCGGGTGCGCATTTTCACGCAGACCAGGCTCTTGGCCTGCCAGGGCGACCCCACGCATGTTGAGACGGTGCAGGTGGCCCGACTTGGCAAAGCGTTTTCGATCCGGGCGGGTTACTTCCTCGACGCAACCGATTGCGGCGATCTTCTGCCATTGGCGGGCGTACCCTACGTCACCGGCGCAGAAGCCCAGGAAGATACCGGCGAGGCTGACGCCAGCCGCGATGGCCCGCACCCCGAACGTATCCAAAGCCTGACCTTTTGTTTCGTGGTCGAGTTTTGCCCTGGGGAAAGTCACATTATCCGCAAGCCGCGCGGTTACGAGCGTTTTCGCCGGCGCCAGCCGTACAGCCTGACCCTGTACAACCGCGAGGGCAAAGCCATCCCCTATCGCTTTTTCGACGGTTCTGCTGAAGTGCCGCTGCCTTTTTGGACGTACCGGCGCGTGTTCGATGCCAACCTGCTGACGCCTGGCGGCGAGCGCAACGACCTGGCGCTGATCAACTGGCACGGCAACGACTATCACTGGGCCAGCCCGATTGATCAACCCCCGGCGCGGGCCGCCGCCATTCTCGATGAAGCGCGGCGGCTTTCGCTGGGCTTCTTGTATTGGCTGCAAACCGAAGTGCCGCGCGATGATGGTTCGGGATACGGCTACCCCGAATTGCGCCTGGCGAAGGAAGCGCTGGGTACGCGCTCCGGTCTGGCCATGGCGCCTTATGTGCGCGAAGCGCGGCGCATTCGCGGCCTGTATCGCATCACCGCCCAAGACATTCTCGTGGAAACGAACCCCGGCCGCGACCAGGCGTCCTTTCCCGATTCGGTGGGCATCGGCTGGTATGCAATGGACTTGCACCCGGCGGTGGGCGATAGCAGGAGTATGTACGCCCCCACGCTGCCCTTCCAAATCCCGCTTGGCGCGTTGATCCCGCTGGAATGCGATAACCTGATCGCCGCCTGCAAGAATATCAACACCACGCACCTGAGCAATGGCGCTTACCGTTTGCAGCCGGTGGAATGGTCTATCGGCGAGGCGGCAGGGGCGCTGGCGGCCTATTGCCTGGCCAGGGGCGTCCACCCCTCCTCGGTGCGCGCCGACGCAGCGATGCTGGCGGCTTTCCAGTCGGTTTTGCAGGCCCGCGGCGTGGCGATTTCCTGGCCGCAGGCCGCGCTGGATAGCTTGAAAGATTAAGGAGTTTGCGATGAATTGGCTCAAAGCCTGGCTGCCCAAAATTTTGACCACCTTGGCTGCCGTGGTGCTGGCGTTGGCGTTGGCGCGCTCGGTGTGGCTGTTTTTCGATTACATGCGCATTTTGATCGCATTCCCGTATAACGTGGACTACGGCGAAGGGCCGATCTTGGATCAAGTGATGCGCCTGGCGCATTTCGAAAGCATTTATCCCAGCGACATCAGCCAGTTGCCCTATACCATTGGCAATTATCCGCCGCTGTATCACCTGGTGCAGTTGCCCTTCGCCTGGATTTTCGGCCCGGCTTTCTGGTACGGGCGGGTGATCAATTTGATCAGCTTGCTGGCGGCGGCGCTGTTCATCGGCCTGATCATTCCTTATCTCACGCAAGATTGGCTGGCCGCGGCAGTGGGCGGGGCGTTCCTGCTGACCCTTCCGTATATCCTGCATTGGGCCGGTTTCGTGCGGGTAGACTCGCTGGCCCTGGGGGTCAGTTGGGGGGCATTGTTTGTCGTTGTGCGCTGGCCTGAACCGCGCAAGGCGATCCTGCTTACGGCAGCGCTGTTAACCGGGGCGATATTCACCCGGCAGTCCTACGGGCTGGCGGCGCCATTTGCGGCGTTTGTGTGGCTGTTGAGCCGCCAACCACGCTGGCGCGCCTTCGAACTGGCCGCCTGGACGGGGGGCTTTTCGGCCAGCTTGTTTTTGCTGTTGAACGGGTTGACCGGGGGCGGTTTCTTTTTCAACATCGTCACGGCCAACGTCAACCCGTTTATTTGGGATAACCTGTGGAACTATTGGAACGCGATGCGTGAGCATCTGCCCTATCTGCTGATTACGAGCGCAATCTATGTGTTGGCGGCGGTGTGGCTGCGCCAGAAGGCGTGGTGGCTGGCGGCGCCCTATTTCTTGGCGGCCTCGGCTTCGGCGCTGACGATTGGCAAGGACGGTTCAAACGTCAATTACCTGTTCGAGTTTTCGGCGGCGCTGGCGCTGCTGGCGGGGTTGATGGTGGCGTGGCCCGGCCCCGCCTGGCAGGGGCGTGCCTGGGTGGGCAAAAGGTGGTGGCTGAAAGCGCTTCTGGTGGTGTTGTTGGCGGTGCAAATTGATGGCCTGTATGCCTGGAATCTCAAGGATTATTACGCCTGGCCCACGCATCGCGCCCGCCACGAGCGGCAGGAGATCGCCGAGATGATCGCGTTGGTGGAGAATGCCAGCGGCCCGGTGCTGGCCGATGAGTTTATGGGGTTGGTTGTGCTGGCGGGGAAACGCCTGGCCTTTCAACCGTTTGAGTACAAACAATTGGTAGCGGGGCAGGTGTGGGATGAACAGCCGTTTCTCGAGGCTATCTACGACCAAAAATTTGCCTTGATGTTGCTGTTCGACCCTGAAGGTTGGGATTCGCGGGGCGCACGCTGGACGCCGGCCCAACTGAGCGCTATCGAGAGCCATTACGTGTTGAAGATGCGCCTGGCGCAAACGCGCATTTATGCGCCTTTGGATAAGGGGATTTTTGACGAGTAGGAGGATGAAGCAGACGCGTCAAAGCGCTTGACAACGGTTTTGGAATTTGCTATGATTTTATACACGAACGTTCGCACGAACGTTCGCTTGAATTATCAGGAGAAAAATTCCACCGTGCCTCCTCGTATCACCCTGAAGGAAGTTGCTCAAAGAGCAGGTGTCAGTTACCAGACGGTTTCTAAGGTGCTGAACAGGCAGGTGCGTGTCACGCAAGAAACGGAATTGCGCATTATGGCGGCCGTGCGTGAGTTGGGCTATCGGCCCAACCTGATTGCCCGCAATATGCGCATTCAACGCAGCCACTTGATCGGTTACTCGTGGGCGCCAGCGCCGCCTGACAATACCAACTTCGTGTTGGATCAGTTTTTGCAGAGCATGGCGCAGTCGGCTGAATCGGCTGGTTATCATTTGTTGTGCTTTCCGCATCATTCGGGGCAAGATGCGCTGAAAGGCTACCGAGAACTGTTGGATGCCAGCCTGGCGGATGCCTTTGTTATCTCTGGTGTGGAATATAACGATCCACGTATCCACTTCTTGCATGAGCGGCAAGTGCCTTTCGTCGCTTTTGGGCGTTCTAATGCCGAGTATTCCTTTCCTTTCGTTGATGTGGATGGCGCGCTTGGAATGCGCCTGGTGACAGAGCATTTGATCAGCCAGGGTCACCAGAGGATCGGTGTGTTGGCCTGGCAACCCGAATCCCGTGTTGGACAGGATCGAATGCAGGGCTACCGCGATGGACTGCTGGCAGCCGGTATTGAACCTGATGCGGATTGGGTGCAGTACTGCCAGGGAACAACCGCAGGAGGTCGTTTGGCCGCTCACACCCTGCTTGCTCTTCCCGAAGCACAGCGCCCGACAGCCCTGGCCGCTTTTTCGGATGTGATGGCGATCGGGGCCGTTGAAGCGGTACGCCAGCGTGGTTTCGAATTAGGTTCGCAGATTGCCGTGACCGGTTTCGATGATACTCCCCTGGCGCAGTATTTTTCTCCGGCATTGACTTCGGTGCGCCAGCCGATTTGGGAAGTGGGCCAGCGTGTGATGAACTTGCTCCTGGGTCTTTTGGGCGAGAATGTAGTTGACCAAGATCAGGTGCTCCTGGTTCCACAACTCGTCATTCGTCAGTCCAGTTTACGAGTCGAGATTGTCAGACAACCTTGACAAGGATTTTGAACTTGGTTAACATAATTGAAAGGTGTTGTACGATGCCCCGTAACCCGTTTGGCAGCTTACAGATGACTTGTCACAACAGACAGAAGCAAATGGAAGTCTGGTAGTTTTCCCTGGAAAGGAGAGCGCCAGGCTTTTTATTTTCAGTGCGACACGTGGTGTGTGCGTGGAGGGTCGGTATAGCTGATTGCCATCCCATCCTTTTCCGCAACTATCTGTTTGGACGCAAAAGAAATAACGGACAGATAGTTGAGCTTTTCTTAACCGGAGGTGCCCCCTAATCAATCCTAATTGAATACATTCTTTTCCTACAAGACCAACCCTTTTTTAGCAACCATTTGTTCAGGAGGATTACCCAAATGTCTCAAATCTCGCAAATCAATCGTCGAGAATTCCTGCGGCTATCAGCCCTGGCCGTGGGTGGTGTTGTTCTGGCCGCTTGTGGACAGGCCGCCACGACCGAAGCCCCTGTGGAAGAGCAAGCTACCGAGGCCCCGGCGGCTGAAGCCACCGCCACCCCTCGCCCGGTTGCCGAGCCCACCAACACCCCCGTCCCCACCGCCGCTGCCGTCTCGAAAGAATCCCCCGTGCTGGCCGCCAAAGTGGCCGCTGGCGAACTGCCTCCGCTGGCCGAGCGCCTGCCCGATGTGCCGCTGACCCTCCAGCCGGTGGACAAGATCGGCAAGTATGGTGGCCGCTTCAAGATGGCGCACTGGTGGCATGCCGGCGGCGCTGCCGCAGGTATGTACGGTCATTCCCCGCTGCGCTGGGTGGATGACGGTCTTGGCGTTGCCCCGGGTATGTGCGAATCGTGGTCGGCCAATGCCGATAACACCGTGTGGACGCTTAACTTCCGCAAGGGCCTGAAATGGTCGGATGGTTCAGCCTGCACCACCGCCGATGTGATGTACTGGTGGAATGACATGGTGTTGGACCCCGATCACACCGATCAGGTACCTTCCGAACTGCCCGCCATCGGCGGCGTTCTGCCGGTTCTCGAAGCCAAAGACGATTACACTCTGACGATCACCTTCCCCAAGTCAGCCCCGCTGACCGCCAAACGCCTGGCGATGTGGGTCAACGGCCAGATCGGTTTTAAGTGGATTGTTCCTAGCGCGTATGCCAAAAAGTTCAATCCCAAGTACAACACCGAATACGCCGATTACGTCGAACACGACCGCAAAATTGATTACAAAATCAACCCCGAATGCCCCGTGCTGACCGCCTGGATGCTGACCGAGTTCAAAGAAGGCGAATTCTCCACCTGGGAGCGCAACCCTTACTACTACTGCGTTGACCCCGAAGGCAACCAACTGCCCTACGTGGACGGTATGGACATCAAAGCCTCGCCCGACGCGCAGTTCTTCCTCTTGCAGGTCACGCAAGGCAGTGTTTCTTGGGAAGTCTACACTTACCAGCTTACCCTGGGCGATGTGGCCACCCTCAAAGAAGGCGAAGCGACAGGCAACTACGAAACCCGCTTCTGGGATACCGGCTCTGGTACGGGCATGATGTATTTCTGGAACTACGACGCCAAAGACGATGTCAAGCGCGAACTCTTCCGCAACCCCAAGTTCAAGCGCGCCATTTCACACGCCATTGACCGCCCGACGATTCAGCGCATTGTGTACTACGACACCGGCACCCCCACCACCGGTTCGATGAGCCCCAAGGCCTTCGAGTTCAACTTCAACGAAGCCGCCCAGGCTCACTACGAAAAATTCCGCACCCTGGCTGTGGATTATGATCCGGAAGGCGCTAAAGCCCTGCTCGATGAGATCGGCATGGTGGATGCTGACGGCGATGGTTTCCGCGAACTGCCCGATGGCTCGAAGTTCGAGTTCAAAGTGGATATCGGCGCGGATGCCGCTGGTGAATCGATCAAAGTGTTGGAAATCACCCAAAAGAACTGGACCGACATCGGCCTGAACGTGATCATCAACCAGATCCCGCCCGCCGACTTTGGCCCGTCCTGGCGCGCCGGTCAGCTCGAGTTCCGCACCGCCTGGGAAGTGGGCGATGGCCCCGACCACCTGCTCTACCCATCGTGGGTTATCCCCGATGAGACCGAGCGCTGGGCGCCGTTGTGCGGCCAGTTACGCCTGCAGGCCGGCACCGACAAGGCCATGAGCGAAGCCGACGTTTCGCCGTGGGATCGCCAGCCGCCGCGCTTCAATGTGGATGACCCGCAATACAAGGGTACCCCCATCGAAAAACTGCACGCCCTCTACGATCAGGCCATCTTCGAGGTGGATGAGATCAAGCGCGCTGAATTGGTGTGGCAGATGAACGAAATCCACATGACCGATGGCCCGTTCTTCCTGGGCACCGTCTGCAACACGCCGCGCATCATCATCGTCAGCAAAGACCTCGAAAACGTCCCCACCCGCGAGCAGCTCAAACTCGGCGGTTTCTGCAACCCCTGGATCATCCCCTATCCGGCGGTGACGAACCCCGAAACGTATTCCTTCAAGAATGTTTAGTTGTTAGCAGGGTTCAATCAGGCAGGAGGGGGGAGCCCCCTCCTGCCTTTTTTCAACACCTGGGATGCAATGGCTCGCCAGAACAAGGGGCAGTGAGTTTTTGGTTGCAAAACGTAGGAAGAGGAGAAGCCATGATCAATTACATCTTGCGCCGTGTTGGTTATATGATGGTGACTTTGGTGATTATCAGTATTGTGGGGTATTTCATCGTGGAGTTGCCGCCTGGCTCGTATGTCGAATTTGAGATCAACCGTTTACGCCAGCAAGGTGGCAATATTCAACAAGACCAAATTCGCGCGATTGAGTTGCGCTATGGTTTGAATGACCCGGTCTATGTCCGTTTTTGGAAGTGGATTACCGGGTTTGTACGCGGTGATTTCGGTGAATCATTCCAATATCGCCAGGAAGTGAAAGACTTAATAGGAGAACGGCTGGCGTTTACGATTGGTATTTCGGTGTTTTCACTGTTGCTTTCGTGGGGTATTGCGGTGCCATTGGGGGTGTATTCGGCCACGCATCGCTACACCATTCCAGACTATCTCATCACAGTGGTTCAGTTTTTCGGGCTGTCTATCCCCAGTTTTTTGGTTGCCCTGGTTCTGATGGTGTTTGCCCAACGCGTGTTAGGTCAGCAAGTGGGTGGTTTATTTTCAGATCAATTCCAGAGCGCGCCGTGGAGTTGGGCCAGATTTGTAGATTTACTGAGCCACTTATGGATTCCCATTGTGGTGATTGCCTTTGGCAGCACGGCCGGGTTGAGCCGCATCATGCGCGCTAACCTGCTGGATGTGCTGAATATGCAGTATGTTCAAACGGCGCGCTCCAAAGGATTGAAAGAAGATACGGTGATCTGGAAACATGCCGTGCGCAACGCCATGCACCCCCTGATCATGATCCTGGGCGGCTCACTGCCAGGCATTATTTCAGGCGAAACGGTGGTAGCCATTGTGATGAACATGCCCACGGTCGGCCCGATGTACTTCAATGCGCAGCTCAACCAGGATTTGTACCTGGCGGCCACGTTCCTGATGTTCCTGTCTATCCTGGGTGTGTTGGGCAACCTGCTGGCCGATATTGCCCTGGCCTGGGTAGACCCGCGCATCCGTTACGAGTGATTGGCAAAACGAGAGGTGAAACATGACTGACGCAGTTCAACCTGAATCCAAAGTCCCCCCCGGAGAAGTTCACGAGCATGTCGAATTTTTCGACGAGCCAGTCAGCGATGTGGGCGATCTGTCGCAATGGCAGTTGATGCGCATTCGCTTCAGCAAAAACAAACTGGCGATGATCGGCCTGTTTGGAATGATCATCATCTACATCGTGGTTTTCCTGGGCGAGTTTATTGCCCCCAACTGGTATCAATTCCAGGATACCGAATACATCTTCGGCCCGCCTTCACCGCTTACCTTCATCGGGCCAGACGGTCGCTTCGGCTTGCAGCCTTACACCTATGGCACGACGACTGTACTGAATAAAGAGACCTTCAAATTTGAGTTTGCCGTTGACAAAGAAAAACTCATCCCGATCAGCTTCTTTGTTCAGGGTGATGAAGTATCGGTCTTTGGGATCAAAACCAAATTGCATTTGTTCGGTCTGAAAGATACCCCGCAGCGCTTCTACGTCTTGGGTACCGATGGCCTGGGGCGCGATATGTTTGCCCGCATCCTGGTCGGTGGGCAGATTTCGACCACCGTTGGTTTGTTTGGCGTGCTGCTCAGCATTGTGCTGGGGTCTATATTGGGCACGGCCTCAGGCTATTTTGCGGGTATCATTGATGACATCATGCAGCGCATTATCGAAGTGCTGGGCGCTTTCCCGCAAATCCCCCTATGGGCCGCTTTGGCGGCGGCCATGCCCGATATTTCGCAAGATTTTACCGTCGTCCATCGTTATTTCTTGATCACGGTGGTGCTTTCGGTGGTCGGTTGGACGGGCCTGGCGCGCCAGTTACGCGCCAAGGTGCTTTCTTACCGGGCGGCTGATTTCACCCAGGCGGCCCTGGCCGCCGGGGCATCGGATGCGCGCATCATCCTCACGCACATGGTGCCCAATGGTGCCAGCCATATCATCGTCATCGCTGCCCTGGGCATTCCGGGCATGATCCTCGGCGAGACGGCCCTGAGCTTCCTCGGCCTGGGCATCTTGCCGCCGGCGGTCAGTTGGGGCGCGTTGCTGCGTGATGCGCAGCAGGTCAGCGTGGTGGTGCAGCATCCCTGGCTGCTCATCCCGGCCCTGGCGGTGGTGATCACGGTGTTGTTGTTCAGCTTAATTGGTGACGGCCTGCGCGATGCCGTTGACCCTTACTCCATCTAAACGGAAAGGCAGGCTGAAACATGACCAACCAACCTGTTGAACTTGTCAAACCAGCACAGCCTTCAATTTTTGAGGGCGAAGATGTCATTTTGAAAGTGCGCGACCTGCATACCTACTTTTATACCGATATTGGGGTGGCGCGGGCGCTCAATGGCGTCAATTTCGATATCCCACGCGGCAAAGTGATGGGTATGGTCGGCGAAAGCGGTTGCGGGAAGAGCGTGACGGCGCTTTCGATCATGCGCATGGTCACCAAGCCGGGCCGCATCGTCAAGGGCAATATCACCCTCTACCGCCAGCAACAGAAAGGGAAAGATGGCGCAGCCACCGGGATCATTGACGAAGTCGATCTGACTAAGCTCGATGGCATGGGCCCAATCATGCGCAGCATCCGCGGCGCTGAAATGTCCATGATCTTTCAGGAGCCGATGACCTCGCTCAATCCCTCGTTTACGGTCGGTGACCAGATTATGGAGGCGATTTTGCTGCACCAGGGCGTTGATCAGGCCGAAGCAGAAAAGCGCGCCGTCAACATCCTCGATGGCGTGGGCATGCCCAACCCGGCCCTGGTGTTCAAGCGCTACCCGCACGAACTGAGCGGCGGCATGCGCCAACGGGCGATGATCTCCCTGGCGCTCTCCTGCACGCCCTCCATCCTCTTCGCCGACGAACCCACCACCGCCCTCGACGTGACCACCGAAGCCCAAATCCTCGACCTGATGCGCGACCTCCAGGCGCAATACAACATGACGATCATCTTCATCACCCACAACCTGGGCGTGGTGGCGCAAATGTGCGACTATGTGACGGTGATGTACCTGGGGCGTGTGGTCGAGCAAGCCACCATTGACGATACGTTCTACAATCCCAAGCACCCCTATACCAGTTCGCTGCTGCGTTCGATCCCGCATGTGGGCAGCCACCAGAAAGAACGCCTCAAACCCATTCGCGGTGTGGTTCCCGATCCCTATTCAGCCATCAAGGGCTGCCCGTTCCATCCGCGCTGCGACAAAGCCATGCGCGGCAAGTGCGATGTGGCCGTTCCGGGCCTGACGGTGGTGGACAAGAGCCACGTGGTGCGCTGTTTCTTATACTCTGATGCCGTCGAGGAGGTCTCCAATGTCCAATGAAACACCAACCTTGAACCGTGACGAACTGATTTTGGATGTCGTTGACCTGAAGAAGCACTACCCCGTGCGGCAGGGCCTCATCCGCCGCAGCAAGGGCTGGGTGAAGGCGGTGGATGGCGTCAGTCTTTTCGTCAAAAAAGGTGAAACCCTGGGGCTGGTAGGCGAAAGCGGCTGCGGCAAGACCACTGCCGGGCGTACCATTATGCGGTTATTGGAGCCGACTTCTGGCGAAATTCGCTTCAATGACCCCGATGAAGGTTGGCTCAACCTGGAAAAGATGACGCGCAAAGAAATGTTCAAGGTACGCTCCAACCTGCAAATCATCTTCCAAGACCCCTTCTCGTCGCTCGATCCACGCATGACCGTCGAGCGCATCATTGCCGAACCCCTGGTGA
This sequence comes from uncultured Anaerolineaceae bacterium, assembly GCA_964606085.1. GTDB lineage: Bacteria > Chloroflexota > Anaerolineae > Anaerolineales > UBA4823 > CAIQJJ01. The sequence continues at coordinate 21,994 of CAZSFD010000030.1, forward strand.
TCAACCGGGTGGCCCGCGGCGCACAGCTTCACGACCGCGTGACCGACTTGATGCGTACGGTTGGCTTGCGCCCCGAATTTCGCAGCCGTTACCCGCACGCCTTCTCCGGCGGGCAGCGCCAGCGCATTGGCATTGCCCGCGCCCTGGCGCTCAACCCCAAACTGGTCATCTGCGACGAACCCGTCTCCGCCCTCGATGTCTCGATCCAGGCCCAGGTGCTCAACCTGCTCGAAGATTTGCAGAAAGACCTCAACCTGACCTACATCTTCGTCGCCCACGATCTGAGCGTGGTCGAACACATCTCGGATCGCGTGGCCGTGATGTACGTGGGCCGCCTGGTGGAACTGGCTGACACCGAAAAGCTCTACTACAGCCCCAAACACCCCTACACCGAAGCGTTGATGGCCGCCGTTCCTAAGCCTGACCCGCGCCGCCGCGACCGCCCGATCAAGCTGCCGGGCGAGGTGGCCAGCCCGGCCAACCCGCCTTCGGGTTGCTACTTCCACCCGCGCTGCCGCTACGCCAAAGATATCTGCTCGAAAGAGACCCCGCCATTGGTCGAGATAGAACCACTGCACTATTCGGCCTGCCATTTTTCAACCGAATTGAAACTGCGCGGCGTGCTGGGCTGAGCGGGAGTTTGCTGTGCAGGAAAATGATCATTGGGCCTTGCCTATCTTATACAGCCTGGCTTGGCTGATCTGCTCTTTTTTGGTCGTGGTAGACGCCTTGACCGTGCGCCAGGCCACCCTGGATGTGCTGACGGCCGTTCAGGTCAGGCAGGTGGAGGCCAGCGCAGAGAATGAGCGTGTCCGCACCCAATTGGATACTGGCTTTGTCATTGGCGCAGTTGACCAGGGGATGCTCTTTTTCGGCGGCGTGGTGGCGGTGGTTTTGTCTCTTGCCATCGAATACTATTTCCGCATGGGGCAAAAGCAGGGCGTTTTGTTGAAGCGCATCGGCATGGTCGCGGGAATTCAAGTGGCCGTGTTGATTGTCAGCCTGCTGGTTCAGTTTGTGGTTTGACGGACGACGTAAGCCCGTAATGACCGACGATAAAAGATACAGGCCCTGGATTTTATCCAGGGCCTGTATCTTTGGCTTGTTTTATGCCTTGTTGCGGACGTGCATTCTTTCGGTGAAGCCGATGCGCCTTTCCAGCATGCGTAATTTCTGATCCAGTTCGGCCAGAGCCTGATTGAGTTGGCGTATACGCGTTTGCCAGCGCCAGCGCAGCGGCCACCCCAACGGCCCGAGGGGATTTCTTTGGCCTAGTTTTTGTTGCAGCGTGGCTATTTCCGCCCGTGAGTTCAACTCGACCAAAAGCGTGGACCAATACGATGCCTCCATGGGCGAGACCATCGTGTTATGCTGGAATACCTGTACGATAGAAGCCATCATGCGAATGCTCAATTGACGTTGACTCTCGGCCAGTTTGCCGTGGAAGGCCTGCTGCAATGCAGAATACGCTTGCATATAACATTCCAGCCCTTCCACCTCGTCTGGCGGCGGCAGGCGTCCCTTGCGCTTCTGGCGGAAGGAGGCCATCAGCAAATCCTGGCCGACGGTGAAGGCGTTGTGGCCGCGGCAGTAGGCGAATTGAGCATCCAGATCAAAGGGGTGGCGGCACTGCGGGCATTCCTGCGGCCACGGCGCCGCGGCGATCTCCAGGCCGCAATGCGGGCATTCCAGCGGGGCCAAGGCAGGTTCCCTATTTAGGTCTGCGGTGGGGTTATCTGCCATTCGATTGACTTCTGACTACAACAACTCATACGTCATCATGGCGTTGTACAGCATCCCTTCCCAGTGGGCGTAATCTTCCTCGGTGGCACCCTGGGCGATCAACACCAGGTTGGCCTCGCCCCAATACAGGCTTTTGGCCCATCGTTTGCGCCGCTGGCCGTTTTCGGTGAAGGTAAACTTGGCCTCCATGATGACGGTCATCTTGCCGGTTTCCAGGTTGCGAAATTCGATCACGGCATCGGGCAGGCTCTGGATGCCCGCCTCGAAGCCTTCCATCAAAATTTCGGCGTCTTCGGGGATGACTTTGGTTTCCAGGGTGATCTTCTCGCACATGAAGCAGGTGTCGAAATGATCGGGGTAGGGGGTGAAAATCCAGCCTTTGCGGTCATCCACCATGTCAATTTTGCGCCAGTCGTGCGGCATCCAGACGGCATAGCCGGCTTGCGGGTCCCAATGTTTGACAATGCCAGTATAGACGGGGGCGGGGCGGGTTTCTTCTTCGGTCATTTTGGCCTCTTATTTCAGGTATCCCAGCCATGGCTGCTGGTATTCGATTATGGTATCGAGCATTTCGGCCACGCCTTCGTATTGACCGACGACCGGGTCAACCAGCAGCGCTTGCAAAGCTGACGCTTTCGATTTGTTGATCACCGCATCGGCGGTCAGATCGTGGACGGCCACCTGGTTCATCAGCAGCCCGGCGAAGCCGCGTGGCAGCTGGCCTAGCGGCACGCCGCGCACGCCATCGGCATGGATGGTGGCAGGCACTTCGACCGCGATCCAATCGGGCAGGTTGGCAATCAGGCCGTTATTGGGGATGTTGACGGCTTCTTCGAGATAGCCCGCATCGGTGAGGATGCCCTCGATGATGGGGATGACGCGTTCGCTGAGATGCAGTTCGATCTTGGGTTGGGCGTTGGCGAGATAGAGCTTGTAGAAGTTGTAAAAATCGAGGATGCCCTTGTGATCGGTGACATCGTAGGCCCAGTGAACGTATTCGCCAAAATGGCTGTCGCTGGTGATCGGCATCAGGCCAAATTTTTCGAGGATCACCTGAAATACGCGGCGTTCCGGCCACGATTCGGTTTCGACGTGGGCGAAATGCTCTGGCTCTTCCGGCCATTGGCCGGTTTCCTTGAAGTATTTGAACATGGTGTTGAGCGAGGGCATGTTGCCGAAGAATTGCGGGCCTTTGGCGCGGATGTCGGGATAGGCGTCTTTGCCGCTTTCGATATATTTGGCCGAAAGCACGCAGCTAAAGTGGTTCAAGCCGCCAGCGCGCACTTCCAGGGCCTCGTAAGGCACGCCCAAAATTTGCGGCAGGAACATGCGCAGCGAGCCGATCTCGTGGCACAGCCCAATGAATTTCAGCTCAGGAAAGGCGCGATGAACGGTGGTGCAGATGCGGCTCATCGGGTTGCTGAAGTTGAACACGGTGGCTGCGGGGCAGATTTTCATCGCGTCGGCGCAAATTTCGAGGATGGGCGGGATGATGCGCAGCGAGTGGAACAGGCCGCCTGGCCCGCCATTTTCGCCATATACCTGGCGGATGCCATATTGCTGCGGTACGCGCCAATCCTGCTCCCACAGTTCAAAACGGTTGCCCACTTCAATCGAGCTGATCAGAAAATCGGCCCCTTGAAAGGCTTCCTGCCGGTTGGTGGTGGCTGAGAGGGTGAAGGGAAGTTGATGCGCTTCGATGAACGCCCGGCCGTTTTCTTCCACCACGGCCAGCGAAGTGGGGTTGATGTCGTGCAGCACGATATGGCTGCCTTCCAGCACCTTGCTTTGCAAGATGTCGCCGATGGTGCCGTAGCCAAATTGGGCGCTGCCAGCACCGATGAGGACGATTCTTTTTTCCATGTCTCCATGCTCCTCGTTCTAACACATAAGGGATTTCCACCGTTAGGCTTTCCGGGTGGTTGGGGGTAGGCCGAATTATACCCCTCCTGGCATGGTGTATTATCGAAAGGCGTCCCATAGCGACTGGTAGGCCGGCTTGGGACAGTAGCGCTCGTTGCCTGGCAAGCGCAGCGCACCGGGGGCGACGCAGCGCTGCTGATCGGGGTCGAAAACCATTTCGGTTGCATCGTGAAAGATCAGCGGGTCGAGGTCGCCTTTGAAATAGACCCGCCACGACGCCCCGTCGTGCGTTCCCCATAGCGTGTAGCCAACACAGTGCGGCGCGTTGAGGCAGGCTTGCAGGCGTTCGCCAAACCAACGGGCCTGCTCTTCATACCAGGGCCAGCGTGGTGTGGCGCTGATGGGTAAGTCGGTTTCGGTGATGGCGGTTTCGAGGTGCAGGCCGTTGGCAAAGCGTTCGAGGGTGGCACGCAGGGCGGCTGTGTCGTGCGGGACGGCGCGGCGATGCAGATATTGGCTGTGGGTTTGGAAACCGATGCCATCTATGGGAGTAGGGTTTTGGCGCAGCAGCAGGCTGCCCAGGTAATTGTAGAGGGCGTCGGCTTTGTCTTCCCCATACTCGAAGCTGAAATCGTTATAGTAGAGCTTGATGTCGGGGCGGTTACAGGCCAGGATGGACTGGTGGGCGGTGCGGAACGCCAGGTCTATGTAGTTGGGGATGGTTGACCAGGGGGTGGGCAGCAGCGTTCCATCCGGCTGGATGCCTTCGTTGACCACATCATAGGCATACAGGTTGGCATACGAGCAAGTCTGCCGTATAGCCACCATAATATGTTCTTCCATAACACGCTGTCGCTCGGCGCGAGTCAGGCTGATCGTTTCGTGGGTCAGCCAGCCGGGATTTTGCATGTGCCAGAGCAGCGTGTGGCCGCGCACACCGATGTTGTTTTCCTGCGCCCAGGTGAGCAGACGGTGCAATTTTTCCCAGTGCCATTCGTCATCGGCGGCGTTTTCGAGCGTGCAACGCGCTGCGCCTTCATTGCCTACCCAGGCGGCGACACTGGCATTGCTTTCGATCAGCCACTGCGGTGGGCAAGGGTGGATGCTCTCGAACTTCATCACGCTTTCGGGTGTGAGCGAGTTGAAGGCGTAGGCAATGGTGTTTGCGTAAAGAGCTGAGCCGAAACCGGAATCTGTAACGCCAATCCGGAAAGGGCGCTGTTTGGGAGCTTCTTTCAAGGGATGAAAAGCCACCGAGCGCGGCCAGGCGGCCACCGCAAATGCGGCACATAACAAAGCTGTTAAGAGAAAAGATATTTTTCGCATGGAATCAACCGTTGTGCGTTGTAAAATATCCCTCAATAGATTGAAAGGATGACGAAATGTCTCAAACTGTTGCAAACATTCGCGAACTATTTGGGAAAGCCATTGAACTAGAAAGGGCGGCTGAAACTTTGTATGAAAGTTTTGCAGATTTCTTTGCCGAACACAGAACGGTGGCTTCTTTTTGGAAGCATTATGCTGATGAGGAAGGAGGTCACGCAGCTTATCTGGAACGTGTGTTAGAAAGTTTGCCCGCTGACCGGTTGTTGGAACCTGCTAACTCGCATATGTTGCGCGGTTTGAATGATTGCCTTAGAGCAGCATCTCCAGATAGGTTGAGCAACGTGTACAACCTGGAAGATGCATTCCAGCTTGCGACCGAGTTAGAAAATTCCGAAACCAACGCTATCTTCGAGTTTATCATTATGAACTTTTCTACAGATGAGTTGGCTAAATCTCATAAATTCTTGCGGGCGCAATTGAGCAGTCATATCAATAAGTTACAAGAGGCATTTCCGGTTGAGTTTCGGTCTGTGGCGGCTCGACAGAGTGTCGTTGCTAGAAAGATAAAAGATATAGGGAGTTGACTGATGGCTAAGAAATTGTTCGATTTTGATGCAGAATTTCGGCTTGGTATTGATGTCATTGATCAGGAACATGTCAAGCTGGTTGATATGCTGAACGCAGTTCATTCTTTGATTAGTGAAGGCAAGAAAGACCAGGCGCGCCGTTATTTTAGTGAAACACTTTCGGGTTATGTCACTGAACACTTCGCCAATGAAGAGCAGTTTATGGAGAGCATGGCTTTTCCTGGTCTTGAAGAACATAAGAAGATTCACGAGAACTTCAAGAAATCCTTTGAAGAACTCAAACCAAAAATCGAGTTGTATGATGATACGGCTTTTCGCAGCGCCTTGAGTGATGCTTTTACCTGGATCGTCGGCCATATCGGGCGCACGGATCGGAAATATGCCAGGTTTTATCTGGCGCAAGCGGTGGCGTAGCAGCGCTTCTTTTCAGAATTGTTTTGTATAACCATCTCGCCACGTTTTCCAGTCGGCGCGCAGCGCCTTGCACAGGCGCTTGGCGGCTACATCCAGCCAGCGGTGTGGCCGCCGGGCCAGGTCTGCCTGGATGATGGCGGCATTTTCGGGGCGGTTGCGGTGGATGTTGGCCGTTTCCCAGCCCATGGCGTAAAAAATGGCGCTCCAATCGTGGTGCGATTGGATGTCTTCGAGATCGAGTTTGCTGCAATCGGGGGCCAGGCGGCGCACAACCCAATTTGTCTGGATAATTTGAAAAGGATCGGGGGTGCGCACGGCTTGTTGAACGAGTTCGGCACGCGGGGATGGGGTGGGGGCGGAGGCCGGGTTGAACCAGTGCTGCGCCGTGGGCGGCAGGGCTTTGAGGTCGCGGGCGATCCAATCGCCGTGCCAGGAAGCCAATGCCGCCCAGCGCGGCTGGCCCAGGCTGCCCAGCCCGGCGGTGCGCCGGACAAAGCGCACCGCGCTGGCATCTGGGGGTAAGGCCGCCAGCAAAACCTGGCGTGCCTCATCGGTAATGTCGGTCGCGTCAGACAGGGCAAGCAATTCTTTCCAAAAGCGTTGTGGGTCTTTCAGGCTGAATTGCGCCAGTTCGGTCAGCCATTCGTTGTCTTTTGCCAGAACGAAGGGCCGTCGTCCGCCTATCTTGATATTTTGCGCATAGCCACTATATAAACAAGCGCACATACGGTGAAAACGAAAACCAGAAAGATCATACTGCCGCACAGCCAGACGCAGGCTGGCCGCCAGACGCACCAGGTCAAACGTGTAGGGCAGCCTGGCGGCTTCGTCAAAATCGTTGATGCCCCAAATCAGGCGGCCTTCGGCGTCGCGCCAGGTGCCAAAGTTTTCGGCGTGCAGGTCGCCAACCGCCAGGATGACCGGGGCATCGTGCAGTTCGGGGCAGAGCGCTTGCCATAATTCCAGCCAGCGATAGTAGGTGGCGCGCAGAAAGGCGAATGCGCTCTCGGTCATCTTCTGATGTTTGCGCGCCAGGTGATCGGCATCGAGGGGCAGATGTTGGCCGAGCCAGGTTTCGTAACTGCGGGTGGCGGCAAAAATGTCACGAAGGGTTGTGTTTGGGTCTTTCATTTCGCCTTCTCCAAGATATAGCGCGCTTCAACGCCTTCCAATTCCGTCACCGGGTCGCCGGTCTCGAAAATGAGCGTGGGGATAGCGCCTTGTTGCAGCGTGGCGTCAATCATCGCCCGGCGGTTGCTGCCCTGGCCGTAGTTGTAGCCGATGCCGCGCGTCAGCCCCTTGAAGAGCAGTTCGTTGACCGGGGTGGTGATCTGGTTGATCCAGGTCACGTCTTGGCCGTCAATGGCGTGAACGTGGGCGAAGTTGTACAGGTGGAACTGCACCAGCGAAAGGTATTGGGTGGAGATTTCGTTGCGCGCCTCGCCCGAAACGCAGAAACGCGGCGCTAACTCGGCTAACTCGCGGATCAGTTTGAGCGAACCTTCGGCGTAACTCAGGTTTTCGAGCGTGGCATTGTCGCTGTTGTGAATCCACTGCGACACGTCTACGAAAATGGCATCCAGATCGTGCTGATGGATCAACTCAGCCACCTGGCGTGTCAGTTGCCGCCGCCAGGGCGACCAAGCCAGATGGACGTTGACGAGGATATTCCAATCTTTGTGAGCGGGCATCAGCGAGTAGCTTTGCGGCGGGCCGAAAGCGCCCCAACCCTGCACGGGCAGCCAGCTCCAGCCGCCCCAACGCAGGTCTTGGGGAAAACGCGTGCAAAAATCACGCGCCTGGAAGAAGAAGGGGTGGTCGGGGTTCATCTGGCAGGTGTTGGCGTGCGGGGCCACGTGAAAGCCCAGGCGGCGTGCTTTTTCGATGAACGCTTTGCCATCTTCGCTGGCGACGTAGGTGGGGTAATCCTGGTCGTAAATGAAGGGCCGCCAGTTGGGCAGGTGCAGAAAAACCTGGGCCGGGTTGATTTTGCGGGCCAGGGCGTCGAGCAGCCCGGGGTTGGTGGGACACCACGAAACCGCCAGGCGGATGTCATCGAGCCATTCGGGGCGCAGGCGGGCGGCTTCGTCGAGGCGGTAGGCGCGCCAGTACCAGTCGCGGTAACGCCGGGCGGGAACGGTCCAATCGCCGTGATAGGCGGCGATGCGCCAGCACAGGTTTCCCACGCAGCGGTTGGCTTCGAGCGGGCCATAAGCCTGCGTGACAAAGCTGACCGTTTGCGGGTTGCCCTCGCGCCCGATGTGGACGGCTTTGAAAATGAAATGTTCATCCCACGCCTGCACGCTGAACCCCGCTTCCGTGCCAGCGAAGACGAGAAAACCCGCTTCCCAATCGTTGGGCCAGGTGGCGCGCTTGCCCTGCATCTGCGGGTGTGAAAGCGCGGCGCGTGCGCCTTGCTGGAAGGGGCCGACCACATCCAGGTCACGCCGGATGCCGGGGAGGTTCAGCCCGATGCCGTAGACGCCGCCTTGCATCGTCCAGGCGGAGGGTTCGAGCAGGATGTCGCCGGTGGCTTCGTCCACGCTGACGCGCACCGAAACGTCACATTCCCAATCGTTGAGGATGATCTCGGCGATGCGCTCGTTGAGGATATGAAAGTGTACTTCGCTGGCAAGCGGGTGCTGGCCGAGGGCGGCGCTGCTGCCATTTTGGCGGAACAGGTCGAATCCTGGCACGCCTTCGGCCAGCGATAGGTCGAGGAAGGCTTCGCCGGTGACGCTATCACGGATGGCGGTCAGGCGGCTGCCGACAAATTCAACGGTGGTGGTGGGCGATTCGATGATCAGGCCGGTTTCGGTTGTGCGAATCATGGGTTGCCTCCAAATCAAAAGTGCGAACCACGAATGACACCAATCTTCACGAATGTTTTTATTCGTGCTAATTCAGATTATTCGTGGTTTTCAAGCGATCAATTACTCTGTAAACGCCTCCAACACCGCCACCGCATTGGCGGTGGGCGTTTCTGGCTGGAGGGGTTTGGCGGGGGCGAGGATGTAGCCGCCGTCGCGGCCCACTTCCGCTTTCAAGCGACGCACTTCGGCGTGGATTTCGGCGGGCGTGCCGAACGGCAAAATGCTCTGGCTGCCCAGTGCGCCCCAGAAGCTAATTTTGTCGCCCCATTTCGCTTTTAGTTCATACGGGTTCATCCCCGCCGCTTCGGGTTGGACGCTTTCCAGCACATCCATGCCGATCTCGATGAGGTCGGGCATCACCTGGGCCACCGAGCCGCACGAGTGGTGCATGACGAGCTTGCCGTGGCGGTGAACGGCGGCGTAGATTTCGGCCCAGCGCGGCTTGAGAAATTTGCGCCAGCGTTTGGGGCCGATGATGATGCCGCGCTGGTCGCCCCAATCATCGCCGAACAGGATGCCATCAATCGGCAGGTCGGCGGTGTACTCGACGAAGGCCAGGTACAGGTGCATCAGCTTATCGAGCGCTTCCTCGAAGAAATCGGGGGCTTCGATAGCATCCATTAAGATGTTCTCGAAGCCGCGCAAATTCCAGCTACGCTCGAACAGCCCCCAGCCCAGGTGGCCGACGATGAACGAATCGGGGTTGGCGGCGATGGTTTGGCGGGCCTGTTCTTTCCAATCGGGGCGGTAGAAATCTTCGGGGCTGGGGAAGGTATAGCCGTCGAAGGATGGTTGGCTGAGCGGGGGCTTTTCGAGGTGCCAGGGCAGGCGGTCGGTGCGCCAGAGGCCGCCGTAGGGGTCACGATTGTGGGCTTCGTCGAGCGTCTCTTTTTTGTCGGTATCCACCGCGCTTACGCCGACGATATAGGGGACGATGCGTTGCCGCCAGTGCGCCCCGCTGTAGTGGGCGTCGAGGCAGGCGGCCACATCGCCTTCAAAAGCCAGCGTGTAGGGGGTGACGGGCGGCTGGCGGTGGTGGAGCGCTTCCAGCACGACGTCGCGCGGTTTCATGGCACGATGCCTTTTTTGAGGATGATGTTGGCGTAGAGGGCTTTCTCACCGGTGGCGATGACGGCGTAGGCCTTTTTGGCCCGTTCGTAGAAGGCGAAGCGTTCGACAAAGTCGAAATCGGTGAAGGGTTCGCCGGAGGCTCGAATGACGCGGCGGTATTCGTCCCACACGGTTGGCACGTAATCGTGGCCGGGGACGACGGCCATCACAGCCACCGGGCGTTCGACGAAGACATCGAGCGGGTAGAACTTGAGGATGGCTTCGAGCAGCGGCACGACGTTGTGACCATCGGCGCGCAGCAGACCGCCAGGCGTGTTGGCGGCCACGCTGGCAGCGGGGAAATTGGCGTCGCCAATGACGAGTTCATCGCCGTGGCCCATCTGGCGCATCACTTTGAGCAGTTCGGGGGAAAGGATGGGGGGGATGCCTTTGAGCATTGGGGTAATCCTTATTGTGGGGCGTCGGGGTGGTTGGGGCCGAAGTGTTTGAGGATGACCATCGGTTCGGTGCGGCTGTGGTTGACGATTTTCACGCCCTCGCTGGCGGCTTTTTCGCTGACGAAGAACTCGTCGGCGCTGCGTTGGCCGAAGCGCAGCAGGATGGCGGCCTCGGCGTTGTGCGGGCCGAATGTGCCATGCCCCTGGACGAGGATGCAGCCATAAGCGGCGCCGTCTGTGACGGTGACGCTGGCGCCGGGGGCCACGCTCAGTTCTTTGGCCGAAAACCACGGTGTGCGGTAGGTGATCCAGCTTTCGCTGAAGCCGCTGTCGGTCTGCGGAATGGGCAGGGGCGGGCGGAAGTATTTTTGGGCGAAGAAGGGGTCTACGTTGATGTCCCAATCCATCAGGTCAATCAGGTAATCTACATTTTGCTTTTGCTCCTCTGGCACGCTGCCGACCAGTGAGCCGCGCCCAATCACCTCGCCGGCGGTGACGTTCTCGAAGACGGAGGCCACGTCAGAATTCCACTGCGGTTCGTAGGTGCACAGCGACCCGGGGGCGTGGACAACGCCGGCGGGAATGTACCAGCCTGTTCCCAGGGTCAGGCGATAGGCGCGCGAGAGTTCGGTCAGGCGGGTGTCGCGGGTTTCGTAGTCGAGCAGGCGTTGGCGCACCATGTCTTGGGTCACGGCGGGGTCGAAGCCGAAGTAGGTGACGGGAAATTCGCCGGGGTAGTTGTTCATCTGCTTGGGGAAGAAGTAGGCTTCGGGCTTGCCCAGGCGGCCCACGCGTTGGGCGGCGGCATCGTCGAGGTGCAGGTGGTGGAAGAGCGGCAGTTTGTAATCGAAAAATTTGGAGTACATCGGCCAGTTGGCGTATTTGTCCCACAGCGCCGGGCCGATCAGGGCTGGGCCGAGTTCTTGCACGGCATCGCGGAACAGGATTTTGTCGGCGATGTCGTCGCTGCCTGCGATATAGCTCATGCCTTCATCCCAGGCGGCCAGCGGGCCGTTGTCGGCGGCGGTGACCGATGAAAACCAGCGTTCTTTGATGGCGCCGCGTTTCGTGCCCAGGGCGTAATAGTCATCGGGGTGCAAACGGATGCGCTGGCCCGGCTGGTTGAAGTTGCGCGGCACCCAGCAGGGAATCATGCGCAAGATGCCTTCACCTTGTTCAAAAATCGTGGATAAAGAGCTTGTGTGAGTCATCGTTTCTCCTGGTTGGTCTGATCCTTTGTGCCAATTGTGAATGAAAAAACCGCACCCTGGCCGGGTGTGGCTTGTGCCCATATTTCACCGCCATGCCGGTGAATGATGCGCTGCACCAGGGCCAGGCCAATGCCTGTGCCTTCGTACTCGTCTTCGGTGTGCAGGCGTTGGAAGGGGTTGAACAGTTTGTCCACATAGGCCATGTCAAATCCGGCGCCGTTGTCACGGACGAAAAAGACCTGGCGGCCTTCTTCTTCCTGGCGGCCCAGTTCAATCCTGGCCTGGTGGGTGTTCCCGGTAAATTTCCAGGCATTGCCGAGCAGGTTATTCAACAGCACACGCAGCAGCGATACATCGCCCAGGGCGTGCAGGCCAGGTTGAATTTCCCAGGCTACCTGGCGTTCGGGCTGGCTGGCGTTCAACTCGGCGGCAATTTCGCTGGCAGTAGCGCTTAAATCTACCTGAGCATAGCGGATTTGACTGCGCGAGACGCGCGAAAGCATCAACAACGAATCGATCAGCGCAGCCATGCGCAAGCTGGCCTGGTTGACATTTTGCAGCAGTTTTAGCCCCCGGTCATCCAGGTGATCGGCATATTGCTCGTGCAGGATTTGGGTATACCCGTTAATGTGCCGCAAAGGGGCGCGCAGATCGTGCGAGACGGAATAGGAGAAGGCTTCCATTTCGCGCCGGGCCGTTTCCAGTTGGGTGGTGCGCTCGCTGACGCGCGCTTCGAGCTGGGTGTTAAATTCTTGCAGGCGGTCTTGCGCTTCGCACAGTTCTTTTTCGCGCTGCTTGAGGGCCTGGTTCATGCGATAAAAATCGTCTCGCAGGGTTTCCAGTTCGTTGAAGGTGATCGAAAGTTGTTGCAGGGGGCGGCTGTCCAACGGGCTGAGGTAGTTGCCGGCGGCCGTATTATTCGTCCAATCGCTGAATTGTCGTAAGGGGTTGACCACGTACACCTGAAAACGGCGCAAAAAAGAACGCAGCATCAGCAGCAAAATGGTCAATGAGCCCAGGGTCAGCCCGGCAGCCACCAGCGCGTACGGTTTCACAAATTCGGCCACGGGGGTCATCGAAACCACATACCAGCCGGTTTCACGCACGTCGGTGGCGGTCAAAAAATCGTAGTGTCGGTTTAAGTCGTGCGTGGGATCGTCATGGTCGTAAAGAACAACATCATCGGTGGCGGTGCGTTCCACGACTTCGATGCCCGACCAACGCTCTTGTTGCAGAACTTTTGCTGCTTGAGGGTGTGCGATCAGGTTGCCGTAACTGTCGGTCACGAATACGATTGTATTCCGTTGGGCCTGGCCGGTGGCGATGAGCGCTTCTTGCAAGGCGCTCAGGCTCAGTTCGGCCACCATGAGCTTGCGCCCGTCAATATCCTGGGCCAGGTAGACGGTTGGCTGCCCGGTGCGGGCGGAAATGAAAGGTGCTGAAATCACCACATCCGGCAAGATTAACGCGGGTTGATAAAACGCCTGGCTCGACATATCTAGCCCAACGGCAATCTGATCGGTCGGGGCCGCCGCGGCAACCTGACCCTGCTCGTCGAGCAGGTAAAAAGCATCGAAAGAAGCATAGGAATCCAGCAGGGCTGCAAATAACCGGCTTATCTCCTGGTTGGTTGCGGTGCGCCCATGTACGGCAAGCGTATCCAGCACATTACCAGCCCCCCTGATGTACGTTTCCACCACATAGACCACCGATTGGTTGTAACTGAGCAATTGCGCTGTGAGCAACTGGTAGGCAAACCAACTGACCAGAACGATTGTCACCAGCGACAAAAAAAGTAACGGTAAAAACAACCGCTGAAACAGCAAGCCCGAAAAGACATTCTGCAACGGTCGGGGTTGTAAGGGCCGAGAGTGGGCAGAAAAGTTCATCGTCGCGGAGAGATTTCATCCAGCAAGGTGAATGTTCCGCCTTGCACGCGGATCAAATACAGGGTGCGCAGCACGTCGCCATACTCATCCATGACAATATCCTCGCACAGGCCGCGCATGGTGCCCACCTGTTCCAGGGCTTCCTTCAAGCCCTGCGTCTGCCCTTTGGTCTGGCGCAGGGCCTGGGTGAGAAAGTAAGTGGTCTCATACGACATGGCCGCGGCAAATGTGGGGAATTGTCCGTAGGTAGCTTGATATTTCTGTTTGAAAGCCAGGTATTCGGGCGTATTGCAATCGTTGAAAAAATGGGAGGTCAGCACAACCCCCTCAATCGCGCGCCCGCCATTTTGCAAGAGTTCATCGGTGTAGGCCCAGTTGGACGTGATCACCGGAACATCCCATTTGTCCAGGCGGATGTATTGGGTCAGCAGGGCCGTATTCAGGCCGCTGGCAACGACCAGGATCACATCGGGCTGCATGGCGCGGATTTGCGCCACCAGGGGTTGCAGATCGGGGCTGGTCGTTTGGTCGAAGGTGATCTGGCCGACGACGTGGCCGCCTTTTTGCTCGAATTGGGCGGCGCAGTTGTCGGCATACGTCTGCGTGTAGGCTTTATTGCTGAGGTCATATACCAGCGCAGCCCGCAGCCATTGATTTTCGATGGCATAATCTACCAGGGGTTGCGAATGATGTGGGTTTCCGGGCATCAGGCGGAAAAAATAATCATCTTTTCCGCTCAGTTCAGGGGTCGAAGTGGTTGCGCTGAACAATACGATCTTCTTTTCCTGGATGATCGGGTAAGCGCTGACGGATTCCCAACTGGCCATGTGGCCGAGCAAGGCCACCACATTCTGGCTGATGAGCATTTCGTCTACTGCCAACAAGCCTTCCGGTGTCCCGCCATTATCCTGGATGAGCAGTTCAATGGTGCGCCCGCCAATGCCGCCGGCAGCATTGATCTCCTGCACGGCAATCTCGGCCCCGTTGCGGCCCTGCACACCGATCCCGGCATTTTTGCCGGTCAGATCGCCGGCATAACCGATCTTGATCGGCCCGGCTGCCTGGCATCCCGGCAGAAGATGACACAGCAAAAAGCCGCCCAACAACCAGCGCAGCCAATGATGCCTGTTCATCGTGCTACCTCCTTCGGGTCACATGATAACATTACCCATCAAAAGCATTATACACAGAGAATTTGCTAAGGTTTTGCGACCGCACGAAAAAACCACGTGCCGTCTTGTTGATACAATGTTTCAAACAATGGGCTGGCGTGCAGCGCCGCCGGTGAGATCGGCCCGCCACGCACCCCCACGTACACATAACGGATATTTTCGGCCTGCAAAATCCCCCACAAGGCCGCGGCGTCGCCGCCCTGGGCGATCACCTGCTGGCAGACGGCGTTGATGCGCAAAATCTCTTCTCGCTGCCCCAGGCCATACAACACCGGCGGGGGCATGGTGGGGCGTTCGGCCAGGCTGGTAAGCCAAAAGCCGCCATCGCTGCCTGCGTATAAATTGTACCCCCAGGAAAATGGGTTGATCAAAACAACTTCGTCAGGCGGGATGTTCTGGCTGGCCCAAGCGAGCGCGGCGTGGTCTGGTTGGCGGAAGAGCAGCGTGGAAGCGCGCAAGATGGGGGGCAGTTGGGTTGCGCCAGCCCACGCCAGGCCGATCAGCAGCAGGGTCAACAAAATGGAAACCCCGGTTTTGCCCAGCGTGTAAGCCTGACTGAACGCGTAGCCTCCCAGAATGGCGATGGGAATAAAGAAAATAATGGTCACGCTGGTATTGTTGGAAAAAACGGCCGCCCCCGGCACGCCCAACGGTCCCAAGTTTGCCATCAGCAAAAGCAAGCCCACCCAGGCCAGCAAAGCCACTGCCCAACGCTGCTGACGCAAAACACCCGCCACCAGGCCAACGACGGCCAACGCCAGGGTCGTTTTGCCCAGGGCGGCGGTCAGGTACGACCAGGAGAAATCGGCAAAGAGTTGGCCGCGCTGGCCGCCAGCCGCCACAATGGGCGCGAAAACGCCTGTAAGCGTTGCCCAAGTCCAGGGCAGGCTCAGCAGCAGGGCCAACCCGCCGCCGGCCAGCCCCCAGCCCAGGGTGCGGCGCAGCAGGTCAACATTCCAGGCCCGCTGCCAGCGCAATTGAAACAGGAACAGGGCGAATAGCAGCAAGCCGCTAAAGGCGGCTACCCGGTAATGGATCAAAAACATGCCGCCGGCTGCCAGCGCAAAGAGTATCCACCAGCCTGGCTGTTGGCGGGTTTGGCGTTCTTCGTGGAGCGGTGGAAGGTCGGGGAGCGCGGGGCGTGTGACCAGGGTTTGAAAGCCGATCACAACCGCGGGCAAGATGAGCAGCCCGGCCAATTGTGTGTAGCGTCCCCACGAGGTGTAATAGGCGGGCATGGGGGTCAGCAGCCCGCCGATCAGCCCGGCCACCACCCCGGCACGCCAATCGCCGGTGAAGAATTTTGCCAGGGCGTAGAGCGCAAAGACCACCAGGGCATTTTGCACCTGCGAATAGATCAGCATGGCCTTGGCTACATCCAGCCTGCTCAACACACTGAAAGCGGCCAGGCCAGCGTGATACCCGGCATGATATTTGTGAGCGTCTATCTCGATGAAGGGTGAATAAGTGGCGGGGAATTGGCCCTGCGAGAGGATCAGGCGGGTGATGGCGGCATGGTGAACCGAATCGACCCAGGCCGGGGCGGTCAGGTCGCGCACCATCACCAAACGCACCCACAAACTCAAACCAAACACCCCCGCCAGCGCCACCGTCGCCACCGAAACCTGCCACCTGGCCGCCTGCCATCTGGCCTTCATCCGCCACGCCGCCATCACCCCCATCAGGCCCAGCGCGCCGAGCAGCATGGCCGCGTTCCAGCGTAAGCCGACCACACTGCTCCACAGCAAAATCAGCGGCAGCAGCGCCAACGAAAGCCCCACCGACAAGGCCACCTGTTCGCCCGCATCGAAATGGCTGCCCTGGCCGCTCATTTCGAGCAGCAGCCAGCCGGGCAAGATGAGCAGGGCCGCAAAAGGGAAGATCAGCCACAGGTGCGGGATGGCGCGGCCCAGGTCGCCAGCCGCGGCGGACAGGTCGTAGGCGTAGGTCAGGCGAAAGGCCAGGTCGGCTTCGAGGGGGAGCAGGCCCTGCCCGGTGGCCTGGTAGAGACGGCCAGCGGGGTAGGCATCTTCACCGCGGCCAAGCACTTCGAGCGGTGCGCCGCTGGCTTGCAGGTAGATTTCGTAGGTGTTGCCAGGAGGATAGGGGCGGTCAGGCTTTAACTCCAAAAGCGTTGGGCCGCCCTGGGTGATGGATTGCTGGGCGATGGTGGTCTCGGCCAGGGGCGTGGTGCGGTCACTCGCGGCGTACAGGCGGATGGTGAGGCTGCCGCTGGGCGCTTGGGCCGGACGCAGCCACAGGGTAATGCCGTTGATCGGGGTACGCCGGGCAGTCAAAGTCTGGATCAGCCAGGTCTCATTTTCCAACCGGCCTACCACGTCGCGGCTATATTCCTGTGATGATTCTGGATCAGATAGGGTGGGTAATTTAACAGTACAAGCGATGAGGAAGCAAAGCGCGCTGAGCGCAAATGCGAACAAGATGGCTTTGATGCGCATAGGTGCTACAACACAATCAGGTCGCGCGCTAAGGATGTCAGGGTGATTGCGCCATCTTCCGTGATGACCACGTTGTCTTCGATGCGCACCCCGCCGCGTTCGGGCAGATAAATGCCCGGTTCGATGGTGAAGGTCATGCCTGGGGTGAGGCGCTGGTGGTTGCCGGCCCGGATGTAGGGCGCTTCGTGCGCTTCCATGCCAATGCCATGCCCGGTGCGGTGGATGAAGCGTTCGCCATAGCCGCTGGCTTCGATCACCTGACGGGCGGCCTGGTCTACCTGGCTGGCCGAGGCACCCGGCATGGCGGCGGCGCGCCCGGCCGCATTGGCCTCCAGCACAATTTGGGCGATGTGGCGCAGCTCATCGTCCACCGCGCCGATGGCGAAGGTGCGCGTGATGTCGGAGATATACCCCTCGCAGGCTGCGCCCCAGTCTATGATCAGCAAATCGCCCGTTTGCAGTGGGCGATTTGAGGGGGTGGCGTGTGGGTTGGCCGAATTTTCTCCGGCAGCCACGATGGGGGCAAAGGGCAGTTCGCTTTGCGAACCGGCGCGCAATATCTGCGCGGTCAGTTCGGCAGCGATTTGCGCCTCGCTTGCCCCAACCACGATGCCCGGCAGGGTGGCCCGCAAGGCGTTTTCGGCAATATGGACGGCTTTTTGCATGGCAGCAATTTCATGTTGATCTTTGCTGACGCGTAGATCGTCCAACATGGCGGTGGCGGCGGCGAAATGGGCCTGGGGTGCGGCTTCTTGCAACAGGGTCATTTCCAAGAAGCGCCAGTGCGTGGGTTCGACCCCCACTTTTTTGCCCTCCAAACCGGTTGCCTGCACGGCGTTGCGGAAGGTTTCCGGCCAGGTGGCAGGGTCATCGCTGAAGGGATATTCGCGCAGTGGGTACGGTAAAGCGCGCAATTTGGCCTGTTCGAGGGCGGGGAAGATCAGCGCTGGCGTGCCATGCGCTGGAAAAATCAGTACAGTTGGCCGTTCCATCAAATGGAAGTGCAGGCCGGTGAGGTAGACGAGGCTGGGCCCAGGATTGAGGGCGATAGCATCGAAGCCATGCTGGAGCATGGCCTGGCGTAAATGATTCTGGCGGGTATGAACGCTGGAGAGGGACATTTCAAACTCCGTGGGTGAAGTGCAAAGAAGGAGGCAGCACGCCCTGTCCGACAAAGACTGCCGTGTTGCGCCCTGGAATGGTAAACAGGCGGTGGGATGCCTCAAAGGTTGCCGTGCGGACAAGCGGATCGAGCGATTGCGCCTGGATGGGGTGCAGATGCAAATTGGCGTAAGATACTTCGGAGAATTGGTAGCGCACGGGCGTATCTTCAGCATTGAAGAGGACGACGATCAAATCTACCTCGGGGTCGAGATCGGGCAAAGGTGGGTTGTCGTCCAGCGCCATCACGATCAAGCCTGGAATGCGGCCCGGCCCATTGTTGAAGAATTTGACCCGTTGGAAAATATCCTGTGTGGTGGGCAGGCGGAACAGGGGCGAAGCGCGTCGGATGCGCAGCATTTCGAGGGTGTGATCGCGGGTAGCCAGGATGTCGGCGGGGGTGGCGGCCAGGGCCGGGTTGGCCAGGCGTGGCTGAATGACTGGCCAGCGATGGCCGTTGATATCTTTCAGCGGCAGGCCAACGCCCCAATTGTTGTGCTGGTAGGTGAAATCGAGCTTATTGAACCAATCACCGGAGTTATAGCTGTCGCGATCCATGGACTTCGAGCGCAGCAATTCGCTGCCGGCATCGAGGAAGGGGATGCCCTGGCTGAGCAGCAGCAGGCTGAGACCCAGCTTTTGCATGCGGGCGCGCTCTGCTGTGGAGAGGCGCAGGGGGGCTTTGTATTGGATAGAGTCGAAAAGCGATTCGTTATCGTGGGCGGAGATGTAGGCGATATGTTCTTCAGGGTTGTACGTGTAACCGGCGCAACTGCCCCGGTAGCCAATTTGATCGCCCTGGACAACCTGACCCAGGCGGTTGACCAGCAGGTAGCTGGCCAGGTTTCCGGCCAGGGCCACGCGAATCTGGTCTTCTTGTTGCTGCAATTTTTCCAGGCGCAGGCTGGGGGGGTAGGCATCGGCTTCGTTGGGGTCGGTGTACATGCCGGTCAGGTAGCCCTGTTCGGTTACGTCGCCAAAGGGGTTGCCGCCGCGCGTGGCGTCGCGCAGGCGGTCGTTGAAGGTACCAATGGATGTGCCGGCGGTGTTATATTGGGTGGCATTGATGCCGCGGGCATTTCCGGCCACCTCGCCAAAATCCCAGCCTTCGCCGTAAACGTAGATTTTTTTGCCATCTACGCCATCGCGTTCCAGGGTCAGCGAGTCGAGCATGGCGCGCACATGGCACATATTCTCCAGCATGTGATGGCCCATCAGGTCGAAACGGAAACCGTCCACTTTGTATTGGGTGGCCCAGGTCTTGAGCGAATCGAGCATCAGCTTTTCCATCATGGCGTGTTCGGTGGCGGTGTTGGGGCAGCAGGTGGATGTGCAGATGTAGCCTTTTTCGTCGAGGCGGTAGTAGTAACCGGGGACAATGCGATCCAGCACCGATTGCGGGTCTTGCCCGGCGGTGCGGGTGTGATTGTAGACCACATCCATCACCACCCGCAGCCCAATCTGGTTCAGGCCGGCCACCATCTGGCGAAATTCGAGCAGGCGTGTGGCGCCATCGGGCTGTACGGCATAAGCGCCTTCGGGGGTGGTGTAGTGGAAGGGATCGTAGCCCCAGTTGAAGCCATCGCTCTCGCGAACGGCCATCACGGCGGCCTGCTGTTGCGCAGAATCGGGCGGGTATTGCGCCAACAGGTCGAAATCAACCTGCTTCCAGGTGCTTTTGTCTTCGTTGATGGTGGCGATGTCAAAGACAGGCATCAGGTGAACGTGGGTTAAGCCAGCCTCGGCCAGGCGGCGCAGGTGTTTCATACCGTTGGCTTCGGGATGTGTGAAAGCGAGGTAAGTGCCTCGTTCATGAGGTGGGAGGCTGGCATCGGTGGCGCTGAAGTCGCGCAGGTGTAGTTCGTAGAGGACAATATCGGTGAAGGCAGCCAGGGGCGGCTTGACCATGTCCTTCCAGGCGTCGGGAAGCAGTTCGGGGGCATCTAACCGCACGATCTGGCTGCGCAGCGAGTTGGTGGAGAGGCTGATCGAGTAGGGGTCGGTGACAATGTTGTGAATGAACTGGCCGGCCTGCCGGACGAATACCTCGACATCGTAGCAATAGTACCGGCCATGCCAATCTGCCGGCCCGGTGATTTCCCATACTCCGCTGGCATGGTCTCTGGTCATTGGAAAGCGCTGGCTGTTTTGAGGGTCACTGTCCGAATTTGGATACAACACCAGGCAGACGGAACGAGCCGTGGGGGCCCACACACGCAAAGTGGGCAACGCCCCCTGCCAGGTGAGGCCCAGGGCGGCGCGGCGGGCTTCGTGGGCATACAGATCATCCAGCACGCCGGGAATTTGCAAGCTCGTCACGTTGGGCAGTTTGCTATTTGACTTCATCGAGAGGGCAAATTCGCCAAGTAATATCTGCGGAATGGGTTCAGTAAATTGGTCGGGGATTTTCAGCAGGGCGGCGTGCCGCAGGTGGGGATATTTCTCGGCCAGTTCGTCGGGCAGGCTTGCCCGCACCCAGGTCAGCGGGAAATGTTGATCATGGATGATGCCAGACCGGGTAATTTTGAGATTACCCTCCTCGCTGTAATGAAGGGTGTACGATGCCAGGGGGTCCTTTGCGCGTGGCCAGGCGATCAGGGTGCGGGTGAGCCAATACGCTTCGGCGGTTTGCCGAATATCGCCAATCTCTGCAATGGCGCTGGCTTCGAGCGCTTGCTCTGGATTGGTAAATTGCTGGTTGCTGTTTTGAATCAGGTAAATGTCATTTCCCATAGTCAATATATCCACTGTTTGGTCAGGGCCTGGGTCTTTCAGGTTGCCTTTGTGAAGAATGTAGTTCAGCGTTTTTGCCTTTGGTTGGAAATTAACCAACCAGTAAATGCCATACTCATCCTGTCCGATGGCGCGAAGGGGTCTCTCCCAGGATGTGAGTTGTGTAGAACCAGCCCAGAGGTGTAATCCCCAGTTGTCATAATCTTCTCCGGGGCGGTGGTAGTGAAAGCAGATTTGATGTGTCTTGGGGCGTGGGGCGGGGCGCAGCCGGATGACCAGGGCCGCCAGGGCGTCTGCCGGATTGGTAAATGCTTTCTCTTGGCCTTGCGCCAGCCAGATTTCGCAGCCCTGCCGGTCGTAAACCAGGGTTTGGTCGCCGTCCGGGTCTTTTTCATCACCATGGTGGATGATGTAGTGGAGCGCGGTATTTTCCGCGGGGGGGTGGATGACCCAGGTGATGCCGAAATCATCCTGCGTGGTTGGCGCAAGCGGCTCATCCCAAGAAGGTATGTCAAGGCCATCTCCCCAGATATGCAAACCCCAACCGGCGTAATCTGCCTTGCGCCGACGGTAGTGCAGGATGACTTGTCGGCAATGACCCGGGTAGCGGCGAAAAAGCGAAAGTAGCCATGATTTTAATCGTGCCAGCAAAGGTCGCATGGGCAACCACCTCACCATGAGATAGAGAATGCTCTATTTTATCAACAAGCCATCTGTTTTCTGTGCGATCCTGCGTGCTTGCAAAATTGCTACTTGCCTTTAAGAATCAGTTAATATATAATCGAAACGTTCATTGAAAGTTCAATGAAAATTCCCAAAAACCATTCAAAAATTCACACAGTCCATCAAACATACCTAACATGTCGGCATCTGCAACACTTCGTGAAGTCGCTGAAATGGCCGGGGTTTCGATAGGGACAGCTTCCCAGGCCCTGAATAATCGTCCAAATGTTTCTCCTGAGACCCGTTCACGTGTGTTGGATGCGGCCAAGGCCCTGGGGTACCCGATCAAAGAATTTGCTGGCCCGTGTGAGACGCCAGTTTCGGTGATTGGGATGTTAACCAAGCACGATTATGGCTTGAATGATGAAGTGATTGTCAATCCATTTTACTCGTATGTTCAATTGGGGGTGGAGGGGGAGTGCCGCCGGCGTGGTCTCAGTTTGATGATGTCATCTATTGAGGTGGACGAGCGTAACCGTCCCGTACACTGGCCGGCCATGTTGAGTGATCAGCGCATTGATGGGCTGCTCTTGATTGGCACATTCATCGAAGATATGGTGGATATTATCCATCAGCGCTTGAATGTGCCAATTGTTTTAGTGGATGGATATGCACCGCGCTTGAATTTGGATAGCGTTGTGTCAGATAACTTTCGCGGGGGACAAACGGCCATTGAATACCTGGTCAATTGCGGGCATCGGCACATCGGGCTGATCGGCTCGAATGAGAAATCGCCTCCGAGTGTGCTGAAACGTCGTTACAGCTACTTCAGCACACTGCGTAGATATGGCATATCAGATACCTATGCCATAGATACCTTGATGACCCGCGACCATGCCTATGAAGCCACGCGCAGCCTGTTAACCAAAAACCCGCCGGTCACGGCTATTTTTGGCGTCAATGATGATGTCGCCATTGGCGTAATCAATGCCGCTCACGATATGGGTCTGAGTATCCCAGAAGATATTTCCGTGGTGGGCTTTGACAATATTGATTTATCCAAAGCAATCACCCCAAGCCTGACCACAATTCATGTGTATAAAAGCTGGATGGGGATTTTGGGGGTGCGTGCGTTGTTGGAGCGTGCCCAAAACCCCGACCAGCCGAAGATCGCCAATGTCGTTGCAACCCAACTGTTGGTACGCGATTCGGTTCGTGTGCGCAATGGCAAGGAACAAACGACATCTGACGTGACTGAAAAGCGAGAGGAGGTGGTTCACGCAGAAACCGAAATCAGTATCCCCTAATCCTGTTAGTAATCTCGTTCAAAATGTTTGGCCTATCATCTAATTTTCCACTCTTGGAGGAGCAAAATGCGTAAAATCGCGATCTTGAATATCCTGGTCCTGATCAGCCTGCTGGTGGCCTCATGCGCACAATCGCCGAGCCCGACCGCAGTCCCTGAAGCGACCGAAGCCCCCGCTGCGACTGAAGCTCCGGCGGAAGCGACTGAAGCCCCCGCTGCCACCGAAGCCCCGGCTGCAACGGAAGCCCCGGCTGCAACGGAAGCCCCGGCTGAAGCGACCGAAGCCCCGGCAGCCACCGAAGCCCCGATGGCGAAGTACAACGAGGCACCCATGTTGGCTGAGAAAGTAGCTGCTGGTGAGCTGCCGCCGGTTGACGAGCGCCTGCCCGAAAACCCGATGGTTGTTATGCCTTTAGTCGAGGCGGGTCAGTATAGCGAACCCATGCGCTTCGGCTTTGTCGGCACCAGCGCTGCCTGGGGTGGTTTCCTTTACCTGGCTGGCTGGGAACACCTCGTGACCTGGACGCCCGATTTCAATAGCTGGGAGCCCAACGTCGCTGAAAGTGTGGATGTCAGCGCAGATGCTACCGAGTTTACCTTCCATCTGCGCAAGGGTATGAAGTGGAGTGATGGCGATCCCTTCGATGCCGACGACATCATGTTCTACCTGGAAGACGTGATCGGCAATGCCGACCTGTTCCCCGGCGGCATTGGCGCTGACTGGCTGCCTGCCGTGCAAAAAGACGGCTTCAAATTCGAGAAAGTTGATGACTACACCGTCAAACTGATCTTCCCCAAGCCCTACGGTACTTTCCTCTACCAACTCTGCACCTGGGGTGGCCGCCAGTTTACCCAGTATCCCAAGCACTATCTCCAGCAGTTCCATGCCAAATACAACCCCGATGTTGCCAAGCTCGTGGAAGAAGATGGCACCGTGAAGGACTGGATCGGCCTGTTCTTTAAGAAAGGCCCCGATACCTGGGGTGACCCCAACCGCTTCTTTGAAAATGTCGATCTGCCTTCGGTTGGCCCGTTCATCGTAACCCAACCACTTGGTACTGGCACGAGCATCATCCTTGTCCGCAACCCCTACTACTGGAAAGTGGACGATCAGGGCAACCAACTGCCTTATATGGATGGCATTGATGGCACATCCTACCAGGACGCATCCAGCCGCACCTTCGCCATGCTGAACGGCGATCTCGATTTTGTCAAGGATGTCGCCGAATCTGATCGCGCCATCTACTTCGATGCCGTTGATGAAGGCAAGCCCATTCGCATTCTGAGCCCGGTTCCCGATGGCGGCAATACCCAGTCCATCCACTTCAACCTGACCGTGCTGGATGAAGAGAAGAACAAAATCTTCAATGATAAGAATTTCCGCATCGGTATGTCTTACGCGATCAATCGCGAGGAAATCATTGAAGTTGTCTTCCAGGGTCAGGGTACCCCCGCCCAGGTCTGCCCGTTGGATAGCTCCCCTCTGTACAATGAACAGCTCTGCAACCAGTACATCGAATTTGATGTAGACAAAGCCAACGAGTACCTCGATATGGTTATCCCGCAGAAGGATGCCAATGGGATGCGTTTGACCCCCAATGGCAGTCCCCTGAGCATCGTCTTCCTGGTCAGCAGCGACCTGTCTTATGGCGCTCACTGGGTGCAGGTGGCCGAAATCTTGATCGGCTACTGGAAAGCGGTTGGCGTTGACGTTCAGCTCAACGCAGTCACCGATGTCGTCTTTGGCGAGATCCGCGGCAAGAATGGCTTCGATATGAGCATGTACCACGGCGGCGAAGGTGGTGCTGGCCTGACCGTGCTGCTCGATCCCCGCTGGCACGTTCCGGGTGAATGGTTCTCGATGTTTGGTCAGGCCTGGATTTTGGGCAACGATCCCAATAACGAGTTTGGACAGCCCAAGCCCGATTATGCCCAGGAAGTACGCGACATGTTCGATGCCGCCATCCAGCAGCCCACGACCGATGGTCAAATTGAAAAGATGAAAGAAGTTCTGCAAAAGTCGGCAGATATCTTCTGGACCATCGGCATCTCTCGCCCCGGGCCGGGTTATGCTCCTGTTCACGTTCGCTTGCACAACATCCCCGATAGCTACTGGGGTGGCTGGCTCGAAGGCGTGGACAAGATCAACCGCCCTGAGCAGTGGTTTATCAAAGAATAGTTTTTTGTACGCATGAATAGATTTGGGGTGGCTGGTTTACGCCGGCCACCCCAAACTCTCGGAGGAGTGATTGCCATGTGGAAGTATTTCTTACGCCGCTTCCTGTATGCCGTTTTCACCGTTTGGGTGATCTCGATGGTATCGTTTGCTGTCATCCAGTTGCCCCCGGGTGACTATGTGACCGACCTGATGAAACGCCTGCGCGCCCAATCGGGTAAGGTTTCGCCAGAATGGGAGCAGCGTATGCGTGAAGTGTATGGCTTCGATGACCCCATTTATGTGCAGTATTTCAAGTGGATGCGCAATATCATCACGCGCGGGCAGTTTGGTTACTCGTTTATTTACAAGCGCGATGCCGGGGAGATGATTTTGGAGCGCCTGCCCATGTCTGCAACGCTGTCACTTTCATCATTCTTGCTGGTATGGGCCATTGCACTTCCTTTGGGGATTTATGCCGCGGTTAAAAAGTATTCCATTTTCGACTATGGGGCTTCATTTATCGGTTTCTTCGGATTGGCGATACCTAACTTCGTGTTAGCCTTGATCGCTTTATATATCAGTTATCGGTGGTTTGATAAAGCCGCCATTGGTCTGTTCTCTTCAGAGTATGTTGATCAACCCTGGTCACTCGATAAGTTCATTGATTTGCTCAAACATTTATGGGTGCCTGCTTTGGTTGTTGGTTTGAGCGGCATTGCCGGCCTGGTTCAGACCATGCGCGCCAATTTATTGGACGAGTTGAACAAGCCGTATGTGGCCACCGCTCGCTCCAAGGGTTTATCGGAAGGTCGCTTGCTGTGGAAATATCCGGTGCGACATGCTCTCAATCCATTTGTCAGCACCATTGGCTGGATGCTTCCCGCGCTGGTTTCTGGCGAGGCAATCGTTTCGATTGTGTTGAACCTGCCAACTGCCGGCCCGGTGATGTTTGCTGCCTTGATGCAGCAAGATCAATATGTAGCTGCCGGTTTCATCTTGATGATCAGCGTTCTGACCGTCATCGGTACATTTATTTCAGACTTACTGCTGGCGTGGCTCGATCCGCGCATCCGACTCCAGTAAAAAATTCCCGCTGTTAGGCGGTTGAGGATAACTATGCTTAAGTTTTTCCAACGAAAACCAAAAGAAGAAGATATAGATAGCCTTCCTGAAACTGGCGAAGACCCCAAGGTGGAAGCTGCCTCTCAGTGGAAGCTGATGTGGTGGAAGTTCCGCCGCGACCGCCTGGCCGTGGTGGGGGGAATCGTGGTGATTATCACCTACCTGATCGCCTTTCATTGCGAATTCTTTACCCCAAAATCGGCAGAATGGTTTGATAAGACCTACGTTTTTGCTCCCCCGCAACCTATTCGCCTGTTTTTGGATGGCAAGTGGTATCCCTTTGTCTATGGCTTGAAGTTCGAACGCGACCCCAAATCTTTCAAAAAGATTTTTGCCATTGATTACGACACCATCGTGCCGATAGGTTTCTTCGTTCACGGTGAACCCTACAAATTGTGGGGATTTATCCCGATGGATATTCGCCTGTATGGCCCGAAGAATGCGAATGACCCGTTTTTTCTGCTTGGCGCCGATAAAAGCGGACGTGACATGTTGAGCCGCATCATTTACAGCGCCCGAGTATCGTTGACCGTTGGCCTGGTCGGGGTGTTTGTCAGTCTGATCATTGGCATTGTTGTAGGTGGTATTTCAGGTTTACTGGGCGGCTGGGTAGATAACGTTATCCAGCGTACGATCGAAATTTTGCTTTCCGTTCCCCAGGTGCCTATCTTGTTGGCCCTGGCAGCGGTTGTGCCCGTTACGTGGAACCCGGTTCAGGTGTATTTGATGATTTCACTCATCCTTTCCCTGGTGAGTTGGACGGGTATGGCGCGTGTGGTTCGCGGCCGCTTCCTGGCTTTACGCACCGAGGATTTCATTCTGGCAGCCATTTTGGATGGCGCCGGGCAATTACGCCTGGTTTTACGCCACATGCTGCCTTCGTTCTTCAGCCATATCATGGCCTCGATCACCTTATCCATTCCCTATATGATCTTGGGCGAAACCTTTTTCAGCTTCTTAGGTGTTGGTTTGCGCCCGCCAGTGGTCAGTTGGGGTGTGATGTTACAAGAGACCCGCCAAATCGCTTCGGTGGCCTTATATCCCTGGCTGCTTGCCCCAGCGTTTGCGGTGGTGATCGTGGTACTCTCAATGAACTTCTTGGGCAATGGCCTGAGAGATGCGGCGGATCCCTATGCAAACTAAACTTGCTTCTTCTCCTTCGACCCCCGTGGCCGAAACAATGACGGATACATTACTCGAATTCAAAGATTTTCGTGTCCATTTCTTCACTGACGAAGGTGTGGTAAAAGCCGTAGATGGCGTGGATATCAAGGCGCGACGCGGAAAAACACTGTGTATCGTGGGTGAAAGTGGGTGTGGCAAAAGTGTCATGGCCCAGGCTGCCTTGCGGATTGTGCCGAAGCCTGGCCGCATTGTCAGCGGCAGCATCTTGTGGGAAACGAAATCGGGCGAAGTGGTTGATATCGCCGCTCTCGACCCCAAGGGGCGTGCCATCCGTTCCATCCGCGGCGCAGAGATCGCCATGATTTTCCAGGAGCCGATGACCAGCCTGAGCCCACTCCACACCATTGGCGATCAGATTATGGAATCTGTCCGCCTGCATTGGGGTGTATCCAAGCAAGAGGCGCGCAACCGGGCCATTGAGATGTTAGGCAAAGTTCGCATCCCGCGCCCAGACCGCCTGGTAGATGAGTATGCTTTCCGGCTGAGCGGCGGTATGCGTCAACGAGCGATGATCGCCATGGCCCTTTCATGCAATCCCAGTCTGCTGATTGCCGATGAACCCACCACCGCGCTGGATGTTACCACCCAGGCACAGATCATTGACCTGATGCAAGGCCTGCAAGACGAATATGGCATGGCGATCATGTTCATCACCCATGATTTGGGCGTGGTGGCCGAAATTGCTGACGATGTTGCCGTCATGTACCTGGGACGGGCCGTGGAACAATCGGATGTGGATACGATTTTCAATAACCCCAAACACCCCTACACCGAAGCCCTGCTCAGTTCAATCCCGAAAATCTCTGCCGAACGACAACCCCTGGCCCCGATTAAAGGCATGGTTCCCAACCCGTTTCGACGGCCCAAGGGCTGCACATTCAACCCGCGTTGCGCGAAGGCCATGCCAATTTGCTACTCGCGTGTCCCAGAGATAACCCACCTGCGAGAAAATCATACGGTGCGCTGTTTATTGTATGAAGATGGTGTCGAAGACAAGGCTAAATAGGAATTTGATTATGGATAACAATGGTAACAAACCACAAGGAAAACAGCCCGGCGCACCTTCCGTGGCACAGCAACCTTTGACAACCGCAGCCAAGGGCGATGTCTTACTCGAAGTCCAAGATTTGAAAATGTATTTCCCAATCACCAAGGGAATTTTTGGTGGTGTGCGTGGGTATGTGCGTGCCGTAGACGAAGTGAACTTCACCGTCCGGCGCGGCGAAACCCTGGGGGTGGTGGGTGAAAGCGGTTGCGGCAAAACAACCGTTGGCCGGATGATCGTACGGGCCTATAAACCCACGGGCGGTTCAATCATGTATTATGGCAACAGCGAAGGCCCGGTAGACCTGGCAACGGTAGATGATGCCGATTTGAAACCGTTCCGCCGTGAAATTCGCATGATCTTTCAGGACCCCTACGCCTCGCTGAACCCTCGCATGCCGGTGTTCGAGTTAGTTGGCGAATCGCTGCACAACCTCACCAACGTCTCCCGCTCCGAAATGGAAGAACGTATCACCGATGCCATCGTCCGCGTCGGTTTACGCCCTGAATACATCCGCCGCTATCCGCACGCCTTCAGCGGTGGCGAACGCCAGCGCATTGGCATCGCCCGCGCCCTTGTGACCAACCCCAAAATGGTGATTTGCGACGAGGCCGTCTCCGCGCTAGATGTATCCGTCCGCGCTCAGGTGCTCAACCTGCTTGAGGATCTGCGCAAAGACCTCAATCTGACCTATATCTTCGTCTCTCACGACTTGAGCGTGATCCGCTATATCTGCGACCGCGTTGTGGTCATGTATGTCGGTAAGATGGTCGAATCAGCCCCAGTCAACCAGCTCTATCAGACCCCCAAACACCCCTACACCGAAGCACTGATGTCCTCCGTGCCGATTCAAAACCCTCGCCTGAGAGCGTTAGAAAATCGCATCCGCCTGGAAGGGGAAATCGCCGATCCGTCGAACCCACCCAGCGGTTGTTATTTCCATCCACGCTGTCGGTACGCCCAAGAGATTTGCAAAACAGAAACGCCGCATTTGCGTCAGGTCGGCAACGACCATTTCGTTTCGTGCCACCTGGCCGAAACACTGACGTTAAATGGCGCGGTCATGGGCTAAATCTTGCCATCCAAAAATTCAAGGCCAGCAGAGTCGAGACCTTTTAGCGTTACCCTACGGAAGGTCTCGACTCTCTGTTTACCCCGCCAATGACCGAGATTGAATTTTCTATCATGATCCATCACCCGCATGAAGCGGATGGCATGAAGCCCGTTTTGGCCGAATTTGAGCGCCTGACGGGTATCAAAGTTCATCTCGTGCCAATTCTATGGGCCGGAGGCACCGGCTGGATGGAAATTGCTAACATGGCCATCCACCAACATGGCGTAGATGTTTCTGAAATTGGCACAACCTGGGTGGGCAGTCTGGCTGCGATGGGCGCTCTGCGGCCCTTCGCAGCAGAGGAAATTGACCAATTGGGCGGCCCACAAGCCTACTTCGATGTGCTGTGGAAATCGGGCATTCTGATTGGCGATGAACGGGTCTGGGCCATTCCCTGGCTTTCTCACCCATTGGTGTTGTACTACCGCCAGGACTGGCTGGCTCAACTCGGCTTCCAACCCCCGCACCTGGCTTTTGATGAGCAGCATTTCATGGCCACACTCGATCAATTGGCGCAAAATGGCATTTCTCATCCCTTTGTTTTGGAAATGAGCGGAACGGCCATGCTGCACGAGGCCGCACTGTGGGTCTGGCAGGCAGGGGGCAATTTCATGAGCGAAGATGGCCGCCAGGTTTTGTTCAACCAACCGGCGGCGTTAGCTGGCCTGGAACGATACTATGCCCTCAGGCGCTACCTGGCTGTCACCAAATTCAATGACACCTACCACGATGCCGTCGAGGTCTTTATGGGCCATCGGGCGGCATGTGTGGTAGCTGGCCCCTGGATAGCGCTCAATCTGCCTCGCCATGATGCTGCACTGCCTTTTGGCATGGTAAAAGCGCCAGGCATCACCCATGTTGGTGGCAGCGGCTTGGTGATGTGGCGGCACACACGGCGGACGGAGGCATCTTTTGCCCTGATCCAGTTTTTAGCTACCCGCCCCACCCAGGCCCAGGCCAGCCCACACGCCTTCGTCTTGCCTGCCCGCCGCCAGGCATTTGCAGACCTGGTCGCCGCAGACCCCTATTACCAGGTCTACCTCGATACCCTGCTCACCGGGCGTACCTATCCGGTCACCCGCCAATGGGGATTCATCGAGCAAAAATTGATCGCCGCGCTCGAACTCACCTGGGAGCGCGTGAGCACCAACCCTTTCTGCGATATTGGCGAAACAATCCGCCACCACCTCGACCCTCTGGCGCGACGCCTGAACAACGCGTTGCAAAGTTAGCCATATTTCATTCACCAAGCGATTCGGTAATATGTCAAGGAGCAAAAGCAAATCAAAAAGATGAAAAGGT
>CAZSFD010000031.1:0-52595 GCA_964606085.1 uncultured Anaerolineaceae bacterium
TCCGGCTCGCCGTATCGGCCACCTTTCCTTACGGCTGGTATGGCTGAATAGTTACCAATCAGGAAGGGTCTTGTCCTTCAGGAAGGTATTTTGAGACGAAGTAGCCTCTGCTAGGAGCATCTGGTGGGCCAATTGTTCGTTACGATTATCTGTACCCAAAAGTGAAGCTATTGATCCTGGCTGTGCTTGAGAAGTAGAAATGAGTACCAATTTAGTGGACGAGGACGTAATATTGCCCTGTTTTATATTTGTACTCCACACCCTAATCGTTTTCCATAGATCAAGGCTTCGATCTGATAGATTCGCATCGGCGCCATGATGTTTTAACTGCAGGAGTTCAAAAGGCGTACCGTTTTTTTCGAAAGTAACATCATCTCGTGTCTCGATCGAAACACTCGTATCTTCTGCCGCTTGTAATAATGCAAGCAAAGCAAATCGAACCTGGTATATATAGCCTAAGCTCTGGGGGGCAGCTGAGAATTGCGATGCCATTTAGGGATTCCTTCTTGCATATTTTATAACATAACAGCAAGAATAAGATAGAGTTCCGGTGCTAAAATGGCACTCTTGCTTATTCTCCGCATCCATTTGCCAGAATGATTCCTTACAGACTGAACTCAGGGTTTCCTTCTTATCCTTCCTCAAACCCATATCCCTTGAATTTCAACGTATTGCAATTCTCGCTGACGATCCGCACTTTATCTTCCGGCACGCCATCGGGCATTTCGACATCAATTTCCAGCACAATCTTTGCCTTTGCACCGACCAGGCTGCTGAGATGAATCAGCACTTCATCCGAAATGCGGCCCGCATCACGGCCCAGGCGGGTGGGATCGAGTTCAACCGTGCCGTGGAAGCGGCGCATGACTGGGGAGCGGGGGGTAACAACCGTGTCATCCGTTGGCACAATGGTGGATGCAGCATTTTCACCCACTTGCCTGGTTTCGCCAGATAAAGGTGTGTATTGAGTGTGTATCGTTTGCTGGAGGGCGGCTGTGGCGGCTTCAGCTTCTTGTTGGCGCTGGCGTTGGGCTGCATCCGGTTTGACAAGCACGCTGACTCCATCCAGGGTCACAGTTGGCAGGGTGGCAGCGATCAGGCCGACATAGTGACCATCTTCTTTGACTGCTGAAGCATAAGCGAAGTAGTCCTTCCAGGTCAGCGAACCCACCCCGTTTTGGATGGCCTGGATCAGCACGCTTTCATCTCGCAGGCGTGAGAGATACAAGTATTGGGCCATGTATTCCCAAAGCTGCCTGATGCTGAGATGCCCGGCATCCTTCCATAACCAGCGATCCAATTCCATGCGCAGCAACGCCGGTGACCATTGGGTGATCATCTGCTGATCGTTCTTGAGCTTGCGCGAGGCGCGGCTCACCAGGCCATCCCCTTGCAGGCGGGAGGTGCTCCATTCGATTGGCCCAGTGCCTTGTTGAGTGGGGATCAGCAGGTGGCAGAAGGTTTCCAGCAGGCGGGCCTGGATGGTTTCGTCATTTTTCTGCACCTGGGAGGCCACCTGGCGTTTTTGCGCCGCATCCAGATTGAGTTGATCTTCTTCTTGCTGGATCGAAGTCCAGGCCAGCCAGGAACGGACGGCTTGTTCTAACTCGGCCAGACGTTCGCCATCGGGGGCCAGGAAGATCAGCATATTGCGATAGATGCGTGGGCTGTTGCCGCGCCGCTCCAGGATTTCCTGGGCAGCCAGCAGGGATTTGCTTTCGTCGCTTCGCACGCGATGGGGGGCATCACGGCCCAGGATCACCAGGCGGCAGGCGGTTTCATCGGGCACATCTGCGCTGTTGGCAGGGATGGCATGCACTGCGGCAAACTCACCGCGGTCTTTGCGCACCGCTTCGCGCACGCGGCGAGTGATCTCGTCTTCAACCAGGTGCGGACGGCGTTCGTATTGGGCGGCACGGTCGGATGCGATGCGGGTGATGGTAGGACGGGTATCGAACCAGTAGCGACTGGCATCCGAATACAGGTAGGTGAGTTCTTCCGAAAGGCGGCGTAGGGCATCGCCAAATACAGCCGGGCTTTCACCGGGCTGCACGCAACCTAACTTAACGCGCACTTCTTCGACGCCACGCGCATGTTGGGCGCTTACCGAGGGCGCACTACCAATGAAAATGCTGCGCGCTACCCGGCGGCTGGCCGAGAAACGCCCCAGGTTGGGGTTGTCGCGATCCAGGGCCAACGGACGGCTCTGAATGCCATCAATATCCTTGTCAATCACCGCCCCCCAGCCTTCAGACAGATAGCGGGTGATTTCGAAATGGACGGCGGTGCTATCCATCGGCAGCGTGCCGGGCATGATCAGCAATGAACCATCCTGACGCTCCCACAATTCATGGATGATGGCCGCCATCAAGCGCAGCACGCCGCGCGTACGTTGAAAACGGTCGAGGGTTGACCAATCTTCGTAGAGACGGTCGAACAGTTCGGGGTGAATGGGATAGGCTGAACGCAGGCGCTCTTCGTAACCGGCTTCTCGGCATTCGGACGGAAATTCGGCGCGGTTGGCCTGGTATAGTTCGGTGAACGCACGGCAAACCGCATCGCGGGCGGTGTAATCGCTGATCGGTTGGAACAAACGCCGGCGAACGATCTCGAAACTTTCGGTGGCGCTGGCGGGTTTCCAAACACTTTCCAGGCGGGAGAAGACGTTTTGTATGCGCTCCAAAGCAGCGCGCCCACCTTCACCACCAATTTCAATATCAGAAGCGGGGATCGAAGCAACGACCAATGTATCGCGAACGGCTTTGGCTGCCTCGGTAATGGCCTGGGCAAAGGTCATGTTGGCATCAAAAGAACCCGCCGGCAGGCCATCTTTGCCGTACAACTGGCGGGCGTAGGCCACCCATTCGTCTACCAGGATCAGCGCCGGGCCGAAACGGTCGAACAAACCAGCCAATTTCTCCGAACCCGGGCTGACTCCCTGGCGATCTTCTTCGGCTACCATAGCGTAACCATCCGCCCCACCCAACTGCCAGGCCATCTCTCCCCACAAGGTGTGAATGACCGTGCCATCAGGCTTGGTGTGGGTTGTGGCTGGGCTGAGCTGCGTGCCGACCAGCACGGCCCGGCTGGCGCAAGGCAGATCGGTATTTCCGCCCTTCAGTTCCGGTGGAATCAAGTTTTCCAGGCCCGGCACGTCTGCGGGCTTGAGTTGCCCGCCGAACAGGTGATACAGCGCCAGCATAGAGTGGGTTTTGCCACCACCGAAGTTGGTTTGCAGTTCGACCACCGGGTCGCCGCCTGTGCCTGAAAGTCGTTCCCAGGCCCGGCTGAGCAAACGCGTCAAGCCTTCGGTCAGATAGGTGCGACGATAAAATTCAGCCGGGTTGCCGTATTCGGGTTCGGCTTTATCGGTAATCACCTGAAAAAGGTCGGCGGC
This sequence comes from uncultured Anaerolineaceae bacterium, assembly GCA_964606085.1. Taxonomy (GTDB): domain Bacteria; phylum Chloroflexota; class Anaerolineae; order Anaerolineales; family UBA4823; genus CAIQJJ01. The sequence continues at coordinate 3,398 of CAZSFD010000031.1, forward strand.
AAACTCGGCCTGCTGGTAGCGCCCCGAAGCAACGTCCGGGTGGGGGGTGGCCACCTGCCGCCAGGATTTCAAACCACCTAATGGGCCGGTAGCGGCGCGGGCGGCGCTTTTTTTGAGTTCTTGCTTGGTTTCGGCTTCATAGCGTTGGCGCAACATCTCACGCGCCAACTCACGCACTTCGTCCTGGCCGGGAGCACTGCATAGTTCAAGCAAGCGCGTCATGGTATCCAGGGCGCGGAAGGTGTCATCGGCATCGAAAGGCTGCTGGTGCGCCCAACGGTTGCGCACTTCGCGCAGTTCGCTGACGTAGGAGCGGCCGGTGTGCCCTAGCTGGTTTTTGAAAACATTGTTCCAGTTCTCCCACATGATCACCAATAGGGCCTGGATATCCAATCGGGTGAAGCGTTCTTCGGAAGTTCCTTCCCCCGATAAGCCTTCACGACCGATTGCCCCTTCGAGCAGTGTTTCCACGCCGCTGATCCACCAACGTTCCTTATAGAAAAGCTGGAGTTCGCGCTGTACGTGCGCGGATAAACCCGCTCGAAGGATTTCGAGACCCTTTCCGATGCGTTCAAGATTGCTGATGGCCATGTGATACTCCTTGGTAATGATCAGGCAATAAACCGATCACTGTTTTCCGCGTTCCGAAGATAAAGCACTGGTATGAACCATTGTTTGGCTCGATATAAAGCCTGTCGGCCCCGCGCCAGAGCACGGGATAATTGCCCGGTTTGTGAAAGCTCCAAGTAAAACGATTTGGCGAACTGAATGGCCGATGGAACCGGCACCGAAAATTGCATCCCTACTACGGCAGGAATGCCTGCCCGAATCAAACCTGGGCCAAGCCCGCCAAACAAGGAAGGCCCTTCGACGATTGCACTTTGGCAGGCCGATAGAAAAACCAATCCGAGATTGTTACCACTCAAAAGCTGCCCCACAGCTTCGGTCTCTACCCAATCTACCTGGCCGTTTGAATCTTCGAAGGCCAAATACCCTTTTGGAGAGATATTGAGCAGGGAGATGTGACAGTTTCGGCAAACGGCAGCATGTGGTTCGTAAAGTTTTTGGCAACCAGGGCATCGCCGAACAAAGCCGCCATGCCCATCGAAATGTAGGATGTGATATTCGTGAATGGTCAATTGTTCAAGCAAATGATCGTAGGTAGGCGACTCAAGATAATCTATGGCAAGCACACCATCGGCTTGGAGAGATTGTAGCCCGTTCTCAACCGCGACTCGTTCATCGTTCGATGGCAATGGGGTTTCGTTCTGGGGGCGAGGGGCGGTATATAGTAATCGCCAAGGCGGTTTTGTTTTTAAGTTGGTTCGGGCTTGTGGGTAAGTAATATCTCGCACCAGTTCGTATGCCATACCAGATAGCAATGGCTGATATTCATTATGAATGAGTTCCCACGGGTAGTACGCCAGGTTTGTGGCTGTTTCGTCAAAGCAGAGTTGCAACACAAAAGGTTTTCGTTCTTGGCGCGCTCGCTGACCAATGGTTTCGACAGCACTCGCTACCTTATCGGGAAACAGACACAGGTATAAATGCCTGCCTACTTGCTCTGCAAAATCAATTATCAGGCAGTCATTGACGGCAAAACCCATCGAATTCAACAACTCCCAATGCTTTGCAGGAATATATTGGGGAGCTTGCGCAAATTCCAACGCTTTCAGGATAGCTGCTAATTGTTCCTGTGGAAAGGGCAAATGGCTGGTGGCATTGGGTTCACCTGCCCAGGGGTTTGGCAAAACTCTTACGTTGAACTTGCCCTCGCTCATCTCGCTAAGTTGCAAGCGAAGCCAATAAGTCGTATCTTCGCTCTTTGCTTGAAAAGCAGGCGGTTGGCTGACCGAGATATTTATCACGGTTTCTGGGCGAGAAGATGGGCGCTGATGCCTGGCAGGTTGAGATGACAAATGACGAATTAGCTCACGAGAAATGGGGTCTTGTTGAACCAGCGTTTGTATGGCATCTTCCAATTCAGCCTGATGTTCTTCAGGTTGAGCTATGACTTTTGCCGCTTGATCATTAGAAAATTTTTGTAGCACGCGTTTGGAAACTTGGCGACAAAGGGAATGTCGCTCAGGAGAAAGATGGTCAGGTTCACGCCAATATGAGATCAATTGCGTAACAATATTCGCGTTGTTCATGCTTCTAGCAAATTTCTACATCCACAGATAAATACCTAATAGTGATTTATCTGACCATTCGGTAATGAGAATCATAAGCAAGTAGAGTATGGTACACAGACCACAACAGGATAGAAAAAACCAGATAAGCAAAATAGGAATCGCATAGGTAGCTATAAATTCGAGCCAGCGAATGGCCCGTTGCACGAGAAAAGCTGTCTTCCGTATTGTGCTATCAGACATGCTGCGCCAACGGTTAAGCACAAATTCCACCGAAGATGCGTTACGGCGTCTTTGAGTCATCGCTTCGGGGAGTATTTCTTGTACTCGTTGACGAATTCTGTCAGCGTTCAACGTAACCAACCCGCCAACCAGGTTCATCATGAAGGTGCTTTGCCGTACGGCACGCCCTAGCCTGGCCCTTGCATTCAGGCCCAAATCTTCTTTGACAGCTTGATGACGTTGCGCTTCGATACGTCTGCTATAGATTTCGCGCGTTTCATCCTGATCGAACTGACTGGCAAACAATACGAAGGATTGTGTAGCAATTTGGCGTGCAATGGGGTTGCCATCACTGTTGAGCCAACGAAACATGGCTTTTTCAATGGCTGTTAAAGGTCGTTGTTGTGCTTCAAGCCAGATGGCATATTCTCGACCGTCCTTTTCGATGACATCGTCGCCCCCCGCCAGGTCTGCACGTTGTTGCAAGTAGATCGAACTAAAAATTTTAACGATTTCTTCCCGTTCGTTGGGTGTTACTTCCATCACCAGACGTTTTAATTGTGGCTCAATTCGCGTGAAATGCTGTTGCGCCTGGAAGGTGATTGCCAGCACTACGGCATTGCGCACAAATGGATGATTCTCATTTTCCAGGATGCGTTGCAGTTTAGTGAAGGCCCGATCCGCTGTCAATGGCCCAGTTCCAGGCCCATATTCAATTTGCCCATACGTAAAAGCTATTGCAGCTAATACAGCGTCTCTATGAGTGATATGGTCTGGATTGTAGCGCCCTGGTCGGTTTTGCTCGCATTCCACTTCCCAGGCATCCAGCAAAGCAATCACTTCCTCTGGCGAAAAACGATACGCTTTACCCAAACTGGCACCGATGGCCTGAACCAGGTCTATATACCGCACCAAATCGTCATGTAAGACTGGGGCTACTTGCGATAAATGCAATGGCACAACAGTTGGTAAGGTGTAACCACGGAAACGACTGCGCACCAAGCTGTTTTGATCTGCCGCCAAATCAAGAAGCAGCTTGATCAGGCGCTCCGGCATCTGGTTGGTGGGATCATATTGTGCAGCATAGCCGGCTGTCAGAGCGATGGTAGCTCGGATGTAGGCTTCGGGGCTAGCATGATCAGTTTGCTCCCGTCCTTCTTGGGCAATCGTGACCGCTTCGCGCAGGCGGGTATCATCTTTCCAATGCTCCAGCAAATCAAACAGAGCATCATCACGCTCATAAACTCGCCAACGCGCCAATGCCCTCCCTGTGATTGCCTGAACTACACTATCTTCATCGGAAGCAAATTCGATCAAAATATCTTCGATGGCTTCAGCAGAGATCAGGCCAATGTCACTCAAGGCTTCGCTGATCGTCCGGCGTATTTCATTGCGACGTACGGAATCCCCGTAGAGTGATGGATTGCTTGCCCGCCGGTGAATGGATTTTTGCGCCAGACTTTGCAGTACCGGTAGCGCAGCCAGCAATTTCCGCCGATGACTCTTCCAAGCCAAGCGCATCACGGCCTGGCGTTGATTGGGGATGCGGCTTTCGATCTTGACTGCTGCTGTTTGTGTTTTAACCTGGCGATAGAAATCTTCCAGGTTATCCAGATCGTGATAATCTGGCAGCACCAGACCTGGTTCGCGTTCCCGCCAGGCGGTGGTGATTACCTGCTCAAAAGCGGTAAAGAATTGGTCATCCAGCAACCCATCGAATAAACCCAGCCCAATCGTCAACCATTGTTCTCTCGGCTGTAAGATGGTTTGAAACCATTGATGAAATGCATCTTGCGTTTCTTGGGCAGTTTTCAGGGCTTGCCATATCTCGTCAGATTTCAATGGTTTCTTATACTGACAAAGCATTTCTACAAAGTTATGAATGTGCCCAGGGGTGCGGAGCAGTTCCACCGCCCGCAGTAGGGTCAGCCCATCAGCCAAAATGCTTTCGGATGTAAATCTCTGCCCACTCAACGGAACGGGTAGCCTGTTGGCCGCATCGAGCAGGGCCTGGATCAATATTTCAGCCAGATGCGATGGGGGGTAAAGCTGTGCAAGATCGAGTTCACACCAGAAAGGTAAATTTGCCTGTTCTTGGGCCAGTTTCCAACCGCTAAATGGTGTATCGCTTCCTACAATGATGTAATGCCCCCCTGTGCGCGCCGCGGTTTGCAAGCGGTGTAGGTCATACCCAATTTCTTGCGCATTAATCGCTGCCAGAATGAAAACCGCTGGTTCTTCTTCTTGCAAGCCCACCCACAGGCTTTGACGATCATCGCTGCGATACCACTCTTTGATGGGCAAACATGGACGGTCAGGCGGAAGCGATTGATCCAAGCTTGCACCTTGGGTATTTTGTTGGTCGTTCACAAAATACCAGGCCAGGTGGCGGGACAGAGCGGCTTTATCAATTTCGCGGCTTCCCCCAAGAACAATGATGTTTTGTTCTTGAAGTGTGGTCTTCATGGCAACAATGTTAGGCGGGCTGGTGAACACTGGGGGAATATAGGGATCGAGCAACGGAATGAAAAAACTCGGTTGATGGCGAACGTAGATTTGCGCTACCTGAATATCTTCGCCAACAATTTCCCCCCCATTTTTCGGTGCATTAACTGGCAGTGTCGTTGTTGATGCCATCTCTCAATCCCTCCTATTCAATCAGTCGAGCCTGTGCTGACTCTGGTTTATTCCGTGACAATTCCGCGGCCACGCCATGGCCAACAGGTTATATCCAAACGCATCTTGTGCCCAACCCTTGTACTCGTAAAAAGTGTACATAATATCCACCCGGTTAATTATTATCATCGTCATCTAGTGAAATTGCATCAAGTTGAAAACCAAGACCAAAAGTTCCTTCCTTGACTTGATCTAAAGTATACGTGACTTGTTGAACTATTTTTGCACCACTTAAACCATCAGTTGCCGAAAGTGTAAATACGAAACGTCTCTCACCCTCGCCAGATGATCTCAAAAAATGTATCATTTCCCTGCCATCATCGGTTGCAAAAACGATGGTGGCAGGTATTCCCCAGGCTTTTTGCAAATCCTGAATAGGGGCAAGCGCGGGTAAAAAATCTCGTCGTAATTGCGCAATTTTCAAAGTCAGCAATTTACCATTGGGCTTTCTTTCAACACAAGTCAAACTGGTTTGGATATCGGTTGCCTGGTTTCGTTTTTCGTTTCTTACCTTAATCTGAAGCCCCCCATTGCTCGGATTGAAAACACAAAACGAAGAAATGACAATTTTGGGCTTAGAGCGCATTTGCAGATACCAAAAAGCCCATGAAGAAAGAACCCCGATCAAAAAGCCCATCAATTGAGATAAGAACATCTCCATATCCACCTCTTTCCTAACCTAAAATGTCATTTGTTCTGGCTGAGATTTACTCCGTGACAACTCTCGCAACCGCGGCCACGCCACGGCCAGCATGTTATACCCTAGCGCTTCCTGCGCCCAGCCCTTGCGTTCGCAGATCGTGTACAGCCGGTAGGCCAGGTCGTGCGCTGTGTCACTCAGACTGCCCAATTTTGCGAGCAGATTTGCAGCCGCCTGCTCGCCACCGTTTTCGAGCAGGTAGATCAAATGCTGGCAGGCTTCCCAGGACGTGGCGCGTTTATCCTTCTGGGGATCCCACTCATCTTTCGCAGGCCCAACGGACATTGGCACGCTCGTGGGAACGGCCATTCCCCCACTCACGTTGCCTTTGACCAGCTCTTCGCGCTTCAAAATGCGCACCTTGCCGGCACGCGCTTCGAGAATACCGGCCTCGACCAGCCCCTCCACACTGACATTCTTAGCCTTGCTGAGCGTTTCGGCCACACCGAACGGCCCCTGTTCGTGACCATACTGCTCATACCAGGCCAACGCCCAGCGCGTATCGCCGTCATATTCGCCTTCTTGCTCGGCCAGAAACTCATCGAGCGCCTGGTTGATGATACCCAGGGCGGTGCGCACACGCATGGATGAGCCATCGGCTTCGAGCACCTGTTTGTAGCGGGAAAAAACGGCCATGCCGGGGCCGATAGCAGCCTGGGCCAAATCCACCGGTGCGATGCTGCCTTTTTGAAGCTGGCGCAGGGCAGGCGGAATCTCGCGTTGGAGTGCAGCCAGGAAATCGCGCCGGGTGATGACGGGGGCGCTTTCGATGCGCGGGCGGCAAACGAGAACAATGGAAGATGCAAGGGCACTGACAAAAGATTTCAGAGCTGCTGTAAGCTCAGTTCGCACAGGCCAAGTTCCTGTTACAGCAAAACCCGAATTAATTAAACCCTCAAGCATCGTTTCCCAGCCAGTAGAAGCAGTATTCGATAGTTGATCTACATCATCTTGAACTTCTGTCTCAGCCTGTTTGAAAGCATAAAAAACTGTCAGAGGGTAATTTTTGTTCTGAATGCGATTTATGTTCAAAAAGGCTTTTGTCAGCCCTTGTTCAAAAAAAGTGTTAGCCTTTTCGCGGTCTCCATCAAATCGAAAAGGGGTCGCAATTAGCTCCTGAGACTTGGGTACCAACATGGTCTCAAATAATTGCGAATAAATTCCTGTTAAGGAGTGACGCAACCAGACATAAAAATAATCGGACAAATCAGCATACCCAATGTTGTCATAATATGGCGGATCCGTAGAAATCAAAGGTGAAAAATCACGAAAGTGAAGTTCCATCGCATTTTCCTGTCGAATGTTACCAATAACACCACCTGGAAGACGCTCAAGCACTTCAGTTATTGAAAGAATTCCAAGCCTGTAATCGCCTGCTGCATCACTAAAGGGATTCGCTTCTGCGTAATCCCATACCATCGGCAAAGCCTGTCTACTAAACGCAGCTACTAACCTAGTCGGTTCAGTTTGCCATGTACATAACGCTGAGTTGGTAGTGGTCATCTTATCAACAGCAAATGCTAAATATGTACAAACCGCATCTGCGTAATCACCCGGATATTGTATTTTCGTTCTTGAAGCATCTTTCTGTATTGAACTTTGCACATCTCTTACCAAGTCAGAAAATGATGAGAGAACAAGTAATTGTCGGCTTGAGAAAAGATCAGAATGCATCAACATGCCATAGAGCTGTACGCGAAAACCGAGTGCTTTTTCAGGCAAGTTGGTTTCTGGTTGCCATTTAGGCTTGGCCTGCACAGAAGCCACTTCGTGCTCGGCGCTAGGTGATAAGTAAATGCGCCCTTTCTTGCCTTCTGCCACAATAGCCATCATCTGTGCCCCCATTTTCCCAGCCTTGCCTTCGGAGCGCACATGGTCGAAAGGCACAGGAGTGCCGCAAGCTAGGCAGCGGGCCCCAGTGCGAATGACCGTTCCGTCGGGGATTACGCCTGTACCCGTTCGAACGGTGAAACGAATTGTGGGCGGATGCGAATTGTGTTCAATCACCGGCTCTACCCGGGCTTGCTTGTCCTTTTTGGTCGAAAGCGCAAACGAACGCACCAGCGGCATTTGGCAGCCGCAGGCCGGGTTGGGGCATTTCACCGTGCGCGTCCACAGCCAGGCGATCACGGTCAGTTCATCGCCGGGTTTCAAGCCCTGGGCTTTCAAGTCGGGGCGTTCGGCCAGGATTTCAGCCGTGATTTTGACCGGCGGGTAGAGATGGCCGATGCGTTTGAAGGCTTCGTCGCGCATCCACTGGCCGTAATAGCGTACATCTTCGGCCAGGCCTTGCGCGCCTTTCCATTCCTTTTTCCAAAACTCAGGCTGCGCTGCTTTTTTGCCCTTCTTCCCACCGCCTATGGTGGATTCGTTGTCTATTGGATGCACAGGTGGTTGGTTGGCGAACTTGGGCGGGATTTCGATCAGGGCTTTGTTGATCAGCACTGCCACCGGGTTCAGGTCGCTGGCGTAGGCACGCAATCCCAGGCGTTGGGCTTCAAGAGGGATCGAACCACCGCCGGCGAAAGGATCAAGCACGGGCGGGGCTTTCGTCGCCAAAAATTCACGGATGGCTTCCTTACCGATTGGCACTTCCACCCCCAGGTCACGCGCCACGCTGCGGGCAATTTCAAGTTTGGCCTTATCGAGTACATCCTCGTTGTTGACGTTTTCCCACAGAACCAGTTCTTCGATTAATGCAAACAGGCGCTCGCGCTCGGCATTGGCTGACTCTTCATCGGGCATATACTCGCTGGGATCATCCACGAGTTGCGAGAACAACACCGCCCGGCAGGCGGCCAATGGGCGGCGCGCCCACCACAGATGCAGCGTGGATGGGTGTCCATGGCGGATGGATTTCTCGCGCGCCGATTCGACATTGATAGCTTCGAGGGGCAGGGCAACTTCAATCAGTTTTTTACGGGTCATAAGAATGGGCAATCTACGGCGTTAAAAAAGCAGAGGCGGTTCAACACCGCCTCGCACCCTGCCCCCGAAGGAACAGGGGGGATGATTTATGGTGGCGGCAAAACCGTTACACAATTTGCAGCACGGGTTCGTTGATCGTCATCAAAAGTGATCAAAGGCAGCTTCAAACCATCGGCAACGGCCACATAAAACGCGTCGGCTCCGCGCAGGCCCAGGCGGGCTGCCAGGTCTGCGGCTTTGACGGCCAGGGAACGTTCCATTTCAACCAGGCGCAGATCGGGCAGGTTGGATAAGGTTTTGACGGCTTGCTGCGCCAGTTTGCTGTCACCAGTACGACGCGACACCGCACCAGCAACTTCAGCCAACAACAACCCTGGCGCAACGAACTGAACCCCATCGGCGCGTTGAGCAGCCATCCAGGTTTTCACCGATTCATAAAAAACATCCTGCGGCACCAGGCGCGCCACCCACAAGCTGGCATCTACCACCACAAGTTTCATCTTGGCCCCTATCTCTTACGAACGGCGGCCTTCGGCAACGGCTTCCACCGCTGAAACGCCTTGCGGCCAACTGGCTCCAATTTGCATCGCCAACCCGTCCAAATCAGCCCATGCCTGATCATCATTGGCCTGGGTTGGAGGGCGCACCGGCACCAACCGCGCCACAACTTTGCCATGATAGGTCACCTGTACTTCGTTGCCATTTTCGCGTACCAGGCGTACCAATTCACTGGCTTGTTGTTTCAGTTCACGCACACCTACAGTTAACATACCTGCCTCCTTGAATCAGTCTACATTTGTAGACCGATTATATGGATAAATTATACTCGCTTCGGTAAAACGTCACCGAACAGTTTTGAGCAGGTCTTTCCAGTCATAATTGACGCTGGTGGCAGCAAAATCTGGATCGCTTTGGAATGGCATAGGAATATAGTGAATGGATTGGCCCTGGGCGTGTTCACCATCGAAAATGACCTCGACCACCACCAGAAAATAACTATCGGGTTGGTTGCGCCCGGCCATAATCTCGTTGCGCGATACTGTGACCGTATCTGCTCCAGCCACGCGCCCTTTGACTTCCAGCAAACGCAACCGGCCGCTGTTGGGAATGGCGCTTTCGATGTCGTAGCCTAAGTTTTCACGATGAACATCCGCAGGTTGATAACCCAGGCGATGTTCTTCAGCCATTACGGCCCGCATCGCAGTATTTTCCACAACTTTACGCCGGGCAGCGAATAAAGCGGCCGCCGGATCGGGATGCCCTTGCAGGCGGTTGAGCAAACCTTGGGGAATAACCAGCGCTGCACCGAGTAACACGGGCGGTTGAGCCGAAAGGTGGCGCTCACCTTCCAGGGTTTCCATGCGGCGTTGTAAGCGCACCTGTAACTCATCTGCGCGGCGTTGTGCCATTTCGGAATTGAGGCGGGCGTTGACCCGGCCCGCTAATTCCTGCGCCTTTAAATCTTGCGCTCGATGATCCCAGTAGCTGATCTCTTTGGTCAAACGATCTTTGACCGCGGCCAGCGTGCGGTTGATGCGTTCTTCCCAGCGTTGACGGGTTTCACCAAACATGCGCGGCACCATTTCGCGCACCGCATACGAACGAGCCATCTCTTCAAGCTCAATTTTGAGCCAATCTTGTTCGAGCACGGATGTCATCAAAGGGAATAGCTCTGCGGGCAATGGCTGGTAATCCAAGAATGGGGCCAGACCTGCCGAGACGGTCTCAAACTTCCCGCTGGAAGTTGGCGTCATTTCTACGAACTGCATTTGATGAGCCACTACGAGTGGGTCGTTTCCTCGATTAGGTGTACCTCCAGCCAAAATAGAATCTTCCAGATAAACCAGCAGGCGCGGCGTCTCGCTCAAGTCTGCTTCGTCCACCAAAACTGCCCCCTGGCGCAACAAGCTGCGGTTGCGTTCCAACAACACATCAATCACCGCATTCATCAATAGGTGGCCGGGGCTGAGAAACTCGGCCTGGGGCTTGCCGGGCAGGGATATCTCTTCTTTGTAAAACGTCACTCTTTCATAACGGGCGAGCAGCGTGCCGCGGCCAAGTTGGAAACTTCGGTTTCGCAATGAGGCCGGCACGTGGGTGATCTCGAAGCGCTTGCTCTCGCGCTTGTGCATACTGCCCCCCAGGTGACCAAAGGCAGCTTTGAAAAACGCTTCGATAAAATGCGGCTGCAAGCGCCGGGCTTGGGCGCGTTCGAAATCCTGCCGAATTCGCTGCACCTGGGTCACATCCATTGCGTCACGCGCCAGGGCGCGTTCTTCGAGCAAATCCTGGCAGCGTTGGCGGTCAGCCAGGTTATCCACAGCCTGGTTCAGGCGGTCGCGCACTTCTGAGCGGTTGCCATATCGAATGGCTTCCATCAGCAGTTCGCGCAAGCTGGTCTGTTGGAATAAACGTCCCATGATGTCAAAGATACCATCCCCCAGGGCGCGGCGCTGCTCTTCTATTTTACGCAACAAACGGGCATACACATCGCCTTCACGGGTTTCTTCGGCCACCAGGTTCCATAAATGGCAGACCTCGGTTTGGCCGATGCGATGGATACGCCCAAAGCGCTGCTCCAAACGAGCCGGATTCCAGGGCAGATCGTAGTTGACCATCAAATGAGCGCGTTGCAGGTTGATGCCTTCGCCCGCAGCATCGGTGGCGATTAACACCTGCACATCTTTATCCTGAACAAATCGTTTTTGTACGGCGCGGCGTTCATCGCGCCCTAGCCCACCGTGAATCGTCACCACCGCTTCAGAACGCCCTAACAAAATCCGAATTTTCTCGGCCAGGTAATTGAGCGTGTCGCGATGTTCGGTAAAAATGACCAGTTTGCGACGCTGCCCAGCCTGATCTACCATCAAACCGTTGCCCTGCTCGCTCTCATCTTGCAGAATCTTGGAAAGCTCGCGCCATTTACGATCCATCCCGCTGCGGCGCATTCGATCAGCCAGGCTTTCCAATTCTTTCAACTGTGTAATTTCGAGTTCCAACTCGTGGATCGTCCGGGATGCGGTTGCCAGATCCAAAACCTGTTCGGTCACCTGCTCCTGTTCGGCTTCTGGCACGTCATCCAATTCATCCCAATCTTCCAAATCAATCCCGGCAATATCAGCGGGACTTGCGCTCAAGGATGCGCCCCGCTGCAAAAGCTGCTCCTCGCGAAGTCGGCTTTCCAGACGTTCCCGCCGGCGATGGAGCGATTGGTAAATCGCCTCCGGGCTGGAAGCCAGGCGGCGCTGCAAAATAGTCAACGCAAAGCCAACCGTACCGCGTCGTTCAGCATCCAGGTTATCGGCCCGGTTGAATTCCTCCCGCACATATTGAGTGACCGCTTCATACAGGTTTGCTTCCAAACCAGAAAGCTCATAGTTGACCGTGTAAGCGCGCCGTTCAGGGAACAGGGGCTTGCCATCGAATTTAAGCAACTGCTCCTTCACCAATCGCCGCATCAAATCAGAGACATCTACCGAGTGTACCCCTTCCCGGTAACGCCCCTCGAAGCGGTCTGGGTCGAGCAGCCCCATGAATAACTGGAAGTCTTCTTCTTTGCCGTTGTGGGGTGTGGCCGTAAGCAATAGGAAATGGCGCGTGCGGCTGGAGAGAAGCTGACCCAGCCGATAACGCTTGGTAAATTTGACTTCTCCACCAAAAACCGAAGCGGACATTTTGTGAGCTTCGTCTACCACGATCAAATCCCACTCGGTCTGCGCCAGGCGGGCCTGCAAGTCATCATCACGACTGAGCTTATCCAGCCGAGCAATCACCAGCGGCATTTCGGCTAATGCGTTGCCTGTTCGAGCGGCTTCGATTTTGTCATTGGTCAGCAAGTCAAAGGGAAGCTGGAACTTTTCCCACAGCTCATCTTGCCACTGCTCGCTCAAGCTGCCTGGAGAAACAATCAAGCAGCGTTGTAAATCGCCGCGCAGCATCAGTTCTTTGATCAGCAGGCCAGTCATGATCGTTTTCCCCGCGCCAGGGTCATCCGCCAGTAAGAACCGCAAAGGCTGGCGAGGCAGCATTTCGCCATACACAGCCGTAATCTGGTGCGGCAGCGGCTCGACTTGCGAGAGATGAATGGCCAACCAGGGGTCGAACAGGTAGGCCATACGGATGCGATAGGCTTCTGAAACCAGGCGAAATAGTTCTGGGTTGGCGTCAAAAGCCCACGGTCGGCCTGGGGCGATAACTTCCAGAATGGCTTCCCGGTCGCGATAGAGCAGCTCGCTGCCTGGGCGGCCGTTCATGTCCCGATAGGTCACTTCGACCGCATCCGAGCCATGCCACTGGACACTCAAAAGCGTGACCAGCCCGGAAGGGTGGATGCCTTTGACCTGGGTGTTGGGTTTCAAATCTTCGAGAACGGCCATAAATAGTCCCCAAAATCGTAGTTGGGCTAGAAAAACGAGGATTAAGTCTGTTTGTTCAAGTGAAGTTTACAGGAAAAGCCACTTGAATGCAATTACTGGCTATTCTGTGCCTGTATTTCCACCATAATATACATCTTCACCGAGTAATTCAATATTCCGATATGTAGCACAGACTCGTCTGATAAATTCAATGTCAATTCCCGGCTCTTTTCCCTGATTGATTTCATCCGCTAATTGCGTCACCGTTAGGGTTGATGTTGCCTTTCCCATGACTCTTTCGATTTTGGCTCGGACTTTCCAGAAAAGATGCTGATCTAGACTCTCATCCATTACCCAGGCCATGCGCACATTGTTATCTTTCAATCGTACCGTTGACATCAAACGAGAAAATTCCATAACTTCGAGCAGCAGGTTGATAGCCGGAATATCTTTGCTACTAATGCTTGGATCGGCGTATCGTTTTTGGAAGAATTGGATAGCCTCTCGATCTGTAAATATAACGGGTTGTCTCCGTAAAACGATAAGCAAATCGTTATATTCTGTTACAAGCTCGTTGGGAACCACCGCAAGCTGATAATAAAAAGATCGAGGGTTTAATGTATCGCCTGATAAGCATCTACGCACCCGATGAATCCACTCATGCCGATATTGTCTCACTCTTTCCTGAGTAACCCCACTTCGCTCACCTGCTTCCCGAAGTGACATTAATCTACCATCGCCAACGAGTCCATATCGGAACTGCATAGCTGATAGCATCCGTGGGTTGTTAAACCGTTTTCGAAGGAATTCTTCTGAGAAAGGGATGACAAACCGAATGAGGTTTGGTAAGACTGTCCAATCTACTTCCAAATTAAGGGCTATTCTGTCGCTCATCATTAGATTTTGATTACAGACTGAATTAGGATGTGTATTTTTATTGAGACTCTAATGTAAAAATCATAACACCAAATGACCATACTCAAAACGCCAAGTTGGGTAAGTCGCTGCAATGAATACTAATTTCTCAATTGTGGCAGTAGAACCAGACAAGTAAACTATGATTAAGAATTCCCATCTTGCAAGAAGAGAACATAAGTACTACATTTGTGATATGACAACGTTGTTAAGCCGTATTGACCCCGTAGAAAACATCAATCGCTGGTACCTGGTCTCCATCCAGGCTACCTTGTTCCATCCTTGCGCAGTTGTCATCGCCTGGGGACGACGGGATAATGAATTTCAACAGTGGCGCGCCATTCCTGTCGAAAACCAGCAGCAGGCCACCCGGTTGGCCGAAAAGATCGTCAGCCGGAAAATCAGGCGGGGGTATTCACTCATAAAAAGCTAGGGGCGTAGAGTTAAAGAGCCTTAACTGTCACCTAAGGCTACAACCTTTGGGGGATAATCCGCCCACTATAGTTGATAAATTGGATTTCGCCGAATGGTTACAGAACCAATTGTATGTCAGGAATATGACGCAGGCTCAATTAGCGAGAGAAGCCCGGGTCAGCCGAGGTGCGATTGGTAAATTACTCAAGCACCAAAGTACGCGCCCCGATCCCGAAACCCTACAGAAAATTGCGCGAGCTTTCCAAATGGCGCCAGAAACGTTGTTTCGTATGGTTGGATGGCTGCCCGAGCGAACTGACGTACCAGAATTGGATGAACTCGTACTGGTAGCGAGTAAAATGCCCCCTCCCGCGAGAGTGGCTTTTTTGAATATTGGGAAAAATATTCTCGAGTGTATAGAAAAATTGGAACGCTAAAATAAGAACTGCGCCGGGTATAACCCTGGTATCTTTATCGGTTGTTTGATACTTTTTATCGTTAGACTATTATGTACGCACACAAAATAAGCCGGAGTGCGTCGAGGCACAATTGGGAGGAAATGTCTCGATGTACCCTGTAAATCAAGCATCTGTTATCGTTCCTCATCGCAGGAAAGGTCTGATCACCCGTTTACGACTGAACGAGTTGATCCAGGATTTGCTGGAATTCAAACTGGTTCTGGTGGTCGCCCCGCCCGGATACGGCAAAACTTCCCTGTTCGTTGATCTCGCTCGCAGCACCAATACTACCGTCTGTTGGTATGCTGTTGACCGCACCGACGACGACATCAACCATTTCCTGGCTCATTTTGTCGCTTCTATTCGCAATACCTTTCCCCATTTCGGAGGCGATACAGAAGCGTTTCTCCAAAATGCCGCCCTACAAGCGTTGGATATTGACCTGTTTGTAACCTTGCTGGCCAACGAAATCCACAATCACATCAAACCGCATTTCGCCCTGGTTGTGGATGACTTCCACCTGGTAGATGGCAACGAACGCATCCAGGAGTTCATCAGTCGCTTCATCCAGCGAGGTGGCGAAAAATGCCGCCTGGTCTTGCTGACACGTACACAGCCATCTTTGCCCGACCTGGATTTGATGTTCGCACGGTCGCAAGTGGGAAAAGTAGGCATTGAAGACCTGGCTTTCACTCCATCAGAAATTCAAGCGCTGATATTGCAAAATTCCGGGCAATCGCTTTCGGATGCAGATGCCACCCGCCTGATCCAGGAGAGCGGAGGCTGGATCACGGGCATGCTCCTATCCGGGCAGGCAAACTGGAAAGGGATGCAGCAGCAATTTCAAGCCGCCCGTGCTTCTGGCATCAAGCTGTATGATTACCTGGCTTGCCAGGTGCTTGACCAGCAACCCCCCGATTTGAAAACATTCCTGCTATATTCGTCCGCCCTGGGCGAATTCACCGCTGAGTTGTGCGAGACCATTCTGAAACCGTTGGCCTATCCCGATGGGGCTGATTGGGATAGCCTGATGGATGAGATTATCACCAGAAACCTGTTCATTTCAGTGATCGATAATGACGACCGTTGGTTGCGTTACCATCCTTTATTCCAGTCATTTCTGCTGAACGAGTTAGAGCAAAGCCACCTGGGTGCAAAACGGCAAATCCTGGTTGGGCTCGCCAACTACTATGTAGAGAAACGCGATTGGGATCATGCCTATGCGGTCTATCAGGAAATGCAAGACATCGAAGGCACGGTCAACTTGCTCGAACTGGCGGCATCGAGCCTGCTGCAGGATGGGCGTTCGACAACGCTGTCCAACTGGCTGGATCAGATACCTACATACATCCTCAACGCTCATCCAGCACTGATTTCTGCGCATGGCGCGGCGCTATTGATGTGCAACCGCATCCGGCAAGCGCTGCCATTGCTCAACCAGGCCGAGGCGTTGCAACGGGCCAACGGCGACCTGCCTGGCCTGGCGCGCACGCTGGAACGCCGCTCGGTGGCCCACCAGTTCATGGGAAATTCAGTCGCTGCCATTCAGGATGCTGATACCGTGCTGGAAATGGTTGCCCAGGGGTTGGATGCACCTGCCATCGAAGCTGGGGCGCTCAAATCCAAAGGCATCAACCACCACGACCTGGGCGATGTAGATACCGCCCTGTACAATTTACAGAAGGCCCTGGCGATCTATGCTGAACTCGACGATGAATCGAATAAGGCCAAGACTCTGATTGATTTGGGTCTTGTCTATCGGGGGCGAGGCGATTGGTCGGATGCTGAAGATGCCTACCTGCAAGCCGTAACCTACTTTCGGCAAGCCGGTGATCTGACGCGCCTGGCAAATGTTTTGAACAACCTGGGTGTACTGAACCACCATCGTGGCGACTACGAACAAGCCATCGAACTGCTGGGCCAGGCATTGGATGTAGCCCGAAAAAGCGGCTATGTGCGTATGGAGGCCTTCGTGCTGGCCAGCCTGGGCGACATTTATTTGGAGTTGAAAGCCGAGCCTACTGCCACGGCAGAATATGCGCAATCACGCCAAATGGCCCAAAAACTTGACCAGCACGCTCTGCTCTTCTATCTCGACCTGGCCGAAGCCACCCTGGCTAGCCAGGGTGGAAACAACCAGCAGGCGCTTGCCCTGATTGCATCCGCCGAAAAGCGTCTTGGGACGGATGGAGTGGATTATCAGATCGGTCAGTGCAAACTGCAACGTGGGATCATCAGCTTGAAAACAGGCGAGACGGCGAAGGCTCAGGTCACTTTGACGGATGCCATTGGCTTGTTGGGGAATGTGACTGGGCAGCCTGAGCCGGTTAAGGCGCAGTTCTATCTGGCTATTGCCCACCATAGGCTGGGAAACCGGGAACTGGCCCACGAGTACGCACGATCTGCATTGAGTTTCATCCGCAACGTGGAAGACCAACATCTTCTGATTTTGGTAGGGGAAGATGCGGTGCCGCTGCTGCAAGACCTGGTCTATGATTCGGAGACCAGCGTATTGGCTGCCAATTTGTTGGCCGGGATCATGGAATTTCGGGATCGCTTACCTGCCCTTCACCGGAGAGTGCGGGGAATTGCCCCCAATGCCGCCTTTATCCCGCCACAGATGACGATTACCGCGTTGGGCTTGATGGAAGTGCGCATCGGTGAACAGGTAATCACCAATGCTGCCTGGTATTCCAGACCGCAAAAAGATATGTTCTTCTTCATCCTGGCACATCCGGATGGTGTATCCGAAAAGGCAATTGAAGCGGTTCTTTGGCCTGACACTCGTGATCCCCACAAGAAGTTTGAAAACACGCTCTACCATCTGCGCGAGAAAGTCAATTCATCAACGATCCTCCAACAGGGCAACCGCTACTATTTCAATAGAACATTGGATTACCAGTATGACGTGGAGCGTTTTGAAGACCACGCTCGTTGGGCACAAGCTTCTACAGACCCGGATGAAAAAGCCAGGCATTATCGCCAGATGCTTACCTTGTATGGCGGACTCTATCTCCCTGAAGCCGAAGGGACCTGGTTCGATGTAGAACGCGAACGCCTGCGCCAGATTTGGTTTGAGGTCGCTCAAAACCTGGTGCAATACTTGTTGGACAGGCAGGATTACGCCGAAGCCTTGAAGTGGAGCCTGTCCATTCTTGAATTAGATGACAGTGCAGAAGAAGTCCACTGCCTGGCGATGCGCGCTTACGCCGGCATGGGCAACCGGCCCGCCGTAGATCGCCAGTTCGATTGGTGCCAGCGAGCCATGCAGGAACATCATGCTATGCGACCATCCAAAGAAACCGTGATGCTCTACCAGACACTCACCCGCTGATCGAACCGCCAACCCAATAACACTCAAAAGCCAGCCTTGCGAACCAGGGTTGGCTTTTTTGATTCCCCAAAACGCCATTTTCTAATCTCGTTGAGGGTGACTTTGAGGACGAGTTTGAGGGTAGGGTTTGTGACAATAGGCAGCACACAGGCAAGCCCTGTACACATCACCATCCGAGAGGAATCCATGAGAACCACCGCACGTCGCATTTCCACCTTTGTTCTGGGGATCGATCCCCACTATTACCGGCTGATCCTGACCTTTCTGACGCTCAGCATGGCCGTCATCATCGGCGGCGCTCCCGCCAACGGAGGCAACGTTACTGGATAAAACCATGAAGACACCATCCATGATTTCACCCTGCACTCTGCCAAAGCTCCGTTTACGACGATTGATTTTCCTGGCCTTCATGCCGCAATACCTGTTGTTCCTCTGGCCCGCTACCAGCCCTTCGTTCCCGGCTTCCCTTGCTGCACTGACACTGGTGATTTCCCAGATCATGTTACTCACCTTCGCCTGGGCTAATCGTCGCCTGCCGGGGATGTGGCTGATGGGTCTGGGGTTGACTCTCAACTTTGCGGTCATTCTCGCCAATGGCGGTCTGATGCCGATCAGTCCGGAAACGGTGCAGATCATAGCCCCGCAGGCCGTACCCGGCTCATGGGCCATCGGGCAGCGGCTGGGCTACACCAAAGACATCGTGCTGCCGTTGGCACAAACCCACCTGTGGCCGCTCTCCGACTGCCTAACCTTGCCAACCTGGATACCTTACCGGCTGGCCTTCAGTATCGGCGACATTCTGATTATCTGTGGCGTGTGTTGGACACTATGGCACGCCGCTTTCAAAACCAAATCCACATCACTTTCAGGAGAAAAAGATGAACCCCGCTGAGAAAGAGACCGTTGAAACCTTCTGCCGCGAGTTGGCGCTTGCGCTGCGCCGCATTACCGGCAAGAAAATTGACATTGACCCTGCCACGCTGATAAACCAATCATCGCAAGCAGAACCGCCATCCCCAGAAAATCTAGACGAAAGGAGTGATGCATGAACGCCAACGATAAGCCTTCCGAAACCCACTGGGCACTGCCGAACTCACTTATGGAGTTGGATCAATACGTTCAGAAAACGCTGCATGATCTGACCGAAGGCGTGGATGCCGAACATGCCGCCGTTTATAGCCGTGTTTCCAGCATAGACCCCCGTTCCCACTCCTATTCGATGGAGTATCAGCCTGATCGAGCAGAAGAATACGCCAAATCAAAGGGCTGGCTGATCGCCGGCCTGTACGCCGACCCGGATCGCACCGGTCGTAATTCCAAACGTCCCGACTTGCAGCGCATGATCCGCGATATCGAAAGCGGCAAGATTACGGTGGTTGTCATCCACCGTCTTGACCGCCTGTATCGCAATCTGGAGTCACTGCTACGCTTCCTGCGCTTTCTCAAACGCTATCGTGTGCGTCTGGTATCGGTGACCGAGCAGATTGACACCGATAGCTGGTGGGGACGACTGGTGCTGTACGTACTGGGCGCGCTGGCCGAAATGTATGTCTGGCAAACGAGTGTGCGGGTGCGTGAGATCAAAGCCGAACTTGCCCGCAAAGGGATGCATAACGGTCAGGCTCCCTACGGTTATTGCAATGGATTGTGTTCCACCTGCACGGAGCTGAATGGCCCTGGCTATTGCCCCCAGGCCGGCAAACCTGACCGGGCTGAAAGCCAACGCGGGCATGTGCCAGTGGCGCATCCGGTGGATCAACATGCCGTCTTGCTCGCCCACACGCTTTACAGCCAGGGGATGAGCTTTCTGGAAATCGCCAGCCACCTGAACACGCATCACTTCCGTTTGCCAGATGGGTTGGAAGTCCATTTTCGCACCAAAGGGGCCAACAACAAACGCCCTGGGCGGCCTTTCAACCGCGATAACATTCGCGAAATCATCGGCAACCCCTTTTATATTGGGATGGTCGTGCGCCACCCGAACCCACCGCTGGATATGGACGATGATCGCGCTCCTGGAATGGCAGAACCAGCAATTCCAGGGATGCGGAAGCCAGCTCGCAGAAAAAGCAACCTGGCCACCAGCCGCCGGACGGTTCTTGAAATGCACCCTGGCCGCCACCAGGGGATCGTGCCGCTCGGTCTGTGGAAGGCCAACCAGCAGGAACGCAAAGCCCGCAACAAAGCGCCCATCACCGCCAGCAAACCCATTCACGAGTACCTGCTCTCAGCCATCGGCTTCTGCTGGGAATGCCACACCTGGGATGGCCGCCAGGCGTCGCTGCATGGCGTAACAGGCAATTCCCCTGAACACCGCTACTATCGCTGTTCCACTATCCACAATGAATACAAGACTCGTCGCAAAGTTGATCCCCAGGTATTTACCGGAGCACTGCAAAATGTGGGCATCTCTGCCGAGGAACAAACTCAGCACAAGGAATTGCTGGCCCGCCACCGCCCAACCTTGCGGCAACCCCTTCTGGAAGAGCAAATCAACCAACTGGTCGCCCAATTAGAAATCCCCACCGAATGGCATGAATTGATTCTGGCCTACTACCTGAGCGACCGCGGCATGAGCGAATTCGAGCGAAACAGCTTCAACCTGCGGCAAGAGCTTGCCCGACAGCGCGAATTGTTCAGGCGAGGTCACATCACCCAGGCTGAGTATGAGCAGGCATTCCTGATCATTGACCGCCAGTTGCAGCGTTTGCAACCATCGGCCCAACAAGAAGCCCGCGAGGTATATCCTTTGCTCAAGGATTTTCATGGCCTATGGCAGCAAATGACACTGGCAGAGCGCCGATCCATTCTGCAGGCGATGTTTGCCGGGTTGTATTTTGACTCACGGCATCAGTTGAAAAAGGCGTTGGCACACAGCCCATTTGACAAGCTGCTATTCACCAGTACCGAAACAAAAATCTGAACCATCACACAGGAAGGTATCCCATGTCAATCCTATACGATCATTTTCTCCGAACTTTTCAGGCCCTTGAGCGGGATGAATATAGCATTCAACACGCTGATGATTTAGACCCCGAGTATTATTTTCAAGCTGCCCTGCCTGCTTTACTTTTTGAAATTCTCAATAGCGCCCATGTTTCAACAGTCAGCCTTTACCGTGGAGCTTATCTGGAAATATTATTTGGTGGAGGCCTGGTGAGTAGACTTGAAGGTGTCCATGCCTGGAAGAAAGTTCTCAGCCGAATGCGAGAATATGCGAATGATCTCGCGGAAGCTATCCAGGAATATCAGCTCGAAAAATAAGATCAAGTTTCCTGTAATCATTTGTACCCATAGCTGAAAGTTAAAAACAACGAGCCACGACACAATACCTTATGATGTGTGTCGTGGCTCGTTATTAGCACAGTGTTTTGCAATTGCAACAAAAGAACAGGTAAGGAGTACGTTTCTGACCAGGCATCTGACGGCAATATCTGGACAACATCGCTATCGCGATTAGGGGTTACTCTTCAAAATATTTCTTTACCAACACCAAGATCGCATCTGCCACCGACTTGCGTGTGCTTGGATTCGGAATACGGGCGATTTCTTTCGCCACACTTACGGCTTCGGGGGGCAAGTTTTCGGCGCTTTCGGTGTGAATATCGAAGGATTTCAGCGTTGGCCAGCCAGCCAATTGCAGCAATTCGTTGGGGTTGATGCCAAAATGATCGGCCAACAGGATGCAAGTATGAATTTGGGGTCGGTTGCCAGCCAACATCCGGCGAACTCCTTGATGATCCAGGCCCGAATTCAGTGAAGTTTCGCGGTAACTCTCATTGTGCTGTTCCATCAATCCCCTGATACGCGCAATCAGTGGCTTGGGGTCATAGGGTTCTTGGCGTGCATTCCGCACAGATTTGGCAATCGGCAGTTCTTCCATTGGTTCTCCTCCAATTTTGATGCGTTACAATCGTTGCCGGCGCAAAGCTCAAGCGCCAAACATCGTTTCCCTATTTTATACCAATTCAACAGGAGGCAGGCAAATGCAACCAACCCCACTTCGAGCCGTTGGCTACCGACGAGTATCCTCGCAAGAGCAAACCGAAGGATACAGCCTGGAAGCCCAGGAAGTTCACATCCAGACCTATGCGGAAACGCAAGGCTGGCAACTGATCCGCATCTATACCGATGCCGGCATCTCTGCCAAGAAAGGCAGCAGTCGTCCGGCATTCGAGGAGATGCTCAAAGATGCCAGAGATGACCAGTTCGATGTCGTCGTGGTAGATAAAATTGACCGTTTCTACCGTCACCTGGGTGGATTACTCTCCACACTGGATCAACTCAACAACCACAATGTCGCTCTGGCATCGGTGCAGGAAAAGCTGGATTTCACCAGTCCCTGGGGCAAGCTCATGCTGACCGTGCTAGGTATGCTCGCGGAAATTTATATAGATAATCTCCGCCAAGAGACCAAGAAAGGCCAGCAACAACGGGCACGCAAGGGTCTCTGGGTTGGAGGTGTTCCCTTCGGGTATTGTAACGGTCTTTGTTCTAACTGTGAGCGACCCAATGGCAAGGGCTACTGTCCAAATTACGGCGGCCCAAACCAATCGGATGGCAAACTGCTGATCTTTCATCCGATTGAAAGCATCGCGGTCAAATTAGTGTTTGAGTGGTATCTGACCGGTCAGCATTCCACAGCATCCATCGCCAAGGCTCTCAGCCAACACGTCATCACATTGCCCGATGGAACCCAGGTGCAGTTGCGCCAAAAAGGTCAAAAAGGATACAGCCAGCCAGGCGCATTTAGCAAAGACATCATTCGCGGCATCTTGGGGCGTGAATTCTACACCGGCAAATTACCCTATGTTGGGATGGATGAAAATGACAAATATCGCT
Source organism: uncultured Anaerolineaceae bacterium (assembly GCA_964606085.1). GTDB lineage: Bacteria > Chloroflexota > Anaerolineae > Anaerolineales > UBA4823 > CAIQJJ01. The sequence continues at coordinate 26,374 of CAZSFD010000031.1, forward strand.
CCCGCAAACCACCGATTGATGTGTACAAAGGAATCCACCCCCCGCTCATCTCTGAGGATGCCTTCGCTAAAGCCGCCGAACTTCGCCAGCTTTTGGGAAAAACAATGATGGTGAAAAATAACAGGCCTTCCCGTTCCTACCCTCTCACCGGAATCTTGAAATGTGGGTATTGTGGTGCTAATCTGCGCGGGGTTTCAAACAAGAGAAGGCCATATTACCGGGACGCATCTGTTACAGAAGCGCTGCTTGATTGTGAGCAACCCCGGCTGCGAGCTATTCCATTGGAGACATCCATTGCAGATATTTTGAAGGTTGTATTACAATCGGGCGACACGCATCCAATTCATGCGCTTCAAGCAGAATTCCTGGCTGGAGAAGAACGGTTCAAACGAGCACGTGAGTTATATCTTTCTGGGCTTCTTGAACGCGAAGAATTCGAACGGGAAAGTACACAGTTCGAAGCTTACAAAGAAGTCTTGCAAGAAAATAATCTCCGTGCTACAATGACATTACTCGACTGTGCCAAGACTGATTTGGAACGCTGGAGTGAACTTTTACCAACCGAACAAAAAAGACTCCTTCGACTGGTACTCGAAGGAGTCTGGGTACGACGAAACGCTATCGTTGCGGTGCAACCTACGATTGCGTTTCTGCCACTCTTTGGTGAACCAAAAAGTGGTAACTGCGGAGAGGGCGGGATTCGAACCCGCGATCCCTTTCGGGACTCACGCTCTCCAGGCGTGCGCACTAGGCCGTACTATGCGACCTCTCCAGTTTCTGGTTGAGCGGGCGGGATTATACCATACGCAGTAAAGCCAACGCAGATTAAATCGCCTGCCACACCTGATACACCCCCAAATTCCCCGTTTCCCCATCCGAATAAAACGTCTCACATACCTGAAAACCCGCTGTTTCGGCCAGGCTGGCCAGTTCACCCACGCTGAAGTGGTGAACGTAGCGGTAGCCGCTTCCCCCGCCACGCCAATCGAGCAGGTAATCGTCGGCATCCACATCGGCTGCGCTCAGGCCCACCGCATCCCAGGGTTGGATGCGGGCCGCCAGACGCGGGCTGTTGAGGAATTGCCAGTTCGAGTGGATAAAATGCCCGCCGGGGGCCAGTAGCGCCCGCACCTGGGCAAGCAACTGCGCACGCAGCGCCTCGCCGGGGATGTGATGGAGGACGGCGAAGGCGGTGATGAGTGGCAGGGGGCAGGGGGCAAGCGGCAGGTTGGCAAGGGTGGTTACGATTTGTCGAGGCCAGGTGGGGGAGGTGAGATCGGCAGCGAGGAAGAGTCCGCCGGGCGAATCGGCCTCGTCGAGTAAGCCAGTGCTGAAATCTACCCCCACATATTGGCCCTGCCACCCCTGGCGATGCAGTTGACGCGCCAACTCGCCGTTACCGCAGCCCAGATCGAGCAGGCAGCCAGCGGGCGGCAGTATCGCCATCACCCGGCGCACCCCTGGCTGGATGCGCTGGCGCGTGGCCGAAAATTGGACAGAAAAGGTCTGGTAGAATTGATGGTTGATTTCAAGTAAACGCTGAGCAATTTCTGGTTGCATGGCGCAATTATAGGCGAGAAAAGTGATCGGTATTCGATATTGGTTATTCGAATACCGCCCCCCATGAGCAAAGAAACCTGGCTGGCCGCCCGCCAGCATACCCCCGCTGAACTGGCCGTGGCTGCCGAGGCCCTGGCCGCCGTGCGCGATGGCATGAACGTAGACGTTGCCCTGCGCCATTTTCGCCTGCCCGATGGCAGTTACATGCCCAAGCACCTGCTGGTGGCCGCCTACAAACAACTGACCGAATCCAACGCCTGGCCGTCCAACCCGGCGCTGTTGGCCCGCATCCGCCTCAAGCCGGTGCGCACGCTTTCTGGCGTCACCACCGTCACGGTGCTGACCAAGCCCTACCCCTGCTCGGCGCACTGCATTTTCTGCCCCACCGACGAACGCATGCCCAAAAGCTACCTGCCCGACGAACCCGGCGCACGCCGCGGGCTGGATCACGCCTACGACCCCTACGCACAGGTGGCCTCGCGCTTGCAGGCGCTCGCCGACGTGGGCCATCCCACCGACAAAGTGGAACTGCTCATCCTGGGCGGTACATGGAGCTGCTATCGGCGCGACTATCAAGAATGGTTCATCCGACGCTGCTTCGAGGCGATGAATGGCCTGCCTTCAGAAGAAGCAGAAAAGGCCCTGCCCGCCCTTCACCTCGCCAATGAAACCGCACCGCACCGCAATGTGGGCCTGGTCATCGAAACCCGCCCCGATGAAATCACCCCTGCCGAAATCCACTGGCTGCGTCAACTGGGCGTGACCAAAGTGCAAATGGGGGCGCAATCGCTCGATGACCGCATCCTGGCCCTCAACCAACGCGGCCACACCGTCGCCGAGACCCACCGCGCCGTCGCCCTGCTGCGCGCCGCCGGCTTCAAAATTGTCTTACACTGGATGCCCAATTTACTGGGAGCCACGCCGCAATCGGATCGAGAAGATTTCCCCCGTCTGTGGCGCGACCTCTGCCCCGATGAGATCAAAATCTACCCCACCCAACTGCTCGCCAACGCCGAACTGTACGCCTATTGGCTGCGCGGCGAATACACCCCCTACACCACCCAGGAACTGATTGACCTGATCGCCGACATCAAACCCGGCATCCCGCGTTACTGCCGCGTCAACCGCGTCATCCGCGACATCCCCTCCACCGAAGTCGTCGAAGGCAACAAGCGCACCAGCCTGCGGCAAGATGTACAGGCTGAAATGGCGCGCCGCGGCACGCACTGCCAGTGCATCCGCTGCCGCGAGGTGCGCGGCAAGGGCGTGACCGTGGATGAACTGCGCCTGGATGACCTGGTGTACGCGGCGGGCGGGGCCGAGGAGCATTTCCTTTCATTCGTCACGCCGCAAGACCGCATCGCCGGGTTTTTGCGCCTGTCGCTGCCAGGGGCAAACGCCCCATCCACGGGCCTGGCTGACCTGGAAGATGGCGACAAAGCGGCCATCATCCGCGAAGTCCACGTCTACGGCCAATCGCTGGAGATCGGCAGCGAGGGTGGGCGCGGCGCAGCCCAGCACGCCGGGCTGGGCACACAACTGCTGGCACACGCCGAGACAATCGCCCGCCAGCACGGATACATTCGCATGGCCGTCATCGCCGCCGTTGGCACGCGGCAATACTACCTGCAACGCGGCTTCAGGCGCGGCGAGTGCTACCTGGTGAAAGACCTATGACCACACCTTCGCCCCTGCGCCGTCTGGCCGCCACCCTCGGCTGGACACGTCACAGCTTTTACATTTTCAGCGCCTTCGTGCTGGTGTGTGGGCTAATCATCTACGTGTGGTGGCCGCTGGCCGAGGAAGTGCTGGCCTACATAGACTGGAGCGGCCCATGGTGGCTGTATTTCGATTGGCTGCTGGTGGGCATCTGGCTGGTCATGTCACTGCTGATCATGGCCGGGGCCCATTTGCGCGTGGATGCCAAAATCGTCTTCGTGGGCGCGGTGGGCGGGCTGGTGATCGAAGCCTGGGGCACACAGACCAACCTGTGGCACTACTACACCGCCGAACGCCCACCACTGTGGATCATCCCCGCCTGGCCCATCGCCGCCCTCTCCACCGACCGGCTGGTGCGCATCGTCAACCGGGTTCTCGCCGCGTTCGGGCGAACGCCGTTCGGACGAACGCCGTTCGCCCCGACAGGCGGAACGTACAGCACAATCTCCTATTGGCTTCTCTTCATCCCTTTCCTCGTCCTCATGCTGATCTTCATCGCCCCCACGCTGGATAAATCGTTCACCTGGGCAGCGTTGATGATTTGCCTCGTCTTGATTTTCACCCCCAACGATCAGCGCCTGGCGGTCATCACCTTCCTGGCGGGTTCAGGCCTGGGCTACTTCCTGGAGCTATGGGGCACCACCCGCCAATGCTGGACCTACTACACCCTGCAAACGCCGCCGCTCTTCGCCGTCCTCGCCCACGGCATGGCTGCTGTCGCCTTCTGGCGCACCACCCTCATCATTGATCACCTCCTCGCCCGCATCCGCCCAATTCTCCACACGCCCAATCCCTAAATCAGCCAATCCATCAATCCCCAATGGCCTTCTCCTCCCCTCCCAACCCCCAGGCCTTCAATGCCCTGGTGTGGGACATCGTCCGCCAGGTGCCTGCCGGGCGTGTGACCACCTACGGGCAGATCGGGGCGATGATCCCCACGCCCGACGGCATGAATTTGCGCGACTACGAAACCTTCGCGGCCCGCTGGGTGGGCGGCGCGCTGGCCCACTGCCCCGCAGATGTCCCCTGGCAGCGCGTGATCAACGCCCAGGGCAAGATCAGCCTGCGGCGCGGCAGTGATGAACAACGGGCGCTGCTGAACATCGAGGGCGTCATCTTCGACGACCACGACCGGGTAGATTTCAACCGTTTCGGCTGGAATGGGCCGCCCGGCGAATGGCTGAATGCCCACGGTCTGGTGGCACCTCCGCCGCTGGGCAAGCCAATGCAGCCTGCATTGTTTTAAAATAAAAACTGGCGGTTCTCAACCGCCAGTTTTTCGTCAGGCTATAAGCCATATTCGGCCACCCGGATTTTGCCAGGGTCGAGGGTGGGCAGCATGGCCGCCGTCAGCGCGGCTTCATCTTCGGGCAGTTCATCCGCCTGGTGGGAGAGTTTATCGAGCCAGCGGATTTCGATTTTGCTGAGGGGGAACTTGCCGGCCGCGTGGGCCTGGCGTAACTCGGCCAACGTGGATAGGGCGGCGCGGCGTGTGCGCCGGTAAGCCGTGGGTTCGGCGACGATCTCTGCTGCCAGCTTCAGCACCACATCGGGCCTCAGCACATACGCCTGGGGGTCAAAACGGGCATCCGATTCGACCCACCAATCGCGCAGCAAGCGGGCGGCCTCATCACCGCTGGCCGCGGCCACATTCATCAACCGCGTGGCATAAACCAGTTGCTCCAGCGAGACCGTGGGGGCCATGGCGCTCAACAGGCGCACATTGTTGACCGATTCATTGCTCCACAGATCAGGCACAGCTTTGGCGATATTGCCAATCGGCGAAAGGTGAGCGCAGGCGGCCTCGGCGCCTTCGAGCGTGATCGGGCAGCCCGTGATCGCCTTGATGTAGGGGCCTTCATAGGCGCAGTCTTTGTTCGGCCCCACCGCCCCGCACTCGAAGGCCACCAGCGAACGCGCCACGCTCATCACCCGGATCACCGCCGCCCACACGCGCGGGATCGAGCGCTGTTCGGCCAGCACCATGGCCGTGTTGGCAAAGCCGCACGCCGAGTCACCGGCCGGCAGCGCCCCCAACCGCTCCCCAATGGCCGCAATGCGCCGCCAAATGAACTGCATATCCCGCGCGCCCAGCACACCCAACGCAAATGCGGAGGCCGCCAGGTCGCCATTCAAAATGGCCTCGTCGTGAATTTCCTTGCCCCCGGTCGATTCGACCGAAAGGAAATCCGCCCCGGCCTGGGCGCATAGCTCGAACGAACGGAACATCGTCTCGACGAAGCCGCCCTCGGCATCAGAACGCATGATCGGCGGGCGGGCGAACTCGCGAATGTCGTTGGGCGTGACCCGCAGGCCCACTTTCAAGCCCTGTTCGGCCTGCGCCCGGTCGAGCGCCTGGCGCAAAATATGGGTCACTTCTGCGCCCCATTCGGGCTGGAGCGTCAGGTCGGGCAGCAGTTCGAATTCGACCACCAGGCCGGGAGCGTGTAATTCCACGGCCCGTTGCGTTGCCTCGGTGATCATTTGCGTGTATTCGCGGCGCACCTCGGGCATGGTTTCAGCGTTGACGAGCATCCCTGGCAGGGTGAAGTTCAGTTCGGGGTAGACCTCTCCACCGCCAATGGTCAGGCCATTGGCAAGCATCACCGGATGGGTCGTACGTCCACACAGGAATTGTTCGAGCGACTGAATGGCAAGCGCAGAATAGGTGGTGGCAGACATGGCTGGAAACTCCTTGGGCAATTGGATAGAGATAAAATTGACAACGTTGTCAATTTGAGTTTATCAGAAATGACAACGTTGTCAATGGCCGATAGAAAACAGGGCGGTGAAAACTCACCGCCCTGTTTTCTATCGGCAAACTGCGTATCCGTTGCCTGCCGGGGCTAGTTGGCCGAGCGGGCGGTTTCGACGAAGGCGCGGATATTTTCGAGCGGTGTGCCGGGCGGCAGGTCGCAGCCGGAGGAAAGGAAGTAGTGGGCGTAGGGCCGCGTTGCTTCAAGCAGCGCGGCTGTTTTGTGGTGGATGCTATCGGGCGTTCCGTTCAAAAAGACATCTGCCGGGTCGAGGTTGCCCGCCAAAACCGCTTGCCCCTGCACTTCTGCCAGCGCGGCGGGCAAATCCATCGGCGCGCCGAAGTGGTAAATCTCAGCGCCCGATGCGAGGACTTTGGGCAGGTGCGGCAGCTTGGCGCCGCAGTTGTGCAAGATGAGCGTGAAATCGGGCGTTTGCGTGGCTTCGACAATCTGGCGCACATAGGGCGCAGAGAAGCGCCCCAGGCCGCGCGGCGAGAGCAGCCCGGCCGCCGGTTCAGCCATGATCACGCCCGCGGCGCCCAACTGGCGAAAAGCCAGGATGTAGTCAATCAAGAAGGGAGTCACCTTATCGAGCAGGGTTTGCAGCAGGTCGGGGTCTGCGGCGCTGCTTTCGAGGGCTTCTGAGACGCCGAAAATGCGCCCGGCCAGCGAGAAGGGGCCAATCACGCCGGGCAGGGCTGGCACGCGGCGGTCTTTGCCCGCCGCGACCAGGGTGCGGGTGGTTTCCAGGTAAACGTCGGTGCGTCCAGCGCCAACTTCCGGCGTGGGCAGGGCTTCGATTTCAGCCAGCGACTCGGCGCGGCGTCCGATGACCGTTGGCACATCATCATCGGCCACGCGAATTTGGCAGCCAAAGCATTCCGCTTCGACGGACAGGTCCATGCAGGTCAGCAAGGCCGAGGTTTGCAGGTGTTCTTGCAGGGCCAGGGCGGCTTCGGACTGAACGGCGGCATCGGAGATGGCCTGGCGGACATTGCCGCCGATGATTTTCAATCCGCCATAGACGCCGATGGGGATAACCAGGCGTTGGGGGCTGTGGAGTATGTTATGTGTAAGATGGGTAAACATGCGCTTTCTTTCGGGGACTGATGGGGAGTGGAGACGATTGCAGCGAAGTTTACCAGGGTTGACAACGTTGTCAATTGTGACTTTTGTCACCTGCGACCAATGCCACCTGCGACATCGGTCGCCTGCGACATCGGTCGCCTGCGACATCGGTCGCCTGCGACATCGGTCGCCTGCAAACAGAAAAAGCCGCCGGTCGAAAACCGGCGGCTTTTGCGCTTTTGTTGGCCGTTGGGCGCGTTAGGTTGTTTCGCGAAACTCGCCTTCGACCACGCCTTCGTCGGGGTTAGGCGATGCCTGGCCGGGGGTGTGGTAGCCACGGCCATTCCCGCCGGGGGCTTGCGGTCCCGTTGCGCCGGGCTGAGGGCCGCCCTGCTGATAAAGCTGCTGGCTGATGGCGTAAAACGCCTGCTGCAAGGCTTCGCTTTCACGCCTGATGCGGGCGGCGTCATCGCCTTTGAGGGCCTCGCGCACGGCGGTCACTTTGCTTTCGATGTCGGCGCGTTCGGCGGCTGGCACTTTCTCGCCCAGTTCGCGCAGGGTTTTCTCGGTCTGGTAAGCCAGTGTGTCGGCGGTGTTGCGGGCTTCGATCAGTTCACGGCGGTTGCGGTCTTCGGCTTCGTGTTCTTTGGCCTCGCGCACCTTGCGTTCGATCTCATCTTTGCTCAGGTTGGTGGAGGCGGTGATGGTCACTTTTTGCTCTTTGCCGGTGGCCTTGTCTTTGGCGGTGACGTGCAGGATGCCGTTGGCGTCAATGTCGAAGGTCACTTCCACCTGCGGCACGCCGCGCGGCGCCGGGGGGATACCATCGAGCCGGAAGTGGCCGAGGGTCATGTTATCCGCGGCCATTGGGCGCTCGCCTTGCAGCACATGAACGTCTACGGCGGTCTGGCCGTCGGCGGCGGTAGAGAAGGTCTCGGTCTTCTTGACCGGGATGGTGGTGTTGCGTTCGATCAGCACCGTCATCACGCCGCCGAGAGTTTCGATACCCAGCGAAAGCGGGGTCACGTCGAGCAGCAGCACGTCTTTGACTTCGCCGCCCAGCACGCCGCCCTGGATGGCCGCGCCCACGGCTACCACTTCGTCGGGGTTGACGCCCTTGTGGGGTTCCTTGCCGCCGGTCAGCTTGCGCACGAGTTCCTGCACCATGGGCATACGAGTCGAGCCGCCCACCAGCACCACTTCGTCAATCTTGTTGGCGCTCAGTTTGGCGTCTTTCAGCGCCGCTTCAAAGGGCGTGCGGCAGCGGTTGAGCAAATCTTCGGTGAGCTGCTCGAACTTGGCCCGGCTGAGCTTCATTTGCAGGTGCTTGGGGCCAGCAGCATCGGCGGTGATGTAGGGCAAATTGATTTCCGTTTCCATCACGCTCGAAAGTTCGATCTTGGCTTTTTCGGCGGCTTCGCGCAGGCGCTGGAGGGCCTGGCGGTCGTTGCGCAGATCAATGCCCTGTTCTTTCTTGAATTCGTCGGCTACCCAGTTTACGATGCGCTCGTCCCAGTCGTCGCCGCCGAGGTGCGTATCGCCATTGGTAGATTTGACTTCGATCATGCCGCCGCCCACTTCCAGCACGCTCACGTCGAAGGTGCCGCCGCCCAGGTCGAAGACGAGGATGGTTTCGTTGTCTTTCTTATCGAGGCCGTAGGCCAGGGCGGCCGCAGTGGGTTCGTTGATGATGCGCAGCACTTCCAGGCCGGCGATGCGCCCGGCATCTTTGGTGGCCTGGCGCTGGCTGTCGTTGAAGTAGGCGGGAACGGTGATGACGGCCTGGGTCACGCTTTCGCCCAGGTAGGCCTCGGCGTCGCTCTTGAGTTTGGCCAGCACCATGGCTGAGATTTCCTGCGGCGAGTATTCTTTGCCGGTGATGGGCAGTTTAACACGCGCATCGCCCGATGGGCCACGCGTAACCGGGTAAGGCACCATTTTCCGCTCGCCCTCCACTTCATCGTAGCGGCGGCCCATGAAGCGCTTGATCGAGTAGACGGTGTTCTCGGCATTGATCACCGCCTGGCGCTTGGCCGTCTGGCCGACCAGCCGCTCGTTATTCTTGTTAAACGCCACGACGGACGGGCACAGCCGTGAACCTTCGGCAGTGGTGATGACGGTCGGGTCGCCGCCTTCCATCACGGCAACGACGCTGTTAGTGGTTCCGAGGTCAATACCGATAATTTTAGACATAAGGGGTTCCTCCTGAGAATGTTGCGTGTTTCATGTTGCGTAACCTGGGCGATATGCCTGCCTGTACGCTGGCCTAAGGATACCGCGGGTGTGCAAGAATTTCGTTAACGATGTGTAGGAGGAATATCAATAAAGTTTCAGGTGTTTTTTCGGGTAGAATCCAATCAGGAGTGTCGTATGATTGCATTTCCCTTTGACACCAATTTGATTATCCAAATCTGTCGTGATAATGACATTGCGATGGTGGGCCTATTTGGGTCTACGGCCCGAGGCGAAGCGACTGCAAAGAGCGATATTGATCTGTTGGTGCGGTTTGCCCAACGAAAAAGCCTGTTGACGGTGGTCAGGCTTGAGCGTGAATTATCAGAAGCTTTGGGGGGGAAAGTTGATTTAGTCACCGAAGCATCCATCAGCCCTTACCTGAGCGAAAGCATTTTTCAAGACTTGGTAGTGATCTATGAAGCGCAGTGATGCTGTATATTTGCACCATATCTTCGATGCAATCGTGCGGATCGAAGAATATCTGGATGGCGTTTCTGAGCAACAGTTTGACGCATCGAACCTGCTTCAAGATGGCGTCATTCGCCAGATCGAGATTATCGGCGAAGCCACCAAACAACTTTCGCCAGAATTGCGCCAAATTGAATCGCATATCCCCTGGCAAGATATTGCTGGGATGCGGGACAAGCTCATTCATCATTATTTTGGGGTGGATATGGATGAAGTATGGTTAACCGCAAAAGATGATTTGCCAAAACTAAAGCGATCCATCGAAGCCATTTTAGCCAAAAAACCAGGCTGATTTTATTGTCGGTTCGGTTTGACCCTCGTTCAACCGCGTCGCAGCCGCCAATCGAGCGCGGTGTAGCGTTCTGCCACCTTGTTATTATTCACCGCCATCCAGATCGCCTTGCGGCTGCCGACCAGCACGCACAGTTTTTTGGCGCGTGTAATGGCCGTGTAGAGCAGGTTGCGTTGCAGCATCAGGTAATGCGAGGTCAGCAGGGGGATGACTACCGCCGGGAACTCGCTGCCCTGGCTTTTGTGGACGGAGATGGCGTAGGCCAGCGTCAGTTGGTCGCACTCGCTCCAATCGTACAGCACCTGGTGACAATCGAAATCCACCATCAGCGAATGCTCGACGATGTCCAGCGCCAGCACGTAGCCGATGTCGCCGTTGTAGACATCTTTGTCGTAGTTATTTTGCGTCTGCATCACCTTATCGCCAGGGCGGAAGATGCTGCCGAAAAGCTGTTTTTCGGGCTTTTGCGGCGAGGGCGGGTTGAGCGCTTGTTGCAGGCGTTGGTTGAGCGCCGTCACACCCGCCGGGCCGCGGTACATGGGGGCCAACACCTGAATATCTCTCACCGCCAGGCCAAATTTCTGCGGGACGCGCTTGCAAACCACCTCTTGCACCCAGGTGCCTGCTTCTTCGGCGGTTTCCGCCGCGAACAGGAAAAAATCACCTGGGCCAGGCGCACCCTCGCGCACGGCCCGGCCCTCGGCGGCGGGCGGCGGCGGCGAGAAGATGGGCATTTCGCCGCGGTTGATACGGTGGGCGTTGGTGATGATCTGCGAATCGGCGGCCTGGCGGAAGATCACGTTCAGGCGCGTCACCGGCGCAGCGCCCGAGGCGATCAGGTCGCGCAGCACATCGCCGGCGCCCACCGAGGGCAGTTGATCGACATCGCCCACCAGCAGCAGGTGAGTGGCGGGCCTCACCGCTTTGAGCAGGTGATTGGTCAGCACCAGGTCGAGCATCGAGGCCTCGTCTACCACCAAAAAATCTATCGGCAGCGGGTTTTGGGCGTTGAACTTGAAGCCCTCCGCCGGCGATGGCCCCAGCAGGCGGTGAATGGTGCTGGCCGGCTGCCCGGTCGATTCGGACAGACGTTTGGCGGCGCGGCCGGTGGGCGAGGCCAGGGCAAACTTTTTGCCCATCTTCTCCAGGTTTTGGATCAACCCCTTCAGGCAAGTGGTTTTACCCGTTCCGGGGCCGCCAGTCAGCACCGAGACCGGGTTGCTCAGCGCCATCTCGATGCCGGAAATTTGCTCGGATGAGAGCGTGGCATTGCCAAAGGTGAGCGCTTCAGGCTTGACCACCCAATAGCCGCCGCGCTCGCTCGCCAGTTTGCGCAGCTTCTCGGCCACGCCCGTTTCGCATGCGTGCAGCGGCGTCAGATACACTGCCGATTGCCCGTAGCCCGCCCTTTCCTCTCGCAAGGCTCCCCTGCCCCCTTGCTCCCCGGCCCCCTCTCCCGCACGCTCAACCGGGATCACATCCAACCGCACCCGCTCATCGTTCGCCAGCCGCTCAATGGCCGCGGGGATCAGCGTTTCGGCCAGCCCGAGCAGTTCTGCCGCCCGCGCCGCCAGCATGGCACGGGGGAAATAAACATTGCCGTCGTCGGTGGCCTCGTTGAGGGCGAAGATCACACCCGCTTCAATGCGCGACGGATGGTCGGCGGGCAGCCCCAAGGCCTGGGCGATCTTGTCGGCGGTCTTGAAGCCGATGCCATAGATGTCGCGCGCCAGGCGGTAGGGGTCGCTTTTGACGATTTCAAGCGCTTGGTCGCCATATTGTTTGTAGATTTTGATCGCCAAATTGGTGCTGACCCCGTGGCCGTGCAGGAAGAGCATGATTTCCTTCACCTGGCGCTGCTCCTGCCAGGCGGCGGCGATGCGCGCCGAGCGCTTGGGGCCAATATCGGGCACCTCGCGCAGGCGTTCGGGCTGCTGCTCGATCACATCGAAGGTTTGCGCCCCAAAGGTCTGCACGATGCGGTCGGCCAGGTGTGCTCCGATGCCCTTGATCAGCCCGGATCCCAGGTAACGCCTCATGCCAGAAAGGGTGGCGGGCATGGTCTGTTCGCAGATTTCAGCCTGAAACTGCATGCCATGTTTGCTGTGGTTGGCCCACTTGCCCTGCAAACGCACATTTTCACCCGGCGCAAGCTCTGGCAGGTTGCCCACCACCGTCACCGTGCCATCGTTGGCCAGCGCGGGGTGGCGTCCCAGCTTTTCAGGCTTCAGGCGAATGACAGCGTAGCCGTTTTCGTCGTTGTAAAAAGTGATGCGTTCAACCGCGCCGGTGAGGGTATCCATGCCGCAAGTATCATGGCAGGGGGATGCGGGTGTCAAGGGCAATCGGCGTCAGGCTTTGGCGCTCTGGATGTAATCATCCACCACCCGTTCGAGCAGTGAAAGCGGCATGGAGCCGTTTTTCAGCACCACATTGTGGAACTGGCGCAGATCGAACTTCTCGCCCAACGACTGCCGGGCGCGTTGGCGCAGTTCGAGCATCTTGATCATGCCGAGCTTGTAGGCGCAGGCCTGCCCCGGCATGACGATATAACGCTCGATCTCGCTGACCACGCTCGCGTGCGCCGAGGCGCTGTGCGCTTCCATGTACTCGATAGCCTGCTCACGCGTCCACTTTTTGTAGTGGATGCCCGTATCCACCACCAGCCGCACGGCGCGGAATAACTCGGAATCGAGGCGGCCCAGGTCGCCATAGGGGTCATCTTTGTAGAAGCCCATCTCGGCGGCCAGGCGTTCAGCATAGAGCGCCCAGCCTTCGGCATAAGCAGTGAAGGGCACCAGCCGGCGGAAGAATGGCACGCCTTTGAGTTCCATTGCAATGGCAATTTGAAAATGGTGGCCGGGGATGCCCTCATGATAGGCCAGCGTCTTCATGCCGAAGTGGTGGATTTCTTTCATGTCGCGCAGGTTGGCGTAGAACACGCCGGGCCGCCCGCCGCTGAAATCGCCGGGCTGGTAGTAAGCCAGAGCGGAGGTCTTTTCCATGAATTCTGGCACACGCTCGACCTTGAGGGCGGCTTTGGGGCGAATGTCAAAGTATGGGTCGAGGGCGGCGTTCATTTCATCGAGGATTTTCTGGTATTGCGCCAGGGCCGCGGCGCGGCCGGCATCATCGTTGGGGTACAAGAAGCGCTCTTCGCGGGCCAACTCGGCCAGCTTTTTGGCGGGGCTGGCAATATCAGTGAAGCCCAGTGTTTCCAGGATGACCTTCATTTCGGCTTCGATGCGGGCCACTTCGGCCAGGCCGATCTCGTGGACTTGCTGGGGGGTGTAATCGGTGCTGGTGTTGCTGCGCAAGCAGTGGGCGTAGTAGGCATCGCCGTTGGGCAGTTTCCACACGCCGTCGTCGGTGGTGGCTTTGGCCTCCAGGGCGGTGAAGTAGGCGATCAGTTTTTGGTAGGTGGGGTAGACGGTGCGTTCGATCTCGGCGGCGGCGTCAGCCAGCAAGGCCTGACGGTCGGCGGCGGAGACCTTCTCCAACTTGCCGAGCTTTTCAGCGAAGACGGTGTAGAGCGGGTTTTCGCGGGCCGGTTTGCCAATGAAGGCGCTCATCTCGTTGATGACATGGCGGACGACAAATTTCGGGGGAATAATGCCCTTTTGCTGGCGGATGACCAGCCCTTCCATGATCTGCTCGAACTTGACGCCAAACTTGCTCAGGCGCTTGATGTAGTTGCGCGCTTCGAGCTTGCTGACCACGGGATGGATCGTCATCATGAAGTTGGGCATTTGCGACTGCGCCCCGAACATCTGGTTGAAGGGGTAATCGTGAAAGCGGAAGGGTTCGCTGCGCACGGCATTGTCGTCGAGGAACCAGTCCATCACATCGGTGGAGAGCCGTTGGGCTTTGCTCTGGCGGGTGCGGTCGTAGCTGCGCAGAATGGCGAGATCACGCTGGATGCGTGCGAACATTTTGGTTTCATGGGCTACCGAGGCGTCGCCGAGCCTGGCGTTATGGCCGTGGAAGCCGAATTTTTCGAGCAGGCCGAGCTGGGTCAACAGTTCGGGACCGTCGAGGGCGAAACGCAAGAAGGTGCGCAGGTAGAGCAGGTTGATGCTCCACGGTTTGCCCCAGATCAGGCTGTAAACGAACCAGACCAGCAGGGCGAGGAGGATGGCGAGGATGAGCAGGATGGGAAGGGACATGGGATTGCTCCGAGAAAAGAGGATGCTGACTTTAAAATAGCCCGTGGCGCAAGTCTCTGACTTGCGAGCGCTGAATTGCGCACGCTGAATTGCGCACGCTGAATTGCGCACGCTGAATTGCGCACGCTGAATTGCGCACGCTCGCAAACCAAAGGTTTGCGCCACAGCGAGGCTCCATTTTCACCCACCGGGGTGTTGCCATAACATGGTCTTTGACTTGGAACGAGCCCCGCTTGAGCCTGTCGTAACCAGCTTTTCGCCAGGTAGGTTTGTTGGTTTCGACAGGCTCAACCAACGGGGATAGGGGCGACAATCAGCAGGGCTGCGGCGCTGTGAAAGCCAATTTCGTGGACGCGTTGGCGTAGCTCTTGGTCGTCGCGGTACATTTCGAGGACGATGAAGTGGCCGCCGGGCGTAAGCACGCGTGTTATCTCCGCCAGTGCGCCAGGCAGATCGGCCAGGTGATGGAGCGAGTTGGCGATGAAGACGGTGTCGAAGGATGCGTCTGGAAAGTCGAGGCGGGCGGCGTCCATCTGCAAAAAGCGCACGTTCTTACCCTCGAAGGCGGCCTGCGCCGCGGCATCTACGGGGGTGATGTCTATGCCGATGATTTCGTCGCAGGCGGGCAGGTTTTCGAGCAGGAAGTGGATGGAGCCGCCGCGCCCGCTGGCGACATCGAGGACGCGCCCGCCGGTGAGGTGGCTAAGTGGGGTTGGGTTCATGGTAGTAGAAGCTGGGGTAAAAGGCGACGGTGAGCGCATAGCTGGGGGCCTCGGCGGTGGGAGCGCCCTCGCCGCAATCTACAAATTCTTTCACCAGGGCTTGCAGACGCTCGGAGAACTCTTCGATGCGCGCATCGGGGATGTGGCTGACCTCGCGGGCGATGTAGAGCGGGCGGGGTTGGTGCTGGCCGCCGCCTTCGAGCTGGTTTTGGCGGGCTTGCAGGCTGCGCACGAGGTCGGCGCGGGTGGCATCTATGACCGGGGTGACAAAGGCGCGCATGGCGGCGCGGCCATCTTCGCTGGTGAACGAGACCAGGGCCGGGTCTACGTCTATGTGGCGGGCGGCGGCGCGGTAGATTTTTTCGAGCATGTTGGCGACCAAACGCGTCTCGGCTACTTCAATCAGGTTGTGCTTTTCGAGCAGGCTGAAGTGGTAGTAGAGCTTATTGGGGGTGTCGCCGAGTTTATCGGCCACCTGCTTGACCGTTTGCGGCTCTTGAATCAGCAGTTCGAGGATTTGCGAGCGCAATGGGTCGGCCACCACGCGCAGGGTTTCGAGGTCGCGGATGGTGTAGGGTTCGGCGGGGGAGTCGGTCATAGGGGGAAACCGTCAACCACGGAACACACGGAATACACGGAAAAACAGCCTTTCGAGAGATTTTTCCGTTTGTTCTGTGTGTTCTGTGGTTTGAATGGCTGTTAAAGTCCGTAAATGGCGCCGTATTTGGTTTGCAGGTAGCGCATGTAGGGGGCGGGGTCAATCTTCGAGCCGGTGATCTTCTGCACCAGTTCTTGCGGTTCGTATTTGCGGCCGTAAGCGTGGACGTTTTTACGCAGCCAGGCGAGCAGTTCGGCGAAGTGGCCGCAGCGCATCTGATGGTCGAGGTCGAGAATCTCGCGGTTGATCTGCTCCCACAATTGGGCGGAGATCAGGTTGCCGAGGGCATAGGTGGAGAAGTAGCCAATGCTGCCGCCCGACCAGTGGACATCTTGCAGCACGCCCAGGGCATCGTTGGGGGGCGTCAGGCCGAGGTACTCTTGCATTTTGGCGTTCCACACGCCCGGCAGGTCTGCCACGGCAATGCTGCCCTCGACCAGGCCGATTTCGATCTCCAGGCGCAACATGACATGCAAGTTGTAGGTGGCTTCGTCGGCCTCCACACGGATCAGCGAGGGCGCGACTTTGTTGATGCCCTTATAGAAGTCTTCCAGATCCACCTTGCCAAGCTGATCGGGGAAGATTTCTTGCAGGCGGGGGTAAGCGCCTTCCCAGAAAGGCAGCGAGCGGGCGACGAGGTTTTCCCACAGCCGGGACTGCGACTCGTGCAAGGCCAACGAGGCCGCGTTGCACAACGGCGTGCGGTCATGGGCCAGCGGCAGGCCGAGTTCGTAGAGGGCGTGGCCGGCCTCGTGGACGGTGCTGAAGAAGGCGTCGCCCAGGTCATGTTCGTTCACGCGGGTGGTGATGCGTACATCGGTGGGGGCGATGCCGGTGGTGAAGGGGTGAACGGACTTATCCTGGCGGCCATGCTCCCAATCGTAGCCGAGGCGGGTGATCACTTCGACGCCAAAATCCCACTGGCCCTTTTCGGGGTAGTGCCGGCGCAAGAAGGCGTCATCCACCGGCGGGCGGGCGGCGATGGCCTGAATGAGCGCCACCTGCTGCGGGCGCAGGGCGGCGAAGATGGCCTGCACGTCGGCGGTTTTCATGCCGGGTTCGTAATCGTCGAGCAGCACATCGTAGGGGTGGTCGGCGGGCGGGAAGAAGGTGATGTAGCGTTGGGTCAGCTCGACGATCTTGGCGAGGTGCGGCTGGAAGAGGGCGAAATTGGACTCCTTGCGGGCCTTGACCCAGGCTTCGTGCGCCAGCGTGGTCACTTTGGCGATTTCGGCCACAAACTGGGCCGGGATGCAGGTGCGCTTTTCGTAATCGTGGGCGGCAATTTTGACCAGGCGGGCTTCATCCGAATCGGGGTCGAGGCTGGCGGTCTCCTGCTGGAGCGTTTCGAGCAGTTGGCCCAATTCGGGCGCAGTGGCTTTGAGGTGGGCGATGCGCCCCAGCGTAGCCAATTGATCGCCACGCGCTTCGGCTGCACCAGCGGGCATGTAGGTTTCTTGATCCCAGGCGAGGACGGCGATGGCGCGGTGAATGTCGGCGATTTCGGCGAAGGTGGTTTTGAGTTGGTCGAGATTTGCAGACATGGGGGAACTCCAGGGTTGCAGGTTGAAAGTTTGTATGCTTAAATTATTTTTAATGGATAAAATCATTTTACAGGAAATGTGTTGCCCATGTCAAGCGCAGAAAAGGTGTAACGCACTTGCCAAACACCCCTGCTTCGGGTATGCTTACGCCAATTTGGGAGTGGTTGAGTCCCGGTGGGCTCCCCGGTCTTCAAAACCGGTGGCGGGTCGCGTTGCGGGCCGCGGTGGGTTCGTCTCCCATCCACTCCCGCCTCCTTTCATTATTATTGCTGATTTTTGATTGCTGAATGATGATGGGGGGTAAATCAGCCATCAGCAATCCACCATTCTCCTATGTCCGAAATTCTTCCTGAACAATTGACCCCCCTTGTGGCCCGGGTGCTACATATTGATGATGTGACCACAGGTGACAGCAAAGATAATTTCGTGCTGCGCTATCGCGGCCGTTTGTATGGCGAGGATAGCGAGGCCGCGTACGATCAGTTGGCCGAGGCGGTGCGTCCATTCCACGTGACGCCGGTTTTCCGCTTCGAAGACGAGAAAAACGCTGCCGGGCGGCATGTCATCTACCTGCGGGCGGGCGTGATCGAGGTCAAACCGGCTAACTCACGCGTCAACGTCATCCTGCTGATCCTGACCATTCTGAGCGTGATGTTCGCCGGGGCGATCTACGCCTATGAAGGCCCCGTGCCAGAGGGCCTGTTGCCAACCCTGCTCACCCTGTTTGCCAACCTGGGTTCGGGGCTGCCGTTTGCCGTCAGCCTGATGCTGATCTTGCTGGCGCACGAGTTTGGGCATTACTTTGCCGGGCGGCTGCACAAAACGCACGTCACCCTGCCCTACTTCATCCCCTTCCCCTTCAGCCCGTTTGGCACGATGGGCGCGTTCATTCAGATGAAAGAAATCCCCCGCAACCGGCGGCATCTGCTCGACATCGGCATTGCCGGGCCGCTGGCCGGGCTGATCGTCGCCATTCCGGTGCTGCTGATCGGCTTGAGCCTTTCGACGGTAGATGCCATTCCACGCTATTTTCCTGCCGGGCAGGGCATTTCGCTGGAGGGCAATTCCATCCTTTATTTGCTGCTCAAATGGGTGGTGAAGGGCGAACTGTTGCCCGCTCCCGTTGCCTACGACCTGCCCGTGCCGCTCTTCTGGCTGCGCTATATGTTCACCGGTTACCCGCTGCCACTGGGCGGAATGGACGTGATGCTGCACCCCATCGCCTGGGCGGGCTGGGCCGGGCTGCTGGTTACATCGCTTAACCTGATCCCCGCCGGGCAGTTGGATGGCGGGCATCTGTTGTATGTTTTGCTCGGACGCCGGGCCGTCAAGGTGCTGCCGGTCATTTTGGTGGTTGTCGGTTTGCTGGGCTTCTTCTGGCCGGGCTGGTGGCTGTGGGCGCTGCTCATCTTCCTGTTCGGGCGGGTTTACGCCGAGCCGCTCGACCTGATCACCCCGCTCGACAACCGCCGCAAGCTGCTGGCGCTGGTGGGGCTGATCGTCTTTGTGCTGGTCTTCATGCCGGTACCGCTGATCGAGTTTATCGGCTGATCGCCCGCCGCGGTATAATCCATCCCCGTGCGCCTGAATCTGGCAGCACGGGGATTTTGTTTTTTTAGGGCCTAACCCCTGAACTCCTTGCACAAAAAACAAGGATTTCCTGGATTAATGCCCTGATTGTTCTGCTTTATGCAGGTTAGGATAGCGCTTATGGACATTGGAACGATTCAAACCGCCGATATTGATGCGCAAATGCGCTCTGCATACATTGATTACGCCATGAGCGTGATCGTGGCACGCGCCCTGCCCGACGCCCGCGATGGCATGAAACCCGTCCACCGGCGTATTTTGTTTGGCATGTACGATATGGGCATTCGCGCTAACACCGCCTACAAAAAGAGCGCCCGTATCGTCGGCGAGGTGCTGGGCAAGTATCACCCGCATGGCGACCAGGCGGTTTACGAGGCCATGGCGCGCATGGCGCAGGATTTTTCGATGCGCTATATGCTGGTAGATGGCCAGGGCAATTTCGGCTCGGTAGATGGCGACGCCCCCGCCGCCATGCGCTACACCGAAGCGCGCCTCTCGCGCATGGCCGAAGAAATTATGGCCGATATTGACATGAACACGGTGGACTTTGCCGATAACTTCGATGGCTCGCTGCAAGAACCGACCGTGCTGCCTGCCAGCCTGCCCAACCTGCTGCTCAATGGCGCAACCGGCATCGCCGTGGGTATGGCCACCAACATCCCCCCCCACAACCTGCGCGAACTGGCGAAGGCGGTCAGCTATCTCATTGATAACTACGAACGCATCGAAGAGATCACCACCGAAGACCTGCTGCGCTTCATCCCCGGCCCCGATTTTCCCACCGGCGGCGTGGTGGTTGGCACAGAAGGCATTCACCAGGCCTATTCCACCGGGCGCGGACGGCTGGTGGTGCGCGGCCTGGCGCACATCGAAGAGATGAGCGGCAACCGCCATCGCATCGTCATCACGCAAATTCCCTACCTGCTCAACAAAACCAGCCTGATCGAACGCATCGCCGAACTGGTGCGTGAGGACAAACTGGAAGAGATTTCTGACCTGCGTGACGAATCAGATCGGCGCGGCATGAGCATCGTCATCGAACTCAAGCGCAGCGCCCAGCCCAAAAAGGTGCTGAACCAACTTTACAAGTACACCCCGCTGCAATCTACCTTTGGGGTGCAACTGCTGGCGCTGGTGGAAGGCGAACCGCGCCTGATTTCGGTCAAGCGCGCCTTGCAGGTGTTCATCGAGCATCGCCAGGAAGTGATCGTGCGCCGCTCGCACTTCGAGCTGGAAAAGGCTCGCGCCCGGGCGCATATCCTCGAAGGGCTGCTGATCGCCATCGCCAACATAGACGAGGTGATCCAGACCATCCGCCAGGCCCCGGATGTCGAAACGGCCAAAGAGCGCCTGATTTCACGCTTCAAACTCAGCGAGGTGCAGGCCCAGGCCATCCTCGATATGCAATTGCGCCGCCTGGCCGCCCTCGAACGGCAAAAGATCGAGGAAGAACACAAGCAGGTTCTCGAACGCATCGCCTATCTCGAAGATTTGCTGGCCCACCCCAAGAAAATCCTGGCCTTAATCCAAACCGACCTGAACACCCTGGCCGAAAAATATGGCGACGAGCGCCGCACGCACATTGCCGCCGATGCCAAAGAGAGCTTCGAGATGCACGAACTCGTCCCCGACGAGGCGGTGCTGATCAGCATCACCGAGCGCGGCTACATCAAGCGCGTGGCGGCCAAAGCCTTCAAGGCACAGAGCCGCGGCGGGCGCGGCGTGACCGGCCACACCACCAAAGACGATGACGAAATTCTGACCCTGCTGCCGGCGCGCACGCTCAACAGCATGTTGTTCTTTTCGGATAAGGGCAAGGTTTTCTCTGAAAAGGTCTACCAAATTCCCGATGCCGACCGCACGGCCAAGGGCATCCCCATCGTCAACATCCTGGCCCTCGAAGCCGGCGAGACGATTACCGCCGCCGTCGCTATCCCCGATTTCGACGCTGCCAGGTCAATCACCCTGGCCACGCGCAACGGCAAAATCAAACGCATGGCGCTCTCCGAGTTTGCCGCCGTGCGGCCTTCGGGCATCATCGCCATCACCCTCGAAGATGGCGATGCGCTCGGCTGGGCGCGCCTGACCAGCGGCAAAGATGACATTCTGCTCGTCACCGAGCAAGGCCAGGCGCTGCGCTTTGCCGAAGACGAGGTGCGCACGATGGGGCGCTCTGCCGGTGGCGTGGGCGGCATACGCCTGGATGATGGCGATTTCGTGGTCAGCATGGAAGTGGCCGAACCCGGCGGCGATCTGCTTGTCATCACCACCCAGGGTTACGGCAAACGCAGTCCGCTCGATGAATATCCCACCAAAGGGCGCGCCACCGGCGGCGTTGCCACCCTGGATAAAAAGGCCATCCCCACGGTGGGCGTGATTGCCGCCGCCCGCGTGGTGCAGCCCGATGACGAGTTGACGATCATCTCGGCGGGCGGCGTGCTGCTGCGCACCAAAGTGGCCGATGTGAAGCAGGCCAGCCGCGCCACGCGCGGCGTGCGCGTCATGGGCGTGCAGGGCGGCGACCGGGTGGCCTCGCTGGCGCGCATCGTGCCGGTGAAGAACGGCGGGTAGGGGGTGACGGGTGGTTTGCGCAGAGCGCCATGCGCGGCGCTGACGGAAATTTCTAAAGAGCCAAAAAAATGATCGGGCCAGAACGAATTGTTCTGGCCCGATCATTTTTTTGGCCCATCCCTAAAAAGCCGGGAGGGTTGATAGCGTACACCGGCGCAAAGCAAACAATAAAATAGTACGATACATTGAAAAAATCCACAAAAGAACTATAATAATAGTTGATTTCGCCAGTCCGACGAAAATAGCCACCCCACCGAGCGGCATTGCGCGGCGGAGATCGGCTGATATGGAGGTGTGAGATGTTGAAAAAATGTTGTTGCTTGAGCGGTGTGATCTTGCTGGTTCTGGCCTGGGGAATTGCCGGAGGCGTCTCGGCGGCCTGGGCGCAATCGTCCACGCCCGAAGGCGGTGAGGCCTGCCGCACCTGCCACGAAAGCCTGTATCTACTGCATGATACGGGCAAATCATTCTGCCTCTGCGCCGACAGAATGACCTGCACCTGCTGTCACGGCGGCGACCCGGCAGTGCTGACCGAAAAAGAAGCTCACGAAGGCATGACGCTCAACCCTATCCACGGAGACGCCACGCCCTGCCAGCAGTGCCACGCCGCTGACGCCCAGGCGCGTGCAGACGAGTTCGCTGCCGTGGCCGGGGTGCGTTCGTTCCATGCCCCCGCCCCCACGCAGACGGCTTTCGCCGCCGCAGCGGTGGCGCTGCCCACCGCCCCTGGCCCGCTGCACTGGCTCGAAACCTGGCAGTGGCTTGGCCTGGGCGGGTTGGGCGTGGGGCTGGTGATCCTGATCGTTTTTGGCTATCGCTGCTGGAAAGCCGATTGCCTGCCAAAAATCCAAAAATCCACTTTATAGGAGACTTTCATGCCCACTTCAACCATTAAAATCGCTGCCATCACCGATGACGGCACTACCATCAGCCAGCATTTCGGGCGCGCCGCGCTCTATTGTGTCTTGACCATCGAAGATGGCAAGATCACGCACAGCGAACTGCGCGAGAAGCTCGGCCACGCCCACTTTGCCAACCAACCCCACGCCGCCGAAATCCCCGGCCAGCCCCACGGCCAGGATGCCGCCTCGCACAACAAGCACCTGCAAATGGCCGAGACAATCGCCGATTGCGAGGCGCTGCTGTGCCGCGGTATGGGCATGGGCGCTTACCAATCCATGCAGGCGCGCGGCATTCGCCCGGTGGTGACCGATATTGCCAGGATCAACGATGCCGCCCTGGCCTATGCTGCCGGGCAGATCGTGGATCATGTGGAGAAACTACACTGATTGACGTAGGACGAAATTATAGAGAACCAATGAGCGCCGTATCTTTTCAATAAAACGGGGCATAAGGTGCAACGCACTTGGTTTTGGCCCGAAAATTACTCGTTTGATACCCAGGTGCGTTGCACCTCCCCAGTTTATTGAGATGTTACCCGGCAAGCTGTGGGTCGCGGGGGCTGATCAAGGGCCTGAACGACACCGAAGAAGCCCTACAATCTTTGGCCGCCGCCCTCGCCAAAATCCGCCCCGATCAGGTACACTTGCTGCTGCCGGTGCGCCCCCCCGCCGAAGCCTGGGTGCAGCCCGCCGATGCCGAAGGCTTGCAACGGGCGCAAACCATCTTGGGCGCGGTGGCCGACATCGTCCAACCGGCGCTGACGCCAGCCGCCACCCACGTCACCGGCGGCCTGGCCTCATCCATTTTGGACATCATCACCCGCCACCCCATGCGCGAGGCCGAACTTTGCCTGGCATTGGGCCACTGGCCGTTGGATGAAGTGCGCCAGGCCCTTGAAAACTTGCGGGTTGACCCAAAAGCGAGGGCCTGTTTGTCACGCGCTACCCATCCCGCCCCAACCCCATTGGCCTATCGGTGGTGCAATTGACCGCGCGGCGGGGCAATATCCTGGAGATTGCGGGCGTGGACGTGCTGGACGGCACGCCGCTGCTCGACATCAAACCCTACGTCCCCGATTTCGACGTGCATCCTGCCACGCGCATCGGCTGGTACGAAACCCGGAGTAAAGCATGAAACGATTTGGATTGCTCATCTGCCTGGCGCTGCTGCTTTGGCCGCGCCCGGCCCAGGCGCAGACGCCCGCTCCCGTGGTACGGGCGGTCTTGTTCTACTCGCCCTCCTGCGGCCACTGCCACCACGTCATCAATGAAGTGCTGCCGCCGCTGATCAAGCAATATGGCGAGCAGTTGCAGATTATTGGGGTGGATGTAACCGGCCAGGGCGGGCAGCAGCTTTTCATTGCCGCGCTGACCATGTTCGGCATCGAAGAAGGCGGCGTGCCGTTTCTGGTGATTGGCGATACGTACCTGTTTGGCTCGCTCGACATCCCCGAAAAACTGCCCGGCCTGATCGAACAACACCTGGCCGCCGGCGGCCTCGATTGGCCCGCCATCCCCGGCCTGGCTGAGGCCATGGCCGCCTCGCAGCCTGCCGCAACGCCCACAACCGAAGCAGCCAGCGCAGCCACGCTGACCCCCACGCCGGGCATCCTGCTGCCGGCCAGCCTCAACAGCGGCCTGGGCGCCAACTTCGCCCATGACCTGACGGCGAATATCCTGGCCGTGATCGTCCTGATCGGCATGATTGCCTCTGCCATTTTGGCCGCGGTCTTCTTCAAGAGTGTGCCGGCCCGTCCGCTCAATGGAAAGTGGGCGTGGGCTATCCCGTTGGTATGCCTGATCGGGTTTGGGGTGGCAGGCTACCTGGCCTATGTGGAGATGAGCCAGGTGCAGGCCATCTGCGGGCCGGTGGGTGATTGCAACACCGTGCAGCAAAGCGAGTATGCGCGGCTGTTCGGCGTGCTGCCAATTGGCGTGATGGGGCTGATCGGCTATTTCGCCATCCTGCTGGCCTGGCTGGTCGGGCGCTACGGCCAGGAACGCCTGGCCCGCTACGCTGCGCTGGCGCTGCTGGCGATGAGCATCTTCGGCCTGCTCTTCTCGATCTACCTGACCTTCCTCGAACCCTTCGTCATCGGGGCCACCTGCGCCTGGTGTCTCACCTCAGCCGTCCTGATGACGATCTTGTTCTGGCTGGCGTTACCGCCAGGAAAGCTGGCCCTGCAAAGCCGATCTCCTGGCGAACGCAGCAAATGACCTCCCCCGCAGGCTCCCCCGCAAGCGCAACCCGCCAAATCGCCCATTCGGCCAGCAAGGTGATGCTCGCCCTCGCCCTGGGCCAACTGACCAACCTGATCAGCCTGGTTCTCACCGCCCAGGCCTTTGGCGCGGCCCATGCCACCGACGTTTTCTCCGCCGCCAACCGCGTGCCTGAAACCCTGTTTAAGCTGATGGCCGCCGGGGCGCTGGGGTCGGCGTTTATCCCCACCTTCACCAGCCTGTTAGCCCGCCAGCAACGCCAGGCAGCCTGGAAGCTGGCCTCGGCGCTGAGCAACCTGCTCTTGGTGGGGGTCAGTTTGATGGCCGTGTTAGCGGGCATTTTTGCGCAGCCGTTAGTGCGCTATTTGCTCGCCCCCGGCCTGGCGGCTGACCCCGCCCTCGAAGCGCTGACCGTCCATCTCATGCGCCTGATGTTGCCCTC
The DNA here is from genome assembly GCA_964606085.1 of uncultured Anaerolineaceae bacterium. Taxonomy (GTDB): domain Bacteria; phylum Chloroflexota; class Anaerolineae; order Anaerolineales; family UBA4823; genus CAIQJJ01. Next base: position 51,287 of record CAZSFD010000031.1, read on the forward strand.
GGCGGTGATCTTCAGTTTGAGCGGGCTGGTGATGGGCATTCTCAACGCCCACCAGGTCTTCTTTATCCCCGCGCTGACGCCCTCCATGTACCGCCTGGGGGTCATTTTTGGCGTCGTTTTCCTGTCGCCGCGCATGGGCATTGAGGGCGTGGCCTGGGGGGTGCTGCTGGGCGCCAGCCTGCACCTGGCCTGCCAGATTCCCAGCTTGCTGCGGCTCAAAGGCGTTTACAGCCCGTCGTTTGGCCTGCAACAACCCGCCGTGCGCGCGGTGGGCTGGCTGATGCTGCCGCGCTTGTTTGGCACGGCCGTGGTCGAACTCAATTTTTGGGTCAATGCCAACCTGGCCTCACGCATGACCGAAGGCTCGATGATCGGCCTGAATTGGGCCTTTATGATCATGCTCATGCCCCAGGCGGTCATCGCCCAGGCGGTAGCCACGGCGGCCCTGCCCACGCTGGCCGCACAATACGACCAGGGCCGCCTGGAAGATGTGCGCGCCGCGTTGGCCGCCAGTTTACGGGGCATTTTGCTGCTGGCCCTGCCCGCCGCGGCTGGCCTGATTTTGCTGCGCCAGGTGATTGTGGCGTTGATGCTGCAATATGGCAACTTCGACCAGCGCGACACGCAATTGGTAGCCTGGGCGCTGCTGTGGTACGCCGCCGGGCTGGTGGGGCATTGCATCGTCGAGATTCTGGCGCGCGCTTTCTATGCCCTGCGCGACACCCAATCGCCGGTGCTGATTGGCGCCGCGGCCATGGGGCTGAATGTCGTTTTGAGTTTTGTCTTTTCGTGGGGGTTTGCGCAAATCGGCTGGCTGACGGTGGGCGGCCTGGCATTGGCAAATTCGTTGGCCACCGCCCTCGAAGCCGTTGGCCTGCTCGTGCTGATGCGCCGCCGCCTGAATGGCTTGCAGGGCCGCTCGATATTCACCCTGACGATGCAATCGGCGCTGGCTACCCTGGGCATGGGGCTATTGCTGTGGGCCTGGGTATCTTACGCGCTGCCGGTATGGTTATTAGCCCTGGGCGGCGTGGCCGCCGGTGGGACGCTATACCTGGCCCTGACTTACCTGCTGGGCGTGGCAGAAGTGCGCTGGTTTGCTCAGCAGGCCCGGCAGCGCATCGTGGGCAGGTGGCAGCGAGGCTGATTTTTCCCCAATTGCTCTGAAAAGAGCCGCGGGCAGGGGCGCACGGTGTGCGCCCTGATTGCGCCTCATTGCGCCAAAATCTGGGCCGATGCCTGCCGGAGGCGGATACAGATGTACCAGAAAGTCAAGGAGTTCAAGCCTGGGATCGCTACGCCTACGTCA
>CAZSFD010000032.1:0-51776 GCA_964606085.1 uncultured Anaerolineaceae bacterium
CATTGCCAACCGTGCGCCCGATGGCCTGGGTAAGCTGCTCGCCGCCGGGCTGACCATCTGGTTGGCGCTTGAAGCCTACATCAACATGGCCGTGATGGTCGGGCTGATGCCCTTTGCTGGCAACGCCCTGCCGTTTGTCAGCGTGGGCGGCTCGAACCTGGTCATGTCGTTGGTGGCGGTGGGCATTTTGCTGAACGTGTCGCGGCTTTCAGAGCGCACGGCAGAAGAACAAGAGAGGACGTTCCATGAAGTTGTTGATCTGCGCGGGCGGTACGGGGGGCGGCGTTTATCCGGCGCTCGCCGTGCAGCACGCCCTCACCCACGAACGCCCTGACGTGCAAACCCTGTGGATTGGCGGTGAAGGCGGCATGGAGGCTGATTTGGTGAAACGGGCCGGCATTCCCTTTCAGGCGATCCCGGCGGCGGGCGTGCATGGCGTGGGCGCAAGGGCGCTGCCAGGCAACCTGGCCCGCCTGGGGCGCGGCCTGCTGGCGGCGCGGCGCATCTTGCAAAACGAGCGCCCCGATGCGCTGTTGTTCACCGGCGGCTACGTGGCCGTGCCAATGGCGCTGGCCGCCCGCCTGCCGGGGCTGGGCTTCCCACGCCCGCGCAGCGTGCTATACATTCCCGATATCGAACCCGGCCTGGCGCTCAAAGTTCTCATTCGCTTTGCCGATCACATCACCTTAACAACCGAAACTTCACGAACCTACCTGCCCCCAAGCAAGCCCGCCACCGTCACCGGCTACCCCCTGCGCCCCGATTTGGGGCCGCGGACGAAAGAGACGGCGCGGCAAGCCCTGGCCCTCACCCCCGGTGAGAGGGTTCTGCTCGTCTCTGGCGGCAGCAAGGGCGCACGCTCGATCAACCGCGCCCTGCTGGCCAACCTGACGGCGCTGCTGCCCGACATGGCGATCATCCACACCAGCGGTACGCTCGATTGGCCCGCAGTGGAAGCCGCCCGCGCCGCCCTGCCCAACGAGCTGGCCGCCCGCTACCACGCCTACCCCTATTTGCACGAGATGGGCGCCGCCCTGGCCCTGGCCGATCTGGTGGTCTCGCGGGCGGGGGCTTCTTGCCTGGGTGAGTATCCCGCCTTCGGGCTGCCGGCCGTCCTTGTGCCGTATCCGTATGCCTGGCGCTACCAAAAGGTCAATGCCGATTACCTGGCCGAACGCGGCGCAGCCGTGGTGATCGAAAACGATGCCCTGGCCGACGGCCTGTTGCCCCTGGTGCGCAGTCTGATGTCTGACGCCCAACGCCGCGCCGCCATGCGCCAGGCAATGCAGGCGCTCCACCGCCCCAACGCCGCGCAGTCTATTGCTGCTGTTTTGATCGCGCAAACATGATCCACATTCTTTCCGCTTTTTATGCGCTCATTTTTCTCTTTGGCATCATCGGTGCGGGGCGTGGGTGGGCCAAAGAACTGCTGGTGATCTTCAGTATGCTGGTGGCCCTGGCACTGATCGCCATTTTCGAGCATGTCATTCCGATTACCAACGAACTGCTGGTGCCTGGTTCGATGGTGCAATTCTGGTTCCGCACGCTGGTGCTGATTATCCTGGTGGTGTTTGGCTACCAGACGCCCAAAATTTCGCGTTTTGCCCCGGCTTCGGGGCGCAAAGATACCATTCAGGAGACCATGCTGGGCTTTGTGATGGGCATGTTCAACGGTTTTATGATCATTGGCAGCCTGTGGTATTTCATGCACTATACCAATTACCCCTTCGAGAGCTTCGCCATCGCCCCCAATGGCAACACAGAAATTGGGCAAACGGCGCTGGATATTGCCAACAAATATCTGCCGCCCAGCATGATGATCTTTCAACATCCGTGGGTGTATGTGGCGGTGATTTTCTCCTTTGTCTTCGTGTTGGTGGTGTTCTTATGAAGGTGCGTGAGCCGGTGTATCTGATTGGCATTGGCGGGACGGGCATGTCGGCGATTGCGCGCCTGCTGCTGGAACGCGGCGTGGCGGTGAGCGGCTCAGATAAGCAGCCCTCTGCGTTGGCCGCCAGCCTGGAGGCCGCCGGGGCGCAGGTGTTCATCGGCCACAAGGCCGAAAACGTGCCGGGTGCGGGCGTGGTGGTGCGCTCCTCGGCGGTGCGCGACGACAACCCCGAAGTGATCGCCGCCCGGCAGCGCGGCCTGGCGGTGCTGAAGCGTGCTGAGTTCCTCGGCCAACTGGTCGGCGAGCAGACCTGCATCGCCGTGGCGGGTTCGCACGGCAAGACCACCACCACCGCCATGATCGCCTGGATGTTGACGGCGTTGGGCAAAGACCCGTCGTATATCATCGGCGGCGTCTCGGCCAACCTGGGCAGCAACGCCCATGCTGGCAAGGGCCAGCACTTCGTCATCGAGGCCGATGAATATGATGGCATGTTTCTCGGTTTGCGCCCGTCCATGGCCGTCGTCACCAATATCGAACACGATCACCCCGACCTGTACCCCACGCCCGAAGATTTTTACCAGGCGTTCGTGAACTTTTCCAAATGTATTTTGCCGGGCGGCAAACTGATCGCCTGTGCCGATGACCCCGGCGCGGCCCGCCTGCTGGCCGAGTGCCGTGGGCGCGGCTTGCTGGTCTACGCATACAGCGTTGGCGAAGAGGCCCACATCCGACGTTACCAGGCCACCCGGCTGTACGCCAACGATGAGGGCGGCTGCGATTTTCTGGCCGCCTACCATCCGGCGCTGGTCAGTTGCTCGCTGCAAGTGCCAGGCCGCCATAATGTGGCCAATGCCCTGGCCGCCCTGGCCGTGGCCGATCAACTGGGCCTGCCGCTGGATCGGGCGGCCGTAGCGCTCAACGAGTTTCGCGGCACGGGCCGCCGTTTTGAAGTGCGCGGCCAGGCTGGCGGCGTGACCGTGATTGACGATTACGCCCACCACCCGGCGCACATTCAGGCCACCCTGCAAGCCGCCCGTGGACGCTATCCACGTCAGCGGATATGGGCCGTGTGGCAGCCGCATACCTACTCGCGCACGCGCGTCCTGTTCAACGATTACGCCGCCGCCTTCCAGGCTGCCGACCGCGTGCTGGTGACGGAAGTGTACGCCGCCCGCGAACCCCTGCCCGAAGATGGCTTTTCGGCCCGCCAGGTGGTGCAGGCGATGAAGCACACGGCGGTTGAGTTTGCCGCCACGCTGCCGCAGGCCACCACCCGCCTGCTGGCCAGCCTGCAACCCGGCGATGTGGTGCTGGTTCTTTCCGCCGGCGACGCCGACCAGATCAGCAGTCAATTGCTTGCCGCCCTATCCGAGAAGACTTCGCAAGTCTGACCCAGGAGATCAAACCATGCCTGAGAAGAAACCTGACGCCAAGAAAGCGTCTGCCAAAAAGACGTCTGCCAAAAAAGCCCCCCGCGTCTACGAGGCCGACACGCTCAATATGCAATCGCTGCGCCTGATTGCCGCTCCCAATCCCAAAGATGACCTCGACCTGGACCCCGAGGAAATCCTCGCCTACGTGCAGCAAAAATCGCACTCGCCCGAACTGGTGCAACAGTTGATTGACTACATCCGCCGGATATAAGGTTCAAAGATCGAAAGTCGAAAGTCAAAACCTATCCGCGACCTTCGACTTGCCACCTGCCACCTGCTACCTGCTGCCTCATGGATCACACCCTCAAAACCACCCCGCTCCACCCGCTGCGCGCCACCTTTGGCGAACGCCTGCAACGCGATGTCATGCTCTCGCGCTACACGGCTGCGCGCATCGGCGGCCCGGCTGATTTTTTGCTGGTGGCCAACACCGCCAACGACCTGGCCGATATCGGGCTGAAGGTGTGGAAGCTGGAATTTCCGTTTACGGTGCTGGGCAGTGGTGCGAACGTGCTGGTGAGCGACAAAGGTGTGCGCGGCCTGGTGATCATCAACCGGGCGCGGCAGGTGTGGTTTCACCCGCAGGCCGAACCGCCGACGGTATGGGCGGAATCGGGCGTCAACCTGGGCAACCTGGCCCGCCAGACAATTGCCCTGGGCCTGAGCGGTCTGGAATGGGCCGCCGGCATCCCTGGCACGGTGGGCGGGGCGGTGGTTGGCAACGCCGGGGCCTATGGCGGCGATATGGCGGCCAACCTGCTGATGGCCGAAATCTTGCATCGAGAAGGCAAGAAGATCACCCGCGAACGCTGGAATGTGGGCCAACTTGGCCTGGGCTATCGCACCAGTTTGCTCAAACAAAACCCCGGCAAAAACGTGGTGCTGTCGGCCCTGTTACGGCTGGAACGCAGCACCCCCGAAGCCGTGCAGGGCAAAATCAACGAGTTCAACCAGAAGCGCCAGGCCACCCAGCCGCCGGGCGCCAGCATGGGTTCGATGTTCAAAAACCCGCCAGGTGATTTTGCCGGGCGGTTGATCGAAGCGGTGGGGCTGAAAGGCACACGCATCGGCGATGCCGAAATCAGCCTGCTGCACGCTAATTTCTTTGTCAACCAGGGCAAGGCACGCGCCAAAGATGTGTATGCCCTGATCGAGCAGGCGCACCAGAAAGTGCTGGAGCAATTCGGCATCAACCTGGCGCTGGAAGTTGAGTTGGTCGGCGAATGGTGAAGCATTCATTTCCCCTGCGTGTAGGCGTTCTTTTCGGTGGTCGCTCTGGCGAGCATGAAGTCTCGCTGCGTTCGGCGCAATCGGTGCTGAATGCCCTCGACCCCCAAAAGTACCTCGTCACCCAGATCGGCATCACCCGCGAGGGCGAATGGCTGATCGGTGAAGACGTGAATGGGGCGATGCTGGCGGGCGATATTTCTCCCCTCACCCCCGCCACCCTCCTGCCCGACCCCTCGCATCCCGGCCTGCATATCCTCCAGGCCACGAATTACGAATCACGAATAACGAATAACCAATCTCCCCTGCCCCTCGACGTGCTTTTCCCTGTCCTGCACGGCACTTTCGGCGAAGATGGCACCCTGCAAGGCGTGTTCGAGATGGCCGATGTGGCCTACGTGGGCTGCGGTGTGCTGGGGGCCGCCCTGGGCATGGATAAGGGCGTGTTCAAAGATGTGATGCGAGCGAACGGCATCCCGGTCGTCGAGAGCCTGACGGTGCTGCGCAGCCAGGTGCAAAACGACCTGGAGGGCGTACTGGCGCAGGCCGAACAGTTGGCGGCTTACCCGCTGTTTGTCAAACCGGCCAACCTGGGGTCGTCGGTGGGCATCACCAAATGCAACTCGCGTGGCGACCTGGTGGAGGGCCTGCTGGAAGCGTGCCGCTTCGACCGGCGCATCTTGATCGAGCGCGGCCTCAACGCCCGCGAGATCGAGGTCAGCGTGTTGGGCAACGATACGCCCGAAGCCTCTATCCCCGGCGAAGTGCTGCCCAGCCGCGAGTTTTATTCCTATGAGTCGAAATACCTGGATGGCACGTCGGGGCTGCTCATCCCGGCGCCTATCGAAACTGTAATGGCCGAACAGGTGCAAAAATGGGCCGTCCAAGCCTTTCGGGTCATTGACGGCTCCGGCCTGGCAAGGGTAGACTTCCTGCTGGACAAGGACAGCGGGGCATTGTACCTGAACGAAGTCAACACCATGCCCGGCTTCACCGAAATCAGCATGTACCCCAAGCTGTGGGCGGCCTCGGGCCTGCCCTACCCGGCCCTGCTCGACCGTTTGATCGAACTGGCGCTCGAACGCAAGGCCGACCGCGCCCGCAATGAGTATCACCGGTAATGGATAAGTTCTCTCGCTCCTCCCGCCGACGCGAACGGCGAACCACCCCCGGCACGACGGCTGCCACGCCGCCGTTGACCCGGCCGCGGGCAACGCCCTCCACGCCGAAGCCAGCCGCCGCGCCGCCGCCTGTGACGCCGCGCTCGCTGGCGAAAAGCCGCACCGCGGCGACCACGCCGCGCCAACGCCGTGAAGGCCGCAGCGCCGCGCCGCGCCCGCCGGTGAAGGCGGCCCCCGAACTGCCGCCGGTATTGGTACGTGCCGGGCGTTCGGCCCTGCCGGTGGAGCCGCGCACACCCGCTCAACCGCGCCGCCGCTACGATATTTCACTCAACGTGCCTGGGGCTGAGTTGCGCCTGCCAGCCCTGCCCACATTTGAGTTCAATGAGCGCATGGTATCGGGCATCTTGTTCCTGCTGCTGGCAGCCTTGCTGCTTTACCTGTGGACATCGCCCAATTACCGTGTCGAAATGGCCGAAACCGTCGGCAACCAGCGCGTCACCAGCAGCGACATCAACACCGTCATCGGCGCGTACAACGAATCGATCTTTGGCATAGACCCTGCCGCCATCGCCGAGCAACTGCAAAAAGCCTTCCCCGATTTCAAAAGTATCTCGGTCAAGGTCAGTTTGCCCAACACAATCGTCGTCAGTGTCGAAGAGCGCCAACCGGTGCTGGCCTGGCAGCAGGGCGGCAACATCAGTTGGGTGGATGCCGAAGGTGTGGCTTTCCCGCCCCGCGGCGAGGCCGAACTGCTGATGGTGGATGCCAAAGATAACCCACCCGGCACCGTCAGCGACCCCATCTTGCGCACCACGCAGTTCGACCCGGCGTGGGTGGCGATCTTCCAAAAGATGGCCGGGCAAGCCCCTGCCGGTGTGCCAGTTTTGTACAGCGCCGAGCGCGGCCTGGGCTGGGTAGACCCGCAGGGCTGGGAGGCCTATTTCGGCACCGATTTCAGTAACATGGAACAGAAGTTGTTGGTTTATGCCGCCCTGGTGGCCCGTTTGCAGCAAGACGGCATTCAACCCCAATTGGTCAGCGTTGAGTTCGTCCACGCACCCTATTATCGTGTGGAGCCGTGAGGTATGGATTCGGTCATTGTCGGCATTGATATTGGTACAACGAAGGTCTGCACGCTGGTGGGCCGCGAGGAAAGCGCTGGCAACCTGCGCATTTTGGGCGTGGGCATCGAGCCGTCGCAGGGCATCAAGAAAGGCGTCATTGTAGACCTGGCGGCGGCCTCGAAGGCCATCGCGCGTTCGGTGGAGAAGGCCGCCCGCACGGCGGGGATCGAGATCACCGCGGCGCTGGTCAGCCTGGCGGGTTCGCACGTCTCGTCGGTCAACAGCCGTGGCGTGGTGGGCATTACCGGGCGCACCATTGACGAAGATGACGTGGCGCGTGCCGTAGATGCCGCCCGCGCCGTGGCTATTCCGCACAACCGTGAAATCATCCACGTCATCCAGCGTGGCTTCAGCGTGGACGGGCAAGATGGCATCCGCTCGCCTATCGGAATGCACGCCTACCGTCTCGAAGTGGAATGCCACATCATCACCGCGGCTGCCGCCACGGTGGAAAACCTGCGCCAATGCGTGCAAGATGCCGGTGTGGAAGTGCAGCAGTTCGTCCTCAACCCGCTGGCTTCGGCTGAAGTGGTGCTGACCGACACCGAACGGCAAATGGGCGTGGTGGTGTGCGATATGGGCGGCGGCACGACCGACATCGCCATCTGCATTGACGGCGATGTGTGGCACACGGCGGTGTTGGCGGTTGGCGGCAACCACATCACATCGGATATTGCCCACCTGTTGCGCCTGCCTATTTCGCAGGCCGAGGAAATCAAGTTACAGCACGGCCACGCCGTCCCCGGCGAAATCCCGCTGGAGGAGGCCTTTATCATCAAACCCTTTGGCGAAGAACAGACGGCCCAGATCAACCGCCACGAACTTTGCCAGATCATCGAAGCCCGCGTGGACGAGATGTTCAGCCTGGTGCTGCAAGAAATTCGCCGGTCAGGCTACGATGGCCTGTTGCCGGCGGGCATGGTGCTGACGGGCGGGGCGTCGCTGCTGCCGGGCATCCGTTCGCTGGCGAGCGACGTGCTGAGCCTGCCGGTGCGCCTGGCCAAACCCGAAGAATTGAGCGGCATGGTTGAAAAGCTCGATTCGCCTGCCTATTCCACCGGCGTTGGCCTGCTGCGCTGGGCCATCCTCATGGATGAGATCATGCCCGAAATCCGCCCGCGCCCGGCCCTATCCGTTTCAGGAGGTGACGCTTGGGACAAAGTGAAAGATTTTTTGAGAAGACTGTTGCCGTAACCCAATTATTTACCGCGGCTTTATCCGCGCAGCATTCAACCGGTACTATCATTTACGCATCCTGAGGAGGATCATCATGTTGGAAAATTCTTTTGCTAACGAGATCGAATCGTTCGCCCGCATCAAAGTGGTGGGCGTAGGCGGCGGCGGCTGCAATGCCGTCAATCGCATGATTGACGAAGGCCTGACCGGCGTAGATTTCGTCGCCATCAATACCGATGCCCAGGCGCTCTTGCAGTCGAAAGCGGGCACGCGCGTACGCATCGGCGAGAAATTGACGCGCGGCCTCGGTTCGGGCGGTAACCCCGAACAGGGCCGTAAAGCCGCCGAAGAATCTGCTGAAAGTCTCTATGAAGTGCTGAAAGGCTCGGATATGGTCTTCGTCACCGCCGGCATGGGCGGCGGCACCGGCACCGGGGCTTGCCCGATTGTTTCGCAGATTGCCAAGGAAGTGGGCGCGCTGACCATCGGCGTCGTCACCCGCCCGTTCACCTTCGAGGGTTCGCGCCGCAACCAGTCGGCAGATGCGGGTATCACCAAACTCAAGGAGCAGGCCGATACGCTGATCGTCATCCCCAACGACCGTCTGCTGCAAGTGGTGGATAAGCGCGCCAACTTGCAAGACGCTTTCCGCATGGCTGACGATGTGCTGCGCCAGGGCGTGCAGGGCATTTCTGAGTTGATCACCGTCCCCGGCCTGATCAACCTCGATTTTGCCGACGTCAAGACGATTATGTCGGAAGGCGGCGCGGCCCTGATGGCCGTGAGCCAGGCCAAAGGCGAGGAACGCGCCCGCGAAGCCGCCGAGCGGGCCATTTCCAGCCAACTGCTCGACATCACCATTGACGGCGCCCGCGGCATCTTGCTCAACGTCACCGGCGGCCCAGACCTGACGCTGTTCGAGGTCAACCAGGCGGCTGCCATCATCAAGGAAACCGCCCACCCCGAGGTCAACCTGATCTTCGGCGCGGTGATCAACCCCGATATGAAAGACGAACTGCGCATCACCGTCATTGCCACCGGGTTCGAGCGCACCGGCATGCCGCGCAGCGTGATGAACCAGGTGCCGCTGCGTTCTGAAACTTCTCGCATCAGCGAGACGCGCCAGACCAGCCCCTACACCATTTCGCCCGCGCCGGCCCAACCGCAGCCGCGCAGCAATGTCCCCGAATACGCCGCGGCGAATAGCAGCAGTAACACCACTTCCACGTTCACCCCGCGCACCTTCAATACCGAGGATTTAGACATTCCGGCGTTCTTGCGCAAGCGAAAATAACGTTTATTTTTGGTTATTGGTTGTAAAACAAAATTAACCGGCCCTCCTCCCGGTTGATCTTGGCTGCCTGCTGGTTTCTTTGTCCATGCCTTCGCACAGAGAGATCGGCGGCCCAGGGGTCTGTGCTTGCCTGTAAGCGGGGCAGCCAGACCCCTGTCGTTTAAGCTGCAAGAGGCTATATTTTTTGTAGGTTTGGTAAATTCCTGCAAAGGCCAAGATTAAGAACAGTTTTCAGGGCTTGCGCAAGCAAAGTGACTATGCTAGAATGTAGGCCCTTTGGTAGCCATAGGTAGGGGTACTAAGGTACTATGCCCCTATATATGGGGGTTACGTTTGTTCTACTTATACTTTGCCCATATATTCGGCTAAGCGAGCAAAGCGCATCAAACACGGTCACAGGCGTAGGTTCGCGGTCTCGTGGTTGTTACACTTTATGCGGGTTAGGAGTTGACAATGTACTGTCCCTATTGCAAGCATGATGGTTCTCGTGTGGTAGACACTTCGCATGATCCGCGCGGCGGGGTGCGGCGGCGGCGGGAGTGTGAACAATGCGGGCAGCGCTTTAGCACCTACGAGCGCCCCATTTTGGCAACGCCGTTGTTGATCAAGCAGGATGGCACGCGCGAGGAATTTGACCGCGACAAATTGCTGCGCGGCATTCGCATTGCCTGTGCCAAGCGTCCAGTTTCCGCCGCCGATATAGACCGGCTGGTGGGCGAAATCGAAGCCACCTTGCAAAGCCTCGGGCGCGCTGAAGTGTCGTCGCGTGTGGTGGGAGATATGGTCATCACCGGGCTGAAAGACCTCGATCACGTGGCCTACATCCGCTACGCGATTGTCTACCTGAAGTTGGATGACTTGCAATCCATCCGCGGTGAAATTAACCGTCTGCTCGAAGGTTGAGCAGTGTTTCTTGATCCACGTCCTATCCGTTTCAATTATTTTCGAGGAGTTATGACGCGATGAAACAAAACACCCACACCCAACCGTATAAACACGGCCTTTTGCCTACCCCGCCCCTCCCTGAAAACGTGCCGCCGGTGGCACTGACTGAAAACGCCAGACAGGTATTGGTGCGCCGCTATGTGCGGCGCGGCGCCGATGGCAAGCCGGTGGAAAGCGTCGAAGAGATGTTCTGGCGTGTGGCTTATCATGTGGCTACGGTTGAGCAAACTTGGGGCGGCGATGTGCTGCAACGGGCGCGTGAGTTTTATGAACTGCTTTCCAGCAAGCGTTTTTTTCCCAATTCGCCCACTTTCACCGGGGCTGGCACACCCCTGGGCCAACTGGCGGCCTGCTTTGTCTTGCCCATCTCCGATGACATGGGCCGCCACCCGGCAGGCATCTTCCAGACCCTGCGCGACGCAGCCCTGATCCAGCAGACGGGCGGCGGGAATGGGTTTTCGTTTTCGCAGTTGCGCCCGAAGGCCAGTTTGGTGAAATCGTCGGCGGGGCAGGCCACCGGGCCGGTGGGGTTCTTGCGGGTGTACGATAAGGCATTTGGGGAGATCGCCCAGGGCGGAACCCGGCGTGGCGCCAATATGGCCGTGCTGCGCGTCGATCATCCGGATATTGAAGAATTTATCATTTGCAAGACGAATGAGAACGCCATCACCAACTTCAATATCTCCGTGGGTATCACCGACGCTTTCATGGAAGCGGTGGAGCGCGACGATGATTGGGATTTGCGCTTTCCCGATGTCAACTCGCCGCTCTATAAGGGCTTCTACGGCACCCTGGAACAGGCCGAGGCGGCGGGAATCCCGATTCGGGTGTACAAAACCGTGCGGGCGCGCCAATTGTTCGACAAAATCGTCACCCAGGCGCACCACAACGGCGAACCCGGCGTGCTGTTCCTCGATGCCGCCAACCGCTCCAACCCAGTGCCGCAGCTTTATCAGCTTGAGGCTACCAATCCGTGTGTCACCGGTGAGACTTTAATCTACACTGAGAATGGTTTGCAGCGCGCGGACCAGTTAGCTCTCGAAGGTACTGCTCAATGCGTTGTCACAGATGCCCGTTTTGGCACACAAACCTTGTTGCCTGCCTCGCCCGTTTTTTCTACGGGAATGAGAGATGTTGTGCGTCTGACCACCCGCGAAGGCTATGAACTGCGACTGACGGATGATCATCGCGTGATGACCGCCCACGGATGGGTGCCTGCTGGTGATTTACAACCGGGCGATAAAATCCATCTGCTCAACCGCCCAGGTGGGTTTGGTTCTCACGGTAGCCTGGATGATGGGCTGGTGCTGGGCTGGTTAATTGGTGATGGCACAGTCAATGTCGTGCGGGCGGTACTGTCATTTTTTGGCGAAGAAAAATATGCCTTAGCGCCGATGTTTGCCGAAGCTGTCGCGCGAATAGTCGCTCAGCCAGGGCATGGGCGATCTTATCCTGTCGGGGTAATTGACATCCCCCAAAGAGATGAAGCTCGCGTTGCTTCTGACCGATTGCGTAACTGGGCGGCAACGCATGGTGTGACGGAAGAACACAAGCATATCGTACCGCCGACTGTATTGAGCGGCAGCGAAGATATGCAGCGTGGTTTCTTGCAGGCACTTTTCAGTGCCGATGGCACGGTGAACGACGGTGGCGAGAAGGGATGCAGCGTGCGTTTGGCATCCAGCCACCTGAACATCTTGAAAGACACGCAGCGCCTGCTCTTGAATTTCGGCATTGTCAGCCGTATTTACGAAACCCGGCGGCCAGGCGGTTATCACAGCCTGCCCGATGGCAAAGGCGGCCAACGAGACTACTTCATTCTGCCGCAGCATGAATTGGCGATCAGCAAACATAACCTGATCAGCTTTGCCAACCAAATCGGCTTTTTGATCGAATCAAAGCAAAATCGACTGGTGGAATATCTCAACCGCAAAGTGCGTGGCCCCTATCGCGAGCCTTTTACAGCCACGGTGTTGGCTGTTGAACCTGATGGGCGCGAAATGGTCTACGACCTGCAGCAACCCGATACACGTTCTTTCATCGCCAATGGCATCGTCGTTCACAATTGCGGCGAACAGTGGTTAGGAAGTTATGAGAACTGCTGCCTTGGCTCGATCAACCTGGCGCAGCACTATGGGCCAGGCGGCCGCGTGGATTGGGAGAAGCTGCGCGCCAACGTAGAACTGTCCACCCGCTTTCTCGATGACGTGGTCGAAGCCAATGCCTATGTGCCAGCCGTCCACCAGCTAAAGGAGGCCGCGCACAATGCCCGGCGCATTGGTTTGGGCATCATGGGCCTGGCGGACCTGATGTATCACGCGGGTATTCGCTATGGGTCTGATGAAGGGCAGGAGTTTGCCTCGCAGGTGATGGAATTTGTGCGCTATCACGCCATGCGCACCAGCATTGACATGGCCCAAGAGCGCGGCGCTTTCCCGGCCCTCCAGGGCAGCATCTACGACGCCGCGACGATGCGTTGGCAGCCGCCGCGCGCCATTATGCCCTACACGCACGATTGGGGCCGCCCGGCGCTGGATTGGGCCGCGCTGACCGAAGACCTGCGCCGGCACGGCATCCGCAACGCCGCCCAGACCACCATCGCCCCGACCGGCACGATTGCTACGGTGGCTGGCTGCGAGGGCTATGGCTGTGAGCCGGTGTTCGCATTGGCCTACATCCGCCATGTCAACGACAATGGCAAAGATTTGCAACTGACTTATGCCAGCCCGCAGTTCGAGCAGGCGTTGATTACGGCTGGTTTGGACGAAGCCGCCCGGCAGTCGGTGGTGGATAAGGTGATGGAGCATGGCACCTGCCAGGATATCCCCCAGATTCCGGCCGCTTTGCGCCAGGTGTTCGTCGTCTCCGCCGATATTTCTGCCGAAGAACATGTGCGTATGCAGGCGGCGCTGCAAGCCTTCGTGGATAACTCGATCTCGAAGACGGTCAATTTCCCCGAGGGCGCAAGTGAAGAAGATGTGGCTTTGGCTTACCAACATGCCTGGGAGATGGGCTGCAAGGGCATCACCGTTTACGTGACCGGCTCTCGCCAGGTGGTGGTGCTGGAGACGAAGGCCACCGCCAAGCAGAAGCAGGAGGCCGAACCCGCCGCCGCCCCCACACCTGCCAGCGACCAGATGAACATCTGGCACGAGGAGAAGAAGCCCCGCCCGCGGCGGCTGCACGGCTACACGTATAACGCCAACACCCCGTTGGGTAAGGCGTTCGTCACCATCAACGAAAACGGCGGCGACCAGCCCTTCGAGGTGTTTGTCAACACATCGAAAGCCGGTTCCGATACGGCGGCGGTTTCGGAGGCCATCGGACGGCTGATTTCGTATGTGCTGCGCCTGGCCTCGCCGGTGGCCCCCATCGAGCGCATGCGTGAAATCTGGCGGCAGCTTTCGGGCATTGGCGGGGGGCGATCGCTGGGGTTTGGGCCCAACCGCGTGCGTTCTCTGCCTGATGGGGTGGCGCAGGTGTTGGCGGAGTACCTCGAAATGAAAGATAACGAGCCGACATTCACCAGCGGCATTCCGGTGGTCAGCCATAGCGGCGGCAATGGGCATCACCCCCCCTCCGGCGGCGCGGCAGAGGAAGTTCGCCCGGTCGAGCAGCTTGCCCTGAAAATTGGTGATCTTTGCCCGGAGTGTGGCGAGGCGGCCTTTGTGAATGAGGAAGGCTGCCGCAAGTGCTATGCCTGTGGGTATAGCGAGTGTTGACCCTGGGTGTTTAACGAAAACGGGCGAGGTGAAAACCTCGCCCGTTTTATTTTGCCGTTGCGAAATTAAGCCAGGCCAAATTCAGCGCCAAATACTTCAAAAAATTTCGCCACCACCTGTGGGTCGAAGTGCGTGCCGCTGCGAGCGCGAATCAGTTCGGCGGCTTCGGTCGTCGTCAAGGCCCTGGGGTTGTAGGCGCGCGCAAAGGTGATCGCGTCCCATACATCGGTGATGGCAAAGATGCGCGCTTCGAGGGGGATTTGTTCGCCTTTCAGGCCACGTGGATAGCCGTTGCCGTCCCACCATTCGTGATGGCAGTAGGGAATATCTAAGGCGGGGCGCAGGTAGGCGATGGGGGCCAGCATGTTGTAGGCATAGAGCGGGTGCTTGCGCATTTCGACCCATTCGGCCGCGGTGAGTTTATCGGGTTTGAGCAGAATTTCATCGGGCACGCCCATTTTGCCAATATCGTGCAGCAGCGCGCCACGCTGGATGTCTGCCAGGCGTTCGCCGCTGAAGCCCATGGCCCGCGCCAGGCGCAGGGTCATCTCGGTCACGCGTTGGGTGTGGTCTTCGGTTTCGTGGTTGCGCAAATCGAGCGCCCGCGACCAGCCCTGGATCGTTTCATCGTAAGCCATGGAGAGTTCCAGGTTGCGGTGGCGTAAGTTGGTCAGCAAATTGGCATTGTTGATGGCAATGGCCGTCTGGCCGCCCAGGGCATCCAGAAAATCCAGCCATTCCTGATCGGGGGTCAGGGGCGAGCGGTGCATAATCTCCAAAATACCCTGCACTTCACCTTTTGCCATCAAGGGCCTGGCAAAATAGGCCACGAAGCCCTCGCGGTGCATCCAGGCGGCCTGCTGCGGGAAGCGCTCGAACACATCTGGAAGCGTTTCGATATTGGGAAGGGAGATCGGCTGATTTTCCAGGATAACCCGCCCGGCCAGGCTGTCATTCAAAGCCAGGTGATTTTTCTTCACCAGGGCATGGCGCAGGCCCAACGCAGCCACATATTCCAGTTCTAACAGGTTCGCTTCATAGGTCAGGGCGCACGCCGCGTCCACCTGCAATTGCGAGAGAGCCTTCTCGAGAATCACTTTCAGCGCGATTTGCAGGTCAACGCTGCCGCTGATGGCGATGTCTATTTCGCGCAGCGCTTGTAAGTGATCCAGGCGGCGCAGGTTTTCGGTGTACAAACAGGAATTGAGCACCGTCAACGCGGTGCGGTTGGCCACTTCTTGTAAAAAGGCCAGGTCATCGCTCGTATATGCCGGCTGCTTATGCCCGCGTGCCGTGGCGATGACGCCAATTCTCTTGCCCTGCGCCCGCAAAATAACCGCCATCAGGCTGCTGAGGCCATAGCGCTTCAGGTAATGGCCATCATCTTGCCAGGCCCAGGTTGCCGCGTCAGCCGGCGAAACATGCGGCAAAAATACAGGCCCTTCCTGGTAGAAAAGCTGCTGGGGCAGTGGGTGGCGCAAAAGTATTTGTCCCAAGGCCGGGCGCAGATGTTCTTCAGCTTGCGGGTTGGTATGGTGCAAAGCCGCCGGGTGCAACATGCCCCCATTGGAGGAGAGTAAAGCAATGACACAGGCGTCGCCCAGGAATGCGGCCACCTGGCGTGCAACGGCTTCCAGGGCCAGGCGATCATCTTGCAAGATGTCGGACAGGCTGCGTGCCACCGAATCCAGCACTTGCAGGCGTTCGGCTTGTTGATGCAGCTTTTCATCGGCCAGTTTGCGGTCGGTGATGTCTTCGGCAACGCCAGCCCAGCGGTAGATTTGCTGGGCATCGTTGTAGATGGGGTAGGTGCGGGCTTCCACCCAGCGCAGGCTGCCATCGGGGCGCAGCAGGCGGTATGGCTGCCCGCGCACCGGTTTGCCGCTGGCGTGGTCGCGTACCGCCTGGCGGATCAACGCCCGGTCTGCCGGATGCAAGGCGCGCAAGAAGCTGAAAGCCGAATCGTACAACGGCCAGCGTGAACGCCCGCTGATCGTGTCGTAAACCGGGCTGATGTAGATGAGCTTGCCTGTGGCGGCCTCCTGCACCCAGAAAATATCGTGGACGCTCTCAGCCAGTTGGCGAAACATCTCCTCGCTGTTGCGCAGCGATTCCTCGGCCTGGATGCGGGAGGTGATGTCGGTGATAAAGCCCTCAATGGCCTGCAACGATTTGGGCGCTGGCGATTGCTTAGCCTTGCGCAAAACATCGGCAATGTTGAAAATGGCCGTCGCGCTGGGGTCAACGCCGTCCAGCAAACGCACGCGCGCGGTTTCGCTTTCGGGGGTATCGCGCTCATCGCTGTAAATGCCACTGCCCTGTTCCCACACCCAACGCAAGGCCCCCGTGGCCGTAATGATCCGGTAGGTGATCTGATAAGGCCGCTCGGCTTTGAGCGCCGTTTCGATCTCACTGCGCACGCGTGCCAGGTCTTCGGGGTGAACCAGGTTCTCATAGCGCACCCGGCGGTTTTCCAATTCATCTTTCTGATAGCCCGTCAACGCCAGGCAGCCATCGCTGACAAATTTCATCATCCACACCGGGTAATACACCCCGCGGTAGGCCATGCCTGGCAGATTGCTCATCAAGGTAGCCAGGGCGCGCTGGCTCTCGTGGAGCAGTTTTTCGGCCCGGCGTTTGTCATCGCGCAAGCGTTTCTCTGCCAACGCACGTTCCACGGCCTGGCCCAGGCGGCCCAGGCGGTCTTTGAGCAGGTAGTCGGCGGCTCCCTGCTGCATACATTCGATAGCCACTTCTTCAATGCTGCCCGTGACCACGATGAAGGGGATATCCAGCCCCTTTTCTTGCAGCAAACACAGGGCGCGCAAGGCGTTGAATTGGGGCAAGTTGTAATCGGCTAAGATGAGGTCAAGGTGGGGGTCCAGCGCTGCCACGTATTCCCCCTCGGTGGCAACTCGCTGCCAGGTAAAATCGTAACCGGCACGCTTCAATTGATGAACGGTCAGGTCAGCATCTTGGGGTGAATCTTCGACAACCAATACCTGAAGCGGTTCTTTGCTCACGACCGGTTTCCTGGCAAGGAACGGATCAAAAATAAATTGCCCCATTCAGGTCTGTTTGCCTGGGTTTTCAAGATTGACCAGGGGGCGTTATTTTCAACCGTTCCTCATTCACACATTCGCCAAACGCTTAACCACCAGGGCTAACGCGGCGATTGATTATGGAACAACCAATAAATTCCCAATTGGCGCATGGCGTCGGTAAATTGCTCAAAGTCAATCGGTTTGACGATGTAACTGTTGACGCCGAGTTGATAGCTCTTCAGAATATCGCTTTCCTCGCGCGATGAAGTCAAAATCACCACCGGAACCGTCTGCGTGCGTGGGTCTGATTTGATGCGATGCAGCACCTCCAGGCCATTTACTTTGGGCAACTTCAAATCCAAAAAAATAACGCGTGGCTGATCATCCAACTGGCGCGAAGCGTAGCTGCCGGTGGCAAAAACATATTCGAGCGCTTCTGCGCCATCGCGCACCAGGGCAACGCGCCGTGAGATATTGTATTTTTTGAGCGCATACAGGGCCAATTCAGCATCGTTGGGATTATCTTCAACCAGGAGGATATCCATAGAACTCACTTAATTTCTCCCGCAATTCCTTTACATATATTTTACCTATTCTATCGCAGAGGGGAGGGCAAGTCCAGCAAACTTTCACCTTCGTCAGGAAGATTGTCCAACAATTTCAGTTTCATCCTGCGCGGCGTGTCTGGCTAAAATAGCCGCCGGGCAGAGCAGCCCCGCCGACATTGTCAACGCCAGGCGCACCGA
The DNA here is from genome assembly GCA_964606085.1 of uncultured Anaerolineaceae bacterium. Lineage (GTDB taxonomy): Bacteria > Chloroflexota > Anaerolineae > Anaerolineales > UBA4823 > CAIQJJ01. The sequence continues at coordinate 17,730 of CAZSFD010000032.1, forward strand.
GGTATTGCCCACCACGCCCACCAGCGGCCCGCCCGCCACCTGCCCGATGGCATCCACCTGACCGCTCATCGAAAGGATGGTGGCGCGTACGCTGGCATCGAGCCGCTGATTGACCCACGCTTCGTACAGCGGGCCAACGACCCCGCGCGTCACATCTACCATCCACATCGCCAGCAGCGCTGCCACAAAGCCAACCCCCGGCGGCAGCAGCGACGCCCACGCAAACGCCAGCAGCCCGGCAATGATCAGCCCCGTCAGGCCGGTGAGCGCCCGGCGCACGCTGCGCGGGTCACCAGTTTGCACACGGCGGCGGGCCAATTCGGTGACGGCAATCGAAAGGAACATGCCGATGATGTTGATCAGCCCGAACCAGGCAATGGGAGTTAGCGGGATGCTTTCGGGCAGGCCAATGTTGTCGAGCAGGTGCTTGGGCCACAGCCGGTCGTAGCCTTCGGAATACAGGCCGTAGAACAGGCCGATGGCGAAGATCAGCCACAAGGCCGGGCGCTGGCGCACCATGCCCAGCCCGCGGCGAAAAGTGGCGCTGAGGTGCTGCCAGGTGTTGCGGTCTTCCCTGGGGAGGGGGTGAAAGCCGGTTTCGGGCATCCACAGCGCCAGGGCCAGCGCTTGCAGCACCAGCAGCAGCCCGCCAGCGATGATCGGCAGGTTGACCGCCAGCCCGCCGATCAGCACCGCCGCGCCAACGCCAAACAGGTTGCCCACGGTGTCAACCTGCCCGCCGCGCAGCAGCGCCCGGTTGGCCGCCGCCTCACCGATCTCATCCGTCAGCCAGGCCTGCGTGGCTCCGCTGGTGAAGGTGTAGCCCAACCCCCACAGCATCTGGCCCAGCAAGATCGCCCAAAACTGGGGAATGCTGCCTTCGAGCGTGAAGCCCAGCCCGATGATCAGCGTGCCGCTGACGATGGACAGCTTGCGGCTGTACACATCGGCCACCACGCCGGTGGGAATTTCGAACAGGAAGATCGTCGCTTCCAGGCCGGTGCCGATCAACACCAGTTGCAGCGGCGTCAGGTGAGCCACCGTCACCTGGTACAGTGCGCTGGCGGTGAAGATCAGGCTGAAACAAAAGCCGGAGGCCAGGCGCATGGCAAGGTAGAGGGGGTAAGCGGGGATTTTGCTCATTGGGCAGGAAATATAACCTTTACATTTTCATAACCGATCATTAAACACGGGTTCGTATAATCTCCCGGTATTGAATCGCGCGTAGGGCGAAATAACTTTCGCCGCACCGAATTTTACAGGAGCAGGCCCACTTTTGGGAAACCTGCCATGACCCAAACGCTTCAAACCAACCCACCAACCCCTTCTACCTTCTCACGCCGCGAATTTTTAGGCCTCGCCTGGATCGGCGCGTTGGGCGTAGGGCTGCTCAAACTGACCGAGATGCTCGGACGCACCTTTCTGCCGCGCCGCCCGAAGGGGACTTACGGCAGCGAGTTCGAGGTCGGCACGCTGGCCGAACTGCCCGCCATTGCCGATGCGCCGCTGGCTTACCCGGAGGGGCGCTTCTGGCTGGTGCGCAACGAGACGGGCGTGCTGGCCCTGCACCGCGCCTGCACCCACCTCGACTGCCTGATTAGTTGGGACGACGCCTCGCAGAAATTCGTCTGCCCGTGCCACGGCTCCGAATTCAGCCGCGAGGGGGCTTGCCTGCAAGGCCCGGCCTCGCTGCCGCTGCACCGCTTCGCCCTGCGGGTGGTGACGCCCGATGGCGAATTGGCCGCCGAGACCGATGAAACGGGCGCACCACTGCCCGTGGATGCGCTGCTCGAAGGCGAAAACGCCGTGGCCGCCGAATCACGCGTGCTTGTAGATACAGCCAGCAAAATCCAGGCGGTTTCTGGTGGATAAAGACACTTCTCCCTCTCCACGCACTCGTTTCTTCTCCTGGCTTAATTTTTTGAGCCAATCCTTCCTGGCGGGCATCGGGCTGAACGAATTGCGCGCCATCTTGCGCGGCGAACCCATCACCGAAAAGCCCAACCCACGCTACCGGGCGCACGTGTTAAGCATGTTGCTGCACATGCGCCCGCGCTACTACGCCGCCGCCAGCACGTGGTTCACCCACACCTTCCGCCTGGGCTTCATCACCGTCTTTTTGTTCTTCGTCGAGGTCATCACCGGCATCGTGCTGATGCTCTACTACGTCCCCACACCCGAAGGGGCTTACGCCTCGATTTTGCGCCTGAACACCGAAATCCCCTTTGGCGAATTGCTGCGCGACATCCACCGCCTGGCCGCCGAAGGCATGGTGATCACCACGGCGCTGCACCTGCTGCGCACCTACCTAACCGCCTCGTACAAAAAAGAACGCAAATTCACCTGGCTGACCGGCGTGCTGCTGCTGTTCATCGTGCTGTTCTTCGCCTTCACCGGCTACCTGCTGCCGTGGGATCAGCTCTCCTATTGGGCGGTGACGATTGGCACGAGCATGGCCGCCGCCATCCCCTGGATCGGCGAGACGGTCAACCTGATGCTGCGCGGCGGCCCGGAGATCGGCGCGGATGGCCTGCTGCGCTTCTACCAGATGCACGTCATTTTGCTCCCGGTGATGACGTTGGTGCTGTTGAGCGTGCATTATTACCGCGTGGCGCGCATTCACAGCATTTCGCTGCCGGCCTCGGTGGAAGAAGGCAACCTTTCGGAAGAAGCCAGACGTGCAGCCACCCGCCGCATAGACCTGATCCCCGACCTGATCATCCACGAGTGGTTTCTGATCGCCCTCGGCACGCTGCTGCTGTTGGCCGCGGCGCTCTCCGTGTACGATGCGCCGCTGGAAAGCCCGGCCAACCCGCTGCGCACGCCGCTCGAAACGCAAGCGCCGTGGTTCTTTTTGTGGGTGCAGGGCCTGCTCAAATTGGGCGATAAAACGATCTGGGGCGTGCTGGTGCCGGGGGCGCTGGGCGTGCTGCTGCTGATCTTCCCCTGGCTCGATCGCAATCCGCACCGCCTGGGGCGCAAACGCATTCCCGAAATTGCCCTGGCGATGGTTTCGGTGGCGGCGCTGCTGGTCCTGAGTTACATGGGCACCGCCGGATACGGCATCACCTTCCAGCCAGCCGTGCAGGTGGCGCAGGCCTTCGCCCCCGATGAACACCCCGGCCTGGCGCAGCAGGTGGCCTTCGCTGATTTTCCGGTCGGCGTCTACGAAGTCGGCCAGGAGCGCAGCGACACGCTGCCGCCCAGCTTCGCCGCGCTGCTCGAACAGGTGGAAGCGTCGCTCACGTCCGCTTACGCCGGCCAGGCCATCCCACAAACCTGGCTGGTGGTGGAGGAGCGCCAGGCAGACTTGAAGCAGGTGACGCTGCGCCTGCAATGGCAGGCTGCCGACGGCGAGACGAAAACGCACGAACGCGTCGTCTACATCCACCGCCAGGCATTGGAGGCGCTGCCATGAAAAACCGCGTCCAACTCGAACTTTTCCTGACCGTGTTGGCGATTGTGGCCGCCGTGGGGCTGGTCTCGTTTCAAAATGACACCGCCCGCATGGAAAGCTGGGAAGCGCGCCAGCGCGCCCAGGGCATTCAGCGCGGCGCGGCGCTCTACGCGGCCAACTGCCGCTCGTGCCACGGCGTCAACGGCGAGGGCGTGGGCGATCTCGGCCCGGCCTTCAATGACGCCCATTTTTTCACGGGCCGCCTGGATGAAGTGTATTGGCCCGGTACGCTCGAAGAATACGTCGCCAATGTCATCGCCGCCGGGCGGGTGGTGCCCACCCGCGATTTCTACGCCGGTGACGGCCAGGTGGCGATGACCGCCTGGGCGCAGGTCTACGGCGGCCCGCTGCGCCCCGACGAAATCACCGATTTAACCGCCTTCGTGCTGAACTGGCAGGCCACCGCCCTGGGCGAGGTGCAACTGACACCCCTGCAAATCACCGCCACGCCCGCCGCCCTGGGCGATGCGCAGCAGGGCCAGCAGATTTTCCTCGCCGCCGGCTGCGCCTCCTGCCACCGCATCGCGGGGATCAACGAAATCGCCGAGGCTGCCGGCCCCGACCTGACCAACATCGCCACGACCGCCGCCACCCGCCAGGCCAACCTTTCGGCAGAGGGCTATCTGCGCGAGTCGTTCTTCATCCCCAACGCCTTCATCGTCGCAGGCTACGGCGAAAACTCCGGCTGCGGCGGTGTGTTGAGCTATGCGCAGTTGGAGCATCTGATCGCTTTCCTGCTGGCGCAAGAGTAGGGCGAAATTCATTTCGCCCCAGTTGCCGAACTATGAAAGTATTTTCTCCCAGGCAAGGTCAACATAGTACGCGGACAAACGCGGATGGATGCGGATTTAAGTCTATTTTTGCCCGTCAATGGCTTTTTCAGCGTTCTTCCGCGTCCATCCGCGTCCAATTTCTTGTTTTGTCTGGCAACATAATAAAAGCAAAGTTCTTCATGCTTTTCGGCCTGGCGCTGTTGGCTTTTGCCGGCATCACCCTGGCTTCGGCGCAGGAGATCACCCCGCCCGAAGACCCGGTGGCGCATGGCGCGTGGCTGTACGGCGGCTACTGCGTGCGCTGCCACGGCCCGTATGAGGAAACGGTTGCCGGTGAAGCGCTCGAAGCCGACGAACTGCGCGATGCCATTAGCGGCAAGGCGCGCGGCTGTCAGGTGAAGTGGGGCATTCTGCAAGGCGGCCCGCTCACCCGCGGCGAACTGGACGCCCTGGTGGCTTTCATCACCGCCTGGCAGGAAGCCGGCGGCCTGCCCGATCTGCCGCCGCTGCCGGCCTTCCCCACCGCCACGCCTGAGGCCTCGCCCACGCCCGATAGCTTCAAACCCACCGAAACCCCCGCCCCCACCGCCTACGTGGAGACGAACCCGGAAATTTTGCTGATCACCGAAAACAACCCGGTGGCCCTGGGCGCGCGCCTGTACACGCGGCGCTGCTATCGCTGCCATTTGAGCTATGCCTATGGGCGCATGGGCATCGGCATGGAAGAAGAGAAGATCAAACGCACCATCAACGAGGGCAAGGCGGGAACTTCGATGCCCGCCTTCAGCCTGCGTGAGGGCGGCACGCTCAAGGTGAGCGAGGTCAACGCCATCGTCGCCTACATTTTGGCCTGGGAAAAGCTGGAAGCTGAACCCGCCTTGCCTAGTGTGTTATTCCTGCCGCCCACCCCCGCCCCCGAAGCGCTGCAAATGACGGCGCTGCTGCCCGTCGCACCCGTCGAGGGGCGCGTGGAGAAGGGTCTGGCGCTGTTCGGTGAGCATTGCCAGGGTTGTCACGGGTTGGGCGGCTTCGGGGCGGCGGGGCCATCGCTGCACAAGAATTGGCGCTCCGTGCGCCCCGATCTGACGATCCGCGCCACATTGGTCAATGGCATCCCTGGCTCGGCGATGCCCGCCTGGGGCGCACAGCTAGACGAGGAGCAGATCAACAGCCTGGTGGCGCTGCTGCTCGAATGGTCGCAAGACCCGCCGGAGATCGAAGAAAGGTCAGTAGAAACGGGGGGCGTTCCCTGGCCCTTGGGATTGCTGGTGGCACTGCTGATTCCGATTGGGTGGGTGTGGCGGCGGCGGTAGCCGGACGACATCACCCGGCTGCCCGTGGCGCAAGTCTTTGACTTGCGCACGCTGGCAAACCATAGGTTTGCGCCACAGAGCGGCCCGGTAATTTCCATCGCACTGGAAGTTGCGGGCGAATGCCCAGCAGTGCGACTACTTCGATAAGGTGTCCTGAGCGTAGTTGAGGACATTGTGGGCGAGAAAATGCCTGTTCGAGACTGCATCCTTCGGCTTCGCTCAGGATGATTGGGGATTGTAAAAATATAACTCTGAAGCCGTTCCGGGCAGAAAAACTGAAATGGATTATGCAAAACGAGTTTCGCAGAGCAGATTGACCGGATGGCTTGGCGACGCGAACGCACTATCCAGGCAGGTAAATCCGCTCAATCCGTTCCAAAATCCGTTGACAGGTGTTTTGCGGCCCAACTTAAACAAAAAATGCGAATGGCGTCACAGCCATTCGCATTTTTTGTTCTCAGCAGGAATGATTCCTGCCTGGTTAGAGCATTATTTCGGCAGCGTAATTGCGCTGATGGCCTCGGCGATTTCTTCGTCGTTGCCTTTGCCAAGCTCAACCCACTTGATGGACAGGTTTTCGCCATCCTGGGTGATCGTGGCGGCGTAGAGCGTACCAGCGCTCAGGTTGCCAGCTTCGTCGGCGACGAACTTGAACAGGACAACATTAGCGCCATCGTCGCCGTGATAGACGGTCTTGTTATCGGGGGCAAAGGCGGCCATTTCGTGGCTGAAGCGGCCCATGGCATAGCGTTTCTGCATCACGGTACCGGCAATGTCGCCACCGGCATCGGGGGCCATTTCGACCAACCAACCATAATCATAGGGGTTGGCCTGTGCGCCCATGTATTCGGTCATCGCGGCAACGTTGTCTTTCCAGGAGTCGGCCAGCGCCGGGGGTTCGTACTCTTCGGCGGTCATGGCGGTGTTCCAGGGGGTCACGCTGGCGCCGCAGTTGTTCCACGTGCCGTTGACGCTGGCGAAGTCCACATTCTCGCCTTCGAGAACGGCCCAGTTCTTGCTGGCTTTCTTGATGTAGATTTTGCTCACCGCGCCAGGCTGGCATTCATAGTTGGTATAGAGATAGCCTTCGGTGCCTTCATCATTGGTCGGCAGGTACATATTGCCATCGGGGTGGTTGCAAATGAACATCATCTCGCCAGAAGCATCAATCACCTCACCGAAGCGCCCCTCGTTGAAATCACCGGGGATGAGCGTGCCGGCGCGGGCCAAAACCTGGTAAGAGCCAGCGGCAACTTTCATCTCTTTGACGGTGCTGGTGGGGGCGGCGAGAGCGGTGAAGGTGTCGGTGGCTTTGAAGCCATTGACAACGCCGATGAAACCGCGGTTATAGGGGTAGGGGTTCATGCCGCTGGGGTGCTGGGCGTTGACGAAGATGTCGCCAGCGGAGGTGGCATAGAAACCGGTCACTTCAGCGCCAGCAGGCAGGATGGCGAAGCGTTCGAGTTTGCTGGTTTTGATGTTGTAGCGCCATAGGATGTTGTTCTTGTGATTGGAGGTATCTTCACCGATCCACAGGTTGCCGGCGGTATCTACGAAGACGGAATCGGGGTTGGAGATGTTATCCACATTGCATTTGTTGGGCTTGGCTTCTTTATCATAGGGGCCACCAACAATCAGGGGTTTGAGGGCGCTGATGTTGTAGTCTTTGTCCATATCAGCCACATAGATGATACCGCAGCGGTTTTCTTCGAGTTTGATGGCGCCTTCGCCGTCGCTCATCGCTTTGGTGATGTCGCTCATGGCGATGTAGAGCTTGTTGTTGATCGGATCAACCGCCACCCATTCCATCTTGTTGAATTCGGCGGTCGCACCCTTGCTGACGGCAAAGGCGCGGCTTTCGAGGAAGGGTGCCATCGGGTCGGTCAGCGGCACGATGGGGGCGGCATCTTGCGCTACCGCGGCAGACATGAGGCCCATCGCTACCAACAGGGCCAGACCAACACTGGTCACGAACTTAAAAACACGGCTTTTCATCTTATTCTCCTTGGTTGAAATGGTGATTCCACACCCCCAAACCCTTTGCCTGTTTTCTCGACGGGTCTGGAATCAATGGGTAAATTTAAGGGTAGTATACGGTCTGGTTGTTAAGCATCGAATAAGCGCGTTTAAACGTCCCGAAAAGAAAAAGTTACAGATTGCTTAATGATAATTCGGGTCTGAATTAGACGCTTCTGTGTCCTGTGTATTGACGCTGCTTGCGCTCGCAGACGCGCATTTTGGTACGGTTGCGCTCCAGGGCATCTCGCAGGCGAGAAGGGAAGTATTGCGAGGCGTCCCCTTATTCAATCGCAAACACCTTGCCGCGCGGTGCGAACGGCAAATGACGTCCCTTCGGCAGCAGATAGGCGTGTTCGCGCCGCACCACCAGCCGGTCGCAGGCCCCATCGGTGATGATCAACAGCGGGCCATCTTGGGGGAAATCTTCGGCCCGTTCGAGCAGGTCAACCCCCGGCTGCAAGACTGTCCCGCCGCGGCCGCGCACCTTCACGCTCCCGGCGATGGCTTCGGGGGAGAGATAACCCTGGTCGTAGGTCACGGCGTCGCAAAAGACCACCCGCACGGCAGGCACGTCGCGGGCGATGCTGTAACTGCTGATCGCTCCCAGGGCTTTGGCCAGGATGCTGCGCTCCATCGAGCCGGATGTATCCAGCAGCACGCCAAAGGTGCGCGAAAGCTGCGAATCTTCCAGAGAAACCCAACGCGGCCGCGGAATATCGGGCGTGGCCGATTGGCGGCGGCTGGGGCGGGCATACGAGCGGGTCTTTTCCAGCGGCGGAAAATGCTCATCGAACCAGTGGGCCAGTTCCGCGTCCCAGGGGATCGGCGGCTGGCTCAAGGCGCGGATTTCCTCCACCAGCCCGGCAGGCAGCAGGCCGCGGCCATAATCCTCGTGGTAGCTCAACCCCTCGCCCAGGCAGCGGCGGTAGAAATCGTCAAGCCCCAGGCCATCACCACCCCGCCACCAATCGGGGCGGCCCAGCATATCGCCCAGCCCCACACCGCGCAGCGTAGCTAACTTGCGGTAGCGGCGCAGGTCGCCGACGATGCGGTCGTACACGCCCTCGGCCGATTCGCCCTTCAGTTCGGGGTCATACAGCGCCCCCATTTGCGGCAGACTGCCCAGGCCCATCTCCACCAGCCAGCCATTGATCACATAATCGCAGGCCACATTCCAAAGGTACGGGTCGCGTCCCTGGCAGCGAGCGGCGTGACGCAAGCCCACATGCAAGAGTTCGTGTGCCATCACAAAGCGGTTCTCGCGTTCATCCAGCCCGGCGGCGGGGTTGATGTAAATTTCCTGCAACTCGGCATCTACCGCCGCTACCGAGATTTGCAGGCGGGCGCACAAATTGGGGTCTTCCACCAGTTTGAACGCCGCCGCCAGCGCTCCCAATAACGGATAGCTGCTGATAAACCAATCGCGGGAGCGCAGCGCTGCCGAACGGGTGCGCGTGACGGCCCCCAGGTATTCTTCTTCCCCGGCGGCCACGCGCACCGCGTTGCTAACCGCCTGCGCCAGGCCGCGCCCGAACAGTTCGGGCCAGTCCACTTTGTCGCGCCAGCGGTGTTCTTCCCAAACCATGTCGGGGGCTTTCGGGCCGGCCATGCCGAACCCTTGCAGGTGGTCAGGAATACCCTCGGAACGGAAGGCGCGGGATAGTTTATCTTCGCTTTGGCTTGGGAGATCGGCCGTAACGGGGGAACCGGCAGGTGGGCGGCCCAGGCGCAAATCGGCCAGGAAACGGGTGATGACGACATCGCAAGCGGTATTCCACTCACGAGTGGTTTCCTGCACCTTGAAGTGTCCCAATCCCAGGTGGAGCAGGGCATGAGCCAGAGCGTACACCCACTCTTCCGGTTCGGCGCGGCGGGTCGCATGGACGTACAGCGTCCCATCACTGCTTGCCACCACCCAGCCATCCGGCGGACAGCGATTGCCCTCATAACGGTTCACGTAAGTCCGCAATAACAGCGGCTGAAACATGGGATGCGCCCGGAGCAGGGCGTAGGCGGCGTCGAAGTTGAGCGTGGCGGGGTCAGGAGTGCCAGATTTGCGTTTTCTAGGCATTGCGTTTTTCGACCAGGCGCGGCAAATCGCGCACGATCTCCACCATCAGCCACGGCGGCAGAGCGCTGCCATCCTCGCCTTCGGCCACCACCATCTGGGCAATCTCCAGGCTGATGGCAGCCAGGTCTTTGATCAGTCCCTTGGCGCGGAAGGCCACATCGCGCTGGGCATCGGGGATGCTTTCGCGCTCGGCAGGCAATTCTTTGATCAGGCGGGCGCGCAGCGAATGGGCCAGGAAATACAGCACGTCGCGGTCTTCGGGCTTACCCGGCCAGCCGACTTCCCCCTTCAAAATAGCGTTCAACTGATACTGGCTGCCGACCTGCTTGATGAACGCCTTGAACTGCCCGGCGTGCTGCGGCGACAGGCAGCCGAAGGCCAGTGTCTCCAACCAATCGGGGTCGAGCGGTTCACCGAAGGCGTGCAGGGCGTCGCTGAGCATGTGCCAGGCGCGCGGCGTGGAAAAGGGTTCCTCGTGCTTGGGCGGCTGGCTCCACAAGTGGTCGGGGCGCGTCTCGATGTAGCTGGTCACCAAGGGATGGATGTTGTTCTGATAGGCCCACTCCAGCCAATCGCGGTGCGACACGCGCAAATGCACATGCACCATGCGGTTGAGCAGCGCCGACGACATCGGCCGCACGATGGCGTTATCCTGGGCGCGGTTGCCAGCGCCAATCACCACCGAACCTTCAGGTAGGGCATATTCCCCAATGCGCCGTTCCTGAATCAGGCTGTAGAAAGCCTTTTGCACCTCATGGGTGCAGGCGTTGAGTTCATCCAGGAATAGGCAATATGGTTCTTCGCGGGCGATCAGGCTGGGCGGGCAAAAGCGGCTGGTGCCATCCACAATCTGCGGCACACCGATCAGGTCTTCGGGGGCAAGCTGGCTGCCCAGCAGCGACACACACACCAGCCCCACCGACTCGGCGAACTCGCGCACAATAGACGATTTCCCAATCCCTGGTGGCCCCCAGATGAACACCGGGCGCACCGGGGCAACGGCGAGGAGGAAGTCAAAAAGTTGTTTTTGGGTAATGGTGATGGGGGAATTCATACGTTATCGAAAAACCCCAGGCCGGCCTATAAGCCGCATTCTGTAGCAGACCAAAGGTCTGTCGGTGATCATCTTTCTACGCAGCCTACCCGGGTCTCAAACGGGACGAGCAGCCCCTTGACCCTGTTTGGCTTTGCTCCCGGCGGGGGTTGCCTGGCCGCGAACGTTGCCGCCCGCGCCGGTGGTCTCTTACACCACCTTTTCACTATCACCTAGGTCTCCTGATGGAGACCATCTCCTTACGGAGATCGGCTACCTGTTTCTGTGGCCCGATCCATGAAATTACTTCCATCCGGGGTTTCCCCGGCACCGCGCTCTGTGGAGTACGGACTTTCCTCCAGCATTCAAATCGAATACCAGCGATCACCTGGCCGGCCTGGGTACGTTCATCATACCCGTTCCACCAAACAGCGTCAACGATTTGCGATACAATACCCCCTGCCAGATGCCTATGGACGAAGAAGCACTCATTCAAGCCGCCCAACACGGGGATTTAGACGCCTTCAATCGGCTGGTTTTGGCGTATCAAGACATGGTTTACTACCAGGCCTATCGCATCCTGGATGATCCTGATAAGGCCGCAGACGCCGCGCAGACCACTTTCATCTCCGCTTATCGCCACCTCGACTCGTTTCGCGGCGGTTCCCTGCGCGCCTGGCTGCTGCGCATCGCCACCAACGCCAGCTACGATGAATTGCGCCTTATGAAACGCCGCCCAACCACCCCCCTCGAACCCCTGACCGATGATAACGAAGAATTTGATTCTCCTTACTGGATCGTAGACCCATCCGAAGGGCCAGAAGGCCACGCCCAGCGCGCCGAACTACGCCGCGCCATTCAACACTGCCTGAATGAACTCGCACCTGACTTTCGTACCGTGGTTTTATTGGTAGATGTGCAAGGGCTGGATTACACCGAAGCAGCCCAGGCCATGCGCACCCCCGTTGGCACGGTCAAAAGCCGCCTGTCGCGGGCGCGCGGCCGCATGCAAAACTGCCTGCAAGGTTTTTGGGAACTCTTGCCGGCCAACCTGCGTTTTGGCGGCGAGTAAATCTTATGGGTAAACAACACCTTTCCTCCCGTGACCTCGAACAAATCTCCGCCTATCTCGATGGCGAACTATCCACGCGTGAAAAAGCGAACTTTGAAAAACGCCTGTGGCGCGACCCCGCCCTGCGCAACGCCCTGGACGAAATGGGCCGTGTCCGCCTGATGCTGCGCTCACTGCCCAAGGTGCGTGCGCCGCGCAACTTCACCCTCCCGCCTGCATACGCCCGCCAGCAGACTGCCCGGCGCTTCTACCCAGCCTTCGGCTTTGCTTCAGCCCTGGTTACCGCTCTGCTGGTCTTCTTCCTGCTGGCCGATTGGGTTGGCCTCGACCAGCCAGCCATCTCCCGATCCGCGATCACACCGCCATCGGCCACAGCAGCCGCCATCGCCCCCCAGGAAGCATTCGCACTTGAGGCCGCTCTCGAAACCGCCACCGACCTCCCCACCGAAGCCCCCCCCGCCGCACTAAAACTCGCTGGCTCTCCCACGCCCGAACCATCGTCGTCCCCCACGTTCAGCCAAACCCCATTTGATTTCGATACGGAAACGCCCATCGTTCCAACCGCCACGCCCGATGTCGTCATCCTGGCTGTCACCGAAGCGCCTGCCGTCACAGCCACCGGACGCGAAACAACCCTGGACGCCCAGCCCACCATCTCGCCAACGCCAGCAGCCACCGCTACCGATGCGCCCACGTTCACGCTGCTGCCCACCGATACCACCACTATCCAACCTACCGCCACCAAAACCCCCACGCCCACCGCTACAACCGCACCCAGCCAGACGCCAGCCCCATCTGAAACACCCGTGCCAGAAATTGCCATGCTGCCCGCTGCCACCGAAAGTGCGCCCACTGCCCAACCCCTCCCGACGCCCGCTCAGGCCACCCACGAAGCCCTTCCACAAATCGGCGAACACCTGCTCTGGCGCGTGGTCGAAAGCAGCCTGGTGTTACTGGCGCTGGCGCTGGCCGCTGCCGCCTGGTGGGATTACCGCCAACGCGTTCGATAATTCCAAACAAGCGCAAACAAAACCCCCTGGGAGGGTAATCTCCCAGGGGGGGTGTTTGCCTCAGGCCGGGAACCACTCTGCCAAAATCTGCTCATCAACGATGGTGATGCGCCCGCGCTGCACGCGGAGCGCCCCGCTGCGTTCCAGTTCGCGCAGCGAGCGTGCCACCACCTCACGCACCGTTCCCAGGCGGGCGGCCAGGGCATCCTGGGTCAGGCGTGAGGTCGAAGCGCCGTTTAATTGTTCGGGGGGAAGCTGACTGAGCAGCCGCGCCAGGCGGTGCGTGACCTGATAAAATGACAACTCCTCCACAATACCCACCAGCATCCGCAGGTTTTGTGCCAGGTTCAGCACCGTCTGGCGACACATTTCAGGATGTTCGATGATCACCCGCTGGATGGCCGCCGTTTCTACGATCCACACCTGGCTTGTTTCGAGCGCCGCGGCGTTGACCGGGTTCGTGCCGCCGTCAAAGACAGGTACTTCGCCAAAAGTCGCACCGCCTTCAAGGATTCGCACGATCATCTCGCGGCCTTGCGGCGATAATTTGAACAACTTGATGCTGCCCTGCTGCAAGATCAACAGCCCCGGGCAGGCTTCTTCTTGCCAGAACAGGATTTCGCCGCGCTCATACTGGCACAGGTGCGTGTGTTGGGCCAGTTGCGCCAGCCAGTCATCATTCAGCGTGACAAAATAGCTGCACGCACGCAAAGCTTCGATTTTTTGTTCTAAATAAGCGGTCAGTTTTTGCATCATCTCCGATTATAATACGACTATCTCACTCCGATTATTGTATTGAGTTACACATGGCCTTAGACCGTTTCGGACGACACATTCACTACTTGCGCATCAGCCTGACTGATCATTGCAACTTGCGCTGCGTTTACTGCATGCCCGAAGAGATGACCTTCCGCCCCAATGCAGAAATGATGCAAGATGACGAATTGATTGCCCTGGTGCGGCTTTTCGCCAGCCTGGGCTTCGATAAATTTCGGCTCACCGGCGGCGAACCGACCGTGCGCGCCCACATTGTCGAATTGGTGCGAGCGATGGCTGCCATTCCCGGCGTGGGGCGGCTGACCATGACGACCAATGGCGTGCTGCTGGGTAAGCTGGCCCACCCACTCAAAGAGGCCGGCCTGCAACGCGTTAACATCAGCCTCGATTCGCTCGACCCGGCCAAGTTCCGCCGTCTGACACGCTGGGGTTCGGTGGAAGATGCGTGGGCGGGCATTCAGGCTGCCGAAGCTGCCGGGTTGACGCCACTGAAGATCAATGCCGTGGTGGTGCGCGGTTACAACGACGATGATGTGGTGGATTTAGCCCGCCTGACGCTCGAACATCCCTGGCAGATGCGCTTTATCGAAATGATGCCCTTCGCCTCGACCCGTGAATTTCAGACCAGCCAGGTGATCACCACTGCCGAGATGCAAACCCGCATCGAAGCCGCCCTGGGCCGCCTGGAAATTGCCAATGACGGTAAAATGGACGGCGAGGCGCGGCTCTTTCGACTGCCCGGCGCACTCGGCGAGCTCGGGTTCATCTCATCGGTCACGAATCCGTTTTGCGCCTCGTGTACGCGGGCGCGCCTGACGGCTGATGGCCGCCTGCGCCTGTGCCTGCTGCGCGAAGGCGAGGTGGATTTGCTCACTCCCTTGCGGCAGGGCGCCTCGCAGGCTGATCTACGGCAACGCATTCTCGATGGAATCTGGCTCAAACCCTGGGGACACGGCCTGGCTGATGGGCTGATCCCGCTCAACCGGGTGATGAGCGAAATTGGAGGTTGATTTGTTTAGTCCCAACGGCATTCAAGCCATTTTGTTCGATTTCGATGGCACGCTGCGCTTTAGCGAGCCGCGCTTTTTCCACATTCTGTACGAGTATTCCGTTCAGGCGGGATACCCCGCCGCGGCAGAACAGCACCGCGCCGCCATGCGTTGGCTGCACTACTATTGGGCGCAGTCGAATGAAATGATGGCCGATATGGCAAAATTCGATGTCAATGGCGAGGCATTCTGGCTCAACCATACCCGTCTGTTCATCGAGGCGCTTGGCGCCAGTCCGACCCAGGCCATGCACTATGCTCCCGAAGTTCACCGCCGCCTCAGCGATGAATACAAGCCCGCTTCAGTCGTCCCGCCCGCGATCGTGGACACGCTGCGATTGCTCAAAGATGCCGGCTTCCGCCTGGCGGTGGTCTCCAACCGCACGAACAATTTCGATGGCGAGTTGGCCGACCTGGGTATCGCCAGTTTTTTTGAGTTGACGGTAGCTGCCGGGGTGGTGAATTCATGGAAGCCCGAAGCCAGAATTTTTCTGCACAGTGTCGAAGCACTCAGGTTACGGCCCAGCCAGGCGCTTTACGTTGGCGATAATTATTACGCTGACATTGTGGGGGCGCGCCAGGCTGGTTTGCATCACGTCCTGGTAGACGACGATGGCGTTTTCCCCGATGCCGACTGCCCGGTGATCGCTTCGGTAGCTGAGATCGGCAAGGTGTTACGCTAAATCTGCTGGAATAGCATCCACAGCACCGTCGCGCTGCTCGCCCCCATCAGCGAGGCGAGAAAATTGACCCGGTCGTTGTTCAGCCAGCGCCAGCCGCGCAAGCGCATGGTGGCTGCGCCGCACGTGTGCAGGGGGTGACGTTCTGTTTCCTTGTCACACGCCGGGCAGGTGTAGATGGCCTGCACGGTAGCCCCTAGCAGCGAGTCGAACAGCGAACCTGTCAGCCCGGCCACGCTGATCATCCCTAATGTGATCGGCATGGCCCCAATTTCCCCCACCCACATTCCCGACAATTCAATCACTGCCCCGCCCAACAGCGTAGCCAGCGTTCCCAGCGCCGAAATGCCCCCCGATGTCCCGGCTGCCACTTGCTTGCCAGTGGTGATCAGGCGCGGCGCGGCGCGGCTGAGGACGCCGATCTCCGTCGCCCACGTGTCTGCGTTGACGCTGGCGAGGCTGCCCAGGTAGGCGATGAACCAGGCCGGGTGCGGCCACAGGTTGGCGGCGATCACCAGCAGTGTGCCCAGGCCGCCATTGGCCAACACCTGCCCGGCATCGCGCTGGCTGCCCTTGGCAAATTTTTCATCGAAGAGGGCTTTGCGCCGTTTGAAGGTGCGCGACAACGCCGACGAGGAGATGAAAAAGGTCAGCAAAGGCACCGCCCAGGCCCGCCCGCCCAGGCCGAAGATGGCCGTGCCCATAATGGCCGCCGCGACTGCACCGCTGGTCGAAAGGCTGCCCAGCCGCCAGGCCAGCCAGGCGATGGCAACGCCAAGCAAAAATCCGCTGAGAAGCTGCATATTGTGGATAACCTGCCTGTTTTCTGTGGATAACTCTTGAAGAATGTGGGTAACTTTTACGCCGCATTTATCAGGAAGGTGACTGCCCCTAACAACAAAGCCCCCGTTGCCAGGCCCGCCGCCCATAGCAGGTAAGCGGCAATTTGGGTGGTCTCGCGGCGGTAAAGGAACAGCCCCAGCAGAAAATCTACCGCGCCAAACAGCCCGCTGATGATGGGCAACAACATCAGGCGTACACCAGGGGCGAAATCAAGTGGCGCACCCTGGGCATCGAAACGCAGGGGAATGGTGGCATGGGCAGGGATAGCCAGGCTGGCTGCTGCAAACAAGGCCAGGTTGATGGTAAAGAGGCCCAGCACCAACAGGCGCGCCCAGCGATCAGGCCAGAAATGGGTGAAAATAGCGGCGGGCTGCGCTGAACGCGGCGGGCGTGTGGCGAATGACCCCAACTCGGTTTGGGAACGGTACGCCCGCAGAAATGCCTGTGGATCACGCGGTGAGATGGCAAACATCTGCTCGGTAGTGGCGATGATGATCAGGTCATTTTGCTGCGAGGCCAGGTATTCCACCGTGCCATTGCCCATGCGGCGCACACCCACAACGGCTCCGGCCAGGCGTGACCAGGGCAGGGGCAGGGCGCGGCCCAACGTGCTGGCGGGGCGCACCCATGCGATGGTGTTCATGGGGATTTCTTCGACGCGTAACCCCCACTGCAGGCGCAAGCTATCGCGTTCAATCGTATACGTTGCCGTCCACAACGCATAGGTGCGGTAGATCAGCCAGGGTAATGCGGCCAGGCCGGTCAGCGTGGGCAGCACGGCCAGCAAAAACGTAAGGCCCAACTGAGCTTCGGCGGCGGTTTGCAAGCCAACTACTACCAGGCTGCCCAACAATGCAACGATGCTGCTGTGGATGAGCAAGCCGTAGCGTCGTGGTGGGCGGAAAGTGTACGCTTCCATGCGTCTGATCATATCACTTTCTATTGCCAATCACCGGGCAACTATCCGGTCTTATGCTACAATTGGCGCACTATGGATACTCCTGCCCTGTCATCTGAAAAACCAACCCGTAACCTGCAAACAGAAGCGCTGCATCGCCATGAGGTCTTTTGGCAGATCACCGTGCCATTGGTCGTCGGTGGTGCGATCTTCGCTGCCTTGGTCATCCTGGCGATTGTGGCGGAGGCCTCGCACGCCAGCCAATGGGCAGATGTGGCCCTGATCTGGTTGCTCATTTTGCCACTCGTGTTGACCCTGTTGGTCTTCCTGTTGCTGGCGATTCTGGTGTATGGGTTGTGGAAATTGTTGGTGGCGTTGCCGGGCAAGATGTTCCTCTTACAGAATTTTTTCAAACAAGCGCAAGCTGTGGTGAAAACCATTGGTGATAAACTGGTTGAGCCTTTTCTGAAAGCGCATTCGGCCTCGACAGGCGTGCGCGTTTTCTGGCGGGGCTTATTCAAGAAAGTGCCTAACCCGCGAAATCCTTGCACAAAAAACAAGAATTTCCTGGGCTAGTGCGCTGGTTATTCCGCTTTATGCGGGTTAGGATGATCCTGGTATGACAACGGAACTCGTCAAAACTGAACAAATTGCCGAAGCATCGAACTGGAAGCCGAAAGTATTGGCCGTCGGTGGACTCTTGGGCCTGGCTGGTGGCCTGTTAGCCGCTTTTTTGTTGGTTAAAAAAGCCGAGGGCGAAAATAAAGAACCTGATTTCAGCCCAGGGGATATCTTTCGCATCACCATGCTCGTCTTGGTAACGGTCAGCCGTATCACGAAATTGGGTACTGATTGAACCCTGTGCCAGTTTAAGGCTGTCGGTGAGCCAGGAGACCCGTTTCCTGGTCCGCTGACAGCCTTTCGATTTAATGTCGGGTTGGCAAAACTGCTTCTCGATTCAAATTGCCTGTGTTATAATCCCGACCCGCGCCACCCAGGGCTATTTCATTGGTGGCCGAAATTTGTCAGATCGTGTGAGGTTACCATGAGCGAAGAAATTATGAAGGCTGTTGCAGCCCCCGCAAATCCGAATGTCCCCCAGGTGCGCCCTGGTGATATGGTCAGCGTTTTCCTGCGCATCAAAGAAGGCAACAACGAGCGCACCCAGGAATTTCGCGGCACCGTTATCCGTGAGCGCAATGGCGGCGATAATGCCAACTTCACTGTCCGTCGTGTAGCCAGCAATGGCGTGGGCGTCGAACGCACCTTCCTGGCGAAATCGCCCCGCCTGGAGAAGGTTGTCGTTCATCGTCACTCCCACGTGCGCCGCGCCAATCTGTATCACTTGCGCACCCGCACCGGCAAGAGCGCCCGTCTCAAGCAAAAGTTTAGCTAACCCTGCCAACGCCTGTTTGCAAAGCTATGGTTTAATCGGGTGCAGCGCATCGTCGCTGCACCTTTTTTGCGTTTTATTCCGGTGGATGCGAGATGATCCGATCCCTGTATTTCTCTTCCGATGGACAATTACAGCAAAATTTGCCGCCGGCTGCTTTTGCGCAGGCTCTTGCCGAAGCGAAAGCCTTGCTGTGGGTGGATTTTGAGGCAACCCCCGCCGATGAGGATGAACCCATTTTGCGCCAGCAATTTGGCTTTCACCCCCTGGCCGTAGATGATGCCTTGCAAGAAACGCACATGCCCAAGCTGGATGATTGGGGAGATTATCTGTACATCGTTCTCGAAGCCATTTCCTATATCCGGCGCGGTGAAGACATCGAATTGAACGAGTTGGATGTGTTCCTCGGCAAGAACTTCATCGTTACCCATCACGATTTGCCCATTCAGTCGGTCAATCGGGTTTGGGAATTGTATCAACGCCACGACCGGCACATTCGCTTGGGCGCTGATCACCTGCTCTATCGTCTCGTAGATGAACTGGTGACCGATTACATGCTGGCCGTGGAAGAGATGGATGAGGAAATTGACGCTATCGAAGATGACGTGTTCGCCCAACCCTCCACGCGAATGGTGCAGCACATTTTCACCCTCAAACGCGCCACCACGCATTTGCGCCGGGTGCTTTCACCCATGCGCGAAGTATTGAACAAACTGGCCCGCGATGAGTTTGCAGTCATTGATGCCAAAGACCGTATCTACTTCCGCGATGTGTACGATCACCTTGTGCGTTTGCACGACATCACCGAAAGCCTGCGCGACCTGGTCAGCGGCGCCCTCGATACCTACCTTTCGGTGGTCAACAACCGCATGAATGACATTATGAAACTGCTGACCATCATCACCACCCTCTTCATGCCGATCTCTTTCATCACCGGATTTTTTGGGATGAACTTCTTTCAGCCCGACGCACCGCAGTTGCAACACTGGACTTCGATTGCCATGTTTGTCATCATGGCGCTGGTGATGGTTTTGCTGCCAACAGTCATGTTGTTTTGGATGAAGTATCGCAAATGGACTTAATCTCCTCTGACCTGTTACAATATGACAACATTGGGGCGGCTGCGGGGACGCCCAATGCTGTTTTTCAACTAAACCCAACCGATTTAATCCAAATCGCCATCGGGCAAGTATGTCAGATAACATGAAACCATACGATTATGCCAATCGCGCGGGTGTACGCGCGCTTTCTTGGGATGATTTTTCTCAACTGTGCCAGGTATTGAGCGAGCAAGTCGCCGTACTACAACCGGAGATTATTGTTGGAATTGCCCGCGGCGGTCTGTTCCCGGCGACCAGCGTGGCTTGTAGTTTGCGTCGCGAGTTGTATCCTTTGCGCATCACGCGCCGCGTGAATGATCAGGTCATTCACAACATGCCGGTCTGGCGCGTACCGCTCTCACCCGATGTGATTGACAAACGCATCGTCATCATTGATGAAATCGCCGACACCGGCCAAACCCTTTCCATCGTCGCCTCTGAAGCACGCCGATTGGGCGCAGCTCAGGTTTTCATTGCCAGCCTGGTGCGCCATACATGGACTTCTCCCATCCCCAATGCCTGTGCGCTCGTCACGGATGAGTTAGTCATCTTTCCGTGGGATCAACAGGTCTTGGTGGATGGCCAATGGCAAGCCCATCCAGAAATTATCGCCGCCCGCAATGCACAGGGGGATTGAGCGGAGTATATGACACGAAAATAACAAATGACCTATGCCCGTTCTCACACCCTTCGATCTACAACAGTTCATGCGCACGCGCGCCATCCCGGGGGAGATCATTTATCTCAATACCCCTACACCCACGGTCGAGGCCGCTGCACAATCCCTGGGGGTTTCACCAGACCAGATTGTCAAATCCATTCTATTTTTGGTCAGAAATAAACCTGTCCTGGCGGTTGCCAACGGCCTGGCCTTGATCGAAAGGCGTCTGATCGCCTTGCATTACGGCGTTAACCGCAAAGATGTCAAGCTGGCTTATCCCGCAGAGATGCTGGTCATTGCCGGCTACGAAGCAGGGGCGATGCCGCCTTTCGGCCACTTGCAGCCATTACCCACCTTGATGGATGCCAATGTGCTTCAACTTCAGCGGGCCTATGCCGGCGGCGGCGCCGAAAACGCCATGCTGCGTCTGAACCCGTCCGATATTTTGCGCGCCACCCAGGTGATGGTTACGCATTTGACGAGCAACACCAAACCTTTGCGCGTCAGCCATGCCTAAAAAACGGTTTCTGGTATTTGCGGTCGCACTGCTGGCGCTGGTTCTTGTGGTGGGTGTGCTGTGGCTGGGTGAACGAACCTGGCGGCGGGCGCGCACCGTCATCTTTCGCACGGCCACCTTTCGCCAGTTTTGGAATGACCCTACCGCCCATACAGATTGGATGATCTCCGTGGGAAAACGCTGCGGCGATGCGCCGTTCGTTTTCCCAACCACCGGTTTCATCGGATTTCTCTGGGACGACTCCTTCCGTGTGAGCCACCGTCACCAGGGGATAGACATTTTCGACGTTCAACGGCCCGGCGTGTCTGAGGTCATCGCCGCTTACCCAGGCTACCTCACCCGCCGCCCCGACTGGAAATCCACCGTCGCCATTTACATCCCCCAAGACCCGCTCCACCCCCAACGCGCCATCTGGACCTATTACACCCACCTGGCCTCACCCGCTGGCGAATCGTACATCTCTGCTGAGTTTCCCCCCGGAAGCGAGAACGTTTACGTCGAAGCCGGCACATTCCTGGGCTACCAGGGCAACTACTCTGGCGACCCCAATAACCCCACCGGCGTTCACCTGCACTTCTCCATCGTCAAACCCGATGCCGCCGGCGCACTGACCAACGAACTCGACCTCCGCAACACCTACGATCCCTCGCCCTATCTCGGTCTGAACGTCAACGCCGGGCGCAATTGGGGCGATGTACCGCTCTGTCCGTAAAACCAGTTCCTGCGTTGAAAGTCACAACCTGCCCCCTGTAACCTTGCCCATGCCAACGCCCATCATCCTCCTCACCGGGGCTGCACGCCCTGTCATGTACCCCATTGCCGAAGCCCTGGCAAAGCGCGGCGCCATCATTGCCGCCGTAGACCTCAACCCGCTGGGCCTGGAAGCCTGCCTGCAACGCGTGACGGCTGCCGGAGGGCAAGGCAAGGCCTATCCCTGCGATGCCACCAAGCGCCTGCCGGTGGTGGCCCTCGTGCAGGCTGTTCTCGACGATTGGGGGCGCATTGACGTGTTGATCAACGCCGCCGAAGCCGCCCCAACAGCCACCCTGTTTGACCTGGACGAGTGGGATTTTCACCGGGCGCTGGATGTGAACCTGGCCGGGCCATTTTTGCTCATGCAGCAGGTGGGCCAGGTGATGAAAGAGCAGGGCAGTGGGTTGATTATCAATATGGGAGAAACCGCCGCAACCGGGGGATTGGCTTATCGGGTTGGCAAAGCCGCCTTGCGTGCGCTCAGTGAAGCTGCCAGCCAGGAATTGGCCGCCAGCGGCATTGGCGTGCTGTGGGTGGCACAGGGCGATTCGGTCGCCGATCAACTCGTGGGGTGATAATGAATGTGAACGCGTTGCAGTAAATCTATGCCATCCATCAGCGCCTGTTCCAATTCAGTGGCAATGCAGTCGCCCTGGGCAACGCTGATCTCCCCATCTATGCCAATGGTCAGGTTGATCATCAAGTAGGGGCCAAAGCGATGTGCCAGGATCGTTTCGACCTGGCATACCCCAGGAACTTGCAACGCGATCTCGTTGACATCTTGTTTGAGCGCTTTGCCAGGGATGGTGTCCATCAGATCATCCGACGACTCGCGCATGATCTCGATGCCGGTGCGCAAGATGATCACCGCCACGAAAGCCCCGGCCAGTGGGTCTACCCAATCGTAGCCAACCTGCCCAAAGAAGATGCCAATGGCCGCGGCCGAAGCAGCGAAGATGTCGTTGCGATGATCATAGGCCAAAGCCAGGATGGCCGGATTGTGGGTTTGTTGACCGATGCGCTGCGTGGCGAGCGCAAGGGCGATTTTCAACATAATGGTGCCTAGCGCCACGACCAGGGCAATCGGCAAAGCATCATCCGAAGCAATTGGGTTGACCCATTGGTCGAAAATTTTGTTGATGGCATCCCAAAAAATAGCGATAGCCGTGGTGATGACAAATGCCCCCACCGCCAGCGCGGCGATGCTCTCCATTTGGCGATGCCCGAAGGGGTGTTCATCGTCGGCGGGTTTTTGAGCCAGACGCATAAACACCGCCACCACCACATAATAGGCCACATCTGAAACCGAATTGATGCCATCGGCCAGCAGCGCCGGGCTGTGACCGATGATGCCGATGCTGGTTTTGAGCGCCGCCAGCAAGATATTGGCCGCCAGGCCGAGGCTGACGGCGCGGCGGCTGAGCTTTTCGCGCTGGGAGATGCGTTGGTTTTCAGGCATGTGTTTGATAGCAGCTTTCTTGGGTTATCAGGTGTTGCAGCGATAAAAACAGGGGGCCGGGCAGCGCCTCCCAGTGAAACCAGCCCACCTCGCTCGATTCATACTCGGCGGCCACATGCGCCTCGCCCGCCAGGTACTCGCCGCGCATCCAGATCGTGATGTAGTGGCGGGTATCATCGAACACATCGTTGGTCAGGCCGATGAAGCGCACGTCCGCTACCTGCACGCCGGTTTCCTCGAAAGCTTCGCGGGCGGCACAGGCTTCGGGCATCTCGCCAAATTCCAAGTGCCCGCCCGGCGTTGACCACGTCCCCTGTCCATGCACGTTGGCGCGGCGCATGAGCAACACTTCTTCGCCGCGGGTGATGAGGATGCCGACGCCAACGCGGGGTGGATTCATGCGTCAATCTACAGCGGGAGGCTGTCAGCCCTGGGTTTGGATTTATACAACAATGGCTTGTTCTTGGATGATGCGTTCCCAAAAAGGCGTAATCACATGGCGAGAGATTTCCGCAGATGTGAAACCTTGCGCCTGCACGGGTTCAAGAATGCGGGCCGCGGCCACCCCCAGGATTTCGAGCCGTTCGCGGTTGGATATACTCTCCCAATCGTCCGAGACGATGATCAGATCAATATCACTCCCTTCCACGGCGCGGCCAACGCTCTGCGAACCGAAGATCATCACCTGTTCGGCGCGAATGCCCATTTTGGTCAATTGCTGTCGGTAGCGTTGTATTATCTGCTCAAGTTCGGGTGTTGTTTGAGCCATTGCACCAACTCCTGAGTTTGGCGAAGATATTCTTGCGTTACGGGTTCTGGGTAATCCTGGATGGCGCGCTGTAAATCTTCAGGGTAACGAGTGGGGATGCTGGCTGTGTTGATTTTGCCAATGAAGTCGAGGAAGCCTGCGGGCAATTCGATGCCAGATTTTTTGACAAGGTAAATCAAATCGTGGGTTTTTGCTGGAAGAAACTGGGTGACTTCTGTGACATGCGCTTTGAGCATTTTCTCAAGCGCCAGATGGCAAAGAAAAATAACATATAGGTAGCGCCCAGTTACCAGCATGTGATAGGCGGTATCTAAATCGTATAATGCCAAATCAATCCAGTTTTTTGTGTCTTGCCTCATAAAAACATTATACTCTTCCACCGCGAAAAATCAGCGCCGCACAGCCGCTTACCACTCCCCGGTCTGCAAATACAGATCAATCGCCGCGGCGGCTTTTTTGCCGGCGCCCATCGCCAAAATCACGGTTGCGCCGCCGGTGGCCACGTCGCCGCCTGCGAAAACGCCCGGCCTGGAGGTTTTGCCGGTTTCGGGGTCCACCACAATCACGCCGCCTTTGGAGGTTTTCAGATCGCCAGTGGTTTTGGGGATAAGCGGGTTGGGGCTTTGCCCGATGGAGATCACCACCACATCAGCGGGGATGCGGAAGTTGGAATCTTTCACCGGCACCGGGCGGCGGCGGCCCGAGGCGTCAGGTTCGCCCAGTTCCATGCGGATGCACTCCACTTCGCGAATCCAGCCGCTTCCATCGGTAGAATGCAGGGCTACCGGGTTGCACAACAGCTCAAAGTGAACGCCTTCTTGCTCGGCGTGGTGAATTTCCTCCAAACGGGCGGGCATCTCGGCCCGGCTGCGGCGGTAGACGATGATCGATTCTTCCGCTCCCAGGCGCAGGGCGGTGCGGGCCGAATCCATGGCCACGTTGCCGCCGCCCACGGTGACCACGCGCTTGCCGCGGATGGGGGGCGTGTCGTAGTTGGGGAAATCGTAGGCGCGCATCAGGTTGGCGCGCGTCAGATATTCGTTGGCCGAGTAGACGCCGTTCAGGTTTTCGCCGGGAATGCCCATGAACCACGGCAAACCAGCGCCCGTGCCGAGGAAGACAGCGTCAAATTCTTCGAGCAGTTCGTCCACGGTGTAGGTCATGCCGATCACCACGTCGGTTTCGAGTTCGACGCCCAGCGAGCAAACGTAGCTGACCTCGCGCGCCACAATCGCTTTCGGCAGGCGAAATTCGGGGATGCCATACACCAGCACGCCACCGGGTTCGTGCAGCGCCTCGAACATCTTCACACGATGCCCCAGCACGGCCAAATCGGCGGCGACGGTGATGCCCGCTGGCCCCGAACCGACCACGGCCACGCTTTTACCGGTTGGCGGTGCAATCGGCGGCACTTCAGGCCCTTCGTGGGCGGCCTCCCAATCGGCGGCGAAGCGTTCGAGCCGCCCAATCCCCACCGATTCAAACTTCTTGGCCAGGGCGCAACGACCCTCGCACTGCTCCTCCTGTGGGCAAACACGCCCGGTGACGGCGGGCAGGGCGTTGGCCTTTTTGATCAGCCGGGCCGCCTCGGTGAAGCGCCCATCGGCGATCAGCACCAGGAAGCCGGGAATATCAATGTTGACCGGGCAGCCATTCATGCAATCGGGCTTTTTGCATTCCAGGCAGCGTTTGGCCTCGGCAATGGCCTGTTCGGGCGTGTAACCGAGTGGCACTTCATCGTTATTTCGCCGGCGGATTTTTGGGTCCTGTTCCGGCATGGGGGTTTTGGTGGGGATGATTTTGGGCATAAAGACTCGTGATGCGTGCAACGTGATGCGTGAGATTAAGCCTTATGTTTCACGCATCACGTTGCACGGATATGATTAGCAACTTTCCAACGACGCCGCTTCTGCTTCGATATACGGCTTTCTGCGCGAGAGCAGCAGTTCCCAATCAATCTGGTGAGCGTCGAAATCGGGGCCGTCTACGCAGGCGAACTTGGTCTCGCCGCCGACCACCACGCGGCATGCGCCGCACATGCCGGTGCCGTCAATCATGATCGGGTTGAGGCTGACGATGGTTTTGATGCCCGATGTCCGTGTGGCTTTGGCGGCCTCGAACATCATGAAGGTACAGCCGACGCTGATGATGCGGTCAATCGGGCGGCCCGATTCCACCAGTTCTCTCAGGTGTACGGCCCCTTCGCCCTTTTTGGTCGGCAGCGTTTTGTTGATTTTGGAGCCGTCGAAGGTGGAGATGATCAATTCATCGCATACGGCTTTATATTTATCGGCCCAATACAGCAAAAAACTGCCGCGTGCCTCCACCATGCCGATAACGTGGTTGCCGAGTTCTTTCAGGCGGCGGGCGGCGGGGTAGAGCGCGCCGATGCCATAGCACCCGCTCGAAAGCACCACCGTGCCGAAGTTGTCCATCTCCAACGGATGACCGAGCGGCCCGACGAAGGTGGGCAGCCTGTCGCCAGCCTGAAGTTGGCCGAGCTTTTGCGTGGATGTGCCAACCTGCATGAAGATGCAGGTCACGGTGCCGGCCTGGCGGTCCCAATCGGCTACGGTGAGCGGCATACGCTCGGCGTGATCGTCGGTGCGGATGATGACGAACTGGCCCGGCTGCACCTTGCGGGCAATGGCTGGGGCGCGTACGGTGAGGACGTTGACGTTGGGGACGAGCATACGCTGCTCGAGGATTTCAACGCCTTTGGGGTGTCCGATTTGGGTGGTTTTGCATTCGTGGGTTTCAATCATGGTTCGAGTACCTCTAAAACTCGGCGTGGGCCATCGTAGGTAAATGCAATTTGATCCAAGACGTTACGACCGAGAAGGATGTCTGCCACCGTGTGGCTGGCGTACGCCGCCATGTTTGCTGAAACGAATGATCTAAAACGACAAGGATGTCCACATCCGATTCGCTATCTTGCTCTCCACGGGCGTAAGAGCCAAAAAGATACAACCCATCCAGGTGTGCGCCATAGAGTTGTGAGAGTTGCTCTTTGAGATCGATCAGCAGGTTTTGAGTCTGGGGAGGCATCCAAAAACTCCTAGCCTCGCGCCGCCAGGTAGCCCCAGGTGTAGCTGTTTGGCCCCATGGTCTGCATCACGGTGAACTCGGTGGATTGTGGGAACATGAATACGTCGAAGTAGAACTCCAGGGCGGGCCAGGCTTCGGGGGCTGGGTAGATGTGCGGGCGCAGTAATTGTACGGCGAAATCTTCCTGCTGGCCGAAACTGACGATGTCCAGCGGGCCATAAACGGTCAGGCCGGGTGGGGGCAACATGCCGCCGCGGTTGAACGAATCGATCCACAGCGGGTATTTAGGCCAAGTGTGACCAACGCCCGTGGTAAAGCACAGGTTGAGCGGGTTGGCCCCCGCGCTCACCTGCGCTGCCAGCAGCGCCGTTTGCAGATACTTCTCGTCGCCGGTGAGGGCGTGCGCCCGCAAGATACTTTTGATATTCGGCGCGCTCACCCCGCCCCAACTGATCGGCGCACCGGCATCGGGCTTGCTCCAACGGAAGCCGGTGCGCGCTCCCAATGCCACGCCAAAATCGGCCTCGGCCAGTAAGGCCGTGCGGGCAATTTCTTGCACCGCGGCATCTACGTCGGGATGGTTTGTGCGCAAGTAGGTGAAGCAGGCATCGCGTTGATCGTCGGGCCAGCCGGCCAGGGTAGCGCCGGGGGTGGTGAAGCGTGTCGTCGCCAGGAAGACCTCGTGCCAGCGGGCGTCGCCGGTCAGCTTGAACAGGTCGGCGGCGGCCAGGTTGCGGGCGTCGGGAACCTGTACGGGCAAGGGGTCATAGTCATGCACGGCAAAGGCGGCTTCGGCGTAGTCCATCGCTTGGAGGGCGCTGACCTGATACTCGGCGGCCAGGGCCGGTTGGTAGGCCGCCAGCACGCCCGCCGCCCGCGCCGCCGCGCTGGCGTAAACGTAACTGCTCCAAAAATCAGGGGCATAGGCCATCACGGTCAGTTGTTCCAGCCAACTCGTTTCGCCAAAACGGGGATGCTCAGAGCTTTCGATGCCGCCGCGAATGCCTCCGTCGGGAAGCTGCATCCGGCGGTAGCAATCTATATTCCACAGCGCTTCGTTGATCAGGTCGGGAAGGCCGTTGCCGCTTTCGGGGATGTTTAGCCCCAGGGCGGCGATAGTTTCAGGGAACATCTCCGCCAATTCCAATTGCAGGCGGGTGGCTTCCAGGTGTTGAATGCGCCGATCCCAATCGCCGGCGTCAAAATAGCCGCCCCAGGCGTTTTCCACCAGATCATCCGTTTTACCCTTCACCAGGTTGCCGAAGTTGCCGTTGTCGCTGCCACGCGCATTCAGGCCGTTACCGCTGTCGATCAACGGGCAGGTCGAAGCATACACTTTCACGCCATCTGCGGGATGGAAGCAGCGCGGGCGCTGAAAATCGGTGTAGGGCGGGCCAAGTTCGATGCCGCTGCGCTGATGATAGAAACCACGCGACGAGATGGTGAAGGCTTTCTGCCAGGCGTCTGCGGCAATGACAAAAGGCCGCGAAATGCCCACCCCTTTCACATACAGGCGGTATTCGCCCGGGGTGTTTACCGGGCTGAAATCGAGCAGGTGGACATCGGTGAGGGTGTAATTTTTATCGTAGGCATCGCCATCGGGTGTGCTGGCAGCCAGTTGCAGGCGGCTCAGGCCCTCGAACACGGGTTTGCCGCTGGCATGTTCAACGACGCGGAAGGGTGTTTCGGGGTAGGGCAGCGCCCCGCCATCGCCCAGCCAGCAAGAGAGGAAACCCACTTTGGCCGGGTCATCAGGGCGGAAGCCAATTTGCGAGACGTGAATGGCCTCGCTGAGGGTGTTTTCGGGGTCGCAGCGGAATTGCAGCGGCAGCAGGCCGTCTTGATTCAAGTTGAGCGTGTACAGTTTGCCTGTGGCGAGCGGGCGAGGAAACTTTAGGTAAATATGATGTACCCGTGGGAAGTCCCAGCGCCACTCGCGGGTGGCCTGCCCCATGGCGGTAGGCTTGCTCTTGCGGTAGACGGCCAGGGGTGTTATCACATCTGCTTCGCCCTCTGCTGCCAACGAAAAGGCCTCTGGGGCTAACCATTCGACGCCAGGCTGGTCGCCTTCGATGGTGGAGAACGTGGCAAGGAGCTTATCTTCGGGGCGGCCCACCAGCGCCCCCAGGCACTTGCCGCCGCGATAGACCCAAAATTGGGGCACGCCGCCGTAGCTGGTTTCATCTAAAATATCTTTGGCCTGCGCTTCGTAAGCAATTTGTTCGCCAAATTTCATCACACCTGAATAGAGCTTGAGCGCCAACACATCCGGGGCAACTGTCCCGGCGTAATACAATCCTTCGGGCAAATCACCCATCGGGTCTGGATCAGGCCGTTCGGTGGCGGGAAGGAATGCGGGTGTGGGGGTGGCAGAAGGCGGCAAGGGTGTTGAAGACGGCATGGGGCTGGATGTGGAAGTGGCTGATGGGACGGGGGTGGTCGTGGGCGCCGCAGATGGGGTAGCCGATGGCGTGGGCGCAGGCGTACAGGCGGCAGCAGCACTGGCCGCAGCCACCAGGGTTAGAAATTGACGGCGAGAGAGCGGGCGGGTCATCAACACGAGAATGCACCTTTTACCAAAAGCGCCCGCGAAGTGGCAGGCGCTTTGAAAATTCGGTTTGCGGGCTTGGGGTTACCCCTGCCGCGGCGCATAGAGAATGGCATCTTGCACCATATATTGCGTCTGGCGCATCTTCCAGCACAGGTCAACGGCCAGGTTGTAGATCACGGCAAAGCCCACTTCCAGGTTATCGCGCAAAATTTTCATCAGGTCATCGCGGTTGATCTCGAAGACGCGGCACGTCTTTGAGATGCAGCGCACCGAGGCTGTACGCAAGCCCTGATCCACCAGGGCTACCTCGCCAAAGGAATGGCCGCGATCCATCGTGGCAATGCGGTGGGGAGATTGATTTTCAGCGAGTTGCACCACCACTTCCACTTCGCCATCCAACAACACGTAAAAATCGGTGTTGGGCGTGTGTTCCTGGATGATCACTTCCCCTTTGTTGTAGACCTTTTCTTTGCAAACTGTATAGATCAGTTTCAATTGCTCCGCTGATAAATCGGTGAAAATATCTACCATTTCGAGAATGCGTGAATCGCTCATAGGGGGAAGTCTCCATCAAATGTACAGAATGCCCTGATTGTAGAACAAAAATGGGCAGGGGGCAAGGGGCAGGGAGTGGTGGGTCAGGTTAGGGTGCTGAACAGGATCAGGTAAGGGGAATCAGATTCGTGGGGGCTGTGGTCGTAGTCGCCGTATTGGGCGACGATTTGCAGGCCGGCGGCAGTCATTTCGGCGGCATACGTGTCGGCGGGTTGCAGGGTGTGGGTGGCTTGGACGCTGGCGCGTTCGCTGCGGCCATCGGGCAGCAGGTGATCGTAATGCCAGGTGAACGTGATTGCCTGCTCGCTGCGCTGCCAGCCCGAACTGACCTCCACCGGCTCGCCATCCGCGGGGTGCGGGAAGACATCTTCCCATTCCATGGCGCTGCGGCGGGGCAGTTGGGCCAGCAGCGCCGGGTTGGGGATGCTGACGACGAAAAGGCCATCCTGGCGTAAATGCTGGCGCACACAGGCCGCAGTCGCCTGGCGTTGGGCGGCAGACAGCGTGGAGAAGGTGTTACAGGGCAGTAAAACCAGGCCGAACCGCTGCGCCAGATGAAAGGCGCTCATATCGGCCTGGAAGATGGGCGGCGCAGACCCGGCGGCGAGTTGAGCCAAGCAGGTCAGCATGGCATGGTCGGCATCCAGCCCGATGATGGCCGCGCCTTGCTGAAGCAGCGGCAGGGTGACGCGCCCCGTGCCGCAGCCCAATTCCAGGATCGGCCCGGCATGTTGGGCGGCGAGTTGCTGCCAGAAGGGCAAATCTTCGGGGTGCAGGCTGTGGTGGGCGTGGTACAGCAAGGGGAGCATGAAAAAAGTCCTTGACGGGCGGGGATAGTTCGCATTATACTCGCCCCGCCTCGGGGCGTAGCGCAGTTGGCAGCGCACCGCGTTTGGGACGCGGGGGTCGCCGGTTCAAGTCCGGCCGCCCCGACAGGAAACAAGCAGCCTTGCGAAGGTTTTTGCGACGAGTGAAGGTCTTGCTCGGCAACCCTCGCAAGGCTTTTTTGTAGAGGTAGCCATGACAAAATTTGATGGTGTGATCGAAGCGGTGCATTTTGCGCCCGATGGACAGGTGGCCTGGGTGCGGGCCTACGAGCGGCGCGGTTCGGCCTTTTCGGATCATGTGTTAATCCAGCGCGAGCGGCTGATCGAAAAGTTGCAACGCGGCAAAAAGTTCGTCCTGGGCAGGCGTATCCCCTTACAGGCCGGCTCGTTCGAGACTTCTGTAGCGCTGCGCCTGGTGGGGCGCGGCAAAGCGCTTTTCCTGTCTACCGACCTGGTTCAACGCCAAAGCGATCACATCGAAGGCGTACCGGTGATCTGAGCCGCCATGCCCACCCCGTTTTACCACCTCAGCCTGGCTGAAGAACTGCTGGCCGACGCCCGCCTGCCCGATGCAACCCGGCAATGGCTGATCCGCCAGCGCCCGGCATTTTTGCTGGGCAACACCGCCCCCGATGTGCAAACGGTGTCGCACCAGCCGCGTGAGGCCACCCATTTCTTTGTCTTGCCGCTGCAACGCAATGCCCGCCTGCCCTGGGAGGCGCTGTGGGCGGCCTTCCCGCAGCTTCGCCCCGAAGTGCTGCACAGCGCAGCGCAGGCGGCTTTTCTGGCAGGCTATCTCTGCCACCTGATCGCCGATTGGGTGTGGGTGAACGAAATTTTCGAGCCGGTGTTTGGCCGCGACCGGCAGTGGGCAGATTACCCCGAACGCTTATACATCCACAATGTACTGCGCGCATACCTCGACCGCCAGATTTTAGGCTGTCTGCATCCGCGCAGCGCCGATTTGTTATTGCGCGCCAGCCCCGATCATTGGCTTCCTTTTGTCGAAGACGCGCACCTTTGCCAATGGCGCGATTTTATCGCTCCCCAACTGCACCCTGGGGCCAGCGCCCAAACCGTCGAGGTGTTTGCCGCCCGGCAAGGGATTCCACCCGAACAGTTTTACCAACTGCTCGCTTCAGAAACCCAGATGGAACAACACGTTTTCGCTCGTCTGCCGCGGCAGCAAGTCCATCAGCAGCGCCGCCAGATGATCGAGCAAAGTCTGGCGCTGCTATCTGGCTGGCCGTGCGCACAACCCGCTTATTGGCAATCAGCCAGCCGAGAATTGCTTGGCACATTGGCTTGAAATCTCGCGCGAAGAAGTCCCGTTTATGCCTCTGCTCTCCATCATCATCCCCGCCCACAACGAAGAACACCGCCTGCCCGACACCCTCGAGCAAATTTGCACGTTTTTAGCCGCCCAACCCTACACCGCCGAGGTGATTGTGGTCGAGAATGGCAGCCGCGACCGCACCTTTGAAGTGGCGCAAGAATTTACCCGTTGTTATACCAACGTGACCGTGCTGCAAAACCCGGCGCGTGGCAAGGGGTTGGCTGTACAGGCCGGCATGATGGCCGCCACGGGCGACTATCGCTTCATGTGTGACGCCGATCTCTCGATGCCCATCGTCGAGATCAACCGCTTCATTCCCCCTTCCCTCACCAATTTCGACATTGCCATCGCCTCGCGCGAAGCCCCCGGCGCGGTGCGTTATCACGAGCCGCCGCATCGCCACTTTGTTGGGCGAGTGTATAACACCATCATCCGCCTGTTGGCGCTGCCCGGCCTGCAAGATACGCAATGCGGTTTCAAGTGCTTTAGCGCCGCAGCGGCGAAGGAACTTTTTCCCCGCCAAACACTGCCGGGCTGGGCCTTCGATGTCGAATTGCTCTACATTGCCCGGCGGCGCAGTTACCGCATCGTGGAGATCGGCATCCCGTGGTATTTCAACGCCGACAGCAAAATCCGCGTCCTGCACGATTCCCTGCGCATGGGCCTCGATTTGCTGACTATCCGCTGGAACGGGCTGCGCGGCCTGTATGAGCGCCCGCTTTGACGCTTCGCTGCTGCCCGCCGCGCCCGACCTGGCTTTCGAGCAAGCCTTGTGGCAGGCGGGCGTGACGGCGGTGGCCGGGCTGGATGAGGCTGGCCGCGGCGCGCTGGCCGGGCCGGTGGCGGCGGGGGCGGTGATCTTGCCGGCGGATGCCCATATTCTGACCATCTTGGTGGGGGTACGCGACTCAAAGCAAATGACGCCCGCCGAACGCCAAAGCCGGGCGGCCATCATCCGCCAGGCGGCCCTCGGCCACGCCGTTGGTTTTGCTTCTTCGGTTGAAATAGACGAGCTTGGGATCATCCCCGCCAACCGCCTGGCCATGCAGCGCGCTCTGGCGGCCCTGTCCATTGCCCCCGCGCACCTGCTGCTCGATTGCTTCTTGCTGCCCGAAACCGCCCTCCCGCAAACTTCGCTGCTCAAAGGCGATTGCCGCTCGTTGAGCATCGCCGCCGCCTCGGTGCTGGCCAAGACCGCCCGCGACGCCCACATGCAGTCGCTCGATGCCCAGTTCCCCGGCTATGGCTTTGCCACGCACAAAGGCTATGGCACAGTTGCCCATCGCCAGGCCATCGCCAGGCTGGGGCCTTCAGCGGTGCATCGCAAAAGTTTTCGTTTGCTCGAAGGCTGATGCGCTCAGCCGCTGCCATTCGCAAAAATCGAGCGTTTCGGCGCGGCGGCGGGGATCGATCTCACTGGCGGTCAGCAGGGCTTCGGCAGCTTGCGGCGCAATGCCCAGCCCGCCTGCCAGGGCGTTGCGCAGGTTCTTGCGCTTCTGGCTGAAACCGGCCTTCACCAGGCGGAAGAAGGTTTCGATTTGTTCGACGGGGATTTGCGGCTGGGGGTAGAGATCAATGCGCAGAACAGCAGAATCAACATTGGGCGGCGGGTAAAAAGCGCCCGCCGGAATGTGGACGGCGATGCTGGGCCAGCCGTAGACCTGCACGCTGAGCGCCAACACGCTCATCTCGCCTGGCCCGGCGGTGATGCGTTCGGCCACCTCGCGCTGCACGGTCAGCACCATGCGGTTGGGGCGCACGGGGGCTTCGAGCAAATGACGGATGACCGCCGAGGTGATGTAGTAGGGGATGTTCGCCACCACCTGATAGCCCGACCGCTCGAACAGCTCGCCTGGCGCCACCTGCAGGATGTCGCCGTGGACGATGCGCACATTCTCCCAGGCGGCCAGCACCTCACGCAAAATGGGGAGCAGGTCGCCATCCAGTTCCACGGCCACCACGCGCCGCGCCGCCTGGCACAGGTGGCGGGTCAGGCTGCCCAGCCCGGGGCCGATCTCCAGCACGTCATCGGCGCGGTCAATGGCTGCCGCAAGAACCACGCGGCGCAGAGCAGATTCATCTAC
>CAZSFD010000033.1:0-50354 GCA_964606085.1 uncultured Anaerolineaceae bacterium
GGGTGTGCCGCCACAAGTCGTTGATCACGTGGGCGGCGTACAGGTGGCCGGTATCGGGCAGGTTCTGGATGTCGCGCACGGCATTGTCGCCGCGTTCCTGGTCAATCTGCTCGATCCATTCGCTGTGATCGCTGGCTGAGACGTGCGGGAGTAACTGCGAGAGCGTCTCTTTCAGGCTGCCGACCAACGCCAGGTCTACTTTAACGTTCTTGTTGATTTCCGATGTGTCAATTTCAAAGTGGATTTTCTTGGCCCCGGATGCGTAATTCTTCACATTGCCGGTCACGCGGTCATCGAAACGCATGCCCATCGCCAAAATCAGGTCGGATTCCTGGATGGCGTTGTTAACCCAGGCTTCGCCGTGCATGCCCATCATGCCCAGGTTGAGCGGGTGGGTCGCCGGGAAAGCGCCAATCCCCAGGAGGGTGACGGCCACGGGGGTGCGCGTCTTCTCGGCGAATTCGCGCAGTTCAGCCATCGCGCCCGAAATCATCACGCCGCGCCCGGCCAAAATGATCGGACGTTTAGCCTTCTGGATCATCTCGGCGGCCTGTTCCATGTCTTTCGTCAGCGGGCGGCGGTCGGGGCGGTAGCCAGGCAGCTTGATCGGGCGGTCGTCATATTCCCACTCGATGGCGGCCTGCTGGGCGTCTTTGGCGATGTCAATCAGCACCGGGCCGGGGCGGCCTGTGCGGGCGATGTAGAACGCCTCGCGGATGACCTGGTTGATCTCACTCACATCGGTCACGAGGTAGTTGTGTTTGGTGATCGGCAGGGTGATGCCGGTCACGTCGGTTTCCTGGAAGGCGTCGTAGCCGATCAGCTTGCTGGCTACCTGCCCGGTGATCGCCACCATCGGCGACGAATCCATGAAAGCGGTGGCAATGCCGGTGACGAGGTTGGTCGCCCCTGGGCCAGATGTGGCCATGCACACCCCCACGCCGCCGCCCGCCCGCGAATAGGCGTCGGCCATGTGCGCCGCGCCTTGCTCGTGGCGCACCAACACATGATGCACGTCCGGGTACTGCGGCAAAGCGTCATAAATGGGCAGGTTGGCCCCGCCGGGGTAACCAAACACCAGGTTGACCCCTTCTTTGATCAAACATTCCCAAAGGATTTGGGCGCCGGTTTTCTTCATAATACCTGTTCCTCCAAAAAAATTGCTGATTTTTGATTGCTGAATGCTGATTGTGGTTTTCCAATCAGAAATCAGCAATCAAAAATCTAAAATTGCTCCCGTATCGGCGCTGGTCACAAAATGCGAATAGCGCTTCAGCCATTTGCTGGTGGCCTGGGAGACGAACGGCGGCAGGGCAGCCAGGCGAGCCTGGATTTCGCTGTCCGAAAGGCGCACGTTCAGTCTGCGGGCTTCGAGGTCAATCTCGATGATGTCACCTGCCTGCAGGGCGGCAATCGGCCCACGCGCCGCCGCTTCAGGCGAAACGTGGCCGATGCACGCGCCGCGTGTGCCGCCGGAGAAGCGCCCATCGGTGATCAGGGCCACCTTCTCGCCCAATCCCATGCCCATGATGGCGCTGGTGGGGCTGAGCATTTCCATCATGCCGGGGCCGCCTTTGGGGCCTTCGTAGCGGATCACCACCACCTCGCCAGGCTGCACTTCGCCGGCCATAATGCCCGCCATGGCGCTATCGTGGCTTTCGTAGATGCGCGCCGGGCCAGTGAATTTACGCATCGAAGCGGCAACACCACCGGTCTTGATCACCGCACCCTGCGGGGCCAGGTTGCCAAACAAAATGGACAACCCACCTGTCGCGGAATGCGCCTGATCGAACCGGCGTATCACCTCCGTATCCTTCACTTTAGCGTCTTGGATATTCTCGCCCAATGTCTTGCCTGTGACCGTGATGCGATCCAGGTGCAAGAGGGGCGAACCGTTTTTCTGCTGGTAGCCGTCGTTGGCTTCTTTCAAAATGGCGGGGATGCCGCCGGCGCGATGGACATCTTCCATGTGCCAGGTGCCCGCCGGGCTGACCTTGCACAAATGCGGCACCTTGGCCGACACGGCATTGATGCGCTCCAACGAGTAGGGGATTTCGGCTTCGTTGGCAATTGCCAGGGCGTGCAGCACCGTGTTGGTCGAGCCGCCCATGGCCATATCGAGGGCGAAGGCATCGTCCATCGCTTCGGGGGTCACAATGTCGCGCGGGCGAATGTTCTTGGCAACAAGTTCCATAATCTGTGCGCCGGCGCGGCGGGCCAGGGCTTCGCGCTCCTCAGTTTTGGCGAGGGCCGAGCCATTGTAGGGCAGCGCCAGGCCGATGGCTTCCATCAGGCAGTTCATGCTGTTGGCGGTGAACATGCCCGAGCAGGAGCCGCAGCTTGGGCAGCCGAAATCTTCGAGCATTTTCAGGCGGGCGGCGTCAATTTTGCCGGCCTGGTACGCGCCCACGCCCTCGAAAACGGAGATCAAATCCACGGTCTCGCCGGTGGGGGTTTTGCCGGCCGCCATCGGCCCGCCCGAGACGAAGATGGCCGGGACATTGGTGCGCACGGCAGCCATCAACATGCCGGGGACGATCTTGTCGCAGTTGGGGATGCAGACCATGCCATCGAAGCAGTGGGCGTTGATCATCGTCTCGACCGAGTCGGCGATCAATTCGCGGGAGGGCAGCGAGTAGCGCATGCCGATATGCCCCATGGCGATGCCATCATCCACGCCGATGGTGTTGAACTCGAACGGCACGCCGCCGGCCGCCCGCACGGCTTCTTTGACCAGCTTGCCAAATTCCTGCAAATGCACGTGGCCGGGGATGATGTCAATGTATGAATTGACGATGGCGATGAAGGGTTTGCCCATGTCGGCGTCGGTAACGCCAGTGGCCTTGAGTAATGAACGATGGGGGGCGCGTTCGACGCCTTTTTTGACCTGATCGGAGCGCATAGGGTGTTTCCTTTCCTGGCTGATTGGTGACTTAATCATCGAGATTCGATAATCCGATATTGGTTCGATCAAAACAAAATCGCCTTCCAGTATCATTCCCCGGTTTACTTTGGGGAGCGTTGGAAGGCGATGGGGTCGCGAGGTGGATGTCTGCGCACGGATCACCCTGGCGGCTGGCTTGCATGGTGCGCGTGGCAGCGGCCGTAAACGGCGTGGCAAAAGGGGCGGTGGGGGGCGTGGAAGGGGTGATCATTGCGGCTAATCAACAAAAAAGCCGCCCGTTGGTTGGGCGGCTCGTGTTTTTGCTTCTTTGTCTGGCTTATTTTGCCTTGACCGTTGCCTGCCCAACCGAAAACTGGCTCTCAATAACAAGAACCACAAGGGCGAGGACAATAATCAGGATGAACAAACCGTTGAAGAACATGAAATTTATCTCCGAAAAACCTTGTTATTTATATGCGATCTTGATGCAAATGTCGTTGGCAGAAGTGGCGAAAATCTAACACGATTTTTGTGCAGAATACAGAAGCAAAAACTCGAAAACCAGCATGGTAGAATCAGTTCTGTGAAAGCCCTGGAAAAATTATCTCTCGCTTTTTTGGCCCTGCGTGAACTTGGCCCCCAACAGGTGGGGCTTTTTTTGCTTTATAAAGCCGGGTTGTACACGGGCCTATTTCGGCGTAGGCAAAGTGTTGTTTCAGGAAAAACGCCTCGCATGGTGCAGCCCCTGTTTGAGTTTCCGAATGCTTCAACTTTAAGAGCTTGCATCGGTCAAGATGGCTTGACCCAACTCATCGAACATGCCAATGAAATTGTCAACAAACGGGTGCGCCTTTTTGGCGGAGATGCCGTACCACTGGACATCTCTCAGCCAGACAACCTGCCCCATTGGACAACCTACGAAATATCAAACGTCCACCCTGCTGATATCAAGTTGATATGGGAACCCGCACGCTTTGGTTGGGTTTTCACCCTGGGCAGGGCATATTACCTCAGCCGTGACGAACGTTACCCGCAAGTTTTCTGGCTCTTTCTGGAAGAATTTTGGGAAGATAACCCGATCAACCGGGGGCCGAACTGGATTTCAGCCCAGGAAGTGGCCTTTCGCCTGATGGCGCTCGTTTTTGCCGGGCAGGTGTTTGCCCGCTCGATTTACACCACCCCCGAAAAGATGGCTCGGTTGAGCGCTTCGGTGGCGGCACATGCCGAACGCATCCCCCCAACGATGATCTATGCGCGCGCCCAGAACAACAATCACCTGCTCAGCGAAGCCGCAGGATTGCTCACCGCTGCCTCAGCCCTGCCCACGCATCCAAGTGCTTCACGCTGGGCCAGGTTAGGTTGGAAGTGGTTCAACCGCGGCATCGAAACGCAAATTGCCGCGGATGGC
The DNA here is from genome assembly GCA_964606085.1 of uncultured Anaerolineaceae bacterium. Lineage (GTDB taxonomy): Bacteria > Chloroflexota > Anaerolineae > Anaerolineales > UBA4823 > CAIQJJ01. Next base: position 4,293 of record CAZSFD010000033.1, read on the forward strand.
GCGTACGTGCAGCATAGCACCAATTATCATCGCCTGATGCTGCAACTGGCCTTATGGGTCAACCACATTCATAAAGCTACAAACGGAAAACTCAGCCAGGCAGCCATCGGCAACTTGCAACGTGCCACACAATGGCTACTGGCCCTTCTGGACTCGACATCTGGGCGTGTACCCAACCTGGGGCCTAATGACGGCGCCTATATTTTCCCTTTTACCAATTGTCCCTTTGACGATTATCGCCCGGTGGGTCAGGCCGCTTCGCAGATATTTTTAGGGCAACAGGCCATTGAACCTGGCCCGTGGGATGAAATGACATTATGGCTAGGCGGGGGATCAAATGGTATAGACAATAATATAAACTCTGCCGGGCGCACATCGCACATCATCCGCCACCCCGTACTCAATTCGTGGGCATATCTACGTTCCGAAAAGTACACATCGCGTCCTGGTCACGCCGATCAACTCCATCTCGATTTATGGTGGCAGGGTTTGAATGTGGCGATGGATGCTGGCACCTATCTCTATAACGCTCACGCTCCCTGGGATAACCGCCTGAGCAGCGCACTCGTCCACAACACTGTAACCGTGAATGGACAGGATCAAATGAATCGGGTCGGAAAATTTCTCTACTTGGATTGGGCACAAGCAGAAATCAGGCCCGTTGCATCCGATGATGCGACCGGTTTGGTGGCTCGACACAACGGCTATCGCCGGCTGGGGATTTCGCATCAACGTACCGTTCGAGCAGAGGCAGGTGATCGTTGGCTTGTGGAAGATTTGATGTTACCCGATGAGAAAGTCAAATCTGAAAATCCACAACCCGTAACTTGCACATTACACTGGCTATTACCCGATTGGCCGTACGAATTGCAGATTGCCTATAATCGGATACGCATCCAATCTTCGTATGGATGGATATCCATTCAGGTAGGGGCAGAACACGAGGATGCGCGTCCAATGCGCAATCATCTTCAACTTATTCGGGCCGGGCAGGTAATCTATGGGACAGGCAACTTCTCCCCCATCCTGGGGTGGTATTCGCCAATGTATGGCTATAAATCCCCAGCATTATCTTTTCGATACGAACTTACCACGACCTTGCCCTTACGGTTTGTGACTGATTGGCGCTTTCCCGATAAACAGGAAAATTTAGCATGACTCGTCTGCGAGCCGCTGGCATTGTTATTCAGAATGATCGTATAGCGCTCATCGAGCGCCGCAGACAAGATCGGCATTATTTCGTTTTTCCAGGGGGTGGCCTAGAAAATGACGAAAGCCCTGAAGATGCTGTGGTGCGTGAAGTGAAAGAAGAACTTGGGCTATGTGTTCAGGTACATCGGTTGGTCGTAGAAGTTTGGTATCGCCAAACGCCACATTACTATTACCTGGTGGATATCCTGGGTGGTGAATTTGGCTCAGGGCATGGCGAAGAGTACACAGACCCATTCGATCCCTGGGTTGGAACTTACCTGCCTGTTTGGCTGCCGATTGCACAATTGCACGAAAACCCCGTATTACCAAGCCCTGTCGCACAATGGGTGATGGCATGTCATCCTGATTCCTGGCCAATCCATCCCCATCGGATTATTGATCCACCAGCCGATTGATATGCACATTCTACTGATCCATCAAGCATTTGCCGCTCTCGATGAGCCGGGCGGCACACGCCATCACGAGTTAGCGCGCTTTCTGGCTGAAAAGGGACATCGCGTTACGATTATTGCCAGTCCGATCAGCTATCTTACCGGTACTACCCGGCAAGATAGCGAAGCATCCACCGGTGAGGAGCCAGGTATTACAATCCGTCGGGTATATACATACCCGGCATTGCACAAAAGTTTTATTCATCGAGTGATTAGTTTCGTCAGTTTTATGGTTTCATCTTTTATGGCGGGGTTACAGGTCAGCGATATTGATCTTGTTTGGGGTACTTCACCGCCTATTTTTCAAGGTTTGACCAGTTGGGCCGTGGCAAAATTCAAAGGTGCGCCTTTCTTTTTCGAAGTGCGCGATTTATGGCCCGATTTTGCCATTCAGGTTGGTGTATTGCAAAATTCATGGTTGATTCGCGCCTCATTCTGGTTAGAACGCTTTCTCTATCAACAGGCCAGGCATGTAATGGTTAATTCGCCTGGCTATGTGGCGCACGTTCAGCAACGGGGCGCCAGGCAGGTAGCCTTAATCCCAAATGGTGCAGATGCAACGATGTTTGATCCCGCCGATGACGGACATGATTTCCGTCAAAAGCATCACATCGAAGGAAAGTTTATTGCGCTCTATGCTGGTGCTCATGGAGTATCCAACGATCTTGGCACACTGCTTGAAGCAGCCGAACTGCTCAACGACGACCCAAACATTGTGATTGTTTTGCTTGGCGATGGCAAAGAAAAACCTGCCCTGGTAAAAAAGGCAACAGCGATGGGTCTGCAAAATGTGATCTTCTTGCCACCGATAGCGAAGAATGAAATGTCGGGAGCGCTGGCGGCCAGTAATGCCTGCATTGCTATTTTGAAACCGATTCCCCTGTACGCCACGACCTATCCAAATAAAGTGTTCGATTACATGGCTGCCGGTCGTCCGGTGGTACTGGCAATAGATGGTTTCATCCGCCAGGTGATTGATGAAGCGCAGGCTGGGCTGTTTGTCAACCCAGGTGAGCCAGAAGCCCTCGCAAATGCTATTCGCCAGTTGGCAGCCGATCCACAAACTGCTCAGAACATGGGTATTCGTGGCCGCCGGGTTGTCATGGAACAATTTGATCGATCTGCCCTGGCTCAACGGTTAGAAATCTTGCTTCAGGAGCTAATTCAACGAAAGTGAACATGGAAAATTCATCTTATACCCCGCTTCAACGCCAAAATTTTCGTAATGTGCGCATTGATGCCATTGGGGTGGGGTTATCCGCTGCCGCCGCGCCGTTTTTACCTGTATTTCTTACTCGTCTAGGCGCTTCCAGCTTACAAATTGGCCTTTTATCAGCCATGCCAGGGATTACTGGCTTACTCCTGGCGATCCCCATCGGACGATTTTTACAAACTCGGAGGGACATCATTCCGTGGTTTAGTCTTGCGCGCCTGTTGGTTATCTCGTGTTATGCGCTGACAGGATTAATTACCATTGTGGTACCCGAGGATATGGCAATCAATGCCATCCTGGTTATTTGGGCTTTTGCTACCTTACCACAAACGATTGTGGCGGTTGCTTTTACCGTGGTGATGAGCGCGGTTGCAGGCCCAACGCATCGCTATGATCTGATGAGCAGCCGCTGGTCCATTCTTGGTCTGACTTCGGCGATCACAGCAACCCTGGCCGGGCAGGTGCTGGTGCGGATTGCATTTCCGTTGAATTACCAGGTAGTGTTTTTTGGCCTTTCGATTGGGGGGTTGATCAGTTTTATTTTTTCTAGCCGAATCAGCTTACCTGCTCATGAACCTCGCGGACTAGAAATCAGCCATTCTTTCCGACAAACCATTTCAAATTACATTACACTGATACGCAGTCATCCTGCCTTTAGTTGGTTTGTGGGAAAGCGTTTTGTCTTTCTATTTGGGGTTTCGTTTGCGGCACCGTTATTCCCACTTTATTTTGTACGAGAAGTGCACGCACCCGATTCGTGGATTGGCATCATTAACACAGCATCTACCGTGGTCATGTTGATTGGCTACGCGTTTTGGCCACGCTTAAGCCGGAAAAAAGGGCCAAGCCTGGTTTTGTTGTTGACAACCCTGGGGGTTGCCGTTCATCCGGCTCTCGTTGCAAGCACAACCCAAATTCAGGTGATTGTCATCTTTGCCATGCTGGCTGGGGTATTTCAAGCTGGTTTAGACCTGGTGTTCTTTGATGAATTGATGAAGACGGTACCGGAGGATTACAGCGCTACGTTTGTCTCAATCGCTCAGAGCCTACAACACCTTTCGGCCATTCTAGCCCCCCTTGCTGGCACATACCTGGTTGATCACATTGGGTTAGCGGCAGCTTTATTGCTCGGTGCAATCATTCGACTGGCAGGCTTTGGGTTATTTTTCTGGAATCCACGCATCGAGTATAATCGGCCACATGCGTAAATCACGTGGTTTTGATGATTTGTCAGTGGATGAACTGCGCCGTTTGTTGGTAGAAAAACGGCGTGCAGAACGACAAGGACGATTGAACCAGTATCGCCGGAGTGGGCGGATCGTTACGGTTGCATCAGACGCCACATTGACAGTAACAAACAGCCTCGGTCAGGCTGAAGCCACTGAAAATAGGCCAATCAGAGCAAATCAGGCTAGATGGAATGGTGTACTTGATAAGTTGTTACTTTTAGTTGAAATCCTGGCAGTAGTGGCTTTAGTATTTGTGATTTATCGTGGGCTTGATATTTTGCGCAATCTAAACCAGGAATACGCTGCCAGCCAGATTCAACCCACCTTAACAGCCACGCCATTGATTGTGGCGGTTGTCTTGCCTTCGGGACATACCCCCCCCGATGAATCTGGTCATGCTCGACCCAATGATTCTGAAATCCCTGAGCATTTGCGTCCACTGGTGCAATCTATGGAGAATATGACCGTACCAACGCAAAGCCCAGAACAGGCACTGCATATCCAAATCCCTGCTATTGGTATCAACATGAGGCCGATAGTACAAGGGGATGGATGGGAGCAATTGAAGAAGGGCGTTGGACAACATATCGGGTCGGCCAACCCTGGGGAAAAGGGCAATCTTGTCCTTGCAGCCCACAATGATATATATGGTGAGATTTTTCGTGATTTGGATAAAATGAAAAAAGGCGATCAGATCACCATCTACACCAGACAACATGGATATATCTATGTTGTATCTGAAAACCCAAAGATCGTTGAACCAACAGCCGTTGAGGTGATGGCCCCTACCAGCGATGCCGTGTTGACACTGATTTCATGTTATCCATATCTTGTAGATAATAAGCGCATTGTTGTCCGGGCAAGGCTACAAGCAGCCAACCCGTGAGACTTTTTGGAATAAGGAAAATATTATGGCAAAGAATAAACGTCAATCTCGCAGCAACACCAACCTTTTAATGGCAAAACCAGCAAGCGAAATTCCATCCAATTTCGATCCTGATTACAGCTATGTAACCAAAGATTTGAAACGCATTGGGGTGCTGGCGGGTATATTTTTCGCAGTGCTAATCATCATTGCGATTGTGATGCCTTTGTTGGGGTAATTTGTGGACGAATCTGACTTTCGGTCTGATGAGATAGAATCTCCTCGTTGGAACGCAACCGTCAAGCTAATTTTTGGCTTGACGTTTGTTGCTTTAACCTTAGGATTACTATTTTATTTTCGCGGTTACATTGGGCCGTTGATCCTTGCCATTTTAGTAACTTACCTATTTCATCCCATTGCCCATTGGATGACTCGCACCACCCGACTTCCGTGGCGATTGAATGTGGGCATCATCTATTTGGCCGTGCTGGTCAGCTTGATTGGGCTTTCTACTTGGACGGGGGTGGTGATCGTTCAGCAAGTGGAAAGTTTGTATGGGGTGGTCGTCAATTTCATCAACGATTTGCCCAACATTTTACAACAACTGTCGAGTCAGCGTTATTTTATTGGGCCATTTGAAGTTGATTTTGGACGCTACCTGGCTTTAGATACCCTGGCCCAGCAATTCATCCAAATGATCCAGCCCCTGTTGGGGCAAACCACCAGTTTAGTGGGAGGTTTAGCCACACGAGCGGCCACAACAATTGGCTTGGCGTTGTTTATTTTGCTCATTTCATATTTCCTCCTATCAGAAGCTGGTAGCCTACCCAATGTTATTGGAGCACAAATACCCGGGTATGACGCGGATATTCGGCGATTAGGACGTGAACTGAGTCGCATTTGGAATGCTTTCTTTCGCGGCCAGTTGTTGATCATGTTCCTGGTAACCATAGCTTATATTCTTGTAACTTCTATTTTAGGGGTGCGGTATGCCATTGGCATTTCAATCCTAGCCGGAGCGGCACGATTTATTCCTTATGTGGGTGGCTTTTTGACCTGGTTAGTCATCGTTCTTGCAGCGTTCTTTCAACCCACAAATTACTTCGGTTTTGAGCCTTTGGTTTACACTATCCTGGTTATGATTTGTGCAATCATCGTAGATCAAATCTTTGATAACGTTGTTTCGCCACAAATTATGGGGCAATCGTTGCGTGTGCACCCAGCCGCTGTGTTAGTCGGCGCGCTGATAGCGGCAAGTTTGATGGGATTTATTGGTGTATTGCTTGCCGCACCTGTCGTTGCTTCGTTAAAATTATTTGGAAGTTATGCTTTTTGCAAAATGTTTGACCTTAACCCATGGGATGAATTAACCGAAACGCCGCTTCGGCCACCACAACCAGTCTGGTTTATACGTCTTTATCAGTGGTACTACCTTCAATGGCAGACAAGACAAAAGAACCGAAAACGGTAAGGAACAGAACAAAACATCCCACAAGTCGGTGGGATGTTTTGTTTCACATGAAACATAAAGCGGATTTATCATCTTAAAAGAATAGCCGTCCCATAGACAAAACCCTGTCTTAACGCTAAACTAGTGGCATGAAAACTGGTAGGTTGATGTCCCCCGTTGAATTACATCAAACAGTTCGCCAGCTGGCTCGCCTGGTTGAGGTAAGCGTTACATTAAATTCAACATTAGACCCCCATCAATTGCTGCGCTATATTATTCAAGTGGCAGCCGATTTGCTGGGTTGTGAAGCAACATCCATTCTCTTGTATGACGAAAAAAGAGGCGAGTTAATCTTTACCGCTGCATCAGGTAGTGATCCAGATAAATTGGCTGATATTCCCGTTCCTATAGGAAACAGCATCGCAGGCACCATCTTCACCAGCAACAAGCCCCTGGTCATCAATGATGTGGAAAAAGACCCACGCCATTATAGCCAGGTGGGTGAACAAATACAGTTTCGACCGCGCTCGCTATTGGGGGTTCCGATGCGCATCCAGGATCGTGTCACGGGGGTTTTGGAAGCATTAAACAAACGCGATGGCGAGTTCAACGATGCAGATGTTAATATTTTGTCTGTCATCGCTTCGCAGGCTGCTGTGGCCATACACAATGCCCAATTGGTCAGGGCGTTACAAGAAGCAAATGAAGAATTACGTCGGGTAGATAAAATCAAAAGCGATTTCTTGGCAATCGCCTCTCACGAACTACGTACCCCCCTGGGCGTTATTTTGGGATATGCGACTTTTTTGCAAGAAGAAGCACAGGGAGAGATGTCCGATCACGCCAGCGCGGTGCTGAATTCGGCATTGAAGATGCGTACCTTGCTCGAAGATATGACAAACATGAACATGCTGCAAATGGGCGCTGCCAAACTAGCCCTGCAATCCGTAGCCGCTCAAGAGATTATTCAGACAGCCTGTCGTGATGCTGCACCGACTGCGGAAGCCAAGGGGCAAACACTCAATATCCACTTACCAATTAAAGAATTACGTATTGAAGCAGACCCAGAAAAACTGGAACTGGTGCTAGAAAATCTTTTGAATAATGCGGTTCGCTTCACACCAAACGGTGGCACAATAAACGTTAGCGCCAAAACCTATCGGCGAGAAGTTTGGATAGAAGTGCAAGATAGCGGCGTAGGCATTCCTGCAGAAGAAATCGAGCACATCTTTGAGCAGTTTTATCAGGTCGAAGACCATATGACCAGGCATTATGGCGGGTTAGGCCTGGGGTTAGCCATTGCACGCGGCATTGTGGAATTACATGGGGGACGCATTTGGGTTGAGAGTGCCGGTAAGGATCAGGGATCCACATTCAAGATCGCCATCCCAACCCAAAAGAACTGATTTTCCAAATTAAATAAACACAAACCCAGAACGCGAGTTCATGTCTTACCACTCCAGGCGCAATGTGGCAATTTCCCAGGCGCGCAGGTGTATGGATGCTTTGCCGTTGACAACCTCCAATGGCTGACCCTGGCGTTCGAGCAGATTTACCTGAACTGCGCGGCTGACCGCAACAGGCAATTCAACCACGGCCTCACCAGGCTGTCCACACACTTCAACCAACCGCAGGATCAACGCATCGCCTGCCTCAGCCCATTTGACACAACCGACGCGCACATGATGGGCGCGAACCCGCGGCAACGCCGGAAAGACAGCCTGTCCCTTCGCAGTCAAGAAGCCGGCGTTGAAACCATCGGCATCGGCGCTCACGGGGCAAGTCGCAAAACTGTCCTCGTACGCGACTACTGCCAACTCGAACTGATGGTGGCCTTCATCGCGCATCCCATCGTAGGCGGTCATTGAATAAAACTCTGGTTCGTGCAAATAGGTCGGGACGGCTGGCGAACGCAGCGGCGTTACGAAGATAATATCGCCGCCTGCAGCCGTGTGTTCGATGCGATAAGACGGCGTCCCTTTGTTGAACACGGCCACGCTCAACGCTTCGCTCTGCACACCAGCCCAGTTGAGCGCCGGCCAATCGCCATTGGCCCCTGTCCAGCCGAACCACGGCTGGTAGGGTTGACGTTCCAACAGGCCATAGGGAATACCATAAAAATGCTTCCCCATGGCCGGGATGGGGAAGGCCACCCGCAGGCGATGGTTGAATGTGGCCCAATCGAGCGATAGCGCAAAATCTACCCGCTCCAGGCCATCCACGAGCATCACCGTCACCGTCCCTTTCAGTCCGCCTCGGCTGCTAAAGCACAGGCTCCATGGCATTTCTACCTCGAAGCGCAGGCGTTGAAAGCCATCGCCGCGCTCGGCAGCGACAAGATGGGTGTATTCGCTCATCGGTGTGCGCGTCTGATCGGGATGCAGCGTGGCCCAGGGGGAGCCTTCGTCATGCTCCATCACCAGTTCGCCAGGGCGATAACCATTGGCCGCTAAAATTTCCTGGCCCAGCATTTTGTCGAAGACGGTAAGCAGCCCGTGGCCATCAGCAACGATGCGAAAACGCTCGTTTTCGATGGTGGGGACGGTCAACTCCACAACACCCGCTGTCGAATCAGCTTCCCAACGATAGCTCGCCGCCGAAAACGGCGCAACGTTTTTCGCCAGGAAGGTGATTGCCACCTGCCCGTCCTGGGTCGGAACAGCCTCTACCACCGGAACCGGTTGGCCGGCAGCATTTACAGGTACACTCCCCGGCGGCACGACAGCCCGCACCAATTGCGTGGCTTTATCGCCTGTGAGATTGAGCACCGAAAGCGTCTTTTCAGCAGGCGTGACCAGGGCAGCCAGTGCTGCCTGACGGATGGCGTCCGTTGCGGCGTCAATCTGCTGCCAGAAACCCTGAATTTCAGCGTAAGCGGGGTCTACATGGGTGGCGGTGATGGCGTCGTGAAACATCGTGAAATGTAGCCCTTGCCAGGCGCGCCGGATGGCCTCGTGAGGGTAGGGTTGGCCCTGGAGTGCCGCCAGAACCGCCAGCGTTTCGGCAGCAAAGAGCGCATATTCCTGGCGGCGGACGGTCTGCTTGGTGCGGATGCGAGTGGCATAAACCCCTGTATTATTGGGGTTGAGTTCGACCGAGGGGTGCAGCAGGTCGGTGGGAGGGTTGTCCACCGCGTCGAGCCAGGCTTGCAGATGCGGGCGGACATCTTCTTCGAGGGCAAAGCGCACTTCACAGCCGGTCTGCGCCGCCGCCCATTCGATCACCGCCGGGTTGGGCAGGTACTCTTCGGGCGTAATGGTTATCAGCCCGGCATCTAGTCCGGCCAACGAAGCGGGGTCAATATCATCTGGCAGGATGGCGCGCTGCGAGCTATCGAAGCCGCGCTGCTGGCAGGCTGCGCACCCCACGCCGCGACACGCCGGGCAGGGCGGGTATTTGATCACGCCGCCGCCCGCTGCCACCACCGGCAGGGTCTGCGCCAAAATCGTCGAGCCGTCCAGCCCTCGCCAGTAACGGCCTTGCACAGGGGTGTAGCTGAAGCCGGTGGCCCACGGGATTTCCACACCGCGCAAAATTTGCGGCAGTTGCGCCGAGTTGCCAAAGCCATCGTTGCGAACGGCCAGCCTGGTCTTTTGCCCGAAGGTCTCTTCCACCCACAACAGGCCATACAGGTAATTACGCACGATGCTCTCGCCGTGGACGAGGTTGGTATCTATAATGTTATCGCCCGCGCCGGTGACGGCGAAACGCCCCTGTTGGGCCAGCGCTTGCAGTTCAGGCAAGGTTTCAGGGTGGTGTTCGAGAAATTTGCGCACAACGATGACGCTTTCGGCCTCGAATTTATACGCCGGGTGCTGGCGCGCCAGGGCCAGGTTTTCGAGCAGGTAAGCGGCTTCGATCTCAGCGTAAGAGGCATAAGTGTCACCGTTCCAGGTGAAACGCCGGTCGAAGCAGCGCCGCCAGGTGGGATCGAAGTGATTGTTGGTGATGATGTAGAGGATGGGGTGAGTGGTCATACAAAATCTCCAATGGATTCCTATCCCAGGTTGATTTCCAGCGTTACAACAGATGCCGCAGGCAGCGTGACCGTGAAGCTGCTGCCGGCCGCTTTAACCATCATCGGCTGCGGGATGAGCGCTTCGGGCTGGTCGAAGGTGTTGTGAGCATGGATTTCGCCCGCCAATACAGAGGCTTGAATGGACTGCGCTGCGGCGCCACCCAACAGGTTGAGCGCGGCCTCCAACGACTGCGTGGCGTGGCTGTTGGTCAGCGTGACAAAGAGCGCCTTCTCTTTCAGCGAGGCCGAACCGGCTACCAGTGGCAATTCTTCTTCTTTATCGCCGCGTTTGAAGCTGACGCCTTCGGTCTCGACCAGTGTCCGTACCGCCTGGCCGCCCTGGTGCGGAGCGTACATTTCGTAGACGTAGCCGGTGGGGGTGACGAGCATTTTCTCGCCCTCGGTCAGGATCATCGCTTGTAGTACATTGATTGTCTGGGCAATGTTGGTCATCACTACCTTATCGGCATGGCGGTTGAAGATGTCGAGGCTGGTGGCAGCCACCAGGGCGTCGCGCAGGCTGTTCTGCTGGTAGAGGAAAGCCGGGTTACTGCCTTTTTCCACCGGATGCCAGGTGCCCCACTCGTCCACGATCAACCCAATGCGGCGTTGCGGGTCGTAGGCATCCATCGCTGCCCGCTGCTGGATGACCAGTTGTTCCATGTGCAGGCCCTGGGCGATCAGTTGATACCACTGATCGGTGGTGTATTCGGTGGCATTGCCAGCCGTGCCGCAGTAATAGTGAGCGGCAAAGCCCTGGATGTTGTTGAAGGCCCAGTAATCTTTGTTGAGCTTGCGGAAGAAACGGTTCGTCCATTCCACGTCGTTGCCCGCAGGCCCGCAGGCGATCAGGCACAGTTTGTTGCCGCCAAAGCCGCGCATGAACGAGGCGTAACGGCGAAATTCTGTACCGTAATCTTCAGGCGAGAAGTTGCCCCCGCAGCCCCAGTTTTCGTTGCCCACACCCCAGTAGGTCACGTTGAAGGGTTCGGGCGAGCCGTTGGCGGTGCGTAAACGCGCCCAACTCGAATCGCCGGGGAAGTTGCAGTATTCCACCCAGTCGCGCAGTTCGCGTGGCGTGCCAGAGCCGACATTGCCGCAGAAATAGGGTTCTGCGCCCACCAGTCGGCAGAAATCCACAAATTCGTGTGTGCCCACGTGGTTGGTTTCGATCACTTCGCCCCAGTGAATGTTGATGCGGCGCGGGCGTCCGGCGCGCGGGCCGATGCCATCTTGCCAGTGATAGTCATCGGCAAAACAGCCGCCCGGCCAACGGATAACCGGCGCTTTCAGGCGGCGCAGGGCGGCAATTACGTCGTCACGGAAGCCGCGCGTGTTGGGGATGGGTGAATCTTCGCCAACCCACGCGCCATCGTAGATGCAGCGGCCCAGGTGCTCGGCAAAATGGCCGTAGATGTTGGGGTTGATGGTGGCGATGCGGTCGAGGGGGTTGATGGTTACGGACGTTTTCATAGCATTCTCCAGTAGGTTGGGGTTACGGGTGGTTGATTGCAGGATGGGTAAATTTTACCTCTGATAGCGCCCGGCACACCCGCTTCGGGGTACAATAATCGCCCACTTGAATAAACATGCGAAAAATCTTAACCCCAACCCAAAATACTTAACTATCAAGGAGACCCATGCCCCGCTACGGATTCAACTTTCAATGGATGTTCAGCCTGGGCCGCGGCCCAAATGCCACACCGCAGCCGCCTGACGAAAAAGCGCTCGATTTTCTGGCCGAATACGGCTTCGACTTCGTGCGCATCCCCACCGATTACCGCTTTTGGACCAATGACCACGATTATCTGCACCCCAACGAAGCCGTTTTCGAGGTTCTCGACCGCTACCTGGCGGCCTGCCGCGCTCGCAACATGCAGATGTCTTTGAACATCCACCGCGCTCCAGGTTACTGCATCAACGCCAACCACCTAGAAAAGCACAATTTGTGGGTAGATCAAATTGCCCAGGATGCTTTTGTGTACTTGTGGGAGACCTTCGCCCGGCGTTATCGCGGCATCACCAATGACCAGATCAGCTTTGACCTGCTCAACGAGCCGCCCAGCGAAGGCCAATATGGGCTAACGCGCACCAATCACGCTGCGCTGATGCGCCGAACCGTGGCAGCCATCCGCGCCATTGACCCGCAACGCGAGATCGCCATAGATGGGCTGGGGGGCGGCCACCTGGCCATGCCCGAACTGGCCGACTGCGGGCGCGAAAATGGCGGCCCTGGCGTGATTCACAGTGGGCGCGGCTACCAGCCGATGCCAATCAGCCATCACGCCGCCAGGTGGTGGGATGGTCACGCTACCGCACCCGCCCCGGTGTATCCTGGTGTGGAGTGGGAAGGCCGCGTGTGGAACCGCGACACGCTGCGAGCCTTCTACCAGCCCTGGCGCGACGTGGAAGCGGCTGGGGCCACCGTTCACATTGGTGAGATGGGTTGCTATAACAAGGTAGACAACGATGTCGCCCTGCGCTGGCTGACCGATTTGTTGGGTATCTACAAGGAATTTGGCTGGGGCTTCAGTTTTTGGGGCTTCGAGGGTGCGTTTGGCATCATCAAACACGAACGCCCTGGCGTTCACTATGAGGTCATCGGCGGCTACAAAGTTGATCGATCACTGTTGGAGTTGATTTTGGCAAGCAGGGTGTCATAATAAAAACGGGCTTCTGGTGCAATCCAGAAGCCCGTTTTTATTTGTTTATACAAATTTCCATCACAGACGCTTGGCTAAGTCGCGCAGTTGCGGGAAACTGACCGGCTTGACCAGCACCAGATCGGCCTGATCGTGCAGAGTTTCGGCCAGGGTGGCGTCGGCGCTGGCGATGATGATGCGAGTTTTGGCAAAGCGTTGCTCGTCGTGCAAGTAAGCCAGGATGTCTACGCCAGAAACCTTCGGCAGGTGTAAATCCAGCACGACCACATCTGGCGTGGTAGAAGCCAAGCGTTGCATGGCGGTATCGCCCGATTGAATGCTCTCTGCCGCATACCCGGCCCGCCGCAAGGCTTCGGAGAATAGCTCCACCAAACTGGCATCATCTTCGATGACAAATGCTACACCTTTACTCATCTTGGTTCCTCCTAACCCGCATAAAGCGGAACAACCAGGGCGCTAATCCAAGAAATCCTTGTTTTTTGTGCAAGGAGTTCGCGGGTTAGGCACTATTGTTTCAAGTATACGTGCGATAAGAAACCCTGTCAAACACCATCATTGGGGTTAGGATGCTCACTCGCAGCGAAATAAGGTGACGTCGTTGTAGGTAGCGCTGGTCAGCGTGGCGTTTTGGGCGTTGGTGGCAACGAAATAGTATTCGAACGTGGCGCTGATGTAATCGGCATAATCGGCGATGGCGTTTTCGGGGTAGATGGTGATGCTCCACGTATCGCCGCTGGTGTTGGTCAGCGGCAGTGAAGACCAGGCCGTGCTTTTGAATGTGAAAAAATCGCGCAGGCGGTCGGAAACGGTGACGCCGCTGACGCCATAGATGTCCGTGGCGGTCAGTTGCAAGGTCAGGCTGGCCGGCGAACAGGTGTCGGCCTGGTAATAAAACTCGTCGCTGGAGGCGCTGACGCTGCTGATTTTCGGCAGCGATGGCTGCAATGTGGCCGTAGGCGTGCGGGTGGCCGTGGGCGTGGGTGTAAGTGTAGGTGCGCCGGTAGGCGTGGGCGGGGCGGCGACGATGGGCAACGCATCTGCATCGCAGGGCGCTGAAAGCAGCGACGCCGACACCCAACAGTGCCGCTGACCATCCAGCATCAACACCCACAGCCAGGTGGCATCGGCATTGCGGCCTTCGGGGGTAAGCGCCTGGCCGACCTTGTAGGCGGTGACGATGTCGTAAATTGTCCCTGGCCCGGCGCGGCAAATGGCATTCTCTAACACTTCAATCTGTGGGGTGCAAACTGTGACCTGAGGCGCAGCATCGCTTTGGCCTGGGCAGAACGGCGAGAGCAGCACGATTTCGCGTACCACGCTCAGCCCGCCCGAAGTGACACTGACAATGGCGCTGGCGGGTTGGCAGGCGTTGGCCGTCAGGGTCAGCACATTGTCGGTCATGGTTTCGAAACCTTCTTTGTACAACCAGAAGAGATATTGTCCATCGCCGCCTGTCGCGTTGAGGGCGAGGGTGGCCTGCCATTGGGCAGGTTCGTTGGCGTTGATTTGCGGGATCGGCCCCCATTGCAACACATTCCAGGTCAGGGTCAGTTGGTCGGTTTGCAGGGGTTCTTTCTGCATGTTGGAGGCATATTCGCGCCAACGGTATGTAATCACAGGGTTCTGGCTGCAGGTTTCGTCGAACTGCACGATCACATCGCTGGCCGTGACGCCCGTGTTTTCGACCTGCACGATGTACACTGCGTTCGCGCTGACCCCACCGGGGCTGGTGCTGGCGGCGTTTTGTGGGCCAACACCCAGGCGGGGAAGCTGACGAGCGGTTTCAGTGTTCAGCGGGGTGATCGCTATCGTAAACTTTTCAGCAGTGATGGATTGGAGCGTCGCGGAGAGCAGCTCATCGGGCAGGGCGTCCAGGGTCAGGTCAAAACGGGTTTCGATGACAGCCGCCCGACAGCCGGCGGCGTTGGCGGTGTTTGTCACGTTGGCCAGCAAGATTGGCCGCAGATAGGCATCGGCATCTTCGCCTGCGGTGGGGTCGGTGGGGATGACGGTGGCGGAACCAGTGGTGGGCGGCGTTTGCGCAATTTGGGTCAACAGGACGGCCACCGTTTGGGTTGGGTCGGGGGTATCTGCCGGGGGGATGGTTGGGATGGGGGCGGCGGTTTCGGGTGGGGGGAGCAATTCGGCGATCTGTTCCCAGTCCACCGGGGTTTGCGTTGGCTGCGAGACCAGGGTGGCCACGGCCACGGCCTGCGTGCTTTGCACCGCCATCAGCCTTTCCTGGGTCGCATCGGCAATTACACCAGGGGCGCTGTTTTGTGGAATGGTGAAGATCAAGAGCAACGATAATAGAATAATGATCGTCACTCCCAGGCCCACGACCCAGCGCGGCGGGTCAAGTGGGCCGGGCAGGTCAACGATCTCGGCCAGGCGCTTTGTGGCAGAGATGGGCTGCTGGGGCGGCGGTGTCTGGTTGGCGGGGTCGAGGCTGGTATCGGGGTAAGTGCCGGTTTCGTCGTAGAGAAAGGTGGCCCAAAAGCGCAGGTTGGCGCGCAGTTGGTCGCGGTCGCGTGGGCGGGCGATGTCGCGGGCGGCGCGGCGGGCGGTCTCGATATAGTCGCGCACGGCCTGGCGCAAGGCGAGGCGATCTTCGCCTTTTTCGCGGCGTTCCAAAAGTTGCTGGTGGAGGTCTTGGAGATCGTTATAAGTGGTCATAAGTTGTCTGTGATAATATCAAAACAGCCTGCAAATTTGGTATTACCAAATCTGAGAAGGCGACAATTGAGAATTTTCCTGATCAGTTATGCAAAGGCCATCTATGACATCAGATACCGGTACTTATGAAATGATCAACAGCCCTTTCAAATGGGTCGGTGGTAAATCGCGCTTGCGCAAACAGATTATTGCGCTTTTGCCAAAACATACCTGCTATGTGGAATTATTTTCAGGTGCTGCGTGGGTGTTATTTGGCAAGCCGCCCAGCGATGTTGAAGTTCTCAATGATATTGACGAGGAAATCGTCACCTTTTTTCGCGTGGTCAAAGAAAAACCAGAAGAACTGATCGCCGCGTTTGAATGGGAACTGGTTTCGCGGGCCGAATTTCAACGCCTGGCGGGACTTGATCCTGCGCAATTGACCGAGGTTCAAAGGGCACACCGTTTTTACTACCTGATTATGGCGGGTTGGGGTGGCGAATTGAAATATCCTCGTTTCCAAACCAGTATTTCAGATGGTGGGCATGGTAATCGTCTTATCGGCGCTTTAGAAACCTTGCAAGCACGCATCGCACCCGTTCATGCCCGACTAAAAACGGTGATCATAGAAAATCTGGACTGGCGAACCTGTTTCGACCGATACGACCGTCCAAACACGGTCATGTATATTGATCCGCCATATCCTGATAATGGCTGTAACTATGCCTACAACATGCGAGATTGGAAAGACCATGAGGAACTGGCAACGCGCTTGCAGCAGGCAAAATCCAAATGGATACTTTCATCGTACGATATTCCACAAATCCGTCAGTTATATCCTGAAAGTAATGTGATCTCAGTTCAATCTGCATCGGGCATGAAAGCCAAAAAAGCGGGGCAAGAGCGGGTGATAAACAAAGAAGTACTAATCACAAATTACTTGCCTGATAGTGTGGCAGTATCTCATTTCGCCGATCAAGAAATCCGTCAAATGCGCATGGTGCTCGACCAAACGGAAACGTATACAACGTGATGACAGCCCGGCAGCACACTTGAAATGTATTTGCGGGGATGTCGGAAGTCACAGGTTAAAGGTTGCCGATAGCTTTCAGCCTGCAACATCATGATCCGATCACCAATCGCGAGAGATTGTAAAGTTCGCCCGCCGCATCGCGCAGGGCTTTATCGGCCAGATACAGGTTGCGTTGGGCGGTGTCTGAGAAGTCGTAGGTGGCGTCGTAGAGGGCGGTGAGGTCGAAGTTGGCGGGGTCGAGCAGTTCTTTGACGTGCAGGTGGACGCTGTACAGTTCGATGGCCCAGGCGGGGCCTTGCAGCCCGCCGGCAGCCTGCTCGAAAGGGTTGCCAATATGCTTGATCGTGGTGGCCCAGGCCAGCAAGAAATCCACCTTTTGGGTGACAGGCCGCCACTGGCGCGCCAGCGAACGGGCGTCGCCGGGGCTGCCGCTGGCATCCAGGCGTTCGACTTCGCGCTCGAATTGGTCGAGTACCATCGTTACGTCGTTGAGGTGGTTGTGCAGTTCCTTCCACTCGTGCAGGCAGGCGTGGAAGGTTTGGAAGCGCTGCAAGGTTTCGACGAGGTGGCGCGGCGTGGGGTCGTTGGCGGGCAGAGCCTCTTGCAGGGTGGCAACCACCTTGTTCACGTCGAGCAGTTGCGGCTGGAAGATTTGCCCGTCGCTGGCCGAGCGTAGGAACAAGGCCGGGATGCTCCAGCCCGCCTCGTCGCCGGCGGTGTAGATGGCCTTGCGCCCCTCGGCCAGGGCCACATCCACGGGCATACCAAGCGCCAGGCCGCGGTAGAACTCGCGCGCCAGGGCGGCGGCGGCCTGGTCGGTGAGCGGGGCCTGGTTGGCGATCACCGCCGGGATGCCCAGGCGCACCAGGTTTTGCGCCACGCCGGAGAAGGGTTCGCCGCCAGCGCGTGCCCCTTCGCAAGCGTTGAGCACGGCCAGCACCAGCGAGCGTCTTTCGCCGCCGAGCATGGCCGCCAACGCCTGTCCGCCCAGGGCGCGTCCGTGGTTGGCCTCGTCCTCGAAGATCAGCAGGCCCTCCTGGTTGGCTTCGTCGAAACCGCCGTGTCCGATGAAGTGAAAAGCGTGATAGACGGCGCGTTGAAGCTGCTGCTGCAAGCGGGCGGGCGTGGCCTCGTCGAGGCGGTCGAGGGCCACCGTGCCTTGCTCTAAAGGTTCGCGTAAAGCATCGAGCAGGCTGTTCCATTCTTTTTCCACGTCGAGCGGGGGGTAATCATCGGGGCTGGAGATGAGTACCAGCACGCGCAGCGGCAGCGCCACGGTCAGCGCGCGGTTGGGCTGGGGCACTTCGATGTAGCGGATGATGGCGATATCGCTGAGCAAGGCCAGGAAGCCGTTGGCGGGATCGTAGAGTGTTTCCCAGGGGAGCACAGCCAGTTGGGGCGAACCCGCCAGGCGCAGACGCAAACGCAGGGTGCTCTCCTGCCGGGCGGATTCGTCCATACTGCGGCGCAGCAATCCCAGCACTTCCCCCTGAAAGACCGCTTCAAACAAACGCCGGCCAAAATTTTGCACCACCCCCGGCCCGGAGGCCCAATCGAAGGACATCGGCAGCGCCCCCACCGTTACGGATGCCTGCCCGAAGGGTGAATCGAGCACGCGGGCCACCCAGCCGCCGCCCGCCGCGGGGTCGAGGCTGAGATCGAAGTGGAGCAGGGGCTTGGGTGGGGGTTGGTTCATGTCTGTACGATGGATCGGCCAGGCGTTGGTTTCAACAGGCTCAACCAACGTTGTTTGATGAAGCCCAGGTAAGCGTTCCTGTTTGTGCCAGGTTTTCACCCAGCAGGGGGGCTACGGCGTCGAAGGCAGCCTGGGGTTCGAGCGGCACGCCAGGGCGAGCCTGGAACATCAGGTGCATGGGGGTGGGTGGGCAGTGCGGGCCGACATCTTGCAGGTAGGCGATGCCTTGCAGCAGGCGTGCGCCCTGGCGCTGGTAAAAGCGGATGCGCCGCTCGGCCAGTTGGCGATGAGCTTCATCTTCGGCCAGTTCGGGCTTTTCCACTTCAAAGACCAGCCAGGAAACTTCCCGAAATAAGCTATCCACAGCCTTTTGATAAAAAGCGGCCCCCTGGCCCTGACCGCGCAGTTCGGGGCGGGTGGCAAGGTAATACAAAAAACCAATATCCATCTGCGGATAAAGCTGAAACATGATCAACCCGGCAAGCTGCCCGGCATCATCCAGCAAAGCCAACAAGCGTGCGTTATCATCGCTGCCCAAGGGTTGCAAGCTGCGCAAGATGTGGGCGATCAAGATGCGTTCGTGAGCGGGAAAGGCCGTTTCATAAAGCTCCAGCCAGGGCAGCAGCAAGGGATCGTCCACGGTGTGAAGGCGATGAAGGGGCATGACAAAGATTATATCGCCGATTGATTTCTCTTGCCCGTGATAGAATCCCCGGCTATGTCTCTCCGCACCCACCCCCTTTTCGCCACCCTGTTCAGTCTCAAAGGCAACCCGCGCGCTTGCGTCCTCACCGAACCGCTGTGGGGCATTCCCTACAACCTGTACATTCCCTACGCCTCGCTCTACATGCTGGCGCTGGGCCTCGATGACGCCGGGATCGGCTTGCTCGCCAGCATCGGCATGGCCTTCCAGGTGGTCTTCGCCCTGCTCAGCGGGGCCATCACCGATAAATTTGGCCGCAAACGCACCACCTTTTATTCTGACCTGCTCTCGTGGACGATTCCCTGCCTCATCTGGGCGGTTTCGCAGAATTTCTATTTCTTCCTGGCCGCGGCCATCTTCAATAGCACCTGGCGTATCTCCAGTAACTCGTGGACTTGCCTGCTGGTGGAAGACGCCGACCAGGATCAGATGGTCAACATCTATGCCTGGATTTACATCTCCGGGCTGCTGGCGGCATTTGTCTCGCCGATTGCCGGGCTGCTGGTGGGGCAGTTTTCGCTGGTGCCTACGGTGCGCGGCCTGTACCTGTTTTCTTTCGTGATGATGACGACCAAATTCGTGGTGATGAACGCCTATGTCACCGAAACGCGCCAGGGGCAGGTGCGCCTGGATGAGACGCGCGGCCAGCCGCTCGCTTCGCTGTTGCAGGGTTACCAGGGGGTGTTTGGCCAACTGCTCAAAACGCCGCGCACGCTGGTGACGTTGGGCATCATGTTGGTGATGAGCATTACCCTGCTGATCAACAGCACCTTTTGGGCCATCCTCGTCACCGAGCGCTTGCACGTGCCAGAGCAGGCCATCGCCATTTTCCCCTTTGTCAAATCGGCCATGATGCTGATATTCTTTTTCTTCGTCTTACAGCGGGTGGGGTCGCGGGTCTTTCTCAAACCCATGCTGATCGGCCTGGCGTGTTACATCATCGGCCAGGGATTGCTGGTGGGCATTCCGGCAACCTTGCCCTTGGCAGGCGTGATTGCGGCGCTGGTGGCGGTTTCGCTGTTGGAGGCCTGCGCCGCCGCCCTGGTTGGTCCCTTTGCCGATTCGCTGGTGGCCGCCACCATTGACCCCGCCGAGCGGGCGCGCATTCAAGCCATTCTGTACGTGATCGTGATCGTGCTGACCTCCCCCTTCGGTTGGATCGCCGGGCAGTTATCGTCAATCAACAAGGTGCTGCCCTTCCTGCTCAACATTGCCCTGTTCGCCATTGGCGCGGTGCTGGTGCTGTGGGCGGCCCGGCTGGCGAAAAACACGCCTCAGGGCGAAGCCGTCTGAACTGGTTACCGCGAAGACTGCGCCGGTCGCGAAGAACTTGGCGTTCTTCGCGACCGGCGCAGTGAGTTTTTTCTACCCACCCAAACCCAACAACCCCGCCACATGCGTCCGTAAAGCCGAATACTCGCTAAACACCGGATACTGGGGGAACTCAGCGATCACATTGGCCGGCGGACGGAACAGCACGCCATGATCGGCCTCGGCCAGCATGGTGGTATCGTTGTACGAGTCGCCGCCGGCAATCACCCGAAAGCCGATGCTCTTGAACGCCATCACGGCATGTTTTTTGCCGTCGCGCTGGCGCAGGCAGTAATCGGCAATCTGATTGTCTCCATTCACCACCAACGTATTACAAAAGATCGTCGGGTTGCCCAATTTGGCTTTCAGCGGGGCAATGAACTCATAAAAGCTGTCGGTCAAGACGATCAACTGGCAGACCGAACGCGCCCAGTTCATAAAATCCACCGCGCCGGGCAGCGGGTCGAGCGTTCCGATCACCGCCTGGATGTCGGCCAGCGACAGGCCGTGTTCATCCAGGATGCGGATGCGGTTTTTCATCAGCGTGTCGTAGTTGGGGATGTCGCGCGTCGTCAGGCGCAGTTCGGCAATGTGCGTCTTTTCGGCCACCGCGATCCAAATTTCTGGCACGAACACGCCTTCGAGGTCCATGGCAATGAGGGTGGGAGAATGATTCATTTCTGGCTGACAATCATGGCATGAATAGATTTCAACGATGCTTCGGCGTCTGCCGAGGCCACCACCAGGCTGATCGAAACTTCCGACGACCCCTGGGCAATGGCGATCACGTTGATCTGCCCGGCGCCCAGGGCCGCAAACACGCGCCCCGCCACGCCGGGCGTTTCGCGCATCCCCTCGCCCACCACCGTCACAATCGCCACTTCTTCGGTAGCCCAGATGCGGTCAATATCGTGGTCGGCCAGTTCGGTGGCAAAGACTTTCTCCAGCGCAGCGATCACGCTGTCGGCCATATTGGCCGGCACCGAGAAACAGATTGACTGCTCCGAAGAAGCCTGCGTGATCAACGGCACGCTTGTCCCCGTCGAAGCCACTGCCGCGAACGTGCGCGCCGCCACGCCTGGCACGCCCAGCATCCCACGCCCTTCCACCGTCACCAAACGCTGGCTGCGAATGAGCGATACGGCCTTCAACACATCGTCGCCATTCTTCTTACCGCCCGGCGTTTTCTGCGTCAACAGGCGTGTCCCTGGGTGAGAGGGGTTGAACGTGTTGCAGATGCGCAGGCCCACGCCGGCATCCACCACCGGGCGGATCGCCTTGGGGTGCGGTTTCTTGCCGCCAAAATAGACCAGTTCCGAAAGCTCGCGATAACTCAGGGTGGGAATGGTGCGGGCCTCTGGCACGGCGCGCGGGTCCGCGCTCATCACCCCGTTCACATCCGTCCAAATCCACACTTCGCTGGCCGGCAGCACTGCCCCCACGATGGCCGCCGAAAAGTCAGAGCCATCGCGCCCGAGGGTGGTGATCACGCCTTCGGGCGTTGCTCCAATGAAGCCCGTGACGACCGGGATTTTGCCCGCTTCGAGCAGCGGCAGGATCAGCGCGCGGGTCTTGAGCGTGGTGGCGGGGAAATTGGGGTGAGCGTTTTGGAAGCGGCTGTCGGTGACGATACAGTGCTGCGTTTCCACGTATTCGGCCAGCGAGCCGGTGTTGCTCAGCGCCCCGGCCAGCAGGCGTACGCTCATCCGCTCACCGAGCGAAGCCACGGCATCCAGCGCTCGCGGCGTGGCCTCGCCCAAGATGGAAATGGCATGGCACAGGTTGGCAAACTCACCAATCAACTCATCCACTTCGGCCTGGGTTTGCGCCCGCAGGTCTTCGATCAACTCTTCGATAATGGCATCGTGCAGGCCGCGCAGTTTCTCCACCGTTTCGGGCAGTTTGGCGGTATCGCCACGCGCCGCCTGGGCCGCGCCATCGAGCAGCAAATTGGTGACGCCCGCCAACGCCGAAACGACCACGACCACACGCGGCCATTCTTTCTGGGTTTCATGGATAATGTCCATTACACTGAGCATAGCCTGTGGCGTGGCCACCGACGAGCCGCCAAATTTCATCACAACCGTTTTCTGGGGGGGGATTTCGTTCATGGTTCTTCTCCTGGCGAATGGTTTGGACACAAAAAACGCTCCGCTTGTGGGGCGGAGCGTTGCGTTTCAGGTTCTCAGCTTTAGCGGGCTTCCAACGACCAACGCCCCACGGGGGCATCCGGGGTGGTGGTGGAAGTCATGGTAGTACCGCCAAAGGATGTTTTCATCGTCGGCAACTATATCAGCCGCAAATGTTCCGGTCAAGTGGCGAAAACCACAACAAGCGCGGCGGGATCGTTGTTGAAAGTGCCAATAGCTTATCCAACCGGCAGCGCTTCCAGTTGATCAACCCAGCGGGCGATGACATCGAAGCCGCCCTGCCAAAATTCCGCGCTGCGGATGTTGATGCCAGCCTGGGCGAGGATTTTTTCAGGCGCTTCGCTGCCGCCTGCCGCCAAAATGCGCAAATAACGCGGCTTGAACGATTCGCCCTCCGCTTTGAACTGCTGATACAACGACAGCACCAGCAGTTGCCCGAAGGCGTAGGCGTAGACATAGAAGGGCGTATGATAAATGTGGGGGATCGAAACCCACTCCCAGCGGAACTCATCGCTCACTTCGACCGCCTCGCCAAATTGCTCGGCCAGGTTTTTCAGGTAGGCTGCGGCCAGGTCATCTACGGCGGCGCCATTTTGCACCAGTTCATGCGCTTCGCGCTCGAAGATGGCAAAGTAGGCCTGGCGCAGGATTGTGGCATAGGCATCATCCACCTGGCGGAAGATCAGGTCGCGGCGCACGGTTTTGTCGCTTTCTTCGGCCAACAGGCGGTCTACCAGCATCATCTCGCCAAATGTGGAGGCGGTTTCGGCCAATGGCAGCGAGGAATGGAAGGTATAAATCGTATGCTCTGAAGCCAGCATGGCATGGATGGCGTGGCCCAACTCATGCGCCATCGTCGCCACATCATCGGCGCGGCCCTGGTAGTTGAGATGCACCCAGGGGGTCAGGTCGGGGCCAACACTCCAGCAGAATGCGCCGCTGCGTTTGCCTTTGCGCACCTCGCTGTCGAGATGATTTTCCTCGAACACCTGGCGGGCCAACGCCCCCACCGTAGGGCTGAAGTGCGTGAACGAATCCAACACCATGTCGGCGGCGACATCGAAAGGATAGGCTTTTTCGGCCTGGGCCACCGGGGCATATACATCGTAACGCCGCAGGCGTTCGACGCCCAACCAGCGCGCCTTCAGGCGAAAATAGCGCTGAAAAACCGCCGCGTTGTGGCGCGAGACGCTCAGCAGCGTATCCACCACTTCGTCGGGAATGTCGTTGCCCAGGTTGCGCACGGCAATCGGGCTGGCAAAATGGCGCAGGTCTATGTTCTCATTGCGCCAATCGCGTACCAGGGTCTGGTACATCAGGCCGAGGAGATTGCCATCTTCGCCGTAGACGCGGTAGAGTTCCTGGTAGGCGGCGGCGCGCAGGGCCGGGTCGGCGTGGCGGGCGTAGACCATCAGCTCGCCGCGGGTCAACTCGCGGGTTTCGCCATCTACGGTGAGTTTGAAGGCGTAGCGGTTGGTGATGGCATCATACAGGTTTTGCAGGGCTTGTGCGCCGGTAACGTCTTTGATGTTGATGATCTTCTCTTCGGGTTCGGTCAACGTGTGGGGCTTGAACAGGCGCATGGCCTCCAGCCAGTAGCGATAATCGCCAGACACGGCCAGCAGGCGTTCGGCGTTGGCATTGTCCAGGTCTTTCCACCATAGGCTGAAGAACAGGGTGCGGTTTTGCAAGTGGGCCATCTTCTGTTCGATGCCGCCCATGAAGGTTTGAATGGCCTGATCTTGGGTATTGGCTGAAAAAGAAAGCCCCGCAAAAGCATAAACACGATAGGCCATGCGGGTGAGGTCGTCCTGGCGTTGCAACAGGTTGCAGAAGGTTTCTGATGAAATGTCGGTTGTCAATTGCGGGCGCAACGCCTCGAAGTCGGCCACCTGCTGATCGAGGTCTTTGAGGGCGGCTTCCATTTCGGGCGCCGTGTGCGAGGGGAAAAGGTCGCCAAGCGACCAGGGGGATGGGGTGTAAGATTTCATAAAATTGGTTGGTGGGGAATTACAGGTTGAAACGGATATGAACGATGTCGCCATCTTTGACAATGTATTCTTTGCCTTCCAGGCGCAGCTTACCTTTGCCGCGTGCTTCGGCCATGCCGCCCAACGCCACCAGGTCATCATAAGCGACCGTTTCGGCGCGGATGAAGCCTTTCGCCAGGTCGGAGTGGATCGCCCCGGCAGCTTCAATGGCGGTGGCGCCGCGGTTTACCGTCCAGGCGCGCACTTCGTCTTCGCCCACGGTGAAAAACGATTGCAAGCCAAGCAGGTCATACGACAGACCAATGACGCGGTTAAGGCCCAGTTCGCTGATGCCGTATTCTTCCATGAACATTTGCGCATCATCGGGCGGCAATTGGGCGATGTCCATTTCGAGCTTGCCTTGCAAGGCCACCAGGCTGCTGCGCGGCTGGGCATACGTCAGTGTTGGGGCGGACTGCCCGTCGGCCAGGTTCAGCACGAGCAGCATCGGTTTGAGCGTCAGAAAGCCAAAGCCAGCCAGTGATTTTACTTCTTCGGATGAAAGCTCCAGTTCGCGCAGGGGGTGATCGGCTTCGAGGTGGGCTTTGAAGCGCTCGAAGAGGGCGAGTTCGCGGTCAATGACGGCTTTGTCGCGCCCGCCGCCTTTCTTGCGTTCTTCGGCCAGGCGTTCCAGTTTCCGTTCGACGGCGATCAGGTCGTTGAGCAGCAGTTCGGCATCCATGGCGGCCACGTCACGGGCGGGGTCTATGCTGCCGGAAGGATGCGGCACGCTGGGGTCATCAAAGCAGCGTACCACGTTGAGGAAGCCATCCATTTGGGTAAGCTGGTTGAGCAGGGCCCCGGCGATATTGCTCGACCCGCCTTCCAGCCCGGCGATGTCGGCGTAGGTAACCTTGGCGTAAATGGTTTTGCGCGGCTTGAACATGGCCGAAAGGGTGTCTACGCGGGGGTCTGGCACATCTACCACGCCAGTGTGTACCTCGAACCGTCCGCCGCTGGTGGCGATGGGCTGATTGCCGCGTGTGAGGGCGTTGAAAATGGTGGTTTTGCCTGCCTGGGGTAAGCCAATGATGCCTAGTTTCATGTTTGATCGGTTTTCCTTATTCTGATTTTTCGCGCCTTGACCCGCTGGCGTTCTTTGATTATACTCTACGCCCGACACGCTCAATAGATTGCCGAAGTGGCGGAACTGGCAGACGCGCGCGACTCAAAATCGCGTTCCCGGAAGGGAGTGTGGGTTCGATTCCCTCCTTCGGCACAAAGCCCCCCTGATTGGAGGGCTTTTTTGTTGTACCGAGATGGCCGTTCGATCATATAATAGGAGTATCTCTTTACCCGAATTTTATTTCGTTATGGAGGCCACTATGCCATCTACCAGCGACATTTTGAGTGTGATCTTGGGGGGCGGACGCGGGGCAAGGCTTTATCCGCTGACACGTGAACGCGCCAAACCGGCGGTGCCGATTGCGGGAAAATATCGCCTGATTGATATTCCGATCAGCAATTGCATCAATTCGGGGATCAATCGCATTGCTGTGCTGACCCAGTTTAACTCCGTTTCGTTACATCGTCATATTGCTCGAACGTATGTCTTCGACACATTCCATCCTGGTTGGGTGCAAATTTTGGCCGCCGAACAAACCCCACAAAGTGAGGATTGGTACCAGGGCAATGCCGATGCGGTGCGGAAGCACCTGATCGACATTCAATCTTCGGGTGCAAAATATGTGCTGATCCTGGCGGGCGATCATCTCTATCGCATGGATTACTGTCAGATGGCTGAATTTCACTGGGACCACCAGGCCGATGTGACCGTGGCCGTGCAGCCCGTTCTGAAAGACCAGACCTTCCGTTTTGGCGTTGTCAAACGCGCCGCAGATTTTCGCATCTCTGACTTCGTTGAGAAGCCGACAGACCCGGAGGTGTTGGCGAAATTTGTCAGCCGCGATGATGAAGCGCGCCCATACCTGGGTTCGATGGGCATTTACCTGTTCAAAACCAAAATTTTGATTGATTTGCTGGCCTCTACCAACGATGATGATTTTGGCAACGACGTGATCCCCAAGGCCATTCACACACACGAAGTCTACGGCTTCGACTTCGATGGCTATTGGGAAGACATCGGCACGGTGCGCTCGTTTTACGAAACGAATTTGAGCCTCACCCGCCCCGATTCCCCCTTCGATTTTCACGACCCGGTGCGCCCCATCTACACCCATGCCCGCTTCTTGCCCAGTTCGATCATTCATGGCGCAAAATTGAATAACGTGATGCTCAGTGAAGGGTGTAAGGTAGGTAAGTGTGATGTGCGCGATTCAATTGTCGGATTGCGCAGTTATATTGCCGATGGCGTGAAGATGAGCAATACGATTTTGATGGGTGCAGATTATTACGATCCCAACGATCTGCCGCCTCCCGAGGGGATGCCGCTGGGCATCGGCGAAGGCTGCCAGATCGAGGGCGCAATTATTGATAAAAATGTGCGCATTGGCGCTGGCGTGATGATCAAATCCTTCCCGCGCGGCACGGAGATTGATTGTGAAAAATATGTGGTACGCGATGGCATCGTGGTCATCCCCAAGCACACTGTCCTCGCTCCCGGAACCGTGATCACCCCCGAAAAGCTGCCGAATTGCTGCGATGAAGAAACGGAAGAGCAGTAGGCAATGTCTTCGCCACTGACGCCAACTGCACACCGCATCCGCTTGATCCTTGCCACCTGCCTCGGCCTGGCCGGGGCAGTGGCTTTTATCATCCTATATTGGCTCTTTAGCGGCAGTCTGGAAGATATTGAAACGGTGTTTGCCGGGGGCGTATTTCTGTTGATTTTAGTGGGGATCGCCTGGCTGGCGCGCAAAGAACGGGTGAAGCTGGCGGCCTGGTTATTGGTGTCGTTATTGGTTGCGTTGATCACTGCCGACATCGCCAGTTATGGTATTGTCACGCCAGCCGCAGCGGCGTATGTGATCCCCATTTTGCTGGCCGCGTTTTGCCTGGGGCTGTGGGCTGCCCTGGGCGTGGCCGTTTTTGCCACGGCCGCGGCCTGGGTGGTCGCCTGGATGCAGGTTTCCGCCCAGCCCGCGGCAGATATTTCACAATTGACGTTCAACGCCCCCATTTTAACCGTCATCCTTTGGGTGACCGCCTGGATGGCCGGGGAATGGGTACACACCGAATCCCACTAATCGGCCAGTGGGGTGCTGTGCCAAACGACTTTATTCGATTAGGCGAGTTGACACGTTGAATTGTGGGGGATGCTCTAAGTGCTTCTTCACCGCGCACAGTTCAGCAGAACGGATCAGCGAGGGCAGGTATTTTTCTGGAAAACTCGGCGGGGCCTGGATTTCCAGGTCAATGGCACCAACCATGCCGGTTTGCGCGTCGCGATGAACGCGTTGCACAATGCGAATCCCTTCTGTCGGCAGCCCGCGTTGTTTGCAAAACCCCACCACATAAATGCCAGCGCAAGCGCCAATGGATGAAAGGAACAGGTCAAACGGCGTCGGTGCAGAACCTTCACCTCCGCCCATCACAGGCTGATCGGTTTTCACTGTAAATCCGTTGAAATGCACATCCACCTTTGCCCCAGCGGGGAAATCAACAATCATTTCCATAACTCAATCGCTCCTGTCTGGTTATTGGTTGCTATCCTGGTCGAAACCAGGGATGATCAGGTTACCCAAGACCAATTGTTTAGATGCAACTGCGTTAAAATCGTGGCAAAAAGTATCTCCTGCTTTCTCTGCCAGGATGCTTTGGCGATTTTTGGGTGGTGGCATTTTACCCTCAGCCAGGCGGAGAATTTGTTAGACGGCATGGTGATGGCTGTGCAATGGGCGGGCTTGCAAATCTGGGGATAGATTCAACAATTTTGGAATGCGGCGACCTTTTGTTTGAGATATAATCGTGTTGCGTCTGCTTGGTGCGGGCGTCATTTGGCGTTTCTTTTCGACCCAACTACATAAGGAGAAACCTGATGACCAGCAACACCACCCCCACTCCTGCCGAACAGCTTGCCAGTGATATTCAATCGCTCCAGCGTGACGTTAATTCATTGCAGAGCGAAGTCAAACTGAGCAGTCTGCGCGACGCCGTGGAAGACCTGGATACTGCAATGACAGGTTTGAAGCAGCGAGTTAAAGACCTGCGTAGCCGGGGATATGCTTATGAAAAGGGGTTAGAAGATAAAGTCGCCGACATGATGCGGCGCTGGCAATCTTTGAAACCCTCTGTGCAAATGCAAATCAACCAACAAGCTGCCACCCTTGAAGCCTCGATGCGGACGGTTGAAACACAAATGGCGCAACTGGCGGCGAAATCGGCCAATGTGCCGTTGGGCCGCACTGCGTATAATCAGACAAAGACCACGGTTGAAAATTTGGAAAGTCGCACATCTGCTGCTGCTGGCACCATTCGCGGTATGTACGACTCGCTCGAAAACGAACAACGCCAACTCGACACGCACCTGGATCAGGTCGAGTGGATGCTGACCCAACTGGCCGAAGCCGCTTTTTCGCTGCTACCCACCGAAGCAGGCATCATGGCGGTGAAAGCGACCTGGCTACAAGATAACCGGGAAGACAAAGATGATGCCAAGGGTGTGTTGTATTTGACCGATCAGCGCCTGATTTTCGAGCAAAAAGAAGAAGTGGCGACCAAAAAAGTGCTTTTCATTACAACGGAGCGCAAGAAGGTGCAAGAAGTGGATTTTGAAGTGCAGGTACCGTTGATTGAAAGCGTCAAAGCGACCAAACAAGGCATGTTCAAGAATGAAGATCATCTTGAATTGACCTTTGCCAGCGGCGCACCCATGCACGCCACATATTTTCATATTTTCGGCCAAGATTGCAATGAGTGGCAACGCCTGATCAACCAGGCGAAAAGCAAAGAATTTGATCAAAAGCGCGCCATTGAAATTGATCAAGAAGTGATCGAAAAAGTAAAATCTGCGCCAACCGAATGCCCCAGTTGTGGTGGGAAAATCACACAGGTGGTGGCGCGTGGGATGGATAGTATCACCTGTCAGTATTGCGGTTCTGTCATTCGCCTCTAACAACGAGCTTTCATGACTCTCGAACGCGGGTATCTCCTCAATAAACGTTATCGCATCGTCGAAATCCTGGGTCAGGGAGGGATGGCGGCGGTCTATCGCGCAGTGGATGAAAACCTGGGCGTAGATGTGGCCGTCAAGGAAAATCTCTTTACCACAGAAGAGTACGCGCGCCAATTTCGCCTGGAAGCCGTTATTCTGGCCAGCCTGCGCCACCCCAATCTGCCCCGCGTGACCGATCACTTCGTGATCGATCAGCAGGGTCAATACCTGGTGATGGACTACATCGAAGGGGAAGACCTGCGCCAGCGCATGGATCGGCTGGGGCCTTTGCCCGAAGATGAAGTGATCATCCTCGGCGCGGCGATTTGCGATGCCATGAGCTACTTGCACTCCCGCAAGCCCCCCGTGTTGCATCGCGACATCAAACCTGGCAATGTCAAAATTACCCCTTATGGTCAAATTTTCTTGGTAGATTTTGGCCTGGCGAAAGTGGTGCATGGCAGCCAGGTGACCACCACTGGCGCGCGCGCCATGACCCCTGGCTATTCGCCGCCCGAACAATACGGCACGGCGCATACCGATGCCCGTACCGATATTTACTCCCTCGGCGCCACCCTGTACTCTGCCCTGACCGATGCTCTGCCCGAAGATGGCCTGGCGCGCGCCATGGATCAGACTGACCTGACCCCCATTCGCAAACATAGCCCCAAGGTGGCCCGGCGTTTAGCCAGTGTGATCGAAAAATCGCTCGAGGTCAAACCCGATAACCGCTATCAAACGGCTGAAGAACTCAAAGAAGACCTGCTCAATTCAAAAAACAGCACTCGGCGGCGTTCTGATCTCAACATCACTCCCCCGCCGCCCCAGGAAAACCGCACGACCGCTGGTGAGGAGGGCGATTCGCCTGATGGGGGTGTTTCTGCAAAAACGGATGGCAATGGTGATAGCTCACCCATCAATGTGGCCCTCTCAACCATGCCTGCCGGGAGACCGTTCGAACACCCCTATCAATCGCCGCGCAAAAAACGCAAAAGCCGTGCCGGATTATGGTTACTGTTGATATTGTTGGTTACTTTGATCGGCGGTACGCTCTACACTTACTTGAATCCCTCGTGGCCCAATCAGGTCATCGCGCTCATCCAGCCAACGGCTACGGCCACACAGCAACTTATTGCGCCCACCGAAACGCTAACCGCCACGCCAACGCCAGTTCCCACCCTGACAGAAACTTCCACGCCTGAACCGCCAACGGCTACATCAACGGTGACGGATACCCCCACCAGCACACCCACTTTGCAGCCAACGGCAACCCCAACGCCCGAAGATACGGCCACACCAACAACCATCCCCACTCCCCTGGGAGGCGCTGGACAAATCGCCTTTGCCTCTGACCGTGGCGAAGATGGCGTTCCCGATATTTGGCTGATGGATACCAATGGGAATATCTTGCGCCAGTTGACCGATATCCCGGAAGGCGCCTGTCAGCCATCCTGGTCGCCTGATGGACGTCGGCTGGTGTTTATTTCGCCCTGTCAGAAAAATCAAACCGAATACACCAATTCGAGTCTCTTCATTCTGGAAGTCGAAACCCCAGACGCAGCCATCATCCCGCTTCCTAACTTGCCCGGCGGTGATTACGAGCCAGCCTGGTCACCTGATGGACGCTATATTGCTTTTACTTCAAAGCGAGACCTTATCCCGCAACTTTATCTCTATGATCTTCAGCGTGGTGTAACCAGATCTTTGTTCGATCCTGAAGGGAAGTACAATTCCCAGCCAGCCTGGTCGCCAGATAGCCAGAAGCTAGTTTTTGTCAGAGAAAACTCGCAGTTGTGGACCATGGAGGCCGATGGTGATAAACGCCGCCGCTTATCCATTGGTACTAACCTGCAGCATGTTCAACCCAGTTGGTCGCCCGATGGAAAAGCTATGGTATGCACCCAACGCCCCCCGGATACCGCCGGCTCATTGTGGCTGGCAACCGTTCGCTATGAAGAAGGTACCGAACAAATTCCCGTTGCCATTATTGACCGGCCGACGATGCCCATGGCTGAACCGAAATACTCGCCAGATGGATTCTGGATCGTTTTTCGCGGCACCCCCGATGGTGGCAAACAGCAAATTTTCATCATGACCCCCAATGGTGTTAATGTCACCCAACTGACCAATGACACGTACAACAATTTTGATCCCGCCTGGCGGCCTATTGTGCTTATCCCGTGAACCAGATTTTTCTCTCCAATAAAAAGCCGCCGTTGCATCACAACGGCGGCTTTTTATTGGGTTGATTAATGCTGCGTTTCAAAACGGAAACGCCAGGCAGCTATCAGCAGGAATGTGATTGCATACCCCACCAGCGCCAGCGCTGGCAGCCACGCAGATTCCAGGCCAAAACCGCGCACGGTGATGTTCTTGAAACCATCCATGGCCCAGGCCACCGGCGAGGCGTGACCGACGGCCTGAAACACCGGGCCGGTGAATTCCAGCGGCATCCAGGCCCCACCCAGGCCGGAGAAAATGAACATGGGAATGAGCGAAAACGCCACGGCCTGCTCTTCGCTTTTCGCCAATACGCCGATCAGCAGCCCCAGGGCCGAGATGCACAGGGCGGTGGTAAAGGCAATTAGCAGCGTTGCCAACGGTTGGCTGAGATAGTTGACCTGCAAGAAGAGCTGTCCAAAAGTCAGCAGCACGATGAATTGGGCGAAAATCAGCACGAAAATCGCCAGGTAATGCCCCAGCAAGATTTGCGCCTGTTTGACCGATGTGGTGAGCATACGCGGCAGGCAGCGATTTTTACGTTCGGCCACCAGCACCTGCGCGGCGGTGAGCAGCCCGGCGATGGCAAACTGGATCATCATGCCGGGGGCGGTGTGGGTGAAACCGGCCATCGGGTTGGCGGGGGCTTCTTCTTCGGTAGCGATAGCCCCGGTTTCGCGGATGCGCAGGCGCACCGGTGGGTTTTGCCAGGCGGCCAAGGTCTCGGCGAAGGCGGTGTCGAATTGGGCCGGGTTGTTGGCGGTGACGATGCGGGCGGCGTGGGTGGCGTTGAGAATGCGCTTGAGGGCGGCGGCAACCTCGGCCTGGACGGTGAGGGTGGCGGTGTTGGAATTTTGCGTGAAGATGATCAGTTTTTCGGCCTTGCCAGCCAGCGCGCTTTCGCCATAACCCGCCGGGACGATGACGGCAGCAGCCAGGTTGCCTTTGGCGACGGCGGTCTGTAAATCGGCGGGGGTTTTCTCAGCATCGCTGACGAGGGCAATCACGGATGATTCTTGCAGCAAACTGGTCAATTCATAGCTGAGTGTGCTGCCATCCTGGTCGAGATAGCCCACCGGCGGGCGGGGGTCGCTCTCGGCGCTGTTGTTCGAGCCGCCAAAAGCAAAACCGAAGAGCAGGGTGAACCCAATCGGCATGATCAGCAAAAACATGAAGACTTTGCGGTCGCGCAGGATTTGGGTGAGGTCTTTGAGGGTGATGTCGAGGAGGTGAGTCATGGGGAATGCTCCGTGATACATGATGGGTGATGGGTGAAGATTCACGTTTCACCCATCACGTTTCATTGTCAGGCGTAGCGTTTCTGAAAGCGCCACACGCCAATGGTGAAGAAGATGGCGCTGCCAATAAGCATGAGGGCGAAGTAAGGCAGGATTTCTGCCGCCGTGGCGCCGTTCATGGTCTGGATCAGGCCGCGTTCCACCCAGCCTTGCGGCATGAGCAGGGGGATGTTGCCGAAGCGGCTGGTGCCACCGGGGTTGCCGGTGAACACGTCAATCATGCCGATCATGCCCGTGACGGTGAGAAAGCCGCCAAAGACCACGCCGCTCTGCCTGGTGCTTTTGAGCAGCGAGTTGATCAGGATGCCAAAGCTGGAGGCGGTGATCACCAGCCCGGCCACGACCAGCGCCAGGGGCAGCAACGCGCCCCATTCGATCTGGAAGATCAGGCGGCCAGCAGTGATCAGCACCACCACCTGCACGATGACGGTCATCGCCACGCTCAGGAACTTGCCAGCCAAAATGGTGGCCTGCGTGGCGGGCGTGGTGAACAGGCGTTTGAGCGTGCCTTGTTCATCTTCCCGCAAGATCGACTCTGCCGTGGATGCGCCGGTGAAGAAGGCGTAGAAGATCATCATGCCAGCCATGATGCCGCCGATCATGGTGGCCATCAGGTTCTTGGGTTGCTCCGTACCTGTGGACTGTACGTCGAGCAGCACCGAGGCGGCGTCGCTTTCGGCGATCAGCGAGGCGGCCAGGTAATCGTTGACGATCTGGCCCACCTGGGAGTAGTCTATCTCGCCCGATTCGGCGCGTTGGAGGGCGGCGTTGACGGCGATCTTGACGCCCGAAAAACCATCCACGAACTGTGTCAGCACCGATTCGACAATGGCCGGGCCGATAGTGAGCGTGGGGTCTTCGTAGAGTTCGATTTCGGTCGTGCCATTCACATCGGCGTAAGAGGTTGAAAAGTCGGCGGGCAGGATGATGGCGACGCCGGCTTCCTGGCGGTCTACCATGCCGCGGGCGGTGGCAGCATCCTCGGCCAGGGTCACGTCGAGCAGGTCTCGGAAGTTTTCGCCTTGCAGCGAGGCCACCACCATCTCGCCAAGCGTGTCGCCTTGCAGGTCGGCGGGCATATTGGCCATGCCGCTCTGAAACGCTTCGCCGCCTTCATCAAAATTGACGATGACGACTTTGGTGTGCGGCAGGTCGAAACCGCCGTCGTTGTCGGTGATGTTGCCAAACATGAAATAAAACATACCCGTCACCAACAGGGGAATGGCAAACATGAAGATCAGGGCAAACGTGCTGCGGAAGGATTGGGTCATATCTTTGAGGGCGATGTCGAGGATTTTCATAGGAGTTCTCCAGCGGAACACGAAACAAGTAGAACGTACTGCGTGTTCCGTACGATTTTTAGTCTCGGAGTGCCCGGCCGGTGAGATGCAAAAACACCGCTTCGAGGTTGGGTTCTTGAATATCTACCGAGGTGATGCGCACGCCCTGGGTCGAGGCGGCCTCGAAGAGACGCGGCAGCACTTCGTTCGAGTCGCTTACCAGCAGGGTCAGCGTGCCATTTTCGGCGGTGACCTTGTCCACGCCGGGCACGGCCTGCCAGGCATCGAGAATGCGGGCGCTCTCGGCGTTGATGGTGACGGTGATGCGATCCATCTGGCCGATCAGCTTGAGCAGTTCGGCGTGCGTGCCGCTGGCGATGATCTGGCCGTGATCCATGATGGCGATGTGGTCGGAGAGTTCGGCGGCTTCTTCCATGTAGTGGGTGGTGTACAGCACGGTGGTGCCCTGGGCCTTGAGCGCCAGCACCCCGTCGAGAATGCTGCGGCGGCTTTGCGGGTCAATGCCCACGGTGGGTTCGTCCATATAGATGACCTTCGGTTTGTGCAGCAGCGCCACGCCGATGTTTACGCGCCGCTTCATGCCGCCGGAGTATTTGCCCACGCGGTCGTTGGCGCGGTCGGTCAGGCCGATCAGGTCGAGCACTTCAGCCACGCGTGTTTTCAAAGCA
This sequence comes from uncultured Anaerolineaceae bacterium, assembly GCA_964606085.1. Classification (GTDB taxonomy): domain Bacteria; phylum Chloroflexota; class Anaerolineae; order Anaerolineales; family UBA4823; genus CAIQJJ01. Next base: position 39,492 of record CAZSFD010000033.1, read on the forward strand.
GCGCCGCGCAGGTTGTACATCTTGCCCCAAAAGGTCAGGTTTTCACGCGCCGAAAGGTCTTCATAGAGCGCAATATCCTGCGGCACCACGCCCAGCACGGCTTTGGCGGCTTGGGATGATCCGTTCTTGAGCGGATGCCCGGCGATGCTGATCTCGCCGCCATCGGTAGCCAGCAGGCCCGAAAGCATGGCGATGGTGGTGGTTTTGCCGGCCCCGTTTGGCCCAAGCAGGCTGAAGATTTCGCCCGGTTGGGCCGCGAAGCTGACATCGTTGACGGCTTGCAGGCTGCCAAAAGATTTTTTCAGATGTTGAACTTGAATGGCGGGAAGCATAATCTTTTTTTCCTTCAAAAAACAGGATGTACAGGATATACAGGATGATGTTGGATTTTTATCCTGCCCATCCTGTACATCCTGTTAATTTCTGCCCAAAGTTTAGCAAAATTTGGGGGTTTCACCATTGGGCGAGCGGATAGTTCGAGCCTGTACTTTCGTACACTGTCCGTTTGCGCGGTAGCAAGGCCAATGGCAAAACGAGCGGTCTGGTTTACAATTTATTTATGACAAAACCCACCACATCCTTTGACCCCGATCGCGAAACCCGCCCCTTCTTCTGGTTTATGACACTGGTTTTGGCCGTGATGTATGTCATTGTGCTGATTGACCAGCCGGATATTCGCCAGCCCGTGCCATTGGCGCTGTTTAGCGTGCTGCTGATCGTTCACATCATTCTGCATTGGACGCTACGCGTGATCGCCGGGCGGCCCGGTTGGACACTGCCCTACCTGCTGATCCAGGGGGCGTTGGCGTGTGCAATCACCCTGCTTGCCAACAATATCGGCATGATGTTTGGCCTGTTTATGACCCTGGTCGGCGAAGCGATTGGCGTCTACGGCATCACCCGCCGCGGGATTGTCGCGGCGGCCTTTTACCTGAGCATTTCGCTGGTCAATTATGTGTTGATCTTGGGAATGAGTCAGATGCTTTGGTGGCTGCTGGGGGTTGGGCCCACGGTGCTATTCGTGGTGATCTATGTCGAACTGTACAGCCGTCAGATGAATGCCAACATTCGCGCCCAGGAATTATTGCTCGAACTGCAAGCCGCCAACGAACAACTCACCACCTACGCCAACCAGGTCGAAGACCTGACCATCGCCAACGAACGCCAGCGCATGGCGCGTGAACTGCACGACACGCTCTCGCAGGGCCTGGCGGGGCTGATCTTGCAGCTCGAAGCCGTAGATGCCCACCTGACGGGCAGCCGCCCCGAAAAAGCCCAGGCCATCGTCAAACAGACGATGGAACGCGCCCGCGGCGTGCTGGCCGAGGCCCGCCAGGCCATAGACAACCTGCGCCGCGCCGCGCCCGGCGACCTCGAAGCCGCCCTGCGCCACGAGGCCGCCCGCTTCACCGAAGCCACCGGCATCCCCTGTGACGTGACCATCTCCGCGCCAGCCACGCTCCCTGCCAACCTGTGCGAGCCGCTCCAGCGCATCACCGCCGAGGCGCTTACCAACATCGCCCGCCACGCCCAGGCCAGCCAGGCCAGCTTACGCCTGACCGCCGATGCTGACTCCTTGCGCCTGGAAATCTGTGACGACGGCCGCGGCTTCGACCCCGCATCCGTGCTGCCGGGGCATTATGGGCTGGTGGGGATGAGCGAGCGAGCGCGGCTGGCAGGTGGCAACCTCGCCATCAAAAGCACAACGGAGAATGGAACGTGTATTACAATCACAATCCCGGTTGAAAGTTGAAGGTTGGGTAACATCTCAATAAACTGGGGAGGTGCAACGCACTTGGGTATCAAACGAGTAATTTTCGGGCCAAAACCAAGTGCGTTGCACCCTGCCCCGTTTTATTGAAAAGATACAAGGTTGGCAGGTTGCAGGTCAAAAGTCAACCCAACCTTCGACCTGCAACTTTCAACCTTCAACTTTCGACATGCCCCCTGCTCCCATGCTCCTCCTCTCCCCCATGGACGGCTACTCCGGCCTGCCCTTCCGCTCCATCTGTCGCGAGTTGGGCTCGGCCATGAGTTACACCGAATTCATCAACGCCCTCGACATTCTGCAGGGCCATCCCTACATCCACGAAAAGATGGTCTACCTGCCCGCCGAGCGCCCGGTGGTCTACCAGCTTTTCGACAACGACGCCGACCGCCTGCTCGAAGCCGCCCTGCGTTTGCTGCCACCCGGCGAGGCTGCTTACCCCGGCGCGCAGATCGGCCAGCCCGACATCCTTGACATCAACCTCGGCTGTTCGGCCAAGAACGTCTCAGGCCGCGGGGCGGGGGCGGGTTTGCTCAAAACGCCCGCCAAGATCGCCGAAATCTTCCAAAAGCTAACCAAAGCACTGCCCGTGCCGGTGACGGCCAAAATCCGCCTGGGATGGGATGACGCCAGCCGCAACTATCTTGAAGTGGCGAAAATTCTCGAAGAGAACGGCGCGGCGGCCATCGCCGTCCACGGGCGCACCCGGCAGCAGGGCTACCGCGGCGAGGCCGATTGGGACGCCATCGCCGAAGTCCGCCAGGCCGTGCGCATCCCCGTCTACGCCAATGGCGATGTGCGCTGCGTGGCCGACATTGACCGTCTGCAAGCGCACACCGGCTGCCCTGGCATCCTGATCGGCCGCGCCGCCATCGGCAACCCGTGGATTTTCGCCCGTCTCGACCGCCAAAACGTCCCACCCGAACAGGTGCGCACCACCCTCCACACCCACCTCGACCGGATGCTTATTTTTCATGGCGAACGCGGCCTGGTGCTCTTCCGCAAGCACGCCGAACGCTATTTACGCCCCTACAATCTCCCGCCCGATTTGCGCCAGAAACTGCTCACCACGCCGTCCATCGAAGAATTTCGCCAGATGGTTGACGAGGTTATAATGAACGTGTCTACGTAATCCGGTGTCACGTATAACGTATCAGCATTCACCTTGTCACCCCTTCACCAGTTCCCCCATGCCTAATCTTCTCTCGCTTCCATCCATCCTTCGTCTGCGCCGCATCCACGGCCTCGAACATGCCACGATCAACCTGCTCGTCCAGCGCATCCAGGGCGTCAGCCTGGCCGGTCACTCCGACCCGGGCGGCTTTTGGCTGCTCGGCGATGTGCCCACCGGTTCGATACAATCAGCCGTGGATGACGCCCTCGTCCGCATGAAGCAGGGCCAGCGCCAACTGGCGATTGCCCCCTTCTGCGGCACCAACATGGTCGCCATCGGCACGCTGACCGGTCTGGCGGGCGTCCTCGTCATGTGGGATAGCCCCCGCCGCCTGCGCGACAAACTCGACCGCATCCCGCTGGTCATCCTGCTCACCACGCTCGCCGCCATTGCCGCCCTGCCTCTCGGAACGCTCATGCAGCAATACGTCACCACATCCGGTGAGCCAGGCGATCTCGCTGTGGCCTCCATCACCCGCAGCGACCAAAACTGCGTCGTCTCGCACCGCGTGAATATCAAATAACGAATAACGAAATTCGTTATTCGTTATTCGAGCATGCCGAGTACACGCTATGCCCGAACCGGTTATTTATATTCTCAACGGCGACGACGAATTTGCCATCAACGAATTTCTCGGCAAGCTGCAAGCCAGCCTGGGCGACCCGACGATGGCCGACATGAACACCGCCCGGCTGGATGGCAGCACGGCCTCGCTTGACCAATTCGTCAACGCCATCAGTGTGATGCCCTTTCTGGCCGCCCGGCGGCTGGTGATCGTCACCAGCCCGTTGGTGCTGGCCCGGGCGCGCAGCGAAACCGCCAAACAGAAGTTTCTCGAGGCCCTGGGGCGCGTTCCCGATAGCACCATCCTGGTGCTGATCCAGCCCGACCCGCTGACCGACGAACGCGACCGCAAAAAGGGCAAAATTCACTGGCTGGAAGCGTGGGCGCAGACTGCCGGGGGCCGCGTGGCGCTCAAGCCCTTTGCCCTGCCACGCGGCCCGGCCATGGCGCAGTGGATCATCGCCCGCGCCAAAAAATTAGGCGGCCAGTTCACGCCGCCCGCCGCCGCCCGCCTGGCCGATCAAATCGGCGACGACCCCCGCCTGGCCGACCAGGAAATCCAGAAATTGCTGGCCTACGCCAACTACACCCGCCCCGTCGAACCCGACGATGTGGAGCATCTCACCCCCTCCGCCCGCCAGGGGGACGTGTTTGCGATGGTAGATGCGCTCGGCAACCGCCAGGGCAAACGCGCTCAGGAGATGCTGCACCTGCTCCTGGCCGATCAGGATGCCATCTCACTCTTCGGCATGGTCGTGCGCCAGTTCCGCCTGCTGCTGCTGGCGCGTGAAGTGCTGGACAGCGGCGGCGGCGAGGCTGAAGCGGCGCGGGCACTGGGCGTGCATCCCTTCGTAGCCGAAAAAGCCCTGGCCCAGGCGCGTCTGTTCAGCCTGCCCGCCCTCGAAGCCATTTACCACCGCCTGCTCGAACTCGACGAAGCCGTCAAAACCGGGCAGATGGAAGATGTGCTGGCGTTGGATATGCTGGTGGCGGGAATGGCGCGCTGAACAGTTCCGTTAAAGCAAATAGGGCGGAGTTTATTCCGCCCTATTTGCTTTAACCAATCCCTATGTCAATCCGCATCCAGCATGATGCGGAAGCGGCGGGCCATTTCGTTGAGGATATCTACCGTCAGTTCGTTGTCGGTTTTGAGCAAAGACATAAAATCCCAGCGTGGCAGCACCAGGCATCGTGTGGGGCTGGTGGCAATGACCGAAGCCGTGCGCTTGCCTTCATCGAGCAAGGCCATTTCGCCGAAGAGGTCATTGGCCCCAAAACGGTTGACGACCACCCGGCGGTCATCGGCATAGGTGCGCACGGCATCGGCCTGGCCTTCGATGACCACAAACAAGCCTATGCCCTCTTCCCCTTGGGTGACGATGTACGCTCCTGCGGGATATTCACGCGGGGCAGTCAGTTTTGCCAGGTTTTGTAACTGTCGGCTGGAAAGATGGCGAAACAGGGGGACGCGGGCCAGCAGGATCGCAATTTCTTTTTCGTTCATCGGGGTCTCCTTTGTGAGTGCAGCCAGTATATCAAGACATTGTTCCTGCCACCCTGGCGGGTGGGGGAGGTTTGAACCTGGTCAAGTGGCCGGTTTAGGCCGCAGAGGTTTGCTCGGCTGCGACAAAATATAGGGCATCGCTGTGCAAAGCAGCCAGGGCGGCTTCCCACAGCGCCGCAGCATCTATCAGGCAGGCCTCGGCGGCCAGCACCGGCCCGCGGCGCAGCGCTGGCGCAGCCAGGATGTTTTCGACGCGCTCGTAGCGCTGCTGCCAGCCGCGGAAGTTGTGCGGGGTGTAGGCTTTGTCCCTGGCGCTGCCATCCGCCAGGGTCAGGTGGTAGGTGATGGGCGGAGCGTAGAGATAGGGCGGCACGACAAGTTCTTCGATGGCGTGCATGGAGGTATTTGGCTCCAACCCGCAGCCGAGCATGAGGATTTGTCCGTTGTGTTGCGGCAGGGTGTGGAAGGGGGAATGCGGCCCGCAGGGGGTGCCGTCGTGGAGGTGCGGTTCGAGCAGCGCCGCGGCCAACGGGCCAACCCCGCACACCGAATGCGTGGGGTGGACGCTGCGCAGTGTGCCGGGGCGCAGGCGAAACGTTTCGGGGATGATGCCGACATTGCCTGGCGTATGGCGCACATCGAAAACGGGGCAGGTTGGGATGACGCGCTCGTAGGTGAGGGCGGGCATGAGCAGGGTACCTTCTGCGCCAATGGCGGCCAGCAGGCCGGCGATGACCGTCTCTGCGCCGCCAGCAACCTGCCCCAGTGAGCGCAGCGACGAATGCACCATCAACACCCCGCCAGGGCGCACGCCGAGGGCCAGCAAGTCGTCGCGCAGTTGGGCCAGGGCGGCATTTTCCATCAGCGTACACCCAGTTTCACTTCAATATCCACACACAGCGCATCGCCCACATCGTTGAGTTTGGCGCGCAGTTGATGCAGCGAGAGCGACGGCGGCGCCTGGACGATGGCGCGCATCGAAAACAGCGGCGTGCCGGTGAGCGGGGCCTTGGTCACCTGGGTTTCGGCGCTCTCGATGTTGATGCCCTCCGAAGCCATGTATTCGGCCACCTGATGGACAATGCCCTCGTGATCGGCGCCGAAGACCAGCACTTCGTACGGCACATAGCCTTCGAGCATGGCCAGCCGGGCCAGGTTGGTCGTTTTGCAAAACACGCTCAGGTCATTGGCTTCGAGCGCTTGCAGGCCAGCGAGCAGCCCGCCCTGGTTGGCTTCTGGCAGCGAAACGAGCATGATCACGGCAAACTCGCCGCCCAGCCGGGCCATGCGGCTTTCTTCGATGTTGGCGTGAAACTCGCTGGTGACTTTGGTGATGCTGGCAACTGTCCCCTGCTTATCGGGGCCGACCACGGTGATGACAAGATAGGTTTTGGACATAGATACCTCGCTGAAAATTTGTCGTAGGGCGAAATGAATTTCGCCCTACATTTTACTGGCAATCAAGCCTGCAAGGCGATTCAATTCCGACCGCGGGCAAGGCGGGGGAATTTCGGGGTAATAGCGCAAGTAGCTCATGTTTGTCCATTTAGCCGCGCCACTTCCACCGGGTCGAAGATGACTTCTTCTTTGCCGGTCAGCTTTTCTTGCACTTTCGCGACGATCAAATCGAGGTGCGAGGGGTTCGCCACAAAATCGAGGTCATCGGCGGGGACGGTCAGCACCGGGCAGAGCGTGAAGCGGCGAATCCAGGTTTCGTAGAGGGTGCTGAGTTGTTCGAGGTAGGCGAGGGGGATGGTACGTTCGTAGTCGCGGCCACGCCGGGTAATGCGCGTGATCAAGGTGGGGGCGGCGGCGCGCAGGTAGATCACCAGGTCGGGCGGCGGCAGAAATTCCACCAGCACCTCGTACAGGTCGCGGTACGACCGGTAGTCACGTTCACTCATGTTGCCCTGCTGGTATAAGTTTTCAGCAAATACCTCGGCATCTTCGTACACCGAGCGATCTTGAATGGCCGAGGTGGGATGTTCGATCAACTGCCGGTGGGCGTGCAGGCGGCGGGTGAGGAAGAAAATTTGCGAGTGGAAGGCCCAGGCGTGCATATCGCCGTAAAAATCAGCCAGGTAGGGGTTTTCATCCACTGGTTCATAAAAGGGTTGCCAGCCCAGGTGATGACATAACAGCCGCACCAACGTAGATTTGCCCACGCCGATATTGCCGGCAATGGCAATGTATTTTTTCATCGCACAATCCTTTGTCACAATGGTTGAAAATCTGGCTGCAAAAACGCCACGGCCCGGTTCTCTTCATCGCTCATGATCAGGTCGAGGTGGTGGGCGGGTCGAAAATCGTTTACGGCAACCAGGCGGATGGACTCGTTGGGGCAGCCCTCGCCGGGCAGCCATTCGCTAATACGATTGGGGGTTGTGTAAAAAAACGCCTGGTTGAAGATGATTTTTGGATCATCGAGGGGGATAGCGAGCGGGTAAATGTTCGCTTCGACCAAATCTTGAAAGAAATGTGTGCCGAACGAGGCTTCTGGCTCTACGCCAATGCCCTTGCCCGAAATTTCGACCAGGGCGCGCGTGTTGTAGATATCGGCATAGCCAATGCCCACGCCCAGGTCGGGGTTGTTTGTCCCCCAGCGGCCCGGCCCAACGCAAATGAAAGTTTGCCCGGCCAATTTTTCGTTGAGCTTACCAATGGTGCGCGCCAGCCTGGCCCGCGCCGCCGGCGTGGGCAGCGAAAAATAGCCCTCTGGCGTGACGAAGACGACGAAAGTGATCTCCGTCACCACCCCCTGCGGGATGACGCCCTGCGTGGCAAAGATCACATCCGCCGGGTTGAGGCTGGCTGGCAGCTTGACCTGTGTCTCTTTGAGATGGCTCTGCGGGCGGCACTGCAAAATGGTGATATGAACGTCTGGCTTGAGCGTCAGTGGGTCGGTAATTTCAACCGTGAACTCGGTATCCACCGGGGAGCGGTAGTGGTGTTCGAGCGTTTGCAGCATCCGCTTCAGGCGGCTGGCCAGCGGTGTGCGGCGCAGCAACTCCTCGAAGGTGATCACCAGGCGGGGGATGGTTTCGCCGCTCAGGGCGCTGCGTGGCGTGGCGAGGTAATCGCCCTCGTCCACCTGGGCCAGGTAGCGCAGCACCGGGTAACGCGTGGTAAAAACTTCGTGGATGGGCAGCGTTTTGAAGGCGTTGTCTTGCAGATCGATCAGGTCTACATATTGCTGCGAATAGCGCCGCGTGGCGCGTGCCGAGGCCTCGGGGCGCAGCAGTGGGTGGCTGAGCGCTACCAGGCGTGGATAATCGTTCCCCACCCGGTCAACCGCCCGCGTGCCCAGCCCCCATACCAGGCGCACAAAGCCATCTTCGCGGCGAATCTGTGGCGACCAGCGGTACAGGTTGCGGCTGAAGGCCACCCCCGCCGCGTGCGGGAGAAAGTAACGTCCGGCAGGCGATCCCTCCACCACCTGAATCAGCACAGCCATGCGCTCATCGTAATCTTGCAGCCCTTTGGCGCGGCGGTAGAGCAGGGCGTTAGGGTTGAATACGCTCGAATAGATGCTGGCGATGGCGCTCATCAGCGCCTCCAGGTTTTCTGACGGCTTGCCCTGGTTGGGCAGGAAATGGCTTTCGTACTTACCCGCAAACGAAAAGCCGAAATTATCTTCCAGCAGGCTGGACGAACGCACGATCAGCGGGCGCGGCCCGGCTTCGGCCAATAGACCCTGGAAGCGTTCGATGGCGTCATCGGGGAAACGGCCCCGTTGGAAATCCAGGCGGATTTGGGGGTATTCGGCGCGGATTTGCTCGTCGCTTTTGTACTTCTGGTCGCCCCAGCGGAAGAGCTGGTTGAGCGCCATGAAGCTGTACGTGAGATCGGCCCCCAAAAAATACGATTCCGGCAGGCGCACGCTGGCGCGCAGGTCGGCGTCGCCCACTTCTTGCAAGATGCGGTAGGCCAGCAGCATGCCCGCCGTTTTGCCGCCGATCTTGCCGCTGCCAATTTTGCGGCGGCGAATTTCGTGCAGGTCGGCAATGGTGAACCATTCTTTGGCGATGTTGACGTAGCTGAGATGGTCGCTGATCATGGTGCGAATCAGCACCACTTTGATCTCGCGCAGGCGGGCCTCCATTTGTTGGCGTTCGACGGGCGGCAATTTTTCGATGGCTGCTGCCTGCTCGAAGAGGACATCTTGCGGGGCCATCTCTGGGTTGAACGAGATCAGCAGGTCGTCGGCGTGGGTGCCGCGCTCGGTACGAACGCCGCGTTCGGCCAGCGTCTCGCGGATGATCTGCTCGAACAGGTCGAAGGGCAGGTTGTAGGCAAAGTAGAAGTCGGTCAGGTGGTCGCGCAGGCGGGCGAGGCGTATCTCCCAGATTTCGGCAGGCTCTTCGTCGAATTGCTGCATGCCCTCGCGGGTTTGCGAGCGCAGGGCCTGTTCACGCACTTCGGCTTCGAAATCGAGCGGGGTGATCACGCCGCGCTGGAATAACTCCCGCCGCATGTGAGCGCGAATGGGTGTACACAACACCGGATACTGCGCCAGTGCCAGGTAGATGCGCAGGGTTTCGTCGAAGTTGGCGAGGGGGAGGGTCATGGGTGCGGGGGGCAGGTAGCAAGGGGGGGGTTAAAAAACTGAAGGTTGAAAGTCAAAAGTCGCTAGTGCAACCTTCAACCTTCAACCTTCGACTTTTGACCTTGGCTTTGCGACCGGTTTCAACTGCCGAGGTGCATGGGCATAATCACGTGCAAGAAGTTTTCATCGCCGACCGGCTTGAGGATGCCGGGGCTGTTATCGCTGATCGTTTCGAGGACGACGTTGGGGGTTTTGATGACGTCTAAAACTTCGCGCATGAAGCGCACGTTGAAGGCGATCAAGATGTCGGGGCCTTCGACGGTGGCGTCTACTTTGGTCTGGTTGAAGCCGCGTTCCTCGGCCTGGCCAGAGATTTCGACGGTGCCGGGCTGCATTTCGCCGCCCGCGGTGATGTTGACACGGGCGATGTGCGAGCCTTCGCGGGCGAAAATCTCTGCTTGTTTGCAGGCTTTAAGCAACGCTGGCGTGGAGACAATGGTGCGGGTGCGGAAATTGCGTGGGATGACTTGTTCGAGGTCGGGGAAACTGCCTTCAATGAGTTGGGAGGTCAGTTCGGCATCTTTCATGCGGAAGATGACCTGGCCGCGACCGGGGGGCAGCACCATCTTGAGCGTCTGGTCGCTATCGGCTGAGATGCGCGCCAGTTCGGTCAGCGCCCGTGCCGGGATGATGGCGCTGATCGGGCGTGCCACCGGGGCTGAAAGCTCGGCGCGGCGGATCGAGAGACGGAAACCATCTGCCGCCGAAAGGGTCAGCCGGTTGCCCACTGCCGTGAGCAGCACACCGGTCAGCACCGGGCGGGCCTCATCCACCGAAGCGGCGAAGGCCACCTGTTGGATCATTTCCTTCAGTTCGGTTACATTCAGTTCGATGCCATCGTTCAAATCGGGTATGGGCAGGGGCGGAAATTCTTGCGCATCTATGCCTTTGATGTCGGTGTTGGATGTGCTGCAACGCACGTTGAGGGTTTGCGTGCGCACATTCAGGGCCATTTCCACTTTGTCGTTGGGCAGGGTGCTGACCAGGTCGTTGAAGGTGCGCGCCGGGACGGTGGTGGCGCCCTCCTCTTCCACTTTCGCACCGATCCAGCAGGTCACGCCCAATTCCAGGTTGGTGGCAGATAAGCGCAGGCGGCCTTCGTCGGTGGCAACCAGGACATTTGCCAGCACGGGCAATGTACTGCGTGGCGACACCGCCCGCGAGACGATGCTCAACCCATGCGCCAGATTTTCTTGTAGTACAGATACTTTCATGGTGACGGCCCTCTCTTCACGGTAATTTTTCGT
>CAZSFD010000034.1:0-49430 GCA_964606085.1 uncultured Anaerolineaceae bacterium
CGGGCGATTAATCGCCCGGCTAAAGACCAACGCCCGATAAATCGGGCTGTGAAAGCCGGTTTCAACCGGCGCAGCTTATTAGCCCGGCGATTTATCGCCGGGCGGCCCCGATGGGCAGAGAAAGTGCAATTCGCCAACAGTATCAACCTTTCGCTCGGTCTCGACAGGCTCGACCAACGCAATCGCCGGTTGCGCGTCCGTTACCCGTGACATCCGTTCATTACATCTGTCACCCTCACCCTTTTCTTTTCTTAGATGTACAATCCGTATCACCAGCGAGGCAACCCGCTGGTGATTTCATCTCATTCACGAAGGATTTTTGTCATGCCACATGGTAACGATACCCTAAAAGCGGTGCTGATGGGTTGTGGCGGCATCAGCGGGGCGTGGTTCAAGCCGCTGGCAGATATGCCCGATGTGCAACTGGTGGGGCTGGTGGATTTGCTCGAAGAGAATGCCCGCCGCCGGGCCGCTGAATTTGGCCTGACCGGTGTGCTGATCGGCAGCGATCTCGCCCGCGTACTCGACGCCACCCGTCCCGACATCGTCTTCGATTGCTCCATTCCTGGCGCACACCACACCAACACGCTTACCGCCCTGCAACACGGCTGCCACGTCCTCGGTGAAAAGCCCCTGGCCGATAGCATGGAACACGCCCGCGCCGCGGTGGCCGCTGCCGAAGCGAGCGGCAGGTTCTACGCCGTGATGCAGAACCGCCGCTACATGCAACCCGTCCGCCGCATCCGTCAGTTCCTCGCCAGCGGCGCCATTGGCCCGCTCACCACCGTCAACTGCGATTTTTACCTCGGCCCGCATTTCGGCGGCTTCCGCGAAGAGATGGAACACGTGCTGCTGCTCGATATGGCCATCCACACCTTTGATCAGGCCCGCTTCATGGGCGGTCTCGACCCCGTTTCGGCCTTCTGCAAGGAATGGAACCCGGCGGGTTCGTGGTACGCCCACGGCGCATCGGCGATGGCGATCTTCGAGATGACCGGCGGCGTGGTGTATAACTACCGCGGCAGTTGGTGCGCCGAGGGCCTGCAAACCGCGTGGGAGGCTGAGTGGCGCTTCATTGGCACGCAAGGCACGCTGAAATGGGATGGCGCCGAGGCCTTCGCCGCCGAAACCGCCACGCCCACCGGCCAATTCTGGGCCGAACGCCAGCCCATCCCCATCCCACCCTACACCGCCGACGAACGCTTTCACGGCCACGCCTCCTGTATCCAGGAATTTGTCGAATGCGTGCGCACCGGCGCCACCCCCAACACCCTCTGCACCGATAACATCAAAAGCCTGGCCATGGTCTTCGCCGCCATCGAAAGCGCTGAGACCGGGCAATTGGTGCAAATTAGCAAGTAAGCAAATCAGCAATCAGAAATCCACAATCAAAAATCTTATGTCCCACACCCTCGATATCCGCATTGGTACCCTCGTTTCCGGCGGTGCAAATACCGCCAACTACATCAACCAGATCAAAGGTTATGGCTTTGAAAGCTTTTCGATCACCTTCTGGCAAACCCTCGGTGAGACCGACCTGGTTCGGCTGGCCGGGGAGGTCAAAGAAGCCATCGGCGACAGCGACATCATAATTTCGTCGGTGGCGGTGTTCGGCAACCCGCTCGAAACCGGCGAAATCGATCAGCAAACCCTGCGCGGTTGGGAAGCGCTGATTGACCATGCCCACCTGTTCGGCGCGGACATCGTGGCCGGCTTCACCGGGCGGTTGCGCGGTAAATCCATTCCCGATAATATGCCGCGCTTCAAAGAAGTGTTCACGCCGCTTGCCCAGCGCGCCGCTGACAGGGGCATCCGCCTGGCCTTCGAGAACTGCTCGATGGGCGGCAACTGGCAGGCCGGCGATTGGAACATTGCCCACAACCCCAAAGCCTGGGAACTGATGTTCGACGCCGTCCCCGCCGCCAACGTGGGCCTGGAGTGGGAACCCTGCCACCAGATGGTCACGCTGATTGACCCGATCCCGCAGTTGCGCCAGTGGGTGGGCAAGGTCTTTCACCTGCACGGCAAGTGCGCCACCATTCGCTGGGACGTGATCCGGCAATATGGCTTTGAAGGCCCCGTGCCGTTCGCCTTCCACCGCACCCCCGGCTTTGGCGATTGCAATTGGACGGATGTGATCAGCGAACTGCGCCTGGGCGGCTACACCGGCTCGATTGACATCGAAGGCTGGCACGACCCCGTCTACCGCGACGACCTCGAAATGACCGGCCAGGTACACGGCCTGAACTATCTCAAGCATTGCCGCGGCGGCGCGTTTGTGCCGAATCCAACATAATACGTGATGCGTGAGACGTGATGTGCCATAAAATTTTCACGCATCACGCATCACGCATCACGCATCACGCATCACGCATCACCTACCCAATTTCCCTCAGGAGAACCCCAATGAACAAAAAAGCCCTCATGGTCTGGGGCGGATGGGATGGACACGAACCCAAGCAGTGCGTGGACATCTTCGCCCCTTATTTGCGCGAACAAGGCTACGACGTTGAAATTTCGGACACGCTCGATGCCTACCTCGACAGCGCCAAAATGGCCGCCCTCAGCCTGATCGTGCCGGTGTGGACGATGGGCCAGATCAGCCGCGAGCAAGAAGCCGGCCTGCTCGAAGCCGTGAAGAGCGGCGTGGGCATTGCTGGTTGGCACGGCGGCATGGGTGACTCATTCCGCAATAATACCGAGTACCAGTTCATGGTCGGCGGGCAGTGGGTGGCGCATCCCGGCGGCGTGATTGACTACGATGTGGACATCACCAAACCCAATGACCCCATCGTGGCGGGCCTGCCCACTTTTCACATGCAATCGGAGCAATACTACATGCACACGGATCCCAGCAACGAAGTCCTCGCCACCACCACCTTCGTGGCGGGCGGGCCGGCGGCTGCCGTGGCCCCGTGGGTGGCCGGGACGGTGATGCCGGTGGCCTGGAAGCGCATGTGGGGCGCGGGCCGCGTGTTTTACTGCTCGCTCGGCCATGTTGCCAAAGATTTCAACGTCCCCGAAGCGCGCACGATTGTGCAGCGCGGTATGATGTGGGCGAGTAAATGACAAGGTGAGTGGGTGACACGGTGATCGGATCACTCCCTCACCCCTTCACCATGTCACCCCTTCACCCCCAGGAGACTCCAATGACTACCCTTACCCCTGTTCCCGTCGGCGTCATCGGCACCGGCAACATTTCCGGCATCTACCTCGAAATGGGGCAGACCTTCGAGAGCATGAAGATCGTGGCTGTGGCCGATCTGATCCCCGAACGCGCCAAAGCGCAAGCCGAGAAGTACGGCATTGCCCGCGTCCTCAGCGTGGATGAAATGCTGGCCGACCCCTCGATTGAAATCATCATCAATTTGACCATTCCCGTGGCCCATGCTGAAGTGGCGCTCAAAGCCCTGGCCGCGGGGAAATCGGTCTATAACGAGAAACCCCTCGCCATCAGCCGGGCCGACGGCCAGAAGATGCTTGCCCTGGCAAAGGAAAAGGGCCTCTTGGTGGGCGGCGCACCCGATACCTTCCTGGGCGGCGGCCTGCAAACCTGCCGCAAGCTGATAGACGATGGCTGGATCGGCACGCCCATTGCCGCCACCGCCTTCATGCTCTGCCACGGCCACGAAAGCTGGCACCCCGCCCCCGAGTTCTACTACAAAGTGGGCGGCGGCCCGATGTTCGATATGGGCCCCTATTACCTGACCGCCCTGGTCTCGCTGATGGGCCCTGTGCGCCGCGTCACTGGCTCGGCGCGTGCCACCTTCCCCACCCGCACTATCACCAGCCAACCGCTCAACGGCACGGTGATCACAGTGGATGTTCCCACCCATGTGGCGGGTGTGCTTGATTTTGCCAACGGCGCCATCGCCACCATCGTCACCAGCTTCGACGTGTGGGCGCATAACATGCCGTGCATCGAAATCTACGGCACGGCGGGTTCGCTGAGTGTGCCTGACCCGAATGGCTTCGGCGGGCCGGTCAAACTGCGCCGCCCCGGGATGGACGCCTGGACGGAAATCCCGCTCAGCCACGGTTACGCCAAAAACTCGCGCTCGCTCGGCGTGGCCGATATGGCCGCCGCTCTGCGCACGGGCCGCCCCCACCGCGCCAGCGGCGAACTGTGTTACCACGTCCTCGACATCATGCACGCCATCCACGATGCCTCGAACGAAGGCAAACACGTGGAACTGCAAAGCACCTGTGTTCAGCCGGCGGCGCTGCCGTTGGGGTTGAGCGCGGGGAAGTTGGATTAGAGAAGCGAAAAGCTGAAGGCGAAAAGCGAAATGGAAAGCCCCCTTTTCGCTTTTTGCCTATCGCTTTCCTGAAAGGAGCCTCCCCACCATGTCCCTCAAACTCGCTATCGCCTCCTGGTCTTTTCATCGCACGCTGGAAGCGGGCCAGCAAGATATGTTCAAGTACATTACCGATTGCAAGGATTTGGGCTGCACCCAGCTTGACCCGTGGAATGGGCATCTCGCGCCGCTGATCGCCGGGGATCGGCAGATCAAGGAATCAGGCGTGGCGAATCCGCAGCTTTCGGGTGATGAGATGGCTTACCTGGCGCAAGTGAAAGCCACGGCGCAGCGGGTGGGCCTGCCCTTTGGCTGCCTGGCGGTGGATGGGGCGCACATCTACGAAGAAAGCCCCGCCGCCCGCGCCCTCAACCGGGCCGTGGCCTACCGCTGGCTGGATGCCGCCCGCTACCTGGAATGCGACCAGGTGCGCATTGATGCCGGCGGCCCCGCCGATATGCCCGACAATGCCTTCGCGATCATTGTCGAAGGCTACCAGGATTTGCTGGCACGCGCCAATGGGCTGGGCATCGAGCTTTTGGTCGAAAACCACTGGGGGCCGACCAACAACCCCGATAATGTGGTGAAACTGCTCAACGCCCTGCCCGGCCTGGGCCTGCTCTTCGACACCAATAACTGGCTCAAGGCCCGCCAGGAAGAAGCCTGGGAGATGTGCGCCCGCTATGCCCGCGCCGTTCACATCAAGACCTTTTCCTTCGACGAGAATGGCGACGAACCCTCGGTCAATCTCGCCAAAGCGATCCATCTTTTGCAAGCGGCCGGTTACAACGGCGCTTGGGGCGTTGAAGCGGTGCCGAAGGATGGCGACGAGTACGAAGGCGTGAAGAAGACCTTTGCATTGATCCGTAAAATTGTGGCAACGAGTTAAACGGAGTAAAAAAACCATGAAAGTTGCTGTTTTTGGCGGCGGTTCGACTTATACCCCTGAACTGGTCAATGGTTTCCTATCCAGAATGGACTCTTTCCCCTTGGCTGAACTCTGGCTGATGGATATTGACCCCGAACGCCTGGCAGTGGTGGGCGGCTTTGCCCAGCGTATGGTGCAGGCCAAAGGCGCACCCTTCAAAGTGACCCTGACCACCGATCAGCGCGCCGCTGTGGATGGCGCCCGTTACGTCACCACGCAATTGCGCGTTGGGCAGATGGCCGCCCGCCGTGGCGATGAATACCTGGGTAAGCGTCATCACCTGATCGGCCAGGAGACGACCGGCATTGGCGGCATGGCGAAGGCGTTGCGCACCATCCCGGTGCTGCTCAGCATCGCCGAAGATATGCGCCAATTGGCGCCGGGAGCGCTGCTGGTCAACTTCACCAACCCCTCCGGCCTCGTCACCGAAGCCTTGCAGCGCTACGCCCCCGATGTGCCGTCGGTGGGGGTGTGCAACGCCCCGATTGGGATGCAGATGCGCCTGGCCGAAAAATGGCGCAGCCTCACCGGCCAGGCCGTCTCTATCGAGCATACCGCCCTCGATACCCTGGGCCTGAATCATCTCACCTGGCACCGCGGTTTCTCCATCCACGGCGAAGATGCCTGGCCGCAGCTCTTCTCCGCCCTGCTCGAGGAGATCAGAGAAAGTGGCGAGTGGCCGCTGCACGTTATCGAATCCCTGGGCATGATCCCCAACTACTACATCCACTACTACTACCGCACTTCGCACAAACTGGCCGAACAGGAAAGCTGGCCGCCCTCGCGCGGCGAAGTAGTGATGGAAGTGGAAGACGGCCTGCTCAAAGATTACGCCAACCCCGCCCTCAGCGAGCCGCCTGCCGACCTGATGAAGCGCGGCGGGGCTTACTATTCCACCGTAGCCACCCAACTGCTCAACGCCCACCACAACAACCTCAACGAAACCCACGTCGTCAACACCCGCCACAGCGGCGCGGTGGCCGGTTGGCCCGCCGATTGGGTGCTGGAAATGCCCTGCAAGGTCTCGAAAACGGGCATTCAACCCCTGCCTGCCAAACCCCTGCCGCCGGTCTGTTTTGGCCTGCTGGCCCAGGTGAAGATGTATGAGCTGCTCACCGTCGAAGCCGCTGTGCATGGCGACCGAGACGCCCTGTACCAGGCCCTGCTTGCCCACCCCCTCGGCCCCGAAGCCGACGAAATCCCTGCCGTGCTGGACGATTTGCTGGCGACGAATGCCGCCTGGCTGCCACAGTTCAAATGACCAGCTACTTTCTCGGCCTCGACGTTGGCAGCACCAAAACCCACGCCCTGATCGCTGACGAAACAGGCCGGGCCGTGGGTTTGGGGCATTCGGGCGCGGGCAACCAGCAAGGCGTGGGCTACGACGGCACGCGCCAGGCCATGCAAGATGCCTTTTCGCAAGCCCTGGCCATGGCCGGGCTGACCGCCGCCGACATCCACGCCGCCGGGTTTGGCATCTCTGGCTACGATTGGCCCTCGCAACTACCCGCCCATCAAGAAGTGATTGCCACGCTTGGCCTGAACTGCCCCTGCGAAGTCGTCAACGATGCTGTGATCGGCCTGCTGGCGGGCGCGGCGCAGGGCTGGGGTGTGGGCATTGTCGCTGGCACGGGCAACAACGTGCGCGGGCGCGACCGCCAGGGCCGCGAAGGACGCATCACCGGCGAGGGCAGTTTCTTTGGCGAGTTTGGTGGCAGCGGCGAACTGGCCGCTCTCGCCATCCGCGCTGTCACCTATGAATGGACGCAGCGCGGGCCGCACACCGCCCTCAGCAACATTTTCATCGCCCACACCGGCGCGCGCGATCTGCCCGACCTGATCGAAGGCATAGACCTGGGCCGCTATCGGTGGAGCGCTGAATGGGCGCGGTTGATTGTCCAGGCCGCCCAGGAGGGCGACGCCGTGGCGCGCGACCTGTTGGCTTTCTCTGGCCGCGAGTTGGCCGAAAACGCCTGTGCCGTCATCCGCCAGTTGCAGATGCAAGATGAAACCTTCGAGGTCGTGCTGGCGGGCAGCCTGTTCAAGAGCGGCGATCTGCTGATTGAACCGTTACGCCAGACCTTGTTGGCCTTTGCCCCCCATGCCAGCTTTACCCACCTCACCGCCCCTCCCGTTGTCGGCGGCGTCATCCTCGCCATGCAGCAAACCGGCCTCGCCACCCCGCCCCTCCGCCCCACCCTCCTCGAAACCGCCTCCCGCCTCATCCCCTGATCCCAGTACCGGCGACCCTTCGTTGCTGGTTAGAGCCTGATCGGGCTTAGGGGCTTTGCCAGATCAGACCAGGGTTTGCCCAGGCGGGTCGCCCCTACATCAACCTTCAACCCTTGACATCCGACTTGCAACCCGCAACTTGCAACCTGCTACCTGCTACCTGCAACCTTTTCCCCCTTGGAGACCCTATGACCGACCCCATCCGCATCGGTGTCATTGGCACCGGCCAAATTGGCAAACACCATCTCAAAACCTATTTCGACAAAGTGCCCGGCGTGCAGGTTGTGGCCGTGGCTGACCTCAACGAGGCCGAAGCACGCCGTGTGGCCGACCTGCACGGCATCCCCGCGGTTTACACCGATTTTCGTGAACTGCTCAAACGCGATGACATCGTGGCGGTGGATGTATGCCTGCATAATAACTTTCACGCCCCGGTTGCGATGGCCGTCATGCAGGCTGGCAAGCACGTCTACTGCGAGAAGCCCCTGGCCGGCTCCTATTACGACGCCGAACAGATGGTCAAAACCGCGCAAGAGACCGGGCGCATGTTACACATGCAGCTCAGCACGCTTTACTCGAAGGAAGTGCGCGCCGCCAAATATCTCATTGACGCTGGCAAACTGGGCAAGCTCTATCATGCCCGCTCGGTGGGCCACCGCCGCCGCGGCCGCCCGTTTGTAGATGGCTACGGCACGCCCAGCTTCGTTCAGAAGGAAGTTTCAGCGGGCGGCGCACTCTACGATATGGGCGTCTATCACATCGCCTCCACACTTTACCTGCTCGGCAACCCCGAAGTGCTGACGATTTGCGGCCAGACCTACCAGGAAACGCCCGTTGACCCCGACCGCCAGGCGCAAAGCGGCTACAACGTGGAAGAACTCGGCCTGGGCTTTGTGCGCCTGGGCAGTAATATCACCATGGACATCTTCGAGTCGTGGGCCTACCACATGGACGTGCCTGAAGGTACGACCGTGGCGGGTTCGGAAGGCGGCGTCAAGCTGGAGCCGTTTGGCTACTATTTCAACGTGGGCGATCTCAGCCTGGATGCCAAAGCCAACCTCGACAGCTTCACCTGGCGGCGCAACGCCCTCCGCGCCAACGCCGATGCCGAAGAAGGTTCGCAGCAGCACTGGGCCGCCGTTTTGCAAGGCCGCGTGCCGCTCCTGCCCACCGCCGAACTTGGCCTCAAGACCATGCTCATCTCCGAAGGCATCTACCTCTCCACCCAACTCGGCCGCGAAGTGACGGCGGAGGAAGTACGGGCCGAGTCCAAATCTACGGCGATCAAGCTTTAGAATGACACGGTGACAAGGTGAGAAGGTGAAAGTGTCACCATCTCACCCTGTCACCATCCCACCCCATCCCCCTCTTCACCCAAACAAGGAACTCCCCATGACCTCCCCAATTGCCCTCCAACTCTATACCGTCCGTGATCTCGTGGCCCAGCAGGGTTACGAGGCTGTGGTGCGCCAGGTGGCCGAGATCGGCTACGCTGGCGTCGAAACCGCCGGTTTTCCGGGGACAAATCCCCAGGACGCTGGCAAGCTGTTCAAGGAACTCGGCCTGGCGGTTCCCAGCATCCACAAGTTCCCCATCCCCACACAGGCTGACCTGCAAGAAGCGCTGGATACGCTCGGCGCGCTTGGCTGCACGCGCCTTGTCACCGGGGCCGGGCCAGATGATTTCAAGACCGTTGAAGCCACCCAGGCCACCTGCGAGAAGATCAACGCCGCCGCCGCTCTGCTTGCCCCGCATGGCGTGACCGTGGGCGTCCACAATCACTGGTGGGAATATCTCAAGGTTGGCGAAAAATACGCCTATGAATATATGCTCGAATTTCTCGACCCCAAGGTTTTCTGTGAGATTGACACCTATTGGGTCAAGACGGCTGGCGTAGACCCGGCGGCTGTGGTCGCTTTGATGGGCGCGCGCGCCCCGCTGCTGCACATCAAAGATGGCCCGGCGGAGAAGGGCGTGCCACAGTTGGCCGTCGGCGAAGGTGTGCTTGATTTCCCCGCCATCATCCAGGCTGGCGAAGGCAGCACCGATTGGCTGATCGTCGAACTGGATGGCTGCGCTACCGATATGCTCGAAGCGGTGCGCAAGAGCTATGCCTACCTCACCGGTAAGGGGTTGGGGCGCGGCAAGTGACAACTTGTGGCGCAAGTCTCTGACTTGCCATTAAAAACGTGGGTTTAACCCGCCTGATTGTTAAACTGTGTACAATTAAGCCAGTGGAAGATACATCTTCCACTGGCTTTTCTTTTCCTGTTGACACCGCTCCGCGGTATCAACCCTCCCCGACGCTCCGCGTCACCCAGTGAGGCGCTGCCATGCCCACTCCCCTGAAACTGTTGATGGTTGAAGATTCTGCCGATGACGCCGAACTGCTGCTCTACACCCTGCGCCGCGGCGGATACGAAGTCACCTGGCAGCGGGTGGACACGCCCGAAGCCATGCGCGCCGCCCTGCAAGCAGATACCTGGGACATCATCACCTCCGACCATGCCATGCCGCGCTTCAGCGCACCGGCGGCCCTGAAACTGGCGCGCGAACTGCGCCCCGCAATCCCCCTGATCATCGTTTCTGGTGAAATAGACCTCAACCTGGCTGTATCGTTGATGCGCGGCGGCGCGCAAGATTACATCCAAAAGGGCGAATTGGCCCGCGTTGTGCCGGCAATTGAACGCGAACTGCACGAAACCGATTACCGCCGCCGCCAGCGCCAGACCGAAGAAGCCCTCAACCGCCAGCAGCAGTTGATGGCGCAAATTTATGACACCAGCCCGGTTGGCATTGCCATGGTAGATGCCTCCGGCCAGATCACCTTTGCCAACCGCGAAGCCGAGCGCGTGCTGGGTTTGACCAAAGATGACATTACCCAATTGACCTACAACGCCCCCGAATGGTGCATCACCGCCTTCGATGGCGGGCCTTTTCCCGAATCTGACCTGCCCTTCGCGCGTGTGATGCGCACCGGCCAGCCCGTGCGCGATGTGCGCCACGCCATCGAATGGCCCGATGGCCGCCGGGTGCTGCT
This sequence comes from uncultured Anaerolineaceae bacterium, assembly GCA_964606085.1. Taxonomy (GTDB): domain Bacteria; phylum Chloroflexota; class Anaerolineae; order Anaerolineales; family UBA4823; genus CAIQJJ01. Next base: position 10,499 of record CAZSFD010000034.1, read on the forward strand.
CTCGATCAATGCTGCCCCGCTGACTGATGATTCCGGAACGCTGACCGGCATCGTGGCGACCCTGCACGACATTACCGGGCAGATGCAGGTGGCCGAATCGCTGCGCGAGAGCGAGGGGCGTTTCCGCACGCTGGTGAACTCGATGGACGATGTCATCTTCACCCTAGACCCGCAGGGGCGGCATACCGGCGTGTATGGCAACTGGGTGGAGCGGGCCGGCCTGACGCCCGATCATTTTCTGGGCCGCTCGGCCTGTGAGATCGTGGGCGATGAGGTCGGCTGCATTCACGAGCAGGCCTGCCAACGGGCCGCCCTGGGTGAGACGGTGGTCTACGATTGGGAAACCCCGGTTGCCGATGGCAGTACGCTTTACTACCAGACCTCGCTCTCACCGATCTACGATGGCGAACGCGTCACCGGCGTGGTGGGCGTGGGGCGCGACGTGACGGCGCTGAAACGCGCCAAGGCCGCCTTGGAAGCCGACCACGCCTTTCGCACGGCGGTGATTGGCAGCGCCGCAGCGGGGCTGTGTGTGTGCCACAATGTGCCAGAATATCCCTTCGTGCAGTTCACCATCTGGAACGAGCGCATGACCGAACTGACCGGTTACACCCTGGAGGAGATCAACCGCCTGGGTTGGTATCAAACGCTTTACCCCGATCCGCAAATCCGCCAGCAGGCCAGCGAACGCATGGATCAGATGCGCACGGGCAATAATTTGCAGCACGAAGAATGGCCGATCACCGCCAAAGATGGCCGCCAGAAGGTGATCGAGATTTCGACCAGTGTGGTGCAAACGGTTGAGAACGTCACCCATGTGCTGGCTTTGATGAACGATGTGACCGAACGCACACGGGCCGAAGAAGCCCTGCGGGTGCGTCAGGTGCAGTTGAGCGCCTCGCTGGAACTCACCCCGTATGTGGCGGTGCAGTGGTATGACCTGGAAGGCCGGGTGGTGTATTGGAACCCCGCCTCCGAGCGCATCTATGGCTGGACGGCGCAAGAAGCCCTGGGCAAAACGCTCGATCAACTGCTCTACACCCCCGCCGAAAACGCCGAATTTCTCGAAAATTTGCGCCATATTGCCGCCACCGGTCAGCCGGTTGGTCCGTTCGAATCGTCCTACCGCCACCGCGATGGCCGCCAGGGGGTCATCCTCTCGACGCAATTTGCCATCCCCTCCGAGGGCGGGCAGCCGCTCTTTGCCTGTGTGGACGTAGACATCACGCAAATGAAGCGGGCCCAACAAAACCTGGAAACGCTCTTCAACACGCTCGACGACCTGCTCTTTGTGCTGGATAGGCAAGGCTGTATTTTGCACGTCAACCAGACCGTGTGCCGCACACTGGGCTACGCGGCAGAGGAATTGTGCGGCCAGCCAGTGCTGGTGGTGCATCCTGAGGAACGCCGGGCCGAGGCGGCCCAGGTTGTCGCGGCGGTGCTGGCTGGTGAGGCCGAAACCTGCCTGATCCCGCTGCAAAGCAAAGATGGCCGCCTGATTCCGGTTGAAACGCGGGTGCTGCTGGGCGAATGGGACGGCCAACCGGCGTTGTTTGGCGTCACGCGCGATATTTCAGCGCTCAAGCTCTCGGAAGAAAAAGTTGCCCGCACCTTTTATTCCAGCCCGGTGGTGATGGCGGTTTCAACCATCGCGGATGGGCGCTATCTTGACATCAACGATGCTTTCGTGAAACTCACCGGTTACACCCGCCAGGAGATCATCGGCAATACCAGTCTGGCTTTGAACCTGTTTGTCAACCCGGCTGAACGCCAGCAGGCCCAGCGGCTGATGGCCGAAAAAGGGATTTTGGAAGGCAGCGAGATGCAGGTGCGCCGTAAAGATGGCGAAATTCTCACTGGCATTTTCTCGGCCAGTCCGATCACCATTGGCACAGAAGCCTGCTGGCTCACCACCATCCTCGACATTACCGAACGCAAGCGCACCGAACAGGCGCTGCACGAGGCCCAAAAACGCTATCAAGACCTGGTGGAAACCGCCCAGGATTTGATCTGGCAGTGCGATGCCGAGGGCCGTTACACCTACCTCAACCCCGCCTGGGAAGCTGTGCTGGGCTATTCGCCAGATGAGATGCTGGGCCGCCCGTTTACCGATTTCCAAAGCCCCGATATGGCCGAGCGCGATATGGCCGAATTTGCCGGGCTGCTGGCTGGCGGCATGGTGAAAGGCTATGAAACCGTCCACCTGCACAAAGATGGCCGGTCGGTCGTGTTGGCCTTCAATGCCAAGTTTGTCCGTGACGAAGCCGGGAATATCCTTGGTACAAGCGGCACCGCCTATGACATCACCGAACGCGTGCGGGCAGGGCGCGAAGCGAAGCACATGCAAGAGCGCCTGTCTGCCTTCTTCCGCCTGATCCCTGAGATGGCGAGCGTCAGCAAAGAGGGGGGCCGGTTTATCGAGGTGAGCGATGCCTTTTACGATGCGACCGGCTATACGCGCGAAGATGTTTTCGGTGAAAATGCCGCCCCCATTGCCCTATGGGCCGATTTTTCTCAACGCGATGCTGTGGCCCGGCTGATTGCCGAAACCGGTTGGGTCAAAGATTTCCCCGTGATGGTTCGGCGGAAATCAGGCGAAATTTTTCCTGGCCTGTTTTCCACCACCCGCCTGGAGATTGACGGCGAGTTCTACCAGGTGACTACCGTCAGTGATATTTCGCGGCATGTCCAGGCCGAAAGAGCCTTGCGCGAAAGCGAGGAAAAATATCGCCTGCTGGTTGAAAATCAGCAGGAATTGGTGGTCAAGGTGGATACGGCCGGGCGTTTCCTCTACGTCAGCCCCTCTTACTGCCGGGCTTTCGGAAAAACCCCCGATGAACTCATCGGGAATACTTATCTACCCCTGGTACATGAAGAGGATCGTGAAGTCACTCAAAAGGCGGTTGCCAGTCTGTATCACCCGCCGCACACCTGCTATATAGAACAGCGCGCCCTCACATCTGTCGGTTGGCGCTGGCTGGCCTGGCAAGATACCGCCGTGCTGGATGAGCAGGGTCAGGTACAGGCCATCATTGGCGTTGGGCGCGACATCACCGAGCGTAAGCAGGCCGAAAGCGAGGCCCAGCACCTGCAGGAACGGCTTTCCGCATTCTTCCGCCTGGTGCCTGAGATGGCCAGCATCAGCCGGGTCAGTGATGGACACTTTCTCGAAGTCAGCCAGGCCTTCACGGAGATCACCGGTTACGACCGTGAAGATTTTCTGGATCGGTCGGCGCACCCGATTCCGCTCTTTGCCGACCCGGCCCAACACCGCGAAATTCACCGTCTGATGGATGCCCAGGGGACGGTGCGCAATTATCCGGCCCGTCTGCGCAAAAAGACCGGTGAAATCATGCCGATTTTGTATTCGGCCACGGTCTTCGAGGTGGGTGAAGAAGCGTACAAAATTGTCGTTTGCACCGATATTTCGGAGCAGGAGCGCACCCGCCAGGCTCTGCAAGAAAGCGAAAAGAGCAACCGCGAGCAGGCCCGTTTCTTATCCACCCTGCTGGATGCCATTCCCGACATCATTGGCGTGCAGCAGGCCGGCACACGCCGCATCGTGCGCTACAACGCCGCCGGCTACCAATTCTTGCAATGCACCCCCGAACAAGCGATTGGGGCGTGTTGTTTTTCGCTCATTGGCCGCAGCCGGCCCTGCGAAGAGTGCGCCACCGAGCAGGCCTATCAGACCCGCCTGCCGGCGCACATCCAAAAGCACCTGCCCGAACAGGATCGCTGGTTCGATGTGGGCGCCTACCCGGTGCTGGATGAGCAGGGCGAGGTTCAATTTGTCATCGAACACCTGCGCGACATCACTGAGCAAAAGAAGGCCGAGGCTGCGCTGCGCCAGAGTGAGGAGCGCTATCGCAATTTGGTGGAGCATTCGCCGGATGCGATTGTGGTGCATTGTGATGGCATTTTGCAATATGTCAACCCGGCTGCCTTACACCTGGTGCGCGCTCAAAACGCGGCGCAGTTGGTGGGGCAGCGGGCGATCCACTTTGTCCACCCAGAAGACCGCGCCGTGGCCTTCGAGCGCATCCGCCAGATGATGACCACCGGGCAGCCTGCCCCCCTGGCCGATGAGCGGTTCGTGCGGCTGGATGGCAGCGTGGTAGATGTGGAAGTGGCGGCCATTCCCACCACATACGACGGGAAACCGGCGGCCCAGGTCATCTTCCGTGAGATCACTCGCCGCAAACAGGCTGAAATAGCTTTGTTGCAGAGCGAACAGCGCTTCCGCCGCATGTTCGATGAAGCCCCCGTGGGCGCACTGCTGGTTTCGCCGCACATGGAATTTTTGCGGGTCAACCGTGCTTTCTGCCAGTGGTTAGGCTACCCTGAAGCCGAACTCTTGCAGAAAAATATGGCTGCGATAACCCACCCGGATGATCTGCCCGGCAGTAAAGAATATGTCATGGCGCTGTTGGAAGGCCGCATTGAACAATTTGAGATGGAAAAACGCTACCTGCGCAAAGACGGCCAGGTGGTGTGGGGGCGGGTTTCGGTCGTTTTGCTGCGCGACGAAACTGCAACCCCCTTATACTTCCTGCCGATGATTCAAGATATTACCCAGGCCAAACAAGCCGAGCGCGAAATTCGCCAATTGAACGCTGAGTTGGAGCAGCGCGTGATGCGGCGCACGGTGCAACTCGAAGCCGCCAATAAGGAACTGGAAGCCTTCACCTATTCCGTCTCACACGATCTACGCGCCCCCCTGCGCGCCATAGATGGCTATAGCAAAATCCTGCTCGATAGCATGACCGTCACCGTGGATGAAGAGAGCCAGCACTACCTGACCCGTTTGCGTGAATCGGCCCAACGTATGACGCAACTGGTTAACGACCTGCTCAACCTGTCGCGCCTGTCGCGCGCCCACATCACCCGCACCGAGGTCAATTTGAGCCAACTGGCGCAAGCGCTCGTGGATGACTTGCGTGAAAGCCAGCCGGAGCGCGCCGTTCAGGTGCGCATCCAACTTGATATGGTGGCCTCTGCTGATGCCAACCTGATGCGGGTTGTCCTCGATAACCTGTTGCGCAACGCCTGGAAATTCACCAGCAAACGCCCCCAGGCGCAGATCGAGTTTGCCAGCCGTGTCGAAGGCGGCGAAACGGTCTACTTCGTGCGCGACAATGGCGCAGGCTTCGACATGGCCTATGCCGAAAAACTCTTCGTCGCTTTCCAGCGCCTGCATAGCGAGGCTGAGTTTGAAGGCACGGGCATTGGCCTGACCATTGTTCAGCGTATCATCCACCGCCACGGGGGGCGCGTGTGGGCCGAAAGCGCGCCGGAGCAGGGCGCGACGTTCTATTTCACATTGGCCGGTTGAACGAGTCCGCCCGGCGATCAATCGCCGGGCTAGTGAGCAGCGCCCGATCAATCGGGCTTTCAGTCGGTTTCAATGCCCGGTAGCAGTCACCTTCGCCCTGGTTGTTCCGCTTTGTGCGGGTTAGGATAAAAATATGCCAGCTCGTTTTATTTTTCTGATCCTGCTTGTGCTTGCACTGGTTTTGCCCGCTTGCCGTGCTACGCCGCAACCTGTGACAATTACTGTGCAGATGTTTGAAGGCCCCGAAGCCGATGCCATGCGTCCCACGGCAGCTTATTGGAACGAACACTATGCTGCCGAAACCGGCATCACCGTGCAGGTGACCCACCTCAGCCGGGTGGGCTATTTCAACCAGCTTGAAACACAACTGATTGCCCAGGTGCAATCGCCCGACATCGTCCATCCCTTTTCGTTGCAGGTGGGTCGTCTGGCCGAGTATTTGCTGCCCCTGGATGATTATGTGCAAGACCCGGCCTTGATGCAATCGCCTGATGGCGCCACCCTTACACTTGATCAGGTCTTGACCCCGGCCCTGCAAACCGCCCGCACCGCCGATGGCCGTCTGATCATGCTGCCCATTGACATGAGCGAATATGTCCTCTACTACCGCACCGATCTGATCGCTGAGCCGCCCCAAACCTGGGATGACTTCGTTGCCACCGCCCGTCAGTTCACTCGCCGCCATAACCCGACCTCGCCCACCGAGTATGGTGCGGCCATCCACGGCAAATATGTTCCGTGGACATTCTGCGCCGCACTGGAAACCTTGTGGGCATATGGGGTACAGTTCAACCCGGCGCAGCGCGAGGGGCGCATGAATACGCCACAGGGGGTACAATCATTCCAGGTCTTTGCCACCCTGGCTGCCGAGGGGTTGATTCCGCCAGAAACGGTCAATGCTGAATACTTCGAGATCGGGCAGAGCTTTGGAGAGGGGCAGGCCGCCATGGCCATTCAGGCCAACGCCTATTACCATCAGGCGGCTGATGCGCAGCAATCGCCGTTGGTGCATGATCGCTTTGCCATCGCCCCGCCTCCCGGCGTCAGGCAGGCGGATGGCCGCATCGAACGAGCCTTGTGGGTGCATACCATCGGCCTGGCGGTCAATCGCAGTTCGCCCCAGCGCCAGGCGGCGGTGCGTTTTGTGCTGTGGGCCACCCTGGGCGAGGGCGCTCGCCTGTATGCGCAGCATGGCGGGTCAGCGCCGATTCGCGATGTGTGGTTGGCCGCCGATGCGCCCCGCACGTACCGATTGATCGGCCCGTGGATCGAGCAGTTTGGCCGCTCGCAACAGGCTGATCCACGCTTGCTGGATGCCATGATGTTGGGCACCAGTTGGATTCAACGCCTGACGGCCAGGCAGGTGTCGGCGCAAGATGCCGCCCTCGGCCTCGAAAGCGATTTACAGGTTTTGTATACACCATGAAACTTTTTTTTGGCCGTTACACTTATTCCGCCTTTTTGATCCCTTTTTTGACCCTGGCCCTGGTCTATTTCAGCGCTAATCAGGCCATCCAGCAGGTGTTGGATATCCGCCGCCTGTCGCTCGAAGCCGTCAGTGATTGGTATTTGCTCTATCACCTGACTGGAAAGCGGTTTCAATTTTTAGATGATGACACCGCCAAAAATTCTCACACCTGGCTGCAAGCCTTGAATGATTTTGAATTGGTTATGCAGAACTTGGCTGAAACGCCTTTACAGTGGCTTTTAGATGATCAAACCCGGCAAGATATTCAGGCTTCGTACAAAGTGTGGGATTTCACCCGCCAGAATATCCTTGATAGCGATCAAGTCTATTGTCAGATGGTTGCCAGCCCTATCGGCCAGGCGTTACTGCAAGCTGACCTGGCCCAACTGGCTGAAGCCGCCCTGACCGGCGTCGCCCCAGGTTCGTTTACCCCTGGCGATTTGTGGCAGTTTTATCAATTGCAAGATCGCCTGGCTGAGTTGGAAGTCAGCAGCAGTATTTTTACCAGTTACCTCGAACGCATTGAGCAGGCTGTCGAGCGGCGCGTGCTGCTGTTGAACCTGGTCATCTCGGCTATCGCTTTGCTGATTTCTGGCGTGGTGATTGCCAGCACATGGCGTTTGTTTGCGATCACCAGCGCCGAACGCGAGCGTTATGTGGCTGAAATCGAAGCCAGAAACCACGCCCTGGCCCACGAGGTGGCCGACCGCCGCCTGGCCGAAGAGAACCTGCGCCTGACCCTTCATTCGATAGGCGATGGCGTCATCGTCACCGATCAACAAGGCCGCGTGACTCGCATGAACCCCGTTGCCGAGCAGCTTTGCGGCTGGCCGTTGGCAGAAGCCCAGGGCCACTGCCTGTCGGACGTATTCCAGATTGTCAATGCCGAGACACGTCAGGCTGCCGAAAACCCTGTGCAGCGCGTCCTGCAGGAGGGCGTGGTGGTGGGCCTGGCCAATCACACGATGTTGATCGCCCGCGATGGCCGCGAAAGGCAAATTGCCGATAGCGCCGCACCGATTTTTTCCGTCAGCGGCGATTTGGCCGGTGTGGTGATGGTTTTCCGCGACGTGACGGAAGCCTATGCCATGCAGCGTGAGATGGAAGACCGCCAGGCCAAACTTTCCAGCATTTTTCGGGTTGCCCCGGTGGGCATTGGGGTGGTGATCAACCGCATCTTTTCTGAAGTCAATGACACCCTCTGCGCGATGATCGGCTATCGCCGGGATGAGCTTGTGGGGCAAAGCGCGCGCATGATCTACCCCACCCAGGAAGACTACGAGTACGTCGGTCAGGTCAAGTATGATCAAATTCGTCACCGCGGCACTGGAATCGTAGAAACACGCTGGCAGCACAAAGATGGCCGCATCTTACACATCCTGCTCAGTTCGACGCCGATCAACCCGCAAGATTGGTCGCAGGGGGTCACGTTTACCGCGCTCGACATCACCGAACGCAAGGAAGCCGAACAGGAATTACAAACGCTCAACCAGCGCCTCGAACGCGAACTGCGCTTCAACGAGGCGCTGCTGAGGGCCATCCCCACGCCGGTCTTTTTCAAAGATGCCCAGGGGCGTTACCTGGGCTGCAACCAGGCTTTTGCCGAGGTGATGGGCGTTTCTGGCGAAGGGATGATAGGCAAGACCGTTTTCGATCTGTGGCCGCCCGAATTGGCCCAGGTGTACCACCAGGCCGATCTCGACTTGTTGGCTGACCCCCGCCACCAGTTGTATGAGGCCAGGGTGGTACGCCGTGATGGCCAGACCCGCGAGGTGTTCTTTGCCAAAGATGTCTTTTACGACGAAAACGGTCAGGTGGCCGGCATTGTCGGCGCGTATATGGATATCACCGAGCAAAAACAGGCCATCGCGTCGCTGCGCGCCAGCCAGGAGGCCGAGCGCCTGTTTTCGGCCCGTCTGACCCGCCTGGTGACGGCGATTACCGATCTGTCGGCCACCCCCGATTTCGATACCCTGTGCCGCCGCGCCATCGAACAGGGCATCAGCCAGCTTGGCTTTGAACGCCTGGGCCTGTGGTTTTTCGTGCCGGGGCAGCCCGAAATGTACGGCACGTTTGGTGTAGATGAACAGGGGCATATCCGTGATGAGCGCGGCGCGCGCATCACCATCCAGCCCGGCGGGTTTCATGACCGGCTGCGCACCAGCACCCAGCCTGATTTTCTCGGCGAGGCGCATACCATCCAGGATGATCAAGCCCATGTCATTGCCGAGGGGCAGCGCCTTTCTTGCGGCTTGTGGGATGGGCAGAAAATTTTGGGCACGCTTTCCTCCGATAACCTGCTGAGTGCGCGCCCGCTGACCAACCAGGATAAAGAAATTTTGCGCATCTATGCCGCGGCCCTGGGACATTTATGCACGCTCAAGCTCGCCCAGGCTGAACTACATCAGCTAACGAACGACCTCGAACAACGCGTGCAGGACCGCACCCGCCAACTGGAAGATGCCAACCGCGAACTCGAAGCCTTCTCCTATTCCGTCTCCCACGACTTGCGTTCGCCCTTGCGGGCCATAGATGGCTTCAGCCGCCTGTTGATGGAAGATTACGCCGACCAATTGCCCCCCGATGCCCGGCAGTATCTCGAACGCGTGCGCACCGCCGCCCAGCACATGGGTCAACTGATTGATGATCTGCTCAACCTGTCGCGCCTGTCGCGGGCGCATGTTGGGCGCAGCCGGGTCAACCTGAGCCAGGTGGCGCAGGAAATTGCCGCTGACCTGACCGAAGGCGATCCAGAACGTCCGGTGGATTGGCAAATTGCACCCGATGTCATCGCCCACGCCGACGCCAACCTGATCCGCATTGTGCTGGATAACCTGCTGCGCAACGCCTGGAAGTTCACTGCCCAGCAGCCGCAGGCGCGCATCGAATTTGGTTGCTTGCAGCAAGATGGCCGCCCGGTTTATGTTGTGCGCGACAACGGCGCTGGCTTCGACATGGCCTATGCTGATAAACTTTTCCGCCCGTTCCAGCGTTTGCACAGCCCCGGCGAGTTTGAAGGCACCGGCATCGGCCTCACCATCGTGCAACGCATCATCCACCGCCACGGCGGGCGCATCTGGCCCGAAGCCGCGGTCGGCCAGGGCGCGGCATTCTACTTCACCCTCGGCTGAAAATGGTGGCGATAACGCTACCGTGGCGCAAACCTATGGTTTGCGAATAACCGCAAGTCAAAGACTTGCCCCACGGGCTATGTTGATACCCGTTGACTTCCGGGCGGATGGCATCCGCCCCCGGCAGGCATCCGCCCAGATATGGCGCAACCAGGGCGCACGCCGTGCGCCCCTACCCCGGTGGTAAAATCTCCTCAATCCCTCAATTCCTCAATCATCCAATCCATCAATCCATCAATCCCCCAATCCCATGCCCACCTTCACCCCCTATACCAAACACCAACTCGATTACGCCCTCAACCTGATCGGCGAGCATATCTACACCATCATCGCGCCACTAGACATCCAATGTTGGCCCAGCCGCGAGCCAACCCCCTTCATCCTGCGTGCCGATGGCAGCTCCAAAACGCTCAAAGTGGGCGAAAAATGGGGTAACCTGTTCGATTGCGCCTGGTTTCGCTTCACCGGCACCGTGCCTGCCACGGCCAAAGGCAAACGGGTGGTGCTGCTGCTGGATGTGAATGGCGAAATGTGCATCTTCGAACCCGATGGCACCCCGGCACTCGGCCTGACCAATGTTGCGTCAGAATACGATTACAGCCTGGGTACGCCTGGCAAGCGCGTTCTGCTGGTGCTGGAAGAAGCCCGGGGCGGCGAAACGCTCGAAGTGTGGGCAGATGCCGGCTGCAATGACCTGTTTGGCCGTCTGCAAGAAAACGGTACGATCAAACAGGCCGCCATCGCCACGCTCAACGAAACCGTCCGGGCGCTCTATTACGATTACGAAGTCCTGCTCGATTTTCTCAAAGCCCTGCCCGAAAACTCGCCCCGCTACCAGCAGATTTTAACCGCCCTGACCGATGTCACCCACTTGCTCTACCAGGGCGTGCCGCAGGCTGCCGAACACGCCCGCCAGCGCCTCCAACCCCTGCTCGAAAAACGCGGCGGCGACCCCTCGCTGCACATCAGCGCCGTCGGCCATGCCCACATGGATTTAGCCTGGCTGTGGCCGATCCGTGAGACCATCCGCAAGGGCGCGCGCACCTTTGCCACCGCCCTGGCCAACATCGAAACCTATCCCGATTATGTTTTTGGCGCCAGTCAGCCGCAGTATTTTCAATGGGTAAAGGAGTATTACCCGGCGCTGTACAACAAGATCAAGGCGCAGGTGGCTGCCGGGCGCATCGAGCCGCAGGGCTGTATGTGGGTGGAAGCCGATACCAATATCAGCGGCGGCGAGGCGCTGGTGCGCCAGATTTTGCAGGGCCGTCGCTTTTTCCGCCAGGAGTTTGGCGTGGATGTGCGCTACCTGTGGCTGCCCGATGTCTTTGGCTACAACGCCAACCTGCCGCAAATCCTCAAACGCGCCGGGATAGATGTTTTTGCCACCCAAAAACTGTCCTGGAGCCTGATCAACCGCTTCCCGCACCATTCCTTCCAGTGGCAGGGCATTGATGGCTCCACCGTGCTGGCGCACATGTTCCCCGAAGATACCTACAACAGCCCCGCGCTGCCGCGCTCGGTGATCAAAATTGAACAGAATTATCGCGACAGCGGCATTTCCGAACACGCCCTGCTGGTCTTTGGCATTGGCGATGGCGGCGGCGGCCCCGGCGAAGAACACCTCGAACGCCTGGCGCGTCTCACCAACCTGGCCGGCCTCAGCCCTGTGCGCCAGCAATCGGCGGCGGCGTTCTTCGAGCAGTGGCGCACCCAGGCCGAGCGCTTTGCCACCTGGGTGGGCGAACTTTACCTCGAACGGCATCAAGGCACGCTGACCACCAATGCCCGCAACAAGTGGTACAACCGCAAACTTGAACTGGGCCTGCGCGAACTGGAATGGTCCAGCACGCTGGTCAGGCTGTTCAACCCGCACGGCAATAACCCCTCGGCCACGGTAGTCCCCTATCCCGCCGAACGGTTGCAAACCCTGTGGCGCGAAGTGCTGCTCTACCAATTCCACGATATTCTGCCCGGCTCCTCCATCAAACGCGTCTACGATGAAAGCCTGGCGCGCTATCAGGACATGCACCACGAAATTTTGGGCCGCCTGGGCGATAACGACCGCCGCCTGGCGCGCCGCCTCGACACGCGCGGCATGCTCATCCCCATTTTGGTGCAAAACTCGCTTTCGTGGGAGCGCAGCGAGTGGATTTTGGCCGGCGACCGCTGGCTGCGTGTCAGCGTGCCTTCGATGGGCTATGCGGTGGTAGATGTGGGCGCTTCGCTGCTGCCCGAAACCCTCACCCTGGCCGTAGACAACAACTGGCTCGAAAACGACTGCCTGCGGGTGGTCTTCGACAAGGACGGCTGCATTACCTCGCTGATTGACAAACGCTACGACCGCGAACTGATCCCCGCCGGGCAGAAAGCCAACCAATTTTCTGTGTACACCGATTTGGGCGATGCCTGGGATTTCGCCATGGATTACGCCGCCCAAGAACCTCGTCACCTCAAGCTGGTGGCCATCCAGCCGCGCACCGATGGGCCGCGCATCATCTTGCAATTCACCTACAGCCTGGGCGCGTCTGAACTGGTGCAGGAAGTGATCCTGGTGGCCGGCAGCCCCCGGCTCGATTTCGTCACCCGCCTGCGCTGGCGTGAACCACGCGCCATGCTGCGCGTCGCCTTCCCCCTCGACATTCACACCCCCGAAGCCGCCTTCGACATCCAGTTCGGCCACGTCCGCCGCCCAACGCACCGCAACACCACCTGGGACCTGGCCCGCGACGAAGTGGCCGCCCACAAGTGGGTGGATGTTTCGCAGCACGAATATGGCGTGGCCCTGCTCAACGATTCGAAATATGGGCATCGCGTCTATCAGACCCCCTTTGGCAATGTGATTGACCTCAACTTGCTGCGTTCTGTGCCATACCCCGGCCCGCGCCTGGTGCAAGATGCAGCCGTGCGCCCCGGCGAACCGCACCACGCCTACACCGATCAGGCCGAGCATCAGTTTACCTACGCCCTCTACCCCCACTCTGGCGATCTACCCGGCAGTCACGTCATCCAGGCCGCCTATGAGTTGAATGTGCCGCTGCGCGTGACGCCCCTCGCTCCCCAAAATGGCGATCTGCCCCGTCAGGCATCCTTTATCTCGCTGGATCGTTCCAACGTCATTCTCGAAGCGGTCAAGCAAACCGAAGAGGGTCATGCGCTCATTCTGCGCCTGTACGAAGCCACGGGCTGCACCGTTTTCACCACCCTGCAATTTGGCTTCAGCGTTCTCTCTGCCGAAGAAGTGGATTTGATGGAAGAAAACCCGCAGCCGCTGAAATTGAATCACGAGGCAGCCTCGGTGGATCGTCTGCTGCTCGAATTTCAGCCTTTCGAGATCAAAACGATCAAGGTGCTGGTCAATGAGTGATCGGCAGGCTGTTCCGGCGGAACTGGCCTTTTTTGCTGAACCCCGGCTGGCTGCCGTTTGCCTGGAGCGCCTGGCTGTCGCGGCTGGCCGGGCGCGTCCGGCGTTCGAGGCTTTGCGTTCGCATCTGCTGGCGGCCCTGGCCGATTGCGCCGACCCCGACCGCGCCCTGGTCAACTTTGAGCGCTACGCCGAGGCCTTCAGCCCGCCGGCGCTCTTCCCCGCCCTCGAAAAACACCCCCGCACCCTCGAAATTTTGATCACCCTCTTCGCCGGCAGCCAATTCCTGACCGAGATTTTGCTGCGCAACCCCGAATATACCAGCCTGCTCTACCGCCGCAAGCGCCTCAGCGCACCGAAGACCTCCGCCCAGGTGACTGCCGAGGCCCTCAACACCCTGGCCCACGGGATGCGTTTCGACGAACAACTCGACGCGTTGCGCCGCTACCAGCGCAGCGCCTTGCTGCGCATCGGCGTCAGCGACCTGCTCGACCTCTACGACCTGGCCGCCACTTACGGCCAACTTTCTGCCCTGGCCGATGGCCTGGCCCAGGCTGGCCTGACGGTGGCCGCCGCCCATTTGAACGTGCCGACCACCGGTTTTGTGGTGCTGGCGTTGGGCAAGTTGGGCGCGGGGGAATTGAATTACAGTTCTGATGTAGACCTGATCTTCATCGCCGCCGAAAATGCCTCCGCCTGCGTGCCGCTGGGCAATGGGCTGATCCAGGCGCTTTCGGCGGTGACGGCGGAAGGGTTTTTGTATCGCGTGGATATGCGGCTGCGCCCGTGGGGGAACGACGGCCCCCTGGTTTCCACCCTGGATGGCTACCTGGCTTATTTAGAAAAATCGGCCCGGCTATGGGAAAAACAAGCCCTGCTCAAAGTGCGCCCTATTGCCGGCGACATGCCGCTGGGCCATGCCTTTTGCCAGCGCGTGCAAGAAGCGATCTTTGGCGTTCATATCGAAACGCTGCGCGCCAGCGTTCACGCCATGAAGCAGCGCACCGAACAGGTGCTGCGCCAGCAGGGGCGCTCGTGGGGCGAGGTCAAGCTGGGCGAAGGCTCCATCCGCGATATCGAGTTTGTCGTCCAGTTTTATCAGATGGCGCATGGCGCGGCGCACCCGGCGCTGCGCTCACCAGCCACGCTGATGGCGCTGCCGCGCCTGGCCGCCGCCCATTTACTCACCAGCGAAGAAACGCGCGTCCTGACCGATGGCTATGTCTTTCTGCGCACGGTAGAACATTTCCTGCAGATGATGCACTACCGCCAGACCTACAGCCTGCCCACCGACCCCGAAGCGATTGCCCTTTTGGCGCGCCGCCTGGGCTATATGGGGCCAAATGCCGGGAAACTATTTTTGGCCCGTTACCAGCAGCACGGCGCGGCCATCCGCGCCATTTACCTGCATCACATTGGGAGTGTTTCGATGTCTGATACCCCGCAAGACCTTCGCCAGCATCTTTCGCGCCTCGACTCCTCGTATTTGTTGACCTTCAGCGAAGCCGACATTGAGCGCCATGCGCTGCTGGCTGAGCAGCTCGATGAGACCTGCCTGGTTTTCGTAGATGCCGTGCCGCTGGAGGCGCAGCGTTGGCGCGTGACCATCGTTGGCTACGATTACCCCGGCGCCTTATCGTTGATCTGTGGTTTGATGTTTGTCTATGGTTTGAATATCTTGGACGGCGAGGTGTTTACCTATGAACCCACCGCCGATGAGCCAGCCATGCTGCCCGCGCCGGCCACGGCGGGGGTGGCCGCGGTACGCCGCCGGCGGCCTGCCGCCCGCCTGCGTCCGGCGGCCCCCGCCGCACGCGACCAGGCGCGCCGCAAAATTGTAGATGTCTTTACCGTCAGCCCGGTGCAATCGGGCGCTTTCCCTGCCGATACCTGGGATCGTTACAGCCTCGATCTGTTGGCGTTGCTGCGCATGGCGGCTGCCGGGCAGCGCCGCGAAGCGCGCGGCGAACTCGCCAAGCGCGTGGCCGCGGGCTACCAGGCCATGTCTGAAACGTTGATCCCGCTTTACCCGATTGATATTGAAATTGATAACGAGTCAGTCGAGCGCTATACCGTCTTGCGCATCAACGCGCCTGATACAGTCGGCTTTCTATACGAACTGACCAATGCCCTGGCGTTGTATCGAACCTATATTGCCCGCGTGGTGGTTCAATCGGAGGGCAATCGCATCAACGATATTTTATACGTCACCGATGAACATGGGCGCAAGATCACCAGCCCCGAACAACAGCGCCAGTTGCGCGCCGCCATCGTGTTGATCAAACATTTCACCCACCTCATGCCGCATTCACCCAACCCCGAAGCGGCGCTGCTCCATTTTCGCGATTTTCTCAGCCAGCTTTTTCAGCGCCCCAACTGGCCCGACGAGCTGGCCTCGCTCGAACGCTCCGATGTGTTGGGTGGCCTGGCGCGCCTGCTGGGGGTGAGCAATTTTCTGTGGGATGATTTTTTGCGCATGCAATATGCCAACCTGTTCCCGGTCGTCACCGACATGGACGCCCTGGCCCGCGACAAAAGCCGCTCGCAACTGGCTGATGCGTTGTCCGCGGCCCTGGCTGCTGGCGGCGACGATTGGCGGCAGGCTCTCAATGCCTTCAAAGACCGTGAAATGTTCCGCATGGATATGCGTCATATTTTGGAGTTGACCCCCGATTTTTGGGCTTTCGCCGCCGAACTGACCGACCTGGCCGAACTGGTGGTGGGCGCGGCGTTAGAACGCGTCTTGGCTGAGGTTGTCGGCCAGTTTGGACAGCCACGCCTGCCCGACGGTTCACTTTGCCCGCTGGCCGTGCTGGCCCTGGGAAAGTGCGGCGGGCGCGAGTTGGGTTTCGCTTCGGATATCGAGTTGATCTTCGTTTACGGTGGGAAGGGCGTTACCGATGGGCCGCGCCCGGTTTCGACCGGCGAGTTTTTCAACGCGCTGGTCAGCACCTTCGTGGCCGCCATCTGGGCGCGGCAGGAAGGCATCTTTCAGGTGGACTTGCAACTGCGTCCCTATGGCAAGGCTGGCAGCCTGGCGGTGGCCCTGGACGCCTTCCAGCGTTATTATGCCCCCGATGGCCCCGCCTGGGCCTACGAACGCCAGGCCTTGGTCAAGATGCGCCTCGTTGCCGGCGATGAGGCGCTCGGCCGCCAGGTGTGCGCCTTGCGCGACGAATATGTGTATGGCAGCGGGGAGAGTTTCGATGTGACGGCCATGCGCGCTATGCGCGAACGCCAGGTGCGTCACCTGGTGGCCGGCGGCACGTTCAATGCCAAATTCAGCCCTGGCGGCCTGGTTGACGTGGAGTATCTGATCCAGGCCCTGCAGATCACACATGGAGCCCAAGACCCCTCTTTGCGCAGCACCAACCTGCGCCAGGCGATGTTGGCTTTGCATCAGCGCGGGCTTTTGTCTGAGGACGATTACGCCCGCCTGCGCAAGGCGCATACGTTTTTACGTTGGTTGATCGATTCGCTGCGGGTGGTGCGTGGCAACGCCAAAGATGTGACCGTGCCGCCCTATGGCAGCGAAGAATATGCCTTCTTGGCCCGGCGGCTGCTCTACGGCAGCGATGTAGACCGCCTGCGCGACGATTTGCAGCGTTACCCCGCCGATGTGCAGGAACTCAATCAGCGCCTGTTGACCTGATGGCCGAGAGCAAACTCCCCACGGCAAACTGACAATACGATAAGCCCTTGCTGTCGCGCCCAAGTTTCACCAGTTGCGTCACGCTGACGCGCAGCGCCCGTTGCAGCACCAGCGCATCCATACGGCACAATTCAGGATGTTCATCAACGATAGCGCGGTAAGGGCAATGGTTGAAAATGACGCGCGGCGCCTGGGCGTGAGCTTCCCAGCGGGCGTCGTAGTTCATCTGGTTAAGCTGGCGCACGGTATGTGCCAGGCGCTTGCTCAGGTGTTCGGCGTGCGGCGGGTTGGGCCGGTTTATCACGCCAGGGTTGGGCAGTTCGAGCAGGTGTTCGGCCAATTCCATTAACCAGGCATCTGATTTCAGTTCTGGCGGGGTCGTTTGCAACAAGGCACGCGCCAGGCGATCCAGGTTGTGCTGGCGAATCTGGTTGGTGGGACGGTAGTGTTGGGGTGGCCTGCCGGGGCTGCCATCTGGCACAGCGCCGCTGATCTCAACTGCACCTTCATCCAACAGCACCGCCAGGTGATGCCGGGCATTGGCGCGGGTCATTTTGAAGGAGCGGGCGATCTCTTCGGCGGTGACCACGCGGCGGGCTGTGATGTATTCCAACACTTGTTGACGAACGGTTTTCATAATGTGATTTTATCAGCACTGCTTAATGCTATACTACATGAAATGGCGAAAGTTGGAGGCCGCAGAAGTCCATGACAGAAAAAAGTATTCTGTTGGTAGAAGATAATCCTGATGATGAGTTGTTAACCCTGCGGGCGCTGAAGAAAAACCATATCCCCAACCCGGTGGTGGTGGCGCGCGATGGCGCTGAAGCGCTGGATTATTTGATGGGCCTGGGGGCCTATGCGGGCCGCGATCTGAGCGATTTGCCCGCCCTGGTTTTGCTGGATTTGAAATTGCCGAAAATAGATGGTCTTGAGGTGCTGCGGCGCATCAAACAAGACCCACGCCTGCGGCTGGTGCCGGTGGTGGTGCTGACCACCTCGAATGAGCAGGCCGATATTGCCCAGGGCTATCGCTTTGGGGCCAATAGTTATATTCGTAAACCGGTGGATTTCGAGCGTTTCAACGAAGCCATTGGCCGCCTGGCGCGCTACTGGTTTTCGCACAACGCTTTTCCGCCAAATGGTCAGGCCTGATCCAGCCGGTGGAGGGTAACAAATGGGCGCACAATTGAATGTTCTGCTGGTCGAAGATTCGGATGATGATCTGTTTCTCATCTTGCGCGAATTGCAACGGGCTGGCTACGAGGTGCAGCACCGCCAGGTGACGACGGCTCACGAGATGCAGGAAGCGCTGATGGCGCGCTGGGATGTGATCTTGTCTGATTATGCCTTGCCGCACTTTGGCGGGCGGGCCGCGTTGGAAATGCTCAAAGAAACTGGCCTGGATATTCCTTTCATTGTCGTCTCTGGGGCCATTGGCGAAAGCACCGCCGTCGAGATGATGCGCGCCGGCGCCAGCGATTACGTGATGAAAGACGCCCTTTCCCGCCTCGTTCCGGCCATTCAACGCGAACTGGCCGAATTTCACACCCGCCGCCAGCGCCGTCAGGCCGAACGGGTGCAGGCTGCGGTGTATCGCATTTCTCAGGCGGCCAACACCGCCCGCACGCTGGCCGAGCTTTACCGGGCCATTCACGCCACCTTGTGTGAAATTATGCCCGCCGAGCATTTCTACATCGCCATCCTCAATGGACACACCGGGCAAATCGAATATCCCTATCGCGTGGGCGCTCGCATGACGCCAGCCAGCTCGTCACCCACTTCCGCACGCAGCCTGGATGAGATGCTCTTGCAGCTTGGTCAGCCGTTGCTACTGGATGCGGCGCTGCTCGAAAAATACATTCAACGGGGAGATATTTTGCCGCCCGACCCACTGCCGCAGCAATGGCTGGGCGTACCCTTCCAGGATGACGATGCGCGTATTCTGGGGTTGATGGCGGTTGCCACATTCCAGGGTGAAGATGCGTTTAGCGCCAGTGACCTGGCCGTGTTGGGGTTCATCGCCAACCAGGTTTCTCTGGTCATCCAGCGCCGCCTGGCCGAGGCTTCACTGCGCGAGAGCGAGCGCAAATTTGCCATGTTTATGACTTACCTCCCCATGCAGGCCTACATCAAAGATTTGGATGGCCGCATCCTGTACGTCAACCAGCGCTTTCGCGAACTTTTCCCTGAACTCGATTGGGAACGGCTTACCGATGATGGGTTGATCGAACCCCTGACCCTGGCCTCGTTGTTGCACAACGATCCGAACGCCTTGGCCGGCGAATTGGTGCAAAAAATGTGGGATATCGCGCTCAAAGATGGCATCCATCACTTCGAGGCGATGCAATTTTTGATCCCCATGGAAGACCAGCCGCCTTTATTGGGCGGCATTGCCTGGGATATTACCGATCTCAAGCGAGCCGAAGCGCACGCCCTGCGCTCTGCCACCGAACTGACCGTGGCGTACGATGCCACCCTGGAAGGCTGGTCGCGCGCCCTCGAATTGCGCGAACGCGAAACCGCCGGCCACAGCCAGCGTGTGGTAGACCTGACCCTGGCGCTGGCCCGCGAACTGGAATTCCCCGAACTGGCTCTGCCGCATATTCGCCGCGGCGCCTTGCTGCACGATATTGGCAAAATGGGTGTGCCAGACCGCATCTTGCTCAAAAGTGGCCCCCTCAACGACGATGAATGGCTGGTCATGCGCCAACACCCCATCTATGCCTACCAACTGCTTTCCCGCATCCCCTATTTGCAGCCAGCCCTCGACATCCCCCTCTACCACCATGAAAGATGGGCCGGCGGCGGCTACCCCAAGGGCCTCACCGGCGAGAAAATCCCCATCAGCGCCCGCATCTTCGCCCTGGTAGATGTATGGGACGCGCTGACCACCGACCGCCCCTATCGCCCGGCCTGGAACGAAGCTCAAACGCTCGATTATCTGCAAGAGCAATCTGGCACGCACTTTGACCCCCACATTGTCGAAATTTTCTTCGATTACCGCAAGCGTTCACCCGTTTAGCGGGAGGTGCAACGCACCTGGTTTTGGCCCGAAAATTACTCGGTGGATACCCAGGTGCGTTGTACCTTTATTGTTCTGTTCGTATGCGGGGGAAAAATACATACGTCCCTACGGCGAAGGCCAGCAGCACTCCCGCCAACAGCGTCACCGTAAATGGCGCATTCGTGCGCTCTGCCAGAAACCCGACCAAGAGCGAGCCAACTGGCATCGAAACGAAGAACGCCAGTGTATAGATGCTCATCACGCGTCCGCGCAGTTCATCGCGCACGTGCGATTGGATCATGGCGTTGCTATTATTGGCGATCAGCACAAAACTCCAGCCCATCAGCATAAATATCACCAGCGAAAGCGGCAGCCAACGCACCTGTGCAAAAATGATCAGCGAAACAGGCATCAACAGGCTGCCAATCGTCCACAATTTGCCGCGGATATGAAACTTACCCAGTGCAGCCAGCATCAGCGCGCTGATCAACGCCCCGCCGCCGCGCACCGACAAAAGCAACCCATTCGTGGTGACATCGCCGCCCAACACCTCCACCGACCAGGCCGGCAGCAGCGTCAGGACGCTGATCCCCAGGATCGCCACCAGACCCATGAAACCGATCAACCCCATAATCAACGGCTGCGAGCGCACATACCGCAGCCCCTCGGCAATTTCGCGCAGCGGTTTGTCCTTGTGGGCGGTTTGATGGAAACTGATTTGCATTATCCCTAGCGCAATGATGATGGCGATAAACGAAACGCCATTGAGAAAGAAACACCACCCCGGCCCAACCAGGCTGTAAGTGATCCCCGCGATGGCTGGCCCGCTGACGGTGCCGATGTTGAACATGGTGGCGTTCAGGGCGATGGCATTGGTCATATCCTCGTCGGGTACCAACTCTTTGACGAAGGAGATGCGGGCGGGGGCGTCGAAGGCGTTGGCCACGCTGAGCAGCACCGCCAGTGCCAGCACATGCCAGGGCTGCACCACCCCGGCGAAGGTCAACCCGGCCAGGATCAGCGCCAGCAGCATCATTGCCGCCTGGTGATCACCAGCAGCGTCCGGCGGGGGATGCGGTCAGCCGCGACGCCGCCATAGAGCATCAACAGCACCGTTGGAATGCCCGATATGCCGCCGATCAGCCCCAGGTAGGCTTCGGAACCGGTCAACTCATAAACCAGGTAGCCCTGGGCGGTGGCCTGCATCCATGTTCCGGCCAGCGAAA
Organism: uncultured Anaerolineaceae bacterium; assembly: GCA_964606085.1. Lineage (GTDB taxonomy): Bacteria > Chloroflexota > Anaerolineae > Anaerolineales > UBA4823 > CAIQJJ01. The sequence continues at coordinate 31,682 of CAZSFD010000034.1, forward strand.
CCATCTGCCCGAAGAACCACAGCCGATAATTGCGGTGCCGCATGGCGGCAAACGTGTCGCCGGCACGCAACGCCAGGCGCGGGGGAGAAGAAAAGATTTGTTTTGCCAAAGCATCCTCAACGTGTTGGTTTCATCCGCCCCAGTGAAATTTGTTTGGCTATTGTACCCCAGGTTAATGCGGTATCCCGGCTACTGCGACCTTCGGTCGCCCGCGGCGCCCGATCAATCGGGCTTCAAGCCGGTTTCAACCGGCGCTGCTTGTTAGCCCGGCGATTTATCGCCGGGCGGGCCCGGCAGGCGAACACGCCCGTTGTGCGACCGCGCAAATGCGGCCAAACACAAATTCCGGCACAACCAGGGTTGACAGGCGAACTTATTTATCATATAATATGAACTAACGGTTCATGTTATATGGCATTTCCCGAATGGCCCTATTTCCCCAATTACATTCTGCAACTGGAGCAAGAAGGCTTGGTCACGCGCACCTTTCGCCGCCTCGACCCCGACCGCCAGCAGGCCGTCCTCGACGCCATCCTCGACGAGGCCACCGAGACAGGCCCCACCGCCCTCAACATCAATGCGATCGCCCGCCGGGCAGATGTCTCGATTGGCTCGCTCTACCAATACTTCCCCGACCGCGACCGCCTGCTCGATTTTGCCGTGCAATTGTGCCTGCGTTTCACCATAGAACTCTTCGAGCAATCGCGCCCCTACCTGCTGGCGATGCCCCTGCGCGACGCGCTGCAAGCCTACGTGGCCGGCGGCCTCGAATGGGGCCGCACGCATACCGCCCTGGTGCGTTTTTTAGGCCGCGCCGCCTACCAGGGCCACCCCGCCCTCCAGGAAGCGCTGGTGCGCCCGGTGGCCGAGGTCATGTTCCAGACCACCCGCCAAATCCTCGTCCAGGCGGCCAGCCGCGGCGAAATCCGCCCGGAGGTAGACCTCGAAGCCGCGGCGCGCGCCGTCAACACCCTGGTCGTTGCCGCATCCGACACGCAACTATTCCCCTTTCTCAACACCTACCTGCAAACCACCAGCGCAGACGTGCCCTTTGAGCGGGTGGTTGGTGCCCTTCTGGCGATGATCGAAAACGGCATTTCGCCCGCGCTTTCAGAAAATCCTGAGGTGGTCTGATGTTGACTGTAGAAAGATTGATAGCCTATGGCCTTGTGTTCCTGGTATGTTCGTTTGGAGGGGTATTGATTTTGCGACGGGAATATCGCCTGCGCGGAAAACTGAGCCGGTGGGGATCGCTTGTGCATGTGGGCGTGTTTGCCGTCAATGGCATGTTCATCGGCCTGTTGTTGTATGGTGAAGCAGGCATCCCGCCGATGGGAAGCCTGGGACCGGTTGGCGTGGCCTTGATGTCACTCGGCTTTGGAATTGTGCTGTACGCATGGGATTTGTTCCGTACGTTTTCTCGTTGGCTTGGCAGCGACACGCCGGGCCTGGCAACGCATGGCCTGTATCGTTGGAGCCGCAACCCGCAATTTGTGGGCTATGGCCTGTCCATTTTAGGCGCTTGCCTGGCCTGGTGGAACGGCCTGGCCTGGGTTGGGTTGCTCTCGTACATGGCTCTGGCCTATGCCGTCACGCGGGTGGAAGAAGAACATCTCAAACGCACCTATGGAGCCAGCTACGAAGCCTATTGTCAGCGAGTGCCGCGTTATCTCGGCCTTCCGAAAGGATAAAGTATGCCTACCTATGTTCGTCGCATTTTCTGGTTCGTCAACAAATTCTTCATGGTTCCCCTGTTCCGCCTGGGGCTGGGGCCGCTCTTTGGCAACCCGTTCAGCGGCTACATCATGGTTTTGAAAGCGGTCGGGCGCAAGACAGGCAAGGTGCGCTTCGCCCCGGTCAATTACGCCATTCACCAGGGCAGCGTCTACTGCATCTCCGGCGGGCGCAAAACGTCCGATTGGTACCGCAACCTGCTGGCCAACCCCGAAATAGACGTGATCCTGCCGGGCGGGGCCATCCACGGGCAGGTGGACGAAGTGACCGACCCCGAATTGCGCCGCCTGCTGATCCGCAAAATCCTGCAAAACGCCGGGTTCGCCGGTTTCTTCGAGGGCTACAACCCCTTCCGCATCAGCGACGAAGAACTGCTGGTGAAAAGCGCCGACCTGCCCCTGCTGCGCATTCGACCCATTGGCCTCGGCAGCGGCGTATCTGACCCTGGCGGGTGGGCCTGGGTGTGGAGCTTCATCATCACGATAGGGATTATTCTGCTGCTGGTGCTGCGATGAGCGAAGTCGTCTTGCAGCTTGATGGTTTGACCAAACGATACGGCGCGCTGACCTCTGTGGATGACCTTTCCCTGTCTGTGAACGAGGGTGAAATCTTCGGATTTCTTGGGCCAAACGGAGCCGGCAAAACCACCGCCATCTCGATGATGTGCGGTCTGCTCAAACCGACTGCCGGGCGTGTCCTCGTAGATGGCCGGCCCATCCAGGGCGGCGGGGCGGGGGTACGTGCCCGCGTGGGTGTTTGCCCGCAGGATACGATCCTTTGGGAAAAATTGACCTGCCTCGAACAGCTCGAATATATCGGCGAGATGTACGGCGTGCCGCGCCAAACCGCTCGTCAGCGCGGCGGCGAACTGCTCGAAGCCCTCGGCCTGGCCGCCAAAGCGAATGTCACCGCCGGCAAACTCTCCGGCGGCATGAAGCGCCGTCTCAACCTGGCCCTGGCCCTCGTCCACGACCCCGCAATTGTCGTCCTCGACGAACCCGAAGCCGGCCTCGACCCGCAAAGCCGCGTGCTGGTGCGCGACTACGTGCGCACGCTGGCCCGCCGCAAGACCGTTATCCTGACCACCCACAATATGGACGAAGCCGACCGCCTGGCCGACCGCGTGGCGATCATAGACCACGGCCGCCTGCTGGCCCTCGATACGCCCGCTGCCATCAAGCAATCCATCGGCCAGGGCGACGTACTCGAACTCGAACTGCCCGCTGACCCCGCCGCCGCCCAAGCCTGCCTGGCCCCCTTCGGCCTCGAGATTTCCACCCTCAACCACACCCTCCTCCTGCGCGGCCGCCACCTGATCGAACGCCTGCCCGACCTCCTCACCGCCCTGCGCACCGCCAACCATCCGCCCGTCGAAATCCGCCTGCGCCCCAACACCCTCGAAGACGCCTTCATCGCCCTGACAGGCCGCCGTTTGCGCGAGTAGCAGGTGGCAAGTAGCACGTAGCATGAGGCAGGTCGAAAGTTCCCCCCTCGCCCCCTCGCCCCCTGCCCCATGCTCCCCTCCTCCCTCCCCCGCCTCCTCTCCACCTTCCGCAAATGCGTGCGCGAGCAAAAGCGCGACCTGTGGGTGATCGCCCTCAGCCTGGCTTTTGCACCGCTGTTCGTGATGATCTATTGGATGATGACCGGCGCCACCGGTACGACGGCCTATGCCGTGCTGGTCATCATCCAGGATACCCCGGTCACGCTGGCCGATGGCACCACCTTTGCCGCCGGGCAGGATGTGCTGGCAGCCATGCGCACCATCGCCTATCAAAACGGCAGCCCAATCTTGCGCGTCACCGAGACCGATGACCGCGCCGACGCCGAAATGCAGCTTCGCAACCGCAAGGCCGCCGCCCTGGTCATCATCCCCGGCGACTTTTCGGCCACCCTGGCGGCATTCCAGGCTGGCGATACAGCCGCCTCCACCGACCTGGTCTTCAGCGGCGATCTCTCCAACCCGATGTACACCGTGGCCGCCGTGATGGCGATGACAGCCGCCGATGCCTACGTGGCCGAATCCAGCCAGGCAGCCCGGCCCGTCGAACTGGTCGAAATCCCGCTGGGGGCCTCGGCGGCCCGCAGTGAGTTCGAGAATTACGTACCGGGGCTGCTGGTGCTATCGGTGGTGTTGATGATCTTCCAGGCCGCCATGGCCCCGGCGCGCGACATCGAATCGGGGGCGCTGAAGCGTTTGCGCCTGACGCGCCTGAGCAGCTTCGAGTTTTTGGGCGGCACGTCGTTGTGGCTGGCGTTGGTGTCGGTGGGGGCGGTGCTGCTCACCTTTGCCACGGCCTACGCCTTCGGCTTTCGCAGCGAAGGGCCGTTGTGGCTGGCAATTGTTATTGGCGCGCTGACCAGCCTTTCGATCATCGGCCTGGGCCTGATGGTAGCTTGTTTCTCGAAGACTGTGGCGCAGGCGTTCGTGATCGCCAATTTCCCCCTTGGCTTTCTGATGTTTCTCACCGGGGCAGCCTTCCCCTTGCCGCGCTACGAACTGTTCACTCTGGTCGGGCGCGGCTTTGCCCTGCCCGACCTGTTACCGCCAACCCACGCCGTGGTCGCCTTGAACAAGATATTCACCCTCGGCGCGGGCCTGCCCGACGTGACCTTTGAATTGGTCGCCCTGGCGCTGCTTTCAGCGCTCTATTTTGGCCTGGGGGTGTGGCTCTTCCAACGGACGCAGATGCAAAGCGGGTGATATACTTCGCCGCATGACCGAAATCATCCTCTATGAAACCCTCACCTGGCCCGAAGTGGCCGCCCTGCCGCGCGACCTGCCGTTGGCGCTGCCGCTCGGAAGCCTGGCAAACCCGGCAAACCTTGCCGCCGCCCTCGGCCACCCGCCGCGCATCGGCCTGCTGCCTGCCGTTCCCTTCGGCTGGCCCGGCAGCGGATTGACCGTTCCCTTGCCCTACCTCGCCGCCTACGTTCACAATCTGCTCGAATGCCTGCGGCAAGATGGCTTCACCCGGCTGGCTGTCCTTCTACCCGAAGGACTTTCCCTCGGTCTGCCCGCGAACATCGAACGTCTCATACCTGGTTTCTCATTTCTCCCTTTCTCTCTCCCCGCTTCAGCCCTCGATAAAGTTATCCTCCTCCCCATCGGCCACACCGAACAGCACGGCTACCACCTGCCGCTCTCGACCGACACGCTGATCATCGAAGCCATTGCCCAGGGGACGGCGCAGGCGGCTCCCGAAAGCGCTTTTGCGCTGCCCGCCATGCCCTACGGCGTTTCCATGCACCGCCGTGAGTTCGCCGGCACACTCGATGCCGGCGGCCGCGCCTTCGAAGATTTCTGGCTGGCGGTGATCGATTCGCTTGTGGCCCGCGGTTTCAGCCGTTTTTACCTGCTCAGCGGGCACGGCGGCAATATGTCCTTCCTCGTCAACGTGGTCAAATATGCCGGGGATCGCCACCCGCGCCTTTCTGGCAAACGCATTTTCTGCGCCACCGCCTTTTTACATCTCTCCGGGCCAGACGGCGTGGCGGCCCTCGAAAAACACCGCCGTTCGGCCATCGGCGGCATGGGCCATGCCTGCGAGTTGGAAACTGCGCTGATTTTGCACCTGCGCCCCGACCTCGCCCACATGGAACGCGCCGTAGACGAAACCAATTTCATTGCCACCCCTTCGTATTACATGGATTGGATCGAAGGCGGGGCATTGATCGCCAACCCGCCCTGGCGCGATGACACCGCCACCGGCGCTTACGGCGCCGGCAGCCTGGCTACCGCCGAACACGGCCAAATCTGGCTGCAAGCCGCTATTGATGAGAAAGTGCAGCATGTGGGGGAAATCCAGGAACAATTCTGGCGTCGGTCACAGAAGAAATAAAATGGCTGGCAGTTTTGTGTAAACTGCCAGCCATTTTTTGCGAACACCCTGGAAGGGATGTTAGGGCGTTGTCACCGGGTAGGGGTCGTTCGGGATGATCTCGGTCCAGAAATCGTGGATGATCAATTTCAGCGTGTCTTCAGCTTGCTTGCGTTGCGCATCCAGCCATTCCTGGAATTTGGTCTGGCGGAGTTGTTGGTAGGTGTTTTCGTCCAGGGAGCGAACTTCTTTGCCCAGCAGTTGGATGATTTCGTAGCCGCTGGCGGTTTGGACGGGCTGGCTGACGACTTCGCCAACCTGCAGGCTCCAGGCGGCCAGGTCGAAGGCCGCGTCCTGTTTGTTTTTGCCAAACCAGCCCATATCGCCGCCATTGAAGCGCGTGTTGGGATCGTTGGAGTTTTGTTCAGCGAGCAGGGCAAAATCGGCGCCAGCGTTGATCTGGTCGATCAGCAATGTAGCTGTAACGGGTTCGGCAACCAGGATGTGCCGTGCCCAGATTTGTTCCTCTTCCCTGGCGAGGTTCATTTCTTCCAGAACCGCATCCATCACCTTCTCATAGTACAACTGGCTTTCGATCAGCCGCCGGAAATCGCCTTCGCTCATCTGAGTGGCATCCCGGTAGTATTTGACCTGATCATCCAGGTTTTTCTCGAAAGCATCTTTGGTATAGGGGGTGGCCGTTGCGGTGGGAGTGAGGACGACGCTGCTGGTGGGCGTGGGGGCCAGTGTGGCGGTGGCGGTGGGCAGGGTGATGGTCGGTACGGTGGTGGCCGTCGGTGCGGTCAGGGTTTGTTGCAGCGAGGTCAGCGTGGAGGTGGGGAGTGGTGCGATGGTGGGGGTGGCAGTGGGTTGCCCATCAGGAAAATAGCCGAAACCTTCTTCAAGGGCTTGATCCACCTCTGCCGCGGTGACGGTGATGCCACGGCGTTTGGCTTCCTGGCGGATCAGGCGGTCTTGAATCAGGCTGTCGATCACTTGTTGACCGATGCCAAGGGTGTTCCCCAGGGCTTGTTGAAGCTGTTGTTCGAACTGTGCGTCATCGCCAAAGTAGACGGCTAACTGCTGATAGTTGTCGTAGATGCGTACGCGCTGGTAACGGACATTGACTTCAAATTCGCGCACAGAGATTTTCTCGCCATTGACTTCAGCCACTGCCCGATTGGGTTGGATGACGAATTGGTTGATCAGACCCGCCGCAATCAACACGACCACCAGCGCGATGACGGCAATGCTGGCGATAACGATATAGCGTACCTGCATATCTTCGCGTTGTTGGCGGGCCAGGTGTTTCTTGGTAACGAGTTTGGGTTGTTGTGAGCTTGCCATAAGGCATACACCTCAATACAGAAATGCGGGGCATAAGGAGTGGCTCCTTATGCCCCGGTTTGGATAGGTGGGCAGGTTTTAGCGATCGGTGTCGCTGGTGTAGGGCAGCAGGGCCAGGTGGCGAGCGCGTTTGATGGCGCGGGCCATTTCGCGTTGATGCCGGGCGCAGGCGCCGGTCTGACGGCGGGGGCGGATGCGGCCATCATCGGTCACATAGCGGCGCAATACTTCGACGAGTTTGTAGTCAATGACTGCGTTGTGATCGGTGCAAAACTGGCAAACCTTCGGCGCTGAGAAAAAGCGCCGCCCGCCCTGGGCGTCATTCGAAGGATTGTTGTAATTCACGTTCATACTCCTGAATACCGCGTAGATTGAAATGCGCGGTATTTTTGAATGCTAAAAAGGAAATTCGTCTGTTTCGTCGGGTGTGGGGTCGAAGGAGTTATCGTGGTTGTTGTCGCGGCGTTCGCTCAGGATGATCATCTCGCTGGCAACGATTTCGACGGAGGTGCGCTTGTTGCCTTTTTCATCGTCCCAATGACGGCTTTGCAGCCGGCCCTCGATGTAGACCTGGTGGCCCTTGGTCAGGTATTCTTTGCAGATTTCTGCCAGGTTGCCCCAGGCAACAACGTTAAACCATTCGGTTTCTGAGCGGCGTTCACCATCGGATGTGTTCCAGTTGCGGCTGACAGCCACGCTGAAGGTGGTCACCGGTTTACCGGAGGGGGTGTAGCGCATTTCGGGGTCGCGTCCCAACCGTCCAATGATCATTACCTTATTCAAGCCTCGGCTCATGGATAGAACTCCTCACACAAAGAAGACGATCTTAGTTTTGCGAAATCAAGAAGCGCATGATCGGTTCATTCAACTTCAGTTCGCGTTCAAGGCTGGCGCACAGTTCAGGGGACGACTGGTATTTGAACAGCACATAGTTGCCTTCTTTTTGCTTGCGAATGGCGTATGTCATTTTTCGCTTGCCCCAGAAATCCACTTTGCTGACCGCGCCACCAGCGCTCGTGATCAAACCTTTCACCTTCTCGACCACATCATTAAACGCGGTCTCATCCAGTTCGGGATGCACGATCACAATCAGTTCATAGTCACGCATGGGAAAAAGCCTCCTTTCCTCGGGATTGCCCCTGGTCAACGCCGTGAGCGTGCCAGGAGCGGAAAGAGCGTTTGTGTAAAGAAATGGAAATTTTCTATTCCTTCGTTGATATAAACAAACGCCGCGCTGGTCTCAGCGCGGCGGCTAGTTTAGCATAGTTGAGTGGTTTAGTAAAGTCCCCAGTCGCCCCCAAGACCTTCTTCCATGTAGGAAAAATCCCACATTTCCATGCCCATCGAGATTTTTGTGGGCATTCCCAACGCCCCTTCGGCTTTCTGGCGGGTCATTTCGAGCATGGCTGGCGCATACGGGCAGAAGGGTGTGGTCATGATCATACTGACGTTGGCGGCATCCTCTTCGATGACCAGGTCGCGGATCAGGCCGAGCTGGATGACGTTGAGGCCGATTTCGGGGTCAATCACTTCGCGCAGGGCTTCGGTGAACGGTTCGATCAGGTCGGGGTGGGTTTCATCGGCCTGCCAGAAGGGACGGTTGTTATTGGGGGCTTCGCTCATGCGGGATTCTCCTGTTGGGTGGGGACAATATAGGTGCAGGTGCTGTCGCCATTGAGGATGCAGCGGGTTTTTTGGGCGGGGACGTTCAGCACGGCGGAGATCAAGGTCTTATCTACGGTGCAGACCTCTGGGTGATTCTGCCCGACGTGATAATATGGGCAGCTTACTTCGTGGATATGGTACTCATCGCCCTGGCGCTCCCATTGGATGTTGAAGCCTTCTTGGGCAAGCAAGTTTTTCATTTCTTCCAGGCGCTTTTCCATGGGCATGTTCTTCAAGTTGGCCTGGGAAGTGTAATCTTGCGCCAGGTCTTCGGCCATCTGATTGAAAAGCTGTGCAACCAGGGGGGCGGGCATGGTCTCTTTGAGTTGTTCGAGCAGGCGGATGGTCAGGCGCAGGTAGCGGGTGGGGAAGCGTTCCAGCCCGGCCTCGGTCAGGAAGTATACGCGCCGCGGCCGTCCCACGCCGTGCCGTTCCTCCTCTGAACTCACCAACCCCTCGGCTTGCAGCGAGTTGATGTGATGGCGCACCGAAATATCGTTGATGCCTACCGCATCAGCCAGATCTGGGATGGTGGAGCGGGAGTTGGTCAGCAAGGTCTTGAGAACAAGTTCACGTGTGCTAGACATGAACGCAGTATACCAGGGGGAAAGAATCTCGTCAATATATTTATGATAATTATCATAAATATATTGACGACAGCACGCCGCAGTGCTATAATCCTGCCGACTTAAAACAAAAAGAAGGAGAAATTCCTATGTCTGATTTAGAAATCCGCAATTTGCACGTCAATATCGGTGATCGTGAGATTTTGAAGGGCCTGGATATGACGATTGAGCAGGGCCGTGTTCATGCCCTGATGGGCCCCAACGGCAATGGCAAATCCACGCTGGCTTACGCCATCATGGGCCACCCCAACTATGAGATCACCCAGGGCGAGGTGATCTTCAAAGGCCAAAATGTGCTGGAATTGGAGCCGGATGAGCGCTCGCGCCTGGGCATTTTCCTGGCCTTCCAATACCCGGTGGCGATCCCCGGCGTTTCGGTGGCTAACTTTTTGCGCACGGCGCTCAATTCACGCCGCAAGGCCATTGACCCCGCCGATAAGGGCGTGCCCATCCCGGAATTTCGCAAGATGTTGAAAGAACGGATGGATGTATTGAAGATGGATCACAGCTTTGCCGGGCGCTATCTGAACGATGGCTTTTCAGGCGGCGAGAAAAAACGCGCCGAAATTTTGCAAATGGCCGCCCTCAAGCCCGAAATTGCCATCCTGGATGAAACCGATTCGGGCCTTGATATTGACGCCCTGCGGATCGTCTCCGAAGGGGTCAACGCATTGCGCGGCCCGGGTTTGGGCGTGCTGGTGATCACCCACTACCAGCGCATCTTAAACTACATCACACCCGATTATGTTCATATTCTTCTCGATGGCCGCATCGTCGAGACCGGTGGAGCGGAGTTGGCGCTGCATTTGGAGGAACATGGCTATGACTGGATTCGGGAGAAAGTGGGCAGTGGCGAGTAGTAGGAGGTATCTATGACTGACGAAGCTCTGTTACAAGGTATTGATGATTATAAATACGGCTTTAGTGACCCTGAGACTTACGTATTCCGTTCGCGTAAAGGGCTAGATGCCGATGTGGTGAAGCAAATTTCAACCATGAAGGGCGAGCCGCAGTGGATGCTGGATTTTCGGCTGAAGGCGCTCGATCACTTCCAGAAACGCCCGGTGCCTACCTGGGGCGGCGATCTTGCTCATTTAGGGCTGGATGACATTTATTTTTACGTCAAGCCATCCGAGCGCGAATCGCGCTCGTGGGATGATGTACCTGACCAGATCAAGAAGACCTTCGATAAGCTGGGCATCCCCGAAGCTGAACGCAAGTTTTTGGCCGGAGCCGGGGCGCAGTATGATTCTGAGATGGTGTATCACCAGATTCACGAGAACCTGGCGAAGCAAGGCGTGATTTTTGTCAGCATCGAAGACGGGTTGCGCAACCATCCAGACCTGTTCAAGCAGTATTTCGGCACCGTCATCCCCATCGAAGACAACAAATATGCTGCCTTGAACGGCGCGGTGTGGTCGGGTGGTTCGTTCATTTACGTTCCGCCTGGGATCAAAATTGACCTGCCCTTGCAGGCCTATTTCCGCTTAAATGAAGCCAGCTTCGGCCAGTTTGAGCGCACGCTGATCATCGCCGATGAAGGGTCGCAAATTCACTATGTGGAAGGGTGCACCGCGCCCCAATACACCACCGATTCCCTCCACTCTGGCGTGATCGAGATTGTGGTCAAGAAGGGTGCGCGCGTGCGTTATACCACCATCCAAAACTGGTCAACCAATGTGTACAATCTGGTGACGCAGCGGGCGTTGGTTTACGAGAATGGCACGATGGAATGGGTGGATAGCAATTTGGGCTCGAAGCTGACGATGAAATACCCCTCCTGTTACCTGCTTGGCCCCGGCGCACATGGCGAAATCCTTTCCATGGCCTTCGCTGGTCCCGGTCAGCACCAGGATGCTGGCGGCAAAGTGATCCATTTTGCCCCGCATACCAGCAGCAAGATCACCTCCAAATCTATCAGCAAGGGCGGCGGGCGGGCATCTTACCGCGGCCTGCTCAAGGTTCACAAAGAAGCTGAAGACTCGAAGTCGAACGTGGTGTGTGATGCCCTGCTGCTCGACCCGAAATCGCGCTCGGATACCTATCCCTACATCGAAATTGACGCCCAGGATGTGACCATCGGCCACGAGGCCAGCGTATCGAAGGTGGGCGAGGAGCAGCTTTTCTACCTGATGAGCCGCGGCCTCTCTGAAGAAGAAGCCACGACGATGGTTGTTTCAGGCTTCATCGAGCCGTTGGTCAAAGAACTGCCGATGGAATACGCGATTGAAATGAACCGATTGATCCAGTTGCAGATGGAAGGATCGATTGGTTAAGAAAGTTATTCGATCATTCGATATTCGTTATTCATCTTTGGATTTTCGAATGATCGAATAACGAATATCGAATAACGAGGTTTCCATGCCCCCCATTGTCGTCACCCGCACCCGCAAAACTGAGGTGCAGCCGGTTGGCCTGCCCTTTACTGCTGAAATGATCCCCGTCGTCGAAGGCGCTGCCGATTTTCTGCGCGAATATCGCCGCCGGGCATGGGATGCTTATGAAGCATTCCCCATTCCCACCACCCAACACGAAGCCTGGCGGCGCACCGATATCCGCGCCCTGCTGCCTCAGGCGGCGTCACTCTCCTCGCTCCCCATCTCCGCCGCTCCTGCGGCTCCCCCCGCTCTCCTCGCCCCCCTCACCGATTCCGCCCACGGTGGGCAACTCGTTTTCACCCCTGAAGGCATTCAAGCACACGTTGCGCCCGAATTGGCCGAGAAGGGTGTGATTTTCACCGACCTGCTGACGGCTGAACGGGAGCATCCTGAAATTCTTGCCAACATCCTCGGTCAGGTGGTGCGCGCCGACGAGGGCAAATTTGCCGCGCTCGCTTCGGCGTTAGCCAACCAGGGCGTGCTGGTGTATGTGCCGCGCAACGTACAGTTGGATCAACCGCTTCACAGCCTGTTGTGGGGGCCGGGTGGCGGGCAGGCGTATTTCTCGCACCTGCTCGTGTGGGTGGAAGATGGCGCATCACTCACCTACGTTCATGAGGCCGCCTCGCCGACCGAGGCGCAAGACAGCCTCCATGCGGGTGTGGTCGAACTGTACGTCGGGCAGGGGGCCAACCTGCGTTTTGTCGAGTTGCAATCGTGGGGCGAACACGTCTGGAATTTCAGCCACGAGCGCGCCCGCATCGCCCGCGACGGCACGCTCGATTGGGTGTTTGGCGCGATTGGCAGCAAGCTGACCAAGAATTTCTCCGAACTCGACCTGATCGGCGAAGGCTCCACCGGGCGTATGTCGGGGTTCTATTTCACCGATGGCACGCAGCATCTCGACCACGACACGCAGCAGAATCACCTGGCGGCGCATACCACCAGCGACCTGCTCTTCAAGGGTGCGCTCAAAGACCGCAGCCGCTCGGTGTGGCAGGGGATGATCTACGTAGCTCCCGGCGCGCAAAAGACGGATGGTTACCAGGCCAACCGTAACCTGGTGTTGAACAAGGCCGCCCGCGCCGACTCGATCCCGGGTCTCGAAATCCTGGCCGACGACGTGCGCTGTACTCACGGCGCGACGGTTGGCAAGATAGACGCCGAGCAGGTTTTCTATCTGAAAAGCCGCGGCATCCCCGAATCTGAAGCCGAACGTCTGATTGTGGAGGGGTTCTTCGATCCGATTATGCAGCGCATCCCGTTTGATGGTGTGCGCCAGCGTTTTCAGGATGCGATCCAGGCGAAGTTAGGCTAAAATGATACGATATTCGATATTTGAGTAACGAATATCGAATACCGAACACCGAATATCGAGTATGACGAGTATGAATTGAGGAGGCCCACTGTGGCAGAACTACATTTCACCAATGCACCCGATCAGACCGAACCCTACAATGTCGGCGACCGGGTGGAAGTTTTGTGCGATCATGATCGCAACGGGGAGCGCATCAATGACTGGCTGGACGGCGTGGTCGTGCAGGTGGATTCTAAAATCCTGGCGGTGCAATTTCAGGAGAGCGTGTATCTGACCGATGGCTGGATGGTTCCCGACCATGTGCTGTGGGTGCCAAAGACCTCGCGTTCGATCCGCCCGGCGCGCCGCCGCAAGACAACCCGCCCGTTGACGAAAAAATAAGATGACCCCTCTCGACGTTTCCCGCATTCGAGCCGATTTCCCCATCCTGGGGCGTGAAGTGCGCCCCGGCGTGCCGCTGGCCTACCTCGATTCGACCGCTTCGAGCCAGAAGCCCGAGGCCGTGATCGAGGCGATGAACGCTTTCTACCGTCGGTCGAACGCCAACATCCACCGCGGCATTCACACCCTGGCCGAAGAAGCTACCGCTGCTTATGAGGAAGCACGGGCCAAGGTGGCGAAATTCATCGCTGCGCCGGCGGCGCGGCAGGTGATCTTCACCCGCAATGCCACCGAAGCGATCAATTTGGTGGCTTACTCCTGGGGGCGCGCCAACCTGAGCGCCGGCGACGTGGTGATCCTGACCGAGATGGAACATCACGCCAACCTTGTACCCTGGCATATTTTGGCGAGCGAGAAAAACATCCGCCTCGAATTTATCCCCGTCACCGACGATGGCATGCTCGACCTGGCCGAGTACGACCGCCTGCTGGCGCTTGGGCCTAAACTGGTTTCGTTCACGCACATGTCGAATGTCCTCGGCACGATCAATCCCGCCGAAGAAATTATCCGCAAAGCCAAAGCTGTTGGCGCGATAACCCTTGTAGATGGGGCGCAGTCGGTGCCGCATTTCGCGGTGAATGTGCAGCAGCTTGGCTGCGACTTCCTGGCGTTTTCAGCGCACAAGATGTGCGGGCCGACCGGCATTGGCGTGCTGTATGGGCGCAAGGATTTGCTCGAAACCATGCCCACCTTCCTGGGCGGCGGCGATATGATCAAGACCGTGCATTTGCGCTCGTTCACCCCCAACAGCATCCCGCACAAGTTCGAGGCGGGCACGCCGGCCATCGCCGAGGCGGTGGGCCTGGGCGCGGCGGTAGATTATCTTGCGACGATTGGCATGGATGCCATAGCCGCCCACGAACACGCCATCATGGAATATGCGCTCGAACGCCTGGCGGAAATCCCTGGGCTGCGCGTGTTTGGTGGCAACGCCCGGCCGCGCGGCGGCGTGGCGGCCTTTTCGCTGCCGGGCATCCACCCGCACGACGTGGCCCAAATCCTCGACGAAACCGGGGTGGCGGTGCGCGCCGGGCATCACTGCGCCCAACCCCTGCACGAGAAATTCGGCCTGACGGCCACCGCCCGCGCCAGCTTTTACCTGTATAACACTACCGAAGAAGTGGAGCGATTGGTGGAGGGCATTTACCGGGTGAAGAAGGTTTTTAGCATATAGAAACATGAGCGTTCTCCAGCGCATTCAGCGGTTATTGTTGGAACGAAGATATTATCTTTCTTCTCATGCGGAAGAAGAAATGTGGGCTGATCGTTTGGAGCGTGAGGATGTCGAACAGGCTATCTTGAACGGGCATATCGAGAAGAAATTGACTCAGGATGAACGTGGTACACGCTATCGAATTGAGGGGCGGGCCAGCGATGGTCGCGCCCTTCATATTGTTTGCCGTTTTCACGAGTTGCATGATTTAATTGTGATTACCGTCTATGCTTTGGAGGTGGACGAATGAAATGTGAATTTTGTGGGAATACGACACAAACCAGGCGTATTCGCAAGATGCACTGGTTGAAAGGGAAGCTCTACATTGTAGAAAATGTCCGAGCTGAAGTTTGCCAGGAATGTGGTGAGCGTTATTTTCATGCGACAACCCTGGATGAGATCGATCATCAATTGAGATCATCGCCTGTTGTACTGGATCACTTGCTTGTTGATGTCGTAGGGATGCCTGCCTAATGGACGATTTTTACCGCGAAGTTATCATAGACCGTTACAAAAACCCGCAATTCCGCGGCAACCTTGACCCGCACGATATTTCCTTCGAGGATGATAACCCGCTGTGCGGCGATCACATCCTTGTCACCCTGCGGGTGGATGCCGATGGCAAGGTGCGCGAGGCGGCTTTCGACGGCCACGGCTGCGCCATCTCGCAGGCTTCGGCTGATTTGCTGATGGAGTATGCCGTGGGGAAATCTTTGGATGAGCTCAAACAACTCACCCGCGACGATTTGCTCGAACTGCTCGGCATCGAGCTTGGCCCGGTACGCTTGAAGTGCGCTTTGCTCTCGCTAAAGGTGCTGAAGGCGGGGGTCTATGGGATGGGCGAAGCCAGTGACGATCTGGTTGATTGAGGTTGAACCGCACGGATTTCAAAAAAGCAGGAGGCTGTTCGTCTCCTGCTTTTTTTGTTGGCCTGGGGGTGCTTCGTTTTGTGGTAAAATGAAATCAAACGAAAGTAAATAATTGGAAACGAAATACGCAATGTCCTCGCTCTATCCCACCGAACGTCATCAACAGATATTGGATTTATTGGCTGCCTCGGGGCGTGTTACTGTCGCCAACTTGAGTGAACGCTTCGATGTCTCTGAAGTGACTATCCGCGCGGACCTGCAAATGCTGGCCGACCAGGGCTTGCTCATTCGCGCCCACGGTGGGGCGGTGGCGGCCAACCGCGCCCCTGAACTGGCCCTCACCCTGCGCCGCCAGCAGCAGGTAGCCGAGAAGGAACGCATCGGCCTGGCGGCCGCGGCCATGGTGAACAATGGCGAGGCGGTCTTCCTCGATACCAGCAGCACCTCCCTTGCCATCGCCCAAAACCTGCGCCGCCACCGCGACCTGACCGTGCTGACCAACAGCCTGGCGTTGGCTCAAGCGCTGCTCAACGTCCACAGCATCACCGTGGTGGTGGCGGGCGGCATCTTGCAGCGCGACACGGTCTCCCTGGTCGGCAGCGACGGCCTGGAAGTGCTGCGCCGCTTCAACATCCAGAAGGGCTTCTTTGGCGCCCACGGCCTCGATGAGCGCGCCGGCCTGACCGACGTTTCCGCCGCCGAAGCCGAAGTCAAGCGTCAGGTCATCCCGCTCTGCCGCCAGGTGATTGCCGTGCTTGATGCCACCAAATGGGGGCGCGCCGGCCTGGCCTCCTTCGCCAGCCTCGACCAACTGCACACCATCATCACCACTGAACCCGTCCCCGCCGCGTTGGCTCAATATGTGCGTGGCCTCGGCGTTCAAATCCAGCTTGCATAGGGTTGAAGGTTAAAGAGCGAACTTTCAACTTTCTAACCTTCTAACCTTCAACCTTCCCACCTTCAACTTTTTCCCCGGAGTCTCCCATGCCTTCAACCCCCACCCGTTTCGAACTTGTTTCCGCCATGATCGAAGAGCAGGCCCTCACCAAAGAAGAACTGCTCGCCATGCTGCGCCAAACGATGGAAATTCGTGCCATCGAAAACAACATCTCCACGCTGCTGGGCAAAGCTGTGCTGAAAGGCGCTTCGCACCTGTACGCCGGTGAAGAAGCCGTTGCCGTCGGCGCGGTGGCCGCCATCCGCCCGGATGATCTGATCACCAGCACGCACCGCGGCCACGGTCACGCCCACGCCCACGGTGACAAGGTGGCTCAAACCCCTGAAGCCAAACAACTGCACTACAACCGCATGATGGCCGAAGTGCTGGGAAAATCGGGCGGCTACTGCAAAGGCAAGGGCGGCTCGATGCACATCGCCGACGTGGAGCATGGCAACCTGGGTGCGACCGGCATCGTCGGCGGCAATATCCCCGTGGCCGTTGGCGCGGCGCTGGCTCAAAAGCTGCAAGGCACCGACCGGGTGGTGATCTGCTTCTTCGGTGACGGCGCTTCCAACACCGGCAACTTCCACGAATCGCTCAACATGGCCTCCACCTGGGATTTGCCCGTGATCTTTGTCGTTGAGAATAACCTGTACGGCATGTCCGTCCCGTTCAAGAAAGTGACCAAGCTGCCCGATATTGCCGACCGTGCCTGCGCCTACGGCATCCCCGGTGAAGTGGTGGATGGCATGGATGCGCTGGCTGTGCGCGGCTCGGTGGCGAAGGCGGTCGAACGCGCCCGGCGCGGCGAAGGCCCCACGCTGATCGAGTGCAAGACGTACCGTTGGTATGGGCATTCGCACTCCGATCCACGCGCCTACCGCACCCGCGAAGAAGAAGCCGCATGGAAGCAACGCGACCCGATTACCGTGATGAAAGACAATATGCAGCTCGTCAAATGGCTGACCGACGAAGAGTTCGAGCAGCTCGATGCTGCCACCGATGCCAAACTAAGCGCGGCAATGGACTATTCCAACGCATCTCCCGAACCGAACGCCGACGAGGTAGATACGGACGTGTTTGCCCCGGCCAAATTCACCCCAGCAGATTATGAAACGGATCGGCGGTTACGGGCTGCTATCGCGGCGGGAAACGTGAAACGTGAAATTTCTTATGCGGCGGCGCTGGTGGAAGCGGCCCGCGAGGAGATGCAGCGCGACCCCAAAGTCTTTATCATGGGCGAAGATGTGGGATTGTACGGCGGCGCTTACGGTGCAACGCGCGACCTCTACAAAGAATTTGGCGAGTGGCGCGTGCTCGATACGCCCATTTCCGAGGCCACCATTGGCGGGGCGGCGGTGGGCGCAGCGATGGCCGGGATGCGCCCGATTGCCGAA
>CAZSFD010000035.1:0-47216 GCA_964606085.1 uncultured Anaerolineaceae bacterium
CCGCAGGTTGCCCGGCACGCCCGGCCGCCAGGCGACCAGCGGAATGCCCACCAGCGGCGTGCCATCGGCTGTAACCGTGCCGGTGATCGAGGCGTCGCGCGCCAGCAGGGTGATCGTCCCCAGGTCGGCGCTGCCGTTGACGGGGGCGTCTACGGGGTTGAGCGCCGGGGCCAGATATTGGCGGTCGTGCGGGAAGACATCCACTTTGTAGCTGCCATTGGGGATGGTGACGGTGAATGTGCCATCGGCGGCGATGTTCGCCCGGCGGCCTACGCCTTCATCGTTATGCAGGCCCACGGTGACGGTGAAAGGCGGCGTGGTGAAGCCATCGGGCAGCACCACCTTGCCGCTGACCTGCGAATCGGCAGTGATGACGGTGAAATTTTGTTGCTGGGTTTCATCGCCGGGGCCAAAGCGGAAGAAGACCAATTGCGGAGGCTGGCGGTAGACCCAGCCCGTGGGGATGGTCTCGGTGATGGGCCGGACGGTGACCGCCCATAGGCCGGGGGTCAGGTTGAGCTCGTAGGTGCCGTCGGGCAGGGTGAGTGTTTGGGCGCGGGCGGGGCGTTCCATTCGGCGGGCCACAATCTGCGCCTGCGCCACGGGGACGCCGGTGTTGGTCTGCACGGTGCCGACGAGGGCTTTGGCGACATCCATCGGGTTTTGTGGTTCGCTGGCGTTGGCCGCCGCCGCACTGACCGCCAGGCCGCCAACGACCAGCAGGATCACGGCCAGGCCAATGACCCCAACAACTCGCAACAGGGAAACTTTGTTTTTCATGCGCATACTCCTTTTTGTGAACGATTAGAAACCAACATATCCATTCTAGCCAGAAGCCTGCATGAGATTGTCATCGAGTTGTAAATTTTATGTAATGATCTTCAGCGCATCATCGAGAACGGCAAAGCCCTCGGCCAGTTGCGCTTCGGTGATGATCAGCGGCGGGATGACGAGGATGGTGTGCCAATGGGTGTACACGAACAAGCCGTGGTCGAGGCAGAACTTGCGCAGGGCGGCCATTGCCGGCGAGGACTGGTTCCACGGCGTGAGGGCCTGGCGCGTCTGGCGGTCTTGCACCAGTTCGAGGATGCCGAACAGCCCAATCGAACGCACTTCGCCCACCGCCGGATGATTTTCGCCCAATTCGGTCAACATACGGTGCAGCACCGGGCCCATCGCCGCGGCACGCTCGACCAGACGGTCTTCCTGCATCACCTGGATATTGGCGATGGCCGCCGCCAACGAGATGGGGTGCGCCGTGTAGGTCAGCCCGCTCTCGAAAACGTGATGGTCGAAATAGGCGGCGATCTCCGGTTTCATCGCCACCGCGCCGAGCGGGGCGTAGGCGCTGGTCAGCCCCTTGGCCATCGTCATCAGGTCGGGGATGACGCCCCAGTGATCGACGGCAAACCATTTTCCGGTGCGCCCGAAGCCGCTCATCACTTCGTCGGCGATCAGCAGGATGCCGTACTTGTCGCACAGGGCGCGCACGCCGGGCAGGTAGCCTTCGGGCGGCACGATCACGCCGTTGGTGCCGGTGACGCTTTCGAGCAAGATGGCGGCGATGGTGTGCGGCCCTTCGTAGGTGATAATCTCTTCCAGGTGGTTGAGGTAATCCTGGCAGAAATCGGCCTCGGAAATATCAGGATTGGTGCGGTGGAAGGTGGAGCGGTAGCGGTAGGGGTCGAGGAAGTGGACGACGCCCGGCATCAGCAGCGGCTCCCAGGCGGTGCGGCGCGGGTCGCCAGTGGCGGCCATCGCCCCGGCGGTAGCGCCGTGATACGACCGGTAGCGGCTGAGAAGTTTCGGTCGGCCGGTAACGGCGCGGGCGATTTTGATGGCGTTTTCGTTGGCGTCGGCCCCGCCCAACGTGAACAGCACCTTTGTCAACTGACCGCCCGGCGAGATTTCGGCGACGAGTTGACTCGCCAAAGCGCGCGGCTTCGTCGCCATGCCGGGGGCGGCGTAGGGCAGTTCGGCGGCCTGCTGCTGGATGGCCCGAATGACGCGTTGGTCGCCATGCCCGATGTTGACGCACATCGTCATCGAGTTGAAATCCAGGTAGCGTTTGCCATCCACATCCCAAAAATAAACGCCCTGCGCCCGTTTGACGGGGATGGGCGTCACGTTGGCCTGGGCAGACCACGTCCAAAAAGCATGTTCGCGTGAGCGCGGGAGGATTTCAGCATCGGGAAGGTCAAACACGGCATGCTCCTAACCCGCATAAAGCGGAACAACCAGCGCACTAATCCAGGAAATTCTCGTTTTTTGTGCAAGAATCTCGCGGGTTAGGCACTATTCTTTTGCCGATGTCAGATTATCGGCAAAATCGGCGATAAAAACTTCAGGAACGCGAATGGGCCGCCCGCTCTTCACATCCACCCACACCCATTGGGTGCGGACGCGCGCCAGCAGCACGCCGTCGCTGGCGCGGCGGATGGCGTAGTGGCGGAAGACGGTCGAACGCTGCACGTCGGAAATCCAGGTGGAAATTTCGATTTCGTCGCCCAGCACCGCCGGAACGCGGTACTCGATGCGATGCTGGCGGGCGAACAAGGCAAAGCCTTCGTCGGCCATGCGCTTCATCGGCCAGCCGTGCGCCTCGGCCACATGCACACCGGCATCTTCGATGTAACTGAGGTACATGGCATTGTTGACGTGCCACATCCTGTCAATGTCGCGCCATTCCACCCGGCGGCGGAGCGAGAAAACGCCCGGCGGGGGCGGGGGCGGCGTGGGGAAGCGTTCACGCCGCGGCTCAGTTGCGGGCAGTTCGGGGAAAAAGGCGTGCTGCATTTCCGGCGGGATGGCCGCCGGGCGCAGCGTTTGGGCGTTCACATACACCCAATCGGTGCTGGCGCGGGCAGCCAACTGGCCGGTGCGCTGGTTGGTGAACTCGTATTGGCGCAGCGAGTGCGAGCGGCGAAAATCACTGACCCAGGTTTTGATCGTCACCTCGTCGCCATAAACCAGCGGGGTGAGATATTCCACATCGCTCTCGCGCACCAGCCACAAATGGCCGATTTCATCATAACGGGATGAATCGTACCCTACCGCCGCCGATGCGCCGAAAGCGGCCTCCTGCATCCAGCGCAGGTAGTTGACATTGTTGAGATGGCCGTAGGCGTCGCATTCGTAGAAACGCACGCGGAAAGGTTCGTGATGGATGACGGTCACGCTAAATCTCCCTGGTCATAAACACGCTGTTGGGGTCTTCGTGATATCCTTCAAACGGGCCGCATTCTTCAAACCCATTCTTGCGGTAAAGCGCCCGCGCCGGCGCGAAGAAATCTACCGAACCGGTCTCCAAGCTGATCTGTTTGATGCCGCGTTTTTGCGCCTCGGCGATGATATGCTGCACAATCAACGTGCCGATGCCCGCCCCGCGATGCCTGGCCGATGTCCGCATAGATTTCAGTTCGGCATGTGTATCTGACAGCATTTTCAACGCCCCGCAGCCCACCAACGCTTCATCCTTCCAAACCGACCAGAAGGTAATTTCGGGCTTTTTGAGTGCTTCCAAATCCAGCGCATGGATGCTTTCTGGCGGCGTGGTGGCGCGCATATCGTCGAGATGCTCTTCGAGAAATTGGGCAATGCGGGGGTCAGATAAATCATCCATTTTGATCGCGTAGCTCATTTACGTCTCCGATAAATCCCATCAGCGATTGGCAGAAAACAACCCGCGGCCATCTGCCTTGCGGAAATACGCCCGATAAGCCGACGTTTCTGCCAGCAGCGCTTCCAACTGCTCACGCAGCAGGCCCGCCCCGCCTTCGATCTCGCCGCTGCCGGCGCGAAGCTGCAACACGCCGCCATCTTCATCGGCGAGGGCCACAAAGCCCCTGGATTCCAGCCAGGCCAGCCCGGTGCGCACGGCCAGTTCGGTCTGCGCCGTGGCCGCCACCAGCGAGGGCAGGTTGGCCTGCCCGGAGCGTTGGTGCAGCGCGTACTTGACCAGCCCGGCCAGACGCTTCAAAAACTCGTCTACGCTGACCGTGGCCGGGTTGACACTGAACAGGTAGACACGCTCCGGCTGTACTTGTTGCAAAGCCTCATGCAATTCCAGCGGGCCGGGCGGGCTTGTCCAAACGACCAGGGCTGGGGCTGCGGCGAGTTCGTGGCGCGGCGTGGCCGTGAGGCCCAATTCGGCCAGCTTCTCGCGGGCATCGGCCTCCGCCCACACCGGCACGCTCTCGGCGGCAAGCTGTTTGAGCAGCGCCATCGGCTGGGCCTGCTGGCGATAATCGAAAATGGCAAGTTCCTTCTTCTGCGGAGCAATTTCGGGGATTTCGAGCGGACGAAAATCGAGCCATTCCACCTGCACGTCACGCTGGCCGCGGTAATCGCTGGCGCGCAGCGTACAGGCCAGGTCGAAGCGTCCCTCGGGCAGCGGCCAGCCCGCCCCCTGCCACCACAGCACCGTTCGAGAAACCCCGCTCTCATCGGCCACCGTCAGGCGGCGATGCTCCCCGCCGCGCCCGATGGTCGTATGGCTTTTCAGCGTCAGATTGGGGAGGCAGAACACGAGCGCCGGATTGCCCGCCCCAAAGGGCGCCAGGCGGCTCAAATCTTCCACCAGATCGAGGGAAATCTCGCCCAGCGCAAGCATGGCGTCTATTGGCAAAACCGGCTCCACCTTCTGCCCGCCCGTTTGCGCCGCCACGCTGCGCGCCAACCCACGCCGGAAAGCCGGGATGTTGGCCGGGTCAATCCCCAACCCCGCCGCCATCGGATGCCCCCCAAACCCGGCCAGCAGTTCCTTTTGCTCGGCAATCGCGGCGGTGATGTTGATGCCCGCCACCGAACGCGCCGAGCCGCGCGCCAACTGGCCTTCGGGCGCAGAGAGCAAAATCACCGGGCGGCCATACTGCTCCACCAACCGGCTGGCCACGATGCCGATCACCCCGGCGTGCCAGGCGGGATGCGCCAACACCAACACCGGGTCATCGAGCAGCGCGGCATCGCGCTCGATCTGCGCCTGGGCCGCCTGGAAAATTTGCGCCGTGAGCAGTTGGCGCTGGGCGTTCAGGCCTTCGAGCATGGTTGCCAGCACGCGGGCGCGCCCCCGATCCTGGGTGGTGAGCAGTTCCACGCTGGCGTTGGCATCTGAGAGCCGCCCCAGGGCGTTCAGCCGCGGGCCCAGCGAAAAGCCAATATGCTCTTCCGTCAACCAGGCCGGGTTGACCTGGGCCATTTCCATCATCACCTGCAAACCAACCCGTTCGGTCTTGCGTAACACCTGCAAGCCGCGCTGGACGAGATAGCGCGCATCGCCGGTGAGTGCGGCTACATCCGCGACGAGGCCGAGGGCGGTAAGATCGAGCAGGGAGGCAGGGGGCAGGGGGCAGGGGGCCAGGTTGAGCAGGGCTTCGGCGAGTTTGTAGGCCACGCCCGCGCCGGAGAGGGTGGCGAGGGGGTGTTCGGCGGGGAGCAGGCGCGGGTTGACCACCGCACAGGCAGCGGGGAGGGTTTCGGGCAATTCGTGGTGGTCGGTGATGATGAAATCCACGCCCTGCGAGCGGGCAAATTGGACAGCGTCGTGGGCGGCGATGCCGGTGTCGCAGGTCAACACCAGTTGCACCCCATCGGCAATCACCTGTTCCAACACGGGGAGGTTGACGCCATGCGATTCACGCGCACGCACGGGGATGTGGAAACTGACCTTTGCTCCCAATGCCCGCAGCGTGGAAACGAGGATGGCCGTAGAAGTCTGCCCGTCCACATCGAAATCGCCCCACACGCAGATATGCTCACCAGCATGGATGGCGCGTTCCAGGCGAGCTACGGCAGCTTCCATGCCGGGCAGGCCGTAAGGCGAGACGGGTGTGTAAGCCTCGGGGTCGAGGAAGGCCCGCGCCACCGCGGGCGTGGCGATGCCGCGGCGAACCAGCGTCTCGGCCACGAGCGGGTGTCCACCGATGGCTTCGCTCAGATCAGGTGGGATAGAGGCGGGTTGTGGGGTGAGCCAGGTTTTCATGTTTATAGGTTCATTTCAACGGCAAGTATCTTACCTGTCCATCCCACTCGCCATCCAAACTGTATTCGGCAATCAAAAGAATATCTTCAATGGCTGTGTGCACCGATATGCCCCGGCTGACTTCAAAAACCCCCGGTATC
Source organism: uncultured Anaerolineaceae bacterium (assembly GCA_964606085.1). Taxonomy (GTDB): domain Bacteria; phylum Chloroflexota; class Anaerolineae; order Anaerolineales; family UBA4823; genus CAIQJJ01. Next base: position 6,121 of record CAZSFD010000035.1, read on the forward strand.
TTCTTGCCTTCAGCAACCCGCTGATAAGCAAATTTTGTAATCGTAGCAACATCATGGGTCAGCAGAATTCGGTTTTGATTGGCCGCCAGGCGCAGCATATTCACTCCGCACTGGCTTTTCGGGTCAGAAGCCGTTGGCGGATGCCGGCCGGATCATACTGGGTTTCGTTTTGTTCGCGAATCACCTTTGCTCGCTGTTGACGCTGCTCCAAATAAGCATCAATCTCAATCCGATACCGCAAGTAATAGCTAATCACCGCCGTTGCCCCTTCCAGAAATGCAGCGATGATGCTATCGAGTGTAACGCGTGTACTCCCAACCCGCGCTACCCCATCTTCGTCAACGTTAAAAGGCACAGGCTGCGCATCCAACCAAAGGGTATCAGAATAAGTCGTGTTCATGTCGTTTGTATCACGTTCTGCAATTCTGCCATCGCCGACGAAATGATTTCATCGGCCACACCTTTTCGGCGCAAACTATCCAGCAGCGCTGAAAGCTCAACACCCCCTTCCAGGCGTTCGAGGTCTACACGTAACCCCTGCCCGATGTAAGCTTTGATCAGGGCTTGATAGCCGGAAAAACCCAGCATCGGGGCCACACGCTTCAAGTCTTCAATCAAATCATCGGGGATGCGAATACTGACCATCGTCATGGGACGATCTTTTTGTAACCGTTGAGCAAGTTTAGTTGTTTTCATACAATTCTCTCTCTGTAGCAGTAACCAATCGAGCAGAAACCAAGCGAATGACATCTCCACGCATCACATAGACCACATACAACAACTGCCAATTGGTACACAAACCAATCGCCGTTTCCCGAAGTTCACCTTCTATCATCTCCTCGTCAAGGTAACATACGAACGGATCAAAGAAAGCCTCGCAGGCTAATTCAAAGGTGATGCCATGCTTCCGTAAATTGGCAGCGGCTTTCAAGTGATCCCATTCAAAAGTAATGCCTTGAAATTTGTAATGGACGTTCATGCAAGGAGAGTATAGCGATTCGTATATTCTTTGTCAATACAGAGCGTTGATTAAAACATAATCGGATTAAAAAACAATCTCGGCAATCTGCTCGAAATCGAAATCTGACTGCGAGGCGGGTTCAGGCGCTTCGTCCATGTCATCCATGCTCCCCGCTGCCGCGCCGCGGTTGCACAGCGAGCGGTAGGTGCAAAACTGGCAGCGCTTCACATCGGCCGTTAGGTGGAAGTTTTCGGGGGCGAGGGTGGTGATCTCGTTGATCAGGTTGGCGAGGTAGGCTTCATCGGCGGCGAATTTTTCGGGGGAATAGGTGATTTTTTCGGGGTTGCGGGGGTCTTCGGCGAACCAGTAAATAAATTCGACCGGGTTTTGTGTCGTCTTCGCCAATACAACCAGATACACCCGCGTTTGCAAGCGCTCCAGCAGCCAGGCCCGTTTCGGCTTCTTGGGCGAGGTCTTCCAGTCGAAGATGCTCAGGCGGCCATCGGGATGCGTGAGCAGCAAATCGTATTTGGCAATCAGCCGATGCCCACCCAACGAAACCGCCAAAGTCACTTCGGGGCGCACGGTCACACCGGTTAAGTCGGCAAGCCCCAGTTGGCTACACGCGGCCAGGTAATTCTGCCACCAGCGGCCCAGATCATCCCCCTGCGCCAGGGGCGTCAGGCGCTCGGCGGGGATGCCGAGGAGATGCTGCTGCACCAGGCGGTGAAACTGCGCCCCCTGCTGCATGGCGCGCTCATTCTCCAACGCCGGCTGCGATTCGAGCGCCGGCCACTGCACTTTGAGCAAGTAGCGCAGTTGAAAGCGCCGCCGGCAGTCTACGTAATCTTGCAGGCTGGACTGGCTGAAGGTAATGGGTGATTGGGTCATTCGCTGACTCGTTATTCGTTATTCGGAAAGTCGCGGGCTTGCTGCTCCCAAAATCCTTGCAGGGCAACCAGGGGGATGGCAGGCTGCGCCTCGCCTTGCCGCCCCGTGTTCCAGGTGATGACGAGTTCTTTGCGGGCGCGTGTGATGCCGACGAAGAGCAGGCGCAAGCGTTCGGCGATGTATTCCTGGCGAGCTTTGCGGGTCGGCGCACCTTCCTCGTACCAGGCGTATTCGTCGGTGGCAATAGCGGCGTCGAGTTGGGCCAGGGCTTCGGCTTCCAGGTTCAGGCGGTCACGGACGAACCACTTTTCGGAGATGAAGCGGTCGTATTCCATGCCAGAGGGGAAATCGTAGTTATTGACCGACATCAGGTAGACGCGATCCCATTCGAGGCCTTTGGCTTTGTGAATGGTGGCGATGACCACCTGGCCCTTGTGCTGATCGGGGTCGAAGCCGCTGTCCTCGGCGCTGAGGCCCAAGAAGCGGCGCTCGTTGCGGGCGATGACGGCGATCTCCTCGGTCATTTCGGGCAAGCGCCAGGTGGGGTGGGCTTCGGCGGCGCGGCGCAGCAGCACGGCCAGTTTGTGGGCAATGGCCAGGTCGGAGGGGATGGTGAACAGGTCTTGCGCCAGGGTCAGGACGATCTGGTCAATGGGCAGCAGCGCCGTGCCTTGCCAGCGGCGGGCGATCTCGCGGAAGGCTTCGAGTTCGAGGAAGGTCTCTTCGTCGGGGGCGAGGTCGGCCAGCCAGTCGTGGCCGAGGGCGGGGTGCAGGTAATCTTCCACACGCGGGCACTTGGCAATCAGCTTGGCGACGGCGTCCATACGTTTGGCGGCGTCTTCGTCGTCGCGGTCGGCGCGCCGCCAGACACGGTAGGCGGTGGCGAGTTTGTTCGGTGCGCCGGGTTCGGCCAGGTAGTTCAGCACGTTGGCGAGCGCGCCGGAGGCCATACGCGTGGCGTGCGTGCTGCGCAGAATCTCCACGTATTCGATGCCCCGCTTTTTGAGTTCTTCGGTCAGTTCAAAGCCGCGATTGTTGCGCGGCGTCAGCACGGCCACGGTGTCATCGGAATGCTCCGGCAGCCAGCGTTCGAGCGAATCGGCCACGGCCTTGATCTCGGCTTCGGGGCTGAATTTGGTCGGGACAAGGTAAATCTGGTCGGGGGCGTCGGGCGGGTTGGGCTGCGGGTCGCCGCGCGGCGTAGGCAGGATCAGCGGCTTGCCCAGGGCGGTGCGCACGGAGGGCAACGGATGCGCCTGGCCCGTCCATTCGATCAGGTGGTTGGCCAGCGCAATGATGCTTTGCGTGGAGCGGCCTGAGTTGGGCAGGTCACGGGCGGTCACATCGGGGCGTTCAATAAATTGGCGCAGAAATTCGGGGCTGGCGGTGGTAAAGGTCTCGTAGATGGCCTGGTTGGGGTCACCCACGCGCACCCAGTTGCCGCGTTCCCCGGCCAGCAGCGCGAGAATTTGTTCTTGCAGGCGGCTGCTGTCTTGCGCTTCGTCTTCGAGGATGAACGGCCACAGGGCTTGCAGGCGGGCGAGGAATTTTTCGTCGCTGTGCAGGGCGCGCAGGGCCAGGCGGATCAGGTCGTCGAAATCCACTGCGCCGCGATAGGCCAGGGCGCGCTGGTAATCGTTGTAGATAGCGCAGCCCATCTCGGCCAGGGGCAGCGGCACGGGCAGGGTGTCGAGGCGTTCCCGCAGGTCAACGGGTTCGATCTGCAAATCTTTGGCGTAGCGGATAAAGTTGCCCGCCAGGGTGTGGACGCTTTCGGGCAGTTGCTCGCGCAGCAGCCAGTCGCGGCGGTTGGCGTCGAGTTGGGGATCGAGAAAATCGTCGAGGGCCAGGGGGTTGGCCTTGAACCAGGTACGCGCCGAATCTTCCAGGATGTCGTCGGCCACGCGTTCATCCACGATTTCAAAATCATCCGACAGTCCCACCAGCGCCGGACGTTCACGCACGATGTCGTGCGCCAGGCCGTGCAGGGTGCGCACGCGGTAGCCCAGGCGCGGCAGCAGGCCAAATTCCTCGATAAAGCCGTTGATGCGCTGCGAGAAGTTATCCACCGCCGAATTGACCAGCGTGACAATCAGCACTTCCTGGTCATCGTCGAGCAGGCCGCGGCGGATCAGGTTGGCGGCGAGGAACGAGAGCGTCTGCGTTTTACCGCTGCCCGGCACCGCCGAGACGCCCATGCGTCCGCGGCGATATTTGAGTACCTGGCTTTGCTTAGGGCGGGGTTTGAACATGGGAGGGGGTGAAGGTTGGAAGGTTGAAAGGTTGAAAGTTACAGATCGTCTTCTGGGGCGAGGTCGGGATCAGGGGGTGGGTGGGGGAGATCGGAGCGGAGCATGCGCTGGATGGCTTTGAGCAGCGGGCCTTTTTGCTCGTTGCCCTGCTCGTTGAGTTCGCACATGCCCAGGAACACGCCCCGCCGACAGCGGCGCAGCAGGCCGATGGCCAGGCGGTACAGCGTTTCCTGGTTCATCTCATGCTCTTCGGCGTCTGACCAAAGCGCACCTTGCGGCCAACCGCGGCTGAGCACGTAAGGATGCGTCAGCGGCTGGTACAGGCGCTCGAACCAGCCGCGGCTGCCCACATCCAGCCAGAACTGGTAGCTGACGGGCTGGTTGCGCATGAGGAAGGTGTGCGCCGGGGCAAGGAAGACGGCATCTTCGGGCTGGGCCTGGTAGGAGGGGATGTATTGGGCGGCGACAACGCCGTCTTCGACCATTTGAATATACTCGAGGCCGACCCCGCCCGCTTCATCAGGCAGTAAACTGACCGCCCAACGGAACTTTCTGGCCGATTCGACGAGATTGGCGGCGGCTTCGCCGGCAGTGTAATCGGGATGCGACCAATCGCCGGGATGGAAGCCGTAGCCGGGCTGCGAGAGCAGTTCGCCAAACAGGCGGCTGAAGAAAATATCGAGTTCGGCCACCGGCTGGGCAGCGTAGGCTTCGAGCCAGGCGCGCAGGTCTTCGTAGCGCTGACCGAGGATGTAGGTGATGCGGGCCTGGGTTTCGGGTTGGATAATTTCGAACGAACTGAGCTGGGGCTGCCCTTCGCGCACGCGGTAGACAATCTCGGTCAGCAGTTGGGCGCGCACCAGGTCGAGTTCGGCGATGGCTGCGACGAGGGCATAGGCCACATCGTACTTGGTCGGGCACAGGCCCCACTGCGGGTGCGCCAGTTTCGCCAGGGTGAGCATGGCCAGGGCGGCGGGTTCGTCGCGCACGGCGCGCGAGGGGCGGTGCGAGCGGGTGGGGATTTGGCGGCGGTTGAGACGCTCGGTGAGCGAAAAGCGCAGGGCATCGGGCAAAAAGGGGGCCAGCACAGCAATTTCGCCCGGCGGCACTTGCTCGTTGAAAACGAGGTGGGCGATCTGCTCCGTGACGGCATCGAGCATTTCGGGGTAGAAGCGGTGAAAAGTGAAGTTGAGCACGGGAGCGGGGGAGTTGGGGAGAGAGGGAGCAGCGGAACTTCGTTCCGCGAGGGGGCGGTTGAGGGAGAGGCCGATGTGAGTGGCGAGGGATTCGAGGTTGGGGGTGGTGACGAAGGAGCCTGCAAAGGTGACTTGTTCCTGACAAAGCTGGCGCAGGGCGTAGGCGGTGTTGGGGTCGGCCCCCAGGAAGCGGCGGTAGCCAGCCTGGTGATCGTAAATCAGCAGGGCCGATTCGAAGGCGGGCAGCCATTCGCCCAGCAGATCGTGGGCGAGGGGGGTATCTTCTTCGAGGTTATCGGCCACGAGGTGACGGAAGGTGTCGGTCAGGTAATCGCGGCACAGCGGTTCGCGCCACAACACGCGCCAGAAGACTTCAAGTTGCAGCGAGAAATCGAGCAGGTTGTTGTCGAGGCAGTAGCGGCGGAAGCGTTCGGCGCACTCTTGCGCATCATCGTAGACGCGCATCTGGCTGGCCTCGCCCACCCAGGCCGCTTTGAGCCGCTCGCCAATCTGCGTGTGCGGCAGGCCGACCAGGGCGGCTTTGTTGAGGTTGTCGAGAATTTGCGAGTAAAGGCGGTTGCGGGTGATGGTGATCGACTCGAAGTAGCCGTCGCGTTCGAGCAAGGGGCGCACAATGCGGGCCATGTAATACTGCGCCGTTTCGAGGGTGAGGAAGGTCGGCGGCAGGTCGGGGCGGGCAAAACCGGCGGCTTCGGCGGCCAGCGGCCAGAAGATTTCGACCATGCGCTGCGCCAGGCCGCCCACGGTCAGGATCGTCACCGGGCCGCCGGGGGCCAGGCTGGGGTCGCTGAGGGCGTCGTAATAGGGCGCGGCCAGCGTGCGCTGCGGCACGAGCAGCAAGATCGATTCGGATGGAATGCCCTGCTGGATCAGGTAGAGAATACGCTCGACGCCGATAGTGGTCTTACCCGAACCGGGCGGGCCTTCGAGGAAAATGGCCCGGTCGGGATGGCAAGTGATCCAGGCGAGTTGAGTCTGGGTCAATGACATGACAAACACCCCTGTTTTAACCGCAGATGAACGCAGATAAACGCGGATATACGCTTGAACCTGGCTACAGCACGAGATTTTTCAGATATATCTGCGTCCATCTGCGGTTATCCGCGGTTTCTTATCTTCACGGTTGTCAACAAATGCGCGGCAATAGTTCGCCGGCCAGCATATCTACGATGCGGGTGCTGCCGATGGTCGTTTTGAGCAATACACGTCCAGCGGGGGCGGCATTGACCTCGCCAACGATGACGGCGTTTTCGCCATAGCGTGTGGCCCGCATGGCCGCCAGCACAGCCGCGGCATCTTCGGGGTGGACGATGACGATCAGCTTGCCTTCGTTGGCGATGTAGAGCGGGTCGAAGCCGAGCATTTCGCAGGCCGCGGCCACCGTGGGGTGGATGAGCAGGTCGCGCTCGCGCAGGGTGATGTTGACTTTCGACTGGCGAGCAATCTCGTTGAGCGTGGTCGCCAGGCCGCCACGCGTGGGGTCGCGCAGCACGTGGATGCGGCTGGAAACCTGGAGCATGGCCGCCACGAGGCCGTTGAGCGGGGCAGCGTCGCTGGCGATGTCGGCGTCGAAGCCCAGTTCGCCGCGCGCCGCCAACACGGCGATGCCGTGGTCGCCCAGCGTGCCAGAGACGATGACGAGGTCGCCGGGTTGGGCGTTATTTCCGCTGATCGCCACGCCCGCAGGGATCAGGCCGACGCCGCTGGTGTTGACGTACAGCCCATCGCCATGCCCTTTTTGCACCACTTTGGTATCGCCGGCCACGATCTGCACCCCGGCTTCGGCGGCGGCAGCCTGCATCGAGGTGATCACCTGCTGCAAGGTATCCATGGGCAGGCCTTCTTCAAGGATGAAACCGGCAGTCAGGTAGAGCGGCGTCGCGCCCATCACGGCCAGGTCGTTGACGGTGCCGCACACGGCCAGACGGCCAATATCGCCGCCGGGAAAGAACAGCGGGGCCACAACGTGTGAATCGGTGGTGATGGCGAGGCGTGAACCATCGGGCAGGGTGATCACGCCCGCATCATCGCCGGCGCGCAGGGCCGGGTTGTCGAAGGCTGGCAAAAAGACGCGCTCGATCAGGCGGTGGCTCATCACGCCGCCGCTGCCGTGGCCGAGGACAATCGTCTCGCCGTGGGCAAGCGGCACCGGGCAGACCGGGCCTTGCATGGAGGGAAGTTGTTCGCTCATTCTTTGGAGTGATCAAAAAGCACCCGTTGGCAACCTGTCAACAGGATGCAACGGGTGCCTTTTGGGTGGTAAAGTTAGAATCAGGCTTCGGCAGCCGGTTCTTCTGCGGCAGGGGCAACCTTCTTGATCGCCGCCTGGCCCTTGGCAACCAGTTCATCGGCCTTCACACGGGCATCGGCCACAATCACGTCAGCCTTCTCACGGGCTTCAGCGAGCAGGGCATTAGCCTTGACACGGGCTTCTTCCACGGTGGTGGTGCTTTTGTCGCGGATCAGCAGGCGGGTTTCTTCACCCGATTGCGGGGCGACCAACAGGGCCGTCACGGCACCAGCCAGGGCGCCAACGAAAAAGCCAACAACAAAAAAGCCAAAATCATCACGGTCAGACATCGTAGTGCCTCCTTTTCAAAGCTATTGGGGTTATTTTTTGTCTGATTTCCGGCTGAGTCCGATCAGGCTCAACAGTTCGCCCAACCCGGCGAGATACGAATTGAGTTTGATCACCGGCTCGGCCAGGTTATCGCTGAGAAATGCCGTCGTACCCCTCAGGGTGCTGATGGTTTCGTTGATCGAGAGCAAAATCGGTTTGATCTCGTTTTGCAGCAGGTTGGTCAGCTTCGCCAGTTGGACGATCAAAATGACCAGCACGAACCCGACCAGCAGCGACTCGAACGCCATCACAATGATAAAAATATCCCGGATACGCGCCGTCGTCTCGGCTTCGGTGACGAGCAGGAAGACCAGGCTTCCAATAAAACACGCCATAACCAACACCACAACGCCGATGATGACAGCCTGCTGCCGCCTGGATTGCGCTTCGGATGGGGCGCTGGAGGTGGCCGGGATTTGAGGGGTTTCAGGAGTGGGTGAGGGGGTTTGATCGGTCATGGCGAGAAAATTATACCATGCGAGGTTGGCGATCTTGCGAAAACGTTAGTGCCTAACCTGCGAACTCCTTGCGCAAGGAACAAGGATTTGCTGGATAGGCACCCTGATTGTTCCGCTTTACGCGGGTTAGGATTTCAATGGCTGTATAATTAGTCTATGCGTCGCGTGTGGCTGGCCCGCCTGTTGATCGGCCTGGTGTTCTGTTTCAACGTGCAGTGCGCGCTGATGTTTTGTTGGCAGCCGCAATCGTTCGCGCCCGCCTACGCATTGGCGGGGGTGGCGGGCCGTGCGGCGGTGCAGGGGTTTGGCGTGCTGTTTTTGATGTGGAATGTGCCGTATGCCCTGGCGTTGTGGCAGCCCGTGAAAAACCGGGTCTCCTTGGGGGAAGCGGTGGTCATGCAAACCATTGGCGTCATCGGCGAGGCGTTCATCCTGGGGGCGCTGCCCGCCACCGAAAGCGTTCTGCGCGCATCCATTTTCCGTTTCGTGGGGTTCGACAGCCTGGGCCTGCTGTGTTTGGCAGCCGCCGCCGGCCTGGTATACCGACAACCTGGGAGGGCTATGTGAGCATCTGGCAGAAAGTCATCTATTTTCAGCGGGATCATCCCGACAACGTGCGCCGTTCACGCCTGCTGAACATCATCCTCATCGGCTTCGGCGCAGCCCTGCTGGTGGTGATCCTGCTGTTGAGCCTGGTGATGCTCAGTGGGTTTGCCGATGAATATGATGTTCAGCCTCCATTGCTGCTGCTATGCCTGGCGTGTCTGGCAGGCGTGATGCTCATTTATGGGTTGAGTCGCACAGTGGCCGTCCAATGGGCGGGGGCGCTGCTGCTGCTGTTATTCACCCTGGTGCTCTTCCTGAGCGATGAACCCGCCGAATTGATCGGCGGGCGATCCTCCTCTTTCTTTGTCTTGCCCATCATCCTGTCCAGCATGTTGATCCGCCCCAGCGCCAGTTTCGTGGTCATGGCCGTCATTTTTATCGCCCAATCCGTCTTGGGGGCCGTCACCCTGGGTTATTGGCCCAACTTCTTGATCGGCATGGGCTATTTGCTGACGGCGCTCTTCGCCTGGCTGTCAGCGCACACGCTCGAACAACTGATCAAAGAACTACGCCAGGCCAACCAGGAACTCGATCAGCGTGTGGCCGAGCGCACACACGAACTGCACCAAGCCCTGCAGCGCCAGCAGAACGAATCCAGGCGCAACCGCGCCATCTTGCACAGCATCGCCGATAGCGTAATGGTCTTCGACCCGGCGGGACGGCTGGTGCAGGCCAACCCCACCGTCAGCCGCATGCTCGGCCAGGCAGACGAAGCCCTGACCGGCAAAACACTGCCCGAACTGCTCGGCCACGCCTTGCCGCCGGCGCAGCTGGCCGCCATCGAACCAATTTTCACCACCCCCGGCGGCCAGGCCCCGATCCAAATTCAATGGGGGCAGGCGTTCTACTCCCTCAGCCACGCCCCCATCCAACTCGAAAACGGCCAGGGCTGCGGCGTGGTGGTCGTCTTTCACGATGTCACCCCCGAAGTGGAAATCAGCCGCATGAAAAGCGCCTTCGTGGCCATGGTTTCTCACGAACTGCGCACGCCGCTCAGCGCCATGATGGGCATGATCGAGATGTTGCAGCAAAACCTGTTCGGCGCACTCAACGACAAACAGAGCGACATCGTCACCCGCCTGCTGATCAACGCCCAAAAGCTGGCCCAACTCGTCGAAGACCTGCTCGATCACGCCAAAATCGAAGCGGGTACGCTGACTATTCAAAACGATGCTTTTTCGCCGCGCGAACTGCTGTACAATATCACCGACCCCCTGCTCGATATGGCCGCCAAAAAGAACCTGACCCTGGTCAAAGCAATCACCCCAGGTTTGCCGGTGGCCCTGTTGGGCGATGCACGCCGCCTGGGACAGGTTCTCAGCAACCTCGTCACCAATGCCATCAAATATACCGACGCCGGGCAGATCAACGTGCGTTTCCTTTGCCCCGATGAACAGCATTGGGCCATGCAAGTGCAAGATACCGGCCTGGGCATAGCCCGCGAAGCGCAAACGGCCATCTTCGAAGCCTTCTGGCAGGCCGATAACTCCATTGCGCGCCGCCAGGGTGGAGTGGGCCTGGGGCTGTCTATCGTCAAGCGGCTGGTAACGTTGATGAATGGTGAAATCCACCTGGAAAGCTCCCTCGGCGTCGGTTCAACCTTTACGGTCGTTTTCCCCATGCAAGTGCCATCAGCAGTGGAGATGCCGGAAAATCAGCCATAGGAGAAGAACTATCATGGACAAACCTCTCGCTTTCGTCATCGAAGATGACCAAGACCTGGCCTTCGTCTTTAGCGCAGCCATCAGCAGCGCCGGGTATCAGGTGGAGACTTTCCTGGATGGCAGCGCCGCCGTCGAACGCCTGGCGACCGCCGTGCCATACCTGGTCGTTCTCGATCTGCATCTGCCGGGCGTCACCGGGCCTGAGATTTTCCGCATCATTCGCAGCGACCCGCGCCTGGCCGAGGCGCGCATCATCATCGCCTCTGCCGATGAACGCCTGGCCGATACTTTCCGCCACCAATCGGCGCTGGTGCTGCTCAAACCGATCAGCTTCGTTCAACTGAGCGGGCTGGCGCAGCGGCTGCTCAAAAAACCGGCCAGCGAATGATGGACACATCCCAACGCTACGCACAACTCAAGCGCGACCTGCTGGCGCACGGCTACCGCTACCACGTCCTTGACGCCCCCATCATCAGCGACGCCGAATACGACGCCCTGCTGAACGAACTGCGCCAAATCGAAGCCGACCACCCCGACTGGGTCACGCTCGATTCGCCCACGCAACGCGCCGGCGCCGCCCCGCTGGAGAAATTCAACAAGGTGCGCCACCCCGCCCCCATCCTCAGCCTGGCCAACGCCTTCGGGCCTGAAGATGTGCGCGCCTGGTTCGAGCGCATCGCCAAACTGGATGACCGCGTGGAAGCCTCCGCCCCCGACGGCGTGGCGTTCACCGTCGAACCCAAGATAGATGGCCTGACGGTTGTCCTGCACTACGAAAACGGCCTGTTCGTACAGGGCAGCACGCGTGGCGACGGCATGGTCGGCGAAGACATCACCGCCAACCTGCGCACGATCAAAGCCCTGCCCCTGCGCATCCCGGTAGACCACACCGCCGGCATCACGCCCCCTGCCCATCTCACCGTGCGCGGCGAAGCCTTCATCACCCTCGCCGATTTCGAGGCCCTCAACCAACGCCTGCAAGAAGCCGGCGAAAAAACCTACCTCAACCCGCGCAACACCGCCGCCGGCTCGCTGCGCCAACTCGACTCGGCCCTCACCGCCACCCGCCCGCTCACCCTGCTCATCTACCAGATCATCGCCTGGGACTCCCCCAATCCCCCAATCTCCCAATCCCAAACCCTCGCCACCCTGCGCACCCTCGGCTTCCCCACCCCCGCCTGCGACCTCTGCCCCGACCTCGAAGCCGCCCTCGCCGCCTGCCAGCGCCGCGCCGCCGCACGCGACCAGATGCCCTACGAGGTGGATGGCGCCGTGATCAAACTCAACGACCTGGCCCTGGCCGCCGACCTCGGCTTCGTGGGCAAAGACCCGCGCGGCGCGTTGGCCTACAAATTCCCCGCCCGCGAGGTCACCACGCTGTTGCAAGAAATCCGCGTCAACGTGGGGCGCACGGGGGTGCTGACACCCTATGCCGTGCTGGAAGCGGTCGAGATCGGCGGCGTGATCGTCGAGCGCGCCACGCTGCACAACTTCGACTTCATCGCCGAAAAAGACATCCGCCCTGGCGACCGCGTGCTGGTCAAGCGCGCTGGCGATGTGATCCCCTACGTGATCGGGCCGGTGGTGGACGCTCGCAGCGGCGATGAGCAGGCTTACACGCCGCCCGCAACCTGCCCGGCGTGCGGCCAGGCCATCGAACGCGTGGAAGGCGAGGTGGCGTGGTACTGCGTCAACGCCGCCTGCCCGGCGCAACTGATCCGCAACGTGGAGCATTTCGTCTCCCGCGGGGCGATGGACATTGTGGGGCTGGGCGTCAAAATCGTCGAGCAGCTCATCGCCGAGGGGCTGGTGGGCGATGTGGCCGACCTGTACACACTCGAAAAAGAAAAGCTGCTGGCGCTCGAAGGCTTCGCCGAGAAAAAGGCCGACAACCTGCTGGCCGCCATTGAAGCCTCACGCGCCCAACCGCTGGCACGCCTGATCAACGCCCTGGGCATCCGCGGCGTGGGCGAGGTGATGGCCGCCGACCTGGCCCGCGCCTTCGCCAACCTGGATGCGCTCTGCGCGGCGACCCTGGACGATTTGCAGGCCATCGAAGGCGTGGGGCCGAATATCGCCGCAGCAATTGTAGATTGGTTCGCACGGCCGGCCAACCAAACCCTGTTGGCAAAGTTACGCCAGGCCGGGGTGTGGCCGCAATCGGCTGGCCCGGCGCAGGCCGCACCCGTTGGCGCGCAACCTCTGGCCGGGCAAACCTTCGTCATCACCGGCACGCTGCCCACCTGGTCACGCGAGGAGGCCAAAGCGTTCATCGAAGCCCACGGCGGCAAGGTGACTGACTCAGTCAGCAAGAAAACCAGTTACCTGGTGTTGGGCGAAAACCCCGGCTCGAAGCTGACAAAAGCTCAATCGCTCGGCGTGCCGATTTTGGATGAAAACGCCCTGCGCCAGTTGGGCCAATAACACATTTACACACGGCCGTTGGTTGAGCTTGTCGAAACCAACCGGTTTGCCTATGAAAGGCTGGTTTCGACAAGCTCAACCAGCGAATTTTCCTATTACAACATTGTTAAACTACGCCAATTGACAGGTTCGCCCCGCGGGGCTAAACTACCCCGCACCCAATCCCCCTAAGGAGTATCTCAAATGGACTTTGCAACCGCCGATGACAACATCAAGCGCCGCATGATGGCAATGAACGAGCGCGTGGCCGGCATGAAACAGGTCAACGACTATTTCTACAACCAGCCCATCACCGAACTGCGCGGCGGGGCGCGCGTGCTGGTGAATGGCCGCGAGATGGGCATGTTCGCCTCGTACAGCTACCTGGGCCTGGTCGGACACCCGCGCATCAACGCCGCCGCCAAAGAAGCCGTAGACCGCTACGGCACTGGCACGCATGGCGTACGCCTGCTGGCTGGTTCGCTCAAACTGCACAGCGAACTCGAAGAGACCATCGCCGCCTTCAAGGGGGCTGAGGCGGCCATCACCTACACGTCTGGCTACACGACGAACCTGACCACCGTCTCGACCCTGGTGGGCCGTGAAGATTACGTCATCTCCGATAAGCTCAACCACGCCAGCATCGTGGATGGCTGCCTGATGTCGGGGGCCAAGTTCCTGCGCTTCAACCACAACGACATGGACGCCCTCGAAACCCGTCTCAAGCAATGCCCGGCGGGTTCGGCCAAGCTGGTTGTCACCGATGCCGTCTTCAGCATGGATGGCGATGTGATTGATTTCCCGCGCACGGTGGAATTGTGCCAAAAATATGGCGCCTGGCTGATGGTGGATGAGGCGCATTCGGTGGGCGTGCTGGGCAAAACCGGGCGCGGCATCGAAGAACACTTCAATATGCCCGGCACGATTGACATCAAAATGGGCACGCTCAGCAAAACCATCCCCTCGGTGGGCGGCTATGTGGCCGGCAAAAAGGAACTGATCAACCTGCTGCGCCACGCCAGCCGGGCCTACATCTTCTCCGCCGCCCTGCCGCCCGCCCAGGCCGCCGCCGCCAAAGCCGCCTTCGAGGTCATCCTCGACGAACCCTGGCGTGTCGAGAAATTGCGCGCCAACGCCGAACGCTTCATCACCGGCCTGAAAAATTGCGGCTTCAACACCCTCTACACCAGCACCGCCATCGTCCCCGTCATCGCCGGGGCCGACGAAGCCGCCTACGCCATGACGCGCTACTGCCAGCAGCGCGACCACTTTGTGCTGCCGGTCGTCTCCCCCGCCGTCCCCGTCGGCCTGGCCCGCCTGCGCGCCACCGTCCTGGCCGCCCACGAAACCGATGAGATTGACGCGGCGATTGAGATGATCGAAGCGGCGGGGAAAGAAGTGGGTGTGATTTAGAGCGTTATTCGTTATTCGAGAAGCGTTATTCGGGAAGCGTTATTCGAGAAGCGTTATTCGAGAAGCGTTATTCGAGAAGCGTGATTCGTTATTCGTGATTCGTGATTCGGGTGGGTACCAATAACGAATAACGATTTCCGAATAACGAATAACGAATAACGAATAACGAATAACGAATCACGATTTCCGCATAACGAATCACGATAATCCCCATGCCAACCCCCTCCCTCCTCCTCAAACCCAACCGCCAAAAATCGCTCCTGCGCCGCCACCCGTGGGTGTTTTCGGGCGCGGTGGCGCAGGTGCAGGGTAAGCCGGGCATCGGTGAAACGGTGGCGGTTCGCGGGCCGGGCGGCGATTTCCTGGCGTGGGCGGCCTATTCGCCGCATTCGCAGATCGTCGCCCGCCTCTGGTCATTTGACGAGGCCGAAACCATCGGCCCGGCGTTCTTGCGCCAACGCCTGCAAGCCGCCCTCGCATCTCCCCCACGGAACACGCACCCTTCGACAGCGCCCAGGGCAAGCCACGCCACACGCCTCGTCCACGCCGAATCCGATGGCATCCCCGGCTTCGTGCTGGATCGCTACGCGGATACCCTCGTAACCCAAATTCTCTCCGCCGGAGCCGAGCATTGGCGAAACACCCTGGCCGACCTGGCGATGGAGCTAACCGGGGCGGCGCGCCTGTTCGAGCGTTCCGACGTGGACGTGCGCGAACTGGAAGGGCTGCAACAACGGGTGGGCGTATTGCGCGGCGATGAGCCGGGCGGCAATCAGCCGCAGGCCGAAATCATCATCGAAGAAGGCGGACTGAAGTTTGCCGTAGACGTGCGCGGCGGCCACAAGACCGGCTATTACCTCGATCAGCGCTTCAACCGTCAACGTGTGGCCGCCTACGCCAACGGGCGTGAGATGCTCGATTGTTTCTGCTACGATGGGGGTTTTTCGGCCTTCGGGCTGGCCGCAGGGGCAACATCGGTAACTTTGGTAGATGCTTCGGCAGATGCGCTGCGCCGGGCGCAGGCGAATATCGAGCGCAATACCTTGCCGCTCGAACGGGTTGAGTTTCAAGAAGGGGATGTGTTCCAACTGCTGCGCAAATTTCGCGACAGCCGCCGCGCCTTCGACCTGATCGTGCTGGATCCGCCCAAGTTCGCCCAGACCGCCGCCCAGGCCGAGCGCGCCGCCCGCGGCTACAAAGACATCAACCTGCTGGCCTTCAAGCTGCTGCGCCCCGGCGGCATCCTCGCCACCTTCTCCTGCTCCGGCGGGATCAGCGCCGAATTATTTCAAAAAATTGTGGCCGGCGCGGCGCTGGATGCCGGCGTGGAGGCGCAAATTTTGGAGCAGTTGCACCAGGCCGCCGACCACCCGGTTTCGCTGCACTTCCCGGAGGGGGCTTATCTCAAGGGGTTGATCGTGCGGCGGGTTTGAACCTGCGCGGGCCAGGGCGCACGCCCGTGCGCCCCAACCAGATGAGATGATGCGCCTGGCGTAGGGGCGGATGGCATCCGCCCCCAGGTTTACACCACAGGCATTGGCCCAGCAGGGGCGACCCGCCAGGGCCAGCCAGGGTGTTATCGGGCAAATATGCTGGGACAGATGAGGCCTGGTTTAGCCCAGAAGGGTCGTCCCTACCCCAAATGCGGCCGATCTGTCCGGGGGAAAAATTCGCCGCGCTGTTTTTTAGCGACCCCCTTCGGGGGGAGGGGGCAAAGAATCAGAGCTTCAGAGATCAGAGATACAGAGATCAAAGGTAATGGGAGACGCCAACCACCACCCACACCCGAAACCCGAGGTTCCAGTTCCCGTCGGGCGGGTGGTGCCTGAGGCGGAGGGCGCAGCGGGCGACCTGAGCATCATGGTAGAACGAGCCGCCGCGCAGGGCGCGCACATCCCCCTTCTCTGGGCCAGCGGGGTTCTTCGTTGGAGAATTGGCATAATAACTGTCAGCATACCAATCAGCGCACCATTCCCACACATTGCCGGCCATATCCACACAGCCATAGGGTGAATCTCCCTGCGGGCTGAATTTTCCCACGGGGGTTGTGCCGCCAATGCCGCTTTCGCGGGTATTGCACTTTTTGGCATCCCATTCATCGCCCCAGGGGTAAATGCGCCCATCGCTGCCACGCGCCGCCTTTTCCCATTCGGCCTCCGTGGGCAGGCGCACGTTTTGGCCGCTGGCCTGGCTCAACCACTGGCAAAAGGCGGCGGCATCGTTCCAGGTCACGTCCACCACGGGGTGGTTCTCTTTGCCTTTGGGCATCTCAAATTTCTTACCGGCGGCTTTGGCATACACGGCATATTGGGCGTTCGTCACCGGGGTCTTGCCGATCCAGTATTCATCCAGGGTGACTTTGTGCTGCGGGGTTTCATCGTCGCGGGCCTGTGAATCTTTCTTCGTGTCGCTGCCCATTAAAAACTCGCCGGCGGGGATGCGCACCAGTTCCATTGGAATGCCGGGGGCGAGGTTAAGGAGGGTGCGTAGTGGCGCAACCACGTTTACGCTGGCGCTGGCTTTGCGCTCCAGGCGCTCACCCTGCGGGGTGAGGGCGGCGGCCAGCACGCTTTCAGCCGACTGGCCGGGTTGGGCGTAGCGGCGCTGGAAGGTGAGCGTGCGCTCGGCAGCGGCGGGCAGGTCGAAGGGTTCGGCCAAAGCCTGGCTGCCCAGGCGCACCAGCAGGCGGGTCAGGTCGGCGCCGCCGGTGTTGCGCAGGCGCACGCCCCAGGTCAACGGCTGGTGGGGGGGCGTTTCCGGTTTGGCCGGGGCCAATTCCAGGGTGAAATCGGGCGGGGCAAAGACGGTGACGCTGGCCGAGGCGGCGCACGGCTGCGGCGCGCCGTAGAGCCGCACGCCTTCGGGATAATCGCCGGGCTTTTTGTAGGTCTGCGAGAAGGTGAACGAGCAGCCCTCCCCGGCGGGCAGGTCGAACTCCTCGCCGAGCAGGCTGCTGCCGCGCAGCAGGGCCAGGTTGCGGGCCGCGGCGCGGCCGGTATTGCGGGCGGCCACCGTCCAGGTGACGGGCGCGCCGGTGGGGGCGGGGTTGGGAGAAGCGCTGAGTTCAAGCAAAACGTGGGGCAAATTCCCAATTTGCCCACCGGCGCTCGCAGGCGCAGCGGGCAAATCGGAGATTTGCCCTACGAGTTCGCGCACCTGGCGGCGTTTGTCTTCGAGTTCGATTTGCAGGTGGGCGGGCATGGTCAGCGAGGTGTAGCCGGCGGCCTGCTGTTCGAGCAGCGCCAGGGCGCGCCGGGCCATTGCCAGGGCGGGATCAGTCTGGTGGGGCAAATTTCCAATTTGCCCATCGGCACTTTCAGGCGCAACGAGCAAACGGGACGTTTGCCCCACGGCTTCCCAATCGAACAATTGCCCATCGCTGGCGCGCAGGTACAGCACGGGCGTGCCCCATTCGAGCGAGTTGCTCACGGCAATGCTGATCGCTTTGCGCGCCTCGGTCACGGCCAAATCTACCGGCAGGCGGTCGGCCAGGCTCTCGTAGAAGGTGCGGGCAAACTCCACCGCCGCGGCATCGGTGATTTCATATTGCATGGCCAGCACCGCCGGCAGGCGGCGGCTGAGGATGGCGGCGGTAGAGGAGAAGATGTCGCGCTGGCTGCCGGTGGCGCTCTCGCAGGCGTTGAGCAGCGCCAGGCGCAGCGGCTTGTGGCCTTCGAGCAGGCGTCCCACGGCGGTGGCAGTCAGCATTTGAGCCGCCCCACGCTCATCGCAAAAGGCCAGCAGGCCCTCATCCCGGTTGGCGTCGAAACTGCCGTGGCCGATGAAGTGGAAGACGTGCCAGGGGCCTTTGCCGGGGCGCAGGGCGGCCTGCAGGTCGCGCCAGGTGGCGGCGGGCAGCCAATCGAGCTGCACCAGGCCGCCCGCCGTCAGGCCGGCCAGGGCCTTTTCCACGCGGGCTTTCTCGTTGGCCACATCCAGTTCGGGCAGATCGGTGGGGGCTGAGACCAGGCCAAGGATGCGCAGCGGCGGGGTGATGGTGATGGAGGGGATGGGTTGGGGCTGTTCGAGGTAGCGCACCAGGGGCGTCTCGGCGGCCAGGCACAGGTATTCGCCGCGCTGCCGGTCGAAGAGGAACTCCCACGGCAGGCAGGCCAGTTCGGGCGGGGCAATGCGCAGGCGCAGGCGCAGCGTTTGTCCGGCGCGGGCGGCCTGGGTGCGGGCCACGGCGTAGCGGGCGCGCGCCTCGCCGGGCAGCAGGGCATCGAAGAGCTGGCCGCCGAAATCTTGCACGGCGCGTTCTTCCTTCGTCAACGCCTGGCGGCGCTTGCCGCCAGAGCGCAGCAGGGCGATCTGCAAATCTTTCAAGCGGTCGGTCAGGGCCAGGTCGTCGAAGGGGAAATGCAGCGTCAGGCGCGCTTCGCCGGCGGAAGAATGCACTTCCAACGGGTAATCGCGCCCCTGGCCAGGGGAAATTTCGAGGTCGAAGTCGAGGGTGGAGGAGGGTGATGCCATGTTACAAGTCCCACCTAATTATACAGGCATTCAAAAAGAACAAAACGTAGTATCTTTTCAATAAAACGGGGCAGAAGGTGCAACGCACTTGGTTTTGGCCCGAAAATTACTCGTTTGATACCCAAGTGCGTTGCACCTCCCCAGTTTATTGAGATGTTACTGAAAATGGCCTCCGTGGCGCAAACCGTTGGTTTGCGAGCTATCGCAAGTCAGAGACTTGCGCCACGAGCTATGTTCACGGCAGCCCGATCACCTGTAACGCCTGCGGGGTTTCGATGCTGAAATCGAAGCGGACGGTGCGTTTTTCTTGCGGGGCGAGGGTCAGTTGCCAGTTGAGCAGGTTGAGTTCGGTTTGCTCGCCGGGTTTGGGGTCGGCGGCTTCGAGGCGAATTTTGATGTCTTCGTGACGGGAGACGGGTAACTGATCGTGCAGGGTCAGGCTGGCGGGGGCGGGCAGCAGGTTTTGCAGCGTGATTTCGTAACCGTAGGCCATGCGGCGTTTGCCGCCGATCAGGTTTTTGCCCACGTCGCGGCGTTTGAGTTGGCGTGCCACTTTAATGCGGTCATCCACACCGAGGTAAAGTTCGATCTCGCCCTGGGGAGCGGTCAGTTCGAGGTTGGTCGTGCCGATAAACTCCTCGCCGGCGAACAGGTTGGCCGCGCCGGGCAGCAGCAGGTAGTCGCTGGCGTTGACCACCGTGGCCCGGCGGTAGGCGGCCTCGACCAGTTTGGGGGCAGCCACGTAATCGAGGTGTGGGTCGAGGGCGAATTGGGCGGCAGTCACTTTGTGGGGTTCGCCATCGGCGGGGATCGTCACCGTGCCGGGGACGTGATAGGTGACGGCCGCGCCGGATGAGTCCACGCGGGCGGTGACCACTTCGGCGGGGGCGGCGACCATCCCGAACGACACCGGAGCGGCTGCGGGCAGGGCCTCCTCGGCAACGGAGGCGCTGCGCGCCACCGCCGCGCCACGCATGGCCTGGGCAGGTTGCGGCGGCGGCAGCGGGCGCGGCTGAATGTACCACGGGTCGAGTTCTGGCACTTTTCCGGCCAACGCCGGGCGGGCGGTGGAAAGCACGAGGGCCACATCTTGCCAGGTTTCGCCGGTTTTCTGCGTCACCTGGGCCAGGTAGCCCACTTCCAGCACCGGCTTTTCGCCGCCTTCCAGCAGGCGCAAATCGTAGAGCGGTTTCCAGCCGCACCCGGCAGTGATGAAGTTCAGTTCGATTGTCAGCTCACCTGCTTGCAACACTTCGACCTCGACCAGGGCCGAGAGCCGCTGGCGCTGGCGGGCGGAGGTCAACCCTTTGAGTTCATTGGCAATTTTTTGCGAGCGGCGTTCCAACTGGCGCTTTTCGAGCGTCAACTGCTGCAACTCGCCATCCAGCGCTTCGCAGCGGGCGCGCGTGCCATCGCTGATCGCCAGATGCGCTTCCAGGCTGAGTTCGCCACGCGCCAGGGCGCGCGCAAACACCTTGCTGTGGCCACCGAGCGCATCCAGGCTGGCGCGCTGCCCTTTGATCGTGTTCATGCGCGCCGCCAGGGCTTCGGCCTGATCTTGCAGGGATTCAAGTTCTTGCTCCAACTGACGCACCTGCTCGGCGGGCGTCTCGGTGAAGTAGGTGGTTTTGGCCTGCACGCCAAGCAGTTTGGCCCTGGCCGTACCGAAGGCGCTGGCGCGCAGTGAGTCGGCATCCAGTTGGGCGGGCAGGTTGGCAATCTCAACCGTGTGGGCGCCCGGCTGCAACGCCAACGTGCCAACCCGCGTCAGCCGCGCCCGGTCGGGGTAAACGGTGACGGATTTCAGGACAGTATCAAGGGCTTGCATAGGGAGTCTCCTGGGGGGGGAAGTCAAAGGTCAAAGGTCAAAGGTCAGTGACTTGTGACTTTCGACTTGTGACTTTCGACTTGTGACTTTCGACTTGTGACTTTCAACCTTCCAACCTCGCCATCTCCTCCACCAACTTCGGCCTGACCCAATTCTCCTGATCGTGATTGTCGTATTGGCGATAGGTGCATTCGATGATCATGATCAGCCACAGGTAGGCGTTGTAGAGGGCGCGGCGGGTTTGGGCGGCGGGGGTGGCAAGTAAATCGAGGCCGTAGCCTTCGACGAGGGCGGGGTTGAGGCCGAACGCGCCGAAGTTGACTTCCATGAGCGGGTCGCCCCACAGGGCGCGCTCGCAATCGAGGATGCCGGTGATGGTATGGGTTTCGGGGTCTATGAAGATGTTGCCATCCCACAAATCCCAGTGGACGAGGGCGGGGGTGGCGATTTCATCGAGGCAGGCGTAGTGGGCGGCCAGGCGGGCGTGGATTTCGTCGTAGGGCAGGGGGAGTTCGATATTGGCGTCGCGGCCATCTTGCAGGATGTGGGTGAGCATCGTGTCGAAGGCCTCCCGCCAGGTGGCGCGGTGATATTCGGGCTGGGCGAAGTAACCGAAGGCCGGGCCGCTGATGGCGTTGATCTGGCGCAGGTATTGGCCGGTGCGAAAATCAATGGCGTGCTGGGCTTCGGGCGCAAGGGAAGGGCGCATTTTGAACAGGCTGACGCCTGGCACGAAGGACATCAGGTAGTAGTCGTTGTCTATCAGACGGCGGGAGGTGTCGTGGGCGAAGACTTCTGGCACTGGCACTTCAGTTTGAGCTCGCACGAGGCGCAGCACGTCTACCTCGGCCTGCATGATGTTCTTTTCGTAGCGCAGCATCTTGACGGCATCAGGCGGGGCCACCTTCAGCACCGTTTTCAGGCCGTCGGCCAGTTCGATCAGATAGGCGGCGTTGGCCATGCCGTCGGTCAGTTCGGTGTAGCCGCGGATGGTGTGTTGTGTGCCGAAATGGGCCGTAACGAGGTTTTGGGCGGTTTTGAGGGGAATGGGGGTTTTGGAGAGGGCGTAGGTCATTCTTCAAGTATAATCCGATTCACATTTGGGAAAAGGAGTGTCCCATGCGTGATGGGAAGCGCTGGATAGTTCAAGATCGCGACGGGAATCCAATTTATCTGACCGAAGAACGCTGGCAACATATCATTGCTAACGAAAACCACCCAGAAATGGCAGCGTTTGAAGAACTACTGAAAACAGCTATCCGCCAGGGCCGCCGGAAACAAGAACCTCTGAACGCCCGAAAATATCGTTATGCCCTGGCGATCAATGAATTGCCTGATGGCAGCAATCATGTGGTTGCGATTGTCTTGTTTGGCTTCCAAATTGACGATACGGGCAAGACGGTGGCGAACAATTTCATCACAACAGCTTTTGTCAAGCATATCTGGTTAAAAGGCGTATGATGAGCTCGAATAATATCACCTATAACTACGACCAGGAAGCGGATGTACTCTACATCTCTTTTTCACCTGGTGAATTGGCTACCGGAATTGAACTCAACGATCATATCTTACTGCGTCTCAATAAAGCCGAAAAACGCGCCATCGGCATTACTTTGATGGATTTTTCCATTCTGGCACAGCTTACCCGTTTTGGGCCGCGCATTTTTCCACTCACCGGCCTGCAAGCCCTGGAACCAGAATGGCAGGATGTGGTCGTTGACATTATTACGGCATGGCCGGTCAACCAAATTCTCAGGGTTTCAACATATTCACCCACCTTTGGCGAAGT
This sequence comes from uncultured Anaerolineaceae bacterium, assembly GCA_964606085.1. Taxonomy (GTDB): domain Bacteria; phylum Chloroflexota; class Anaerolineae; order Anaerolineales; family UBA4823; genus CAIQJJ01. The sequence continues at coordinate 28,696 of CAZSFD010000035.1, forward strand.
AATTCCGGTGGCATCCGTAGAGACGCCACCTATCCTCCCCCTCGCCGTTTAAAAAAGCCGCCCCGTTTGATTAACGGGGCGGCTTTTTTGATCGCCAGGATCACAAATTCAAACAAGCCTCCGCGGCCAGCCAAAACAAATTCTGGCGTACATCTTTGCGCGACTGCCAGCCGCGGCGATCCCAGCCTTCACCACTGAGATCGTCGCCGCCGTAAAGCACCTGGCCGAGTGTGACGCCGCGGAACTGCGCCACGGCCATCAGGCTGGCGGCCTCCATTTCGACCGTCAGGCAGCCTTCGGCGCGGCGGGCATCTACTTTGGGCTGCGTTTCGCGGTAGGGGGCGTCGGTCGTCCAGGTTTTGCCGGTGATGAAGGGGACGCCGCGTTGGGTGAGGGTGGCTTCGATGGCCTGTACGCCCACCGGGTTCGCCATCACTTCGCGGGCGGGCGGCAGGTAGTGATAGGATGTTCCCTCGTCGCGCAGGGCGGCGTTGACGACAATCAGATGCCCCACGGCAATATCCTTTTGCAGCACACCGCACCCGCCGCAGACGATGAACCTGCGGCAGCCATAGGCAATGGCTTCTTCGAGCAGGCCCGCCGAAACAGGCCCGCCCACGCCGGGGTGATAAAAGGCCAGGCGTTGGCGGCTGCCGCTCGGATGCTCGATTTCGTAGATGCGATGCGGGCCGTCTTCCCAGCGGGCATCTACCACCACGCGGGCGTTCTTTTCGGCAATCACCTGTTCCAACACTTCATGGAAAAAGCAAATCACGCAGGCTTCTGGCACATCACGCGGACGGATTTGCTGCGAGGGTTCGATTTTTGCGATGGGGGTGGGGTCAAATTCGAGGATTGGGAACATTTATTGACTATCCAGCACCAGCACCCAATCGGGGCCGGCGATGGGGGTGGTGAAGGCAGTAACGCCAGTGTTGGCAAACTCGCCGATGGGGAAGGTTTGGCCGTTGCGCGGGTCGAACCATTGGGCTTTGACCGGGCCGGAGAGCTTGCTCAGGTCTACGTTGACAGTCTGGTTGGCGCAGGGGATGTAGACCAGCGCATACGAGCCACCCTGGCAACGCGTGGCCCGCGGGTGGCGGGAGCGGGCGGGGTTAGAACGGTCTTCGCTGGGATGCCCGGCGGGGGGCGTGGCGGGTTCATCGGGGAGCAGGGTTTGGTCGGGGATTCGGCATTCGTAGGGGCGCGAAAGCATCAGGTTTTTGAGGTGGATCAGTTGCGCCGCGCCGGGGCCGTAGATGGCTTCTTCCCAGTTGGGCATGGGGTAGTTCACTGGTTCACGCTTGAGTGACCAGAACTGCCAGATCGAATGGCTGCCGTAGGTGTGGCCGCACGCCCCGGCGAAAACGGCGCGGTAGGCTTGCTTGCGAACGTCATATTCGGTGTAGCGGCCACACGAAGCATCCCATTTGCGCGTCCAGGGGTCAACCGGGTGGTGTTCGTAGTTGGGTTCGCCATCCAGCACCGGCTTGGCCGGGACGCGGTTGTAATCGCTGGTGATCATGTCCCAATTGGGCGAATCGTAAAGCACGTGGCCCGATTGCCACATATTCATATCCAGCCAATCGGCATCGTGCAGCCACGCAGAAGATGAATGGCCGCCCATGGGGTGGTAGGTAAAGAATGGCCGGTAACCCAGGCCTTCGATAATTCCCTTCGCCATCGCCGCCCACAGCGCCTCGTAGCCATCGGCGGGCCGGTCGCCGCCCAAAATCCACAGGATATTGGTGTCGTTGCGATAACGCTCGCCGAGATATTTGCCGTAAACGTAGGCATTATCCACGTTGAAGATCACCGGCCCGGCTCCCCAATGCTTGCCATTGACTTTATCGCCCCAGGTGGGCAACAGGCCAATGTACAGGCCCTTCTCGGCGGCGATGCGGATGATTTCATCCATATCGCGGAAATAAAATTCATTGGGCCGCGTCGGGTCGTCGCCGAGCAGCGGCGTGTGGCCGTTGGCATTGGGCGTGCGCACGCCGTCAAATTCGGCCAGCGCCACCGCCTGGATCACGGTGTAGCCCTGCTGGCGGCGAATTTCCAGAAAAGTTTCGGCTTCCTGGCGGGTCAAGCGGTGGAACAGTTCCCAGGCGGTGTCGCCCAGCCAGAAGAAGGGTTCGCCGCTTTCGGTGGCGAGAAAGCGCCGGTTGGCACTGACAGTGATGCGTTCGAGAGACATGTTTTCCTCCGTGAGATAAATAAGACTTCCAGGGTTTTCAAAAACTTCGGAAGTCTGCGTTTTCGGCAACTATACCACTTGTGGAAATTTTATCAGCCGTGAAATATCTTTCAAAGCATCCAGTTCAGCACTTTTTGAATATAGTCATCCCAAAACGCCCAGACGTGTTCGCCGGGGCCTTCGGCGTAGGTGTAATCGAAACCGAGGGGCTGGATGAAGTCGCGGAAGGTCAGGTTGTCCTGATAGAGGAAATCTTCTGTGCCACAGCATTGGTAGAGGCGCGGCTTGTGCGGCGATTTGGCCGCCTGCTGCGCCAGGTAGCGCAAGTCGTTGGGGCTGCCAGCGAGTTGGGTTAGATCGCCGAAGATGTTGGTCATTTCGACAAGCCACGGATTTTGCTGATCGCCGTGATCGTGTTCGAGGATTTTGGCAATTTCGACCGCGCCCGACAGGCTGGCGGCGGCGGCGAAGCGTTCGGGGTGGGCCAGGGCCAGTTTGAAGGCGCCGTAGCCGCCCATCGAAAGCCCGGCAACGAAGTTGTCTGCGCGCTTTTCAGAGAGCGGGAAGAACGAACGCGCCACGGCCAGCACTTCTTCGCTGATGAACTGCCAGTATTTACCGCCGTGGGCCATATCGGTGTAGAAACTGCGGTGAACAGACGGCATCACCACCGCCAGGTTGCGCCCTTCGACGTAGCGCTCGATAGACGTGCGGCGCTGCCAGATGGTGTGATCGTCAGAAAGGCCGTGCAGCAGGTAAAGCGTGGGCAGCTTGGGCTGCGGGGTGGATTTCATGTCGGCAAAGGAGCGCTGCGGGAGGATGACATCCATGTTGCAGCACAGGCCGAGGGTTTCGGAAAAGAAGTTGAGATGGAGGAGGGCCATAGGGGGAGGGGGTGAGAGGGTGAAAAGGTGACAGGGTGATTAGGAAAGCGCGGTGGTGACTTCTTCGAGGATTTGGCAGGATTGGACGAGGGCCTTCATCGTGTTGTGATCGGGGTAGAGGGGGCGGTCTGTGTCGAGGTGGGCCACGTGGCGGCGGATGACTTCGCGGGCTTTCTGTACGCCGCGGCCGGGGGTGAAGCCGCCGGGCTGGGCGGCGCGCAGGTCGAGGGCCTGGGCGGCGGCCATGAATTCGATGCCCAGCACGCCGTAAGCGTTATCGAGGATTTGACCGTTCTTGAGGGCGGTGTTCATGCCCATTGAGACAAAATCTTCCTGGTCGGCGGCGGCGGGGATGGATTGGATGCTGGCGGGCGTGGAGAGGATGCGCTGCTCGACGATCAGGCTGTCGGCGGTGTACTGCGAGAGCATCAGGCCCGAAAAGAAGCCAGGGTTGTGGGTGAGAAAATCGGGCAGGCCGGCGCTGAGGGCGGGGTTGGTCAGGCGGTTGAGGCGGCGCTCCGCAAGGACGCACACCATTGTGATGGCCGCCCCGGCCATATCCATGGGCAAGGCTACCGGCGAACCCTGGAAGTTAGCCCCGGTCAGCGTCAGGCGGTATTCGGGCAGGAAGATCGGGTTGTCGCCGACGCCGTTGAGTTCGATCTCCACCTGTTCTTTGGCCCAGCGCACGGCATCGTGAGCGGCGCCGATCACCTGCGGCGAGGAGCGCATCGAGTAGGCATCTTGCACCTTCGTCTTGACCTTGCCGGTGCGCAGGTCGCTGCCTTCGATGTAGGAAAGGATGGCTTTGGCACTACGGATCGCCCCTGGAAAGCCGCGCAATTCATGCAGGCGCGCGTCATAGGGCTTCATGTTGGCCAGCAGCGCTTCGAGGCTCATGGCGCAGGCGATCTCGGCCTGGCGCAGCCAGCGATCCATGTCGTAGAGTTGCAAGGCGCTGATGGCGGTCAACAGGTTCGAGCCGTTGATGGCGGCCAGGCCGTCGCGCGCTTGCAAATCGGGGATGGGGATGCCCGCCCTTTGCATGGCTACGCGCCCCGGCAGGCGCTCGTCCTGGTAGAAGGCTTCGCCCTCGCCCATCAGCAGCAGGGCCGCCTGGGCCATGGGGGCCAGGTCGCCGCACGCCCCCACCGAACCCTTCTGGCACACCACCGGCGTGACGCCGCGGTTGAGCATCTCGACCAGCGTCAGCGTGATCTCCGGGCGGCAGCCGGAGTTGCCGTGGGCGTGGACGTTGATCCGTCCGGCCAGGGCTGCCCGCACGTGTTCGATAGGGGCCGGTTCGCCGATGCCGGCGGCATGGTTGTAGATGAGATAGCGTTGGAATTGAAGCACCTGCTCATCGGTCAGCAGCACTTCCGAAAATTCGCCGATGCCGGTGTTGGTGCCATACATCGTCTCTTTGGCGGCCAGCTTTTCTTCGAGCATGGCACGGCAAATTTTGATGCGTTCCAGGGCCGCCGGGTGCAGTTCCACCCACTCACCGTGGCGGGCAATTTGAACGAGTTTTTCAATGGTGAGGCCGGAACCGTCCAGGGTGATTGTCATAAAAACTCCCGGTAGGGCGAAATTAATTTCGCCCTACAATTCAATACCCAGGTGTGAAAGAATGATGTCCAGCGGCCAGTGGCGGCGGTCTTCGAAGGCTTGTTGAAGATCGTGCAGGCCGCGCAGCTTTTCTTCTTTGTCGAAAGCAAAGCGGCCCGGGCGGGGAATTTCGGTCAGGGCGCGATAAATTTCGCTGGGGGTGCGGTTGGTGGCATCGAGAGCCTGCTGGAGATATTGACGGCGGAATTTTTCGTATTTGGCGTGATCCATGGCTGCTACGCCTGGCGAATATCTACGATCTTTTCGGCCAGCGGGGCAACCAGCTTTTGCACGGTGGCCTGCTCCAGGCCGCTGACCTTGAACATAATCAGGCGGTTGGACGCCCCCTCGCCCAGGAAAGTCCCCAGGGCGATAAAGTTGCCACCGGCGTCACTGACGGCCTGGGTGATCTTGGCCAGTTGGCCGGGCTGCTCGTGCATCAGCACGGTCACGCGCACGCCCGGTTCGCGGGCACCGGTCAATTCGAGGAAAATCTTGAACAGGTCATTTTCGGTGATGATGCCCACCACATCGTCGCCGCGCACAACCGGCATGCCGCCAATTTCAAAATCGGCCATCATACGGGCGGCTTCTTCAATGGGCATCTCTTCGGTGATGGTGCGCACATCCTTGCTCATCACTTCTTTGACCGTGATCTTGCTGAGCAGGTAGTTCATCTCCCACACGCTGAGGGTGGTGGCCGCCGAGGGCGAGGCGTTCTGCAAATCCGTCGCCGTCACAATCCCCACCAATTTACCCTTTTTGATCACCGGCAGGCGGCTGATCTTCTCTTTTTTCATCAGGTTGAAGGCATCATGGACAGGCAATTCCGGGTCAACCGTAATCACCGGGCGAGACATACGTTCACCGACGAGCATAGGAATCTCCTTTTTTGTAGGGCAAAATTAATTTTGCCCTACTTGAACAGTTCGATGATACGCGCCACGTGTTTGGCGCCTTTGAGATACAAATCCAAACGGATATTTTCATTGGGGGCGTGCGCCAGCGTGCCAGGGTAGCCCACGCCAGCCGCCGCCACCGGAACGCCGAGGATTTCGATGAAGGGATGGTTCGGGCCAGAGCCGCCCACCATCGGGACAATCTGCATCGGGTGGTCGTACACAGCGCGGCCAGCCTCGACCACCATCGCGATGAAGGGGTGGTCGGGGTCGGTGCGGGCGGGCGGCTCGCCGCCGAGGAAGTTCACCTGCACATCGGCGAAACCTTCGGCATCGAGGTGGGCGCGCAGCAGGCGCAGCACTTGTTCGGGGGTCTGGTCAGGCACCAGGCGGAAATCCACCTTGGCCGAGGCTTTGGCCGGCTGCACCGTCTTCGAGCCTGGCCCCTGGTAGCCGGAGGTCAGGCCGCAGATCGTGCAGGTAGGCGTGAAGACTTCTTCGATGCGTAAATCTACGCCGCCGGTAAGCCCCTTGATGAAGCCAGCCAGGCCGTAGCGGGTCTTGTATTCCTCGGCGGTATCGGGCAGGGCTGCCATCAACTCGCGGTCACGGGCGCTGGGCGGCCTGACGGCATCGTAAAAGCCGGGGATGCGGATGCGTTCATCAGGCCCTTTGAGCGAGTTGAGCGCCCACACCAGCCGCCAGGCGGCGTTGGGGAAGATCGAGCCGCCTACGCCCGAATGTACATCCATATTGGCCGTCTCGACCGAGAGTTCCACATAGCAGATGCCGCGCAGCCCGGCGTACTGCATCGGCACGTCGCGGTGATCCACATAGCCAAATTCCCAGATGCAGCCGTCAGCGGCGAGTTTATCGGCGTGGTCGTGGATGTAATCTTTGAGATGGATGCTGCTGACTTCTTCCTCGCCCTCGATGACAAACTTGACATTGCAGGGCAGTTCGCCTTCGGCAGCCAGGATAGCGTCAATGGCGAACAGGCGGCTGGTCAGGTGGCCCTTGTCATCGCTCACGCCGCGGGCGAAGAGCTTGCCATCACGGATGGTCGGCTCAAAAGGCGGGGAGTCCCACAGTTCGAGCGGTTCGGGCGGCTGCACGTCGTAGTGATTGTAGAAGAGCAGCGTTTTGTCGCCCTTGCCCTTGCGCTCGGCAAAGACGACCGGCGCGCCAGCGGTGGGGTCAATTTCGACGGTGAAGCCGCGCGCCCGCAGCATCTCGGCCACCAGCGAAGCGCATTCCTGCAAACCCCTGTTTTGCGCCGCCACGCTGGGCTGGGCACACAGGCGTGAAAGCTCGGCAAGTGAGTCGTCGAGATGCGCATCAAGATAAGAGTCAATGAAACGAAAGTCAGTCATAGGTCTCCTCAAGATGAATCAGGGATTAGGACAGTCCTGCTACCTGATTACCCACCAATCCACCCCAACAACCCTGACCCGGCATAGGCAAAGATGAGCATTTTGATCGTTTCACCCAGCCAGCACCAGAACAGGAAGCGTGAGATGGGCATTTTGAGCGCCCCGGCAGCCATGCCAGAAAGATCGGCGATGGGATTGGGAATGGCGGCCAGCACCAGCACCACCAGCGGGCCGTTTTTGCGCATTGCCTGGCTCAGGCGTTCGTACAGGTCAACCCGCTCGAAGACGGCCCGCCCGCTGTATCCGGCCAGGTAGCCAGAGATTTCGCCCAGCGCCGCCCCCGCCCCAGCCGCCAGACCCACGCCAACCGGGTTCAGCACACCGCCCAGGGTGAAGATGATGGCAATGCCCGGCGCGGGCAAAATGACGGTGGCATAGGCCAAAAACGCCAGGACGAACACCCCGGCGTAACCGTAGTGCGAGAGGGCTTCGACCTGGTCACGGATAGCATAAATGCCAACGCTCAAGGCCACCACCATCAGCAGCGCCCCCAGGCGGGCGAGGCGCTGCCGGGTGAACCAGGTATACCATGCCGGGCCAGGTTGGCGCTGGTTATTGTTCAAGAATTTCTACCGTGAGCAGTTTGACCGCTGGCGCATCGCGGAAGCGCGGGTCACGTTCGGGGATCGACAGCAGCACATCCAGGCCCTTGATCACCTGGCCGAAGACGCTGTGCTTGCCATCCAGCCAGGGGGTGGGGACGTGGGTGAGGAAGAACTGCGAGCCATTCGTGCCGGGGCCGGCATTGGCCATCGAGAGGATGCCGGGCTTGCTGTGCTTCAGGCTGGGGTCGAACTCGTCGCGGAAGCGGTAGCCGGGGCCGCCCATGCCAGTGCCGGTGGGGTCGCCGCCCTGGGCCATGAAATCTTTGATCACACGGTGGAAGATGGTGCCATCGTAAAAACCCTGGCGCGCCAGGAAGACGAAGTTGTTGACCGTGGTGGGCGTTTTGCTGGCAAAGAGTTCCACCACAATATCGCCTTTTTCGGTCTTGAAGGTGGCGGTATAGTGTTTCTTGGGGTCAATTGCCATGGCAGGAGCGGTTGACCATTGTTGAGCAGACATGAGTTTTTCCTTTCGGGGGGTAGGTTAGCCACCCAGGAGCGCCTGAATGCGGGCGACCACCATATCGAGGGCCACTTCGTTGAAGCCGCCCTCGGGGATGATCACATCGGCATGGCGCTTGGATGGTTCGACGAATTCCAGGTGCATGGGCCGCACCGTGGCGAGGTATTGCTGGATGACCGATTCTGCTGTGCGCCCGCGTTCGGCAATATCGCGCTGCAAACGACGGATCAGGCGGATGTCGTCATCCGTATCCACATAAATTTTGACGTCGAACAGGTCACGCAAGTCCTTTTCGACGAAGATCAAAATGCCTTCGACCAAAATCACCGGCTGCGGGGCCAGCGGTTGGGTTTGCAGGGTGCGGCTGTGGGTTTTGAAATCGTAAATGGGGATTTGCACCGGCTGCCCGGCTTTGAGCGCCCGAACGTGCTGCACCAGCAGCGGCGTATCGAGCGAATCGGGGTGGTCGAAATTGACGGCGGCGCGTTCGGCCAGCGAAAGATGGCCCAGGTCTTTGTAGTAGGCATCGTGCGGGATAAAGGCAATATGGTGGGCGCCCACGCGGTCGAGGATGACGTGCGAAACCGTGGTCTTACCCGAACCGCTGCCGCCAGCGATGCCGAGGATGAGGGGGGTTGAAGGCATGGCAGCATTATACTATCGCCCGCGGTTTGTCTGGCAATCTGGAGAGCGCAGCGCTGCTTGACGAAAGCCCCCATCCCTGATAAACTCGCCACCCGTAAGGCAGTACGTGTGTTCTCTGAGGTCGTTGGAGCCGGTCTGAACAGGAAGTGCCGTTCAGGCCGGTTTTTTATCCCCTGTGAAGACCTGCGCCGTGATCTACAAAGAGCGCGAGACTGCCAGAAATTTGTTTTTCTAGTAAGGAGAAAGTTTATTATGAGCGACCGAGTCAATGGTACCGTCAAATGGTTCAGTGCGAGCAAGGGCTACGGCTTCATCGAACGCGAAGGCGGCCCCGATGTTTTCGTCCACTTCTCAGCCATTCAAACCGATGGCTTCCGCACCCTGCGCGAGGGCCAGAAAGTCGAATTCACCATCGAGCAAGGCCCCAAGGGCCTCCAGGCTGCCAACGTCATTTCTGCGGCCTGAAGAAATCGAAAAACGAACAAAATCCCCCGGCAGCGCTGCCGGGGGATTTTTTGATCGGACGCGGTAGGGCCGAATTAATTCGGCCCTACCATGTCACTTACGTTCCACTTCCACCAAACTCAGCCAGTAACCCACCCCCAAAAAGAGCAGGCTGCTCACACTGGCCACACCCACATGCAAACCACCCACCCGGTCGAACGACCAGCCGAGCAGGCTGGCCAGCAATTGCCCGGCCCAAAAACCGACCCAGCCTAAGATCAGGTACAGCGCCATACGCCCCAGGCTGCCACCCTTCCACAGGTGAAAACCCGCGCCATATAAGGTAGAAAGGATCAGGCCAAGGACAATCGCCGGGATGGTCATTGCAGCAACTCCGCTAACGCTTCCTGGAACTCGCGTATAATCGTCTGGCGAGCCGGTTCGCCAAATTCAATGCTGCCGCCCAGCGGACGGCCAAAACGCTGCTGCTTGACGGCATCGTAGCCATCGTGAACGAGAATTTTGCCTTCATGCTCGATGACACAAATGGCGATGGGTCGCACACGGTTGGTATTCATGCGGCCAGTGTACTCGAAAGGTTTTGCGGCGTCAAATGCCCCCCTCCATTTCTGACAAACTCAAATCGCTCGGCGTCAAGGTCGGCGTCCATGCGATCCCCCCGCCCGACGAACCTGCCATCCCCGAAACGTTGCATTCGGTCGAGCGCGCCATCCCTGGGCGGGTGATCGCCAACGGTGGCGGTGAAACCTACCTGGTGGAGGCCGCCTACCCCCTCGCCACGCCGCACGGCCACGGCAGCCTGGCGCTGGATGCACCGCTGGCGGTCATTGCAGACTGGGCCAAGGATGAACGCATCGGCCACGCCGCGCCGACCGCCTTCGCCTTTCTCGACATCGAAACCACCGGGCTTTCCGGCGGCAGCGGCACATACGCCTTTCTCGTCGGCGTGGGGCGCTACATCGGCGGGGAATATCACCTGGCGCAGTTCTTTTTGCGCGATCCCAATGAGGAGGAAGCGCAATTACTGGCGCTGGAAGATTTTTTGGCCCCCTGCGAAGTCCTTGTCACCTTCAACGGCAAATCCTTCGATGCGCCTTTGCTGAACACACGTTACGCCACGCACGGCTGGCGCTCACCCTTACCCGGCATGGCCGGCCTCGACCTGCTGCACCTGGCCCGCCGCCTGTGGCGTGACCGCCTGCCCTCGCGCACATTAGGCACGCTGGAAGTGCAAATCCTTGGCCTCCAGCGCAGCGGCGAAGACATCCCCGGCTGGCTGGTGCCACAAATGTACTTCGACTACATCCACACCCGCGACGCCCGCCCACTGACCGGCGTGTTTTACCACAATGCCATTGACGTGCTGTCGCTGGCGGCGCTGCTCAACCATGTGGCCCACCTGCTCGCAGACCCGCTCAACGGCCGCGCCCCCAATGACCTCGATTGGCCCGCCCTGGGGCGTCTCTTTGCCGACCTGGGCCGCGCCGAAATGGCCGTACAGCTTTTCCGGCGCGCCCTGCAAGCCAGCCTGCCCGCCGAGTTGCGCACCAAAACGACCAATGACCTGTCTATGCTGCATAAGCAGCGCGGCGAATGGGATGAAGCGCTCCAATTGTGGGAACAGGAGGCTCAACGGGGGGCCATCTATGCCTGCGTGGAACTGGCAAAATTTTACGAACATGAACAGCGTGACCCCGGCACAGCCCTGCGCTGGACACAGCACGCCCTCGATCACCTGCTTTCCCCCCGAACACCAGCTTATGAACGGTTGCAATGGCAAGATGAGTTAGCCCACCGCTGTCAGCGGTTGTTGCGCAAACTGGCCGCGGCAATCTAGCCCCGAACCACATAAGCGCGCAAGGCCTCTCGCTTCCACACATCCAACACACGCTGGTTATCTCGAATATGATGCAACATACTATCACGCAGCCCGGCATCGCTGATGCGTGAGGCGCGCGAGAGCAAGAGTTGGTAAGCCGCTTCGATAACCTGCCAGGCGGCAGCCTCTTGCTGTGCGGCGACAAATACATCATAACAGGTCAGGTAGACGCGGATCGGAAATTCGATGCCATCTACGCCATGCGCCTGTAAATGCTGCCAACAGGTTTCAGCATGAGCCTGTGCCAGAGCCAGATTTTGTTGGCCGAGAGCCACGCGCGCCAGGCCGGCTTTGTCTTCGATGGCTGGGGCCGACGTTTGCAACTCATGGCGAAGCGGCAATGCCGCCTGATAATAATGCACCGCGGACTCCCAGTCGCCAGCCAATTCGTACGATAGGGCAATATAACTGAGGGCATAGGCTTCGGCTTCGCGGTTGCCGGTCTCGCAAGCATAGACCAGGGCCGTTTCAAAATGCCGGCGCGCCACAATCACATCCTGCTCCCAAAGTACGTAACCCAGGTTTAAATACGTGTAGGTGGCGTAACTGCGATTGCCGATATCTTCCTGAATGGCAACGGCCTGTTCAAAATTGCAGCGTGCCTGCTCGATATCCCCCACATCTCGCCAGACCAGGCCCAACAAATTCTGGCATTCGGCTTCACGCAGGCGGTTGCCCATGGCGCGGTGCAGGCGAAGCGCCTGCTGCAAGGTTCGCTGGGCGGCGGCATAATCGCCGCTCATCAGGTGGCCCATGCCCATGGTACTCAGGTTAAGCGCTTCGGCATTGCGGTCGCCAATGGCGCGCGCCAGGGCCAGGGCTTGCTGGCGGTAGTTCCAGGCGGCATCGGTTTCGCCCAGGTCTTGCGAGAGCAACGCAAGGTTGATCAGGCTGGTAGCCTCGCTGGTGCGATGGCCCATTTTGCGGCGTAATTGTAGCGCCTGCAACTCGGCTTCACGCGCGCTGGTTTTCTCGCCCAAGTTGCGGGCGATGCTGCTCAGACGGCTGAGATTATCCGCTTCGCCAAGGGAATCACCAAGTTGGCAATACAACTCAAGCGCTTGCGCGAAATGCTCCCTGGCCTGACGGTATTCTCCCTGGTGTTCCAACACCTGCCCCGACAGAGTCAGGCTGCGTGCCTCGTTGGTCTGATCACCTGCGATCTGGGCCTGCCTCAACGCCACCGCGAGCGCTTTTTGAGCTTCAGCGTATTGCGCCTGGCTGCGGTAATAATCGGCCCAGGCATTCGACAGGTGGGCATATCGAGTCGGGTCGGCTGGGCCGGCATCGGCTAATGCCTGTAACTGTTGCAAATCTTCGCGTTGGGCGGTGCGGTTGCCCAGGCGTTCGTGTACGTGCAGGCACAGTTCGTAGAGCGCGTAACGCTTGGGCAAGTCTGTTTCGAGTTGCAGCGCGCGCTCCAAAAAGCCCAGTGCTTCATTATTGGCATAATCGGCCATCAATTTTTGGCCGGCCAGCGTGGCATAGAGCAGTTCATAAGAATCGTTCGATGCCTGCCGCCAGTGATAAGCCAACAACGGATAAAGGCCGCTACTCTCCCCTGCCTGGCGAGCATAGGCTTCATACCACTGCGCCACCCGCTGGTGAAGTTCACGGCTTTGCGAGGGCAAAATCGTGCGGTAGGTTACTTCCTGAAAAAACGCCTGTCCAAAAGAATGACTGTATAACGGTTGATTTGAATCCATCTGGTAGATCAGGCCCTTTTCTTCCAGGATTTGCAGCGTATTTTGCAAACCGGCCACATCCATCGGCAAGGGGTAAACATCACACAGGGTGCGATAGCCAAACGAGCGTCCAATGACGGCAGCCACCTTCAAGGTCAGTTGTTGCTCGGCAGGGAGTTGATCAATGCGGTTAAGCACCATGCCCTGCAAGGTATCAGGAATATGCACATCACTCAGGTAACCGACCAGTTCACAATCGCCATCTATCACCCGCACAATTTGCTGGTCGCGCAAGGTTGCCACCAGTTCTTCAGCCACAAACGGATTCCCCGCCGAGCGAGCGACAATCAAGCGAGCGGCTTCCGCTGGCAAAGTAGGAACACCCAACTGAGCCGCCGCCAGACGGATGATATCTTCGTCGCATAAGGGTAACAACGGCAGGTGATGAACGTGAGGTAACGCCTGCAATCGCTTCCAGGGATGGGTATCGGGCGTATCCTCGAAGGTTTGGGCGGTCAGGATGATGACCAGTGCGGACCCGTGAAAGGTCCGGGCCAGTTGCAATACCAATTGCCATGAAAGCGAATCGAGCCACTGCACTTCTTCAATGGCAAGCAACAAGGGGCGCTCGGTCAGCCAATACCCTATCAAATCCAGCAAAAGGGTTTCCAGGCTGGCCTGCCTTAAGCGCGGCTCCAGGTGGGCCGTGAGATCACTTTCGGGCAGATCGAGGGCCAATAGGGAGTTGAGCAATGGCGCGCGCGCTGGAAGGGCCGGATCAATCTGGACGAGGTGAGTCATCACGCGTTCACGTCGCTCATCGCCGTTGGTGATGCCCTCGATGCCCAAATAGGCGCTGAAAATTTCACGCCAGGCACTGTAAGGAGTCTGCTGTTCGAGAGCAGCGCCGCGATCCAAAAAGGCCGACAGATGACTCTCCCGCAAATGGTAGATCAACTCCGTCAGCAGGCGCGAACGCCCCTGTCCCGGCTCGCTTTCGATCAGCACCACCTGGGCGCGGCCCTGGAGCGCTTGCGATACCCATAATGCCAATTGATCCAGTTCATGCTCGCGGCCAATGATGGAAGCACGTCGGCGGTGAATTTCGCGTCGCGCGGTCTGCTGTGCAAAGCCAATGGGCCGATACAGCGCTACGGGGGCAGAAAAGCCCTTCATCAACTCAGGGTATAGCGCTTCCCATTCTATTTCGGGTGCCGCCAGACGCGTATCGTCATCGCTCCGAATGCCACCGCCCGCGCGGGCAGCAGATTGCATCAGGCGGGCTGCCAGATTGACGGCATCACCCATCACGGTATATTCGCGCCGGGTGAGGCTGCCCACAGGCCCGGCAAAGACCAGGCCTGTCGTCAGACCAAGGTTGATGTTAAGGCCCTGCGCCTGGACAGCGGTTTGTAATTCCAGAGCGCAACGCGTTGCCCGCAGCGGGTCGTCTTGATGGGACAAGGGTGGCGCGCCGAACAGTCCGATGCCGACGGTGCCTTTGTCATCCACCAGAATCTTGTTCAATGTTCCCCCGTGGTGATAAATTTTTTGTTGTAAGGTCTCCACCAGGCGTTGCATGTCGGTCAGCGCCTGCTGCGAAGCATAATCTATCCCGCTTATGTTGAAGAACAACACAGTCAGACGGCGAATTTCGGCTAACCATTCCGATTGCCCGGCCTGCAAGCGGTGGGTGATCACATAGGGTGTGTAGGCACGAAGAAACGGCAGAACATCATCATTGGCATCTATGCAAGAGATGGATGGCGCGGCCGGCCAATCATCTGCAGGATGCGATAGAACGGCATCGGCCTCGGCGCTCAACACCACCTGCCCTTTCAAGGCGCGATGTTCAGCCTCGGCCACCTGCGTGAGGGGTTCGCCAGCGATCAGATAATACCAGTGAGCGAACACGCCGCCCAAGAAAAATTCACGAACCTGCCCAACACCAATGGAAATTTTCATCCCCAATTCAGTGGTTCCCAGGCTGGTATCCAGCAAGGCGAACTCATTCTTCATTGCCTGCTGCATCTGCTGACCAGCCAAGCAGGCTTGTTGCACGGCTTGAGCGAGTTGCCCAGGCCGGTCACTGGAACAGGGGAACACAACCATCATCGCGTCGCCGCTGAACTGAACCACTTCGCCGCCTGCCTGCTCCAATAGGTCAATCATACGGCTGAAATAGCGGTTAAGCAGGACGGTTAATTCTTCTGCACCGGCTGCACCATAACCGGCCAGTTTTCCAGTCAGAACGGTGAAACCCGAAATATCGGAAAACAACACCGCTGCCGAAAATTCGCCCAGGTGCGGCACTTGCACCGCTGCCCCACGCGAACATACCGCCCGCACGACGGCGGGCGGTAGAAAGGCACATAAAGCTTGCGAGAAATTGGTTTCGGACAATTTAGCGGATCACAAGTGGCAAATAAACTTTGCGCATTTCCGTCGGCAGAACACCATCCAGGGGAAGCACACCCGACTGGATATTGCCTGGGCCACTGGCTACACTTCGATTACCCGGATCAGTGTTCGGATCACCGAGCACATCGCGTACATAGGCCAGTGTAAAGTCCACCCAGGCATTTTGGCTCTTATAGCTGCTGAGCCTGTTCGTGCCTTCTATCAAATGAGTCAGCGTGGCTTGCGTACCAGCGTTTTGATCGGGGAAATAAATGGAAAGACCATGGGCATTGACCAGGTTATGCGGGATGCCATGACCGTTGTCGCCGGTTCGCTGTTCGCTGGCAATGACAAACAGATTGAACACATCTAAAACTGCATTTGCCTGAGTCCGCACCTGACCATCGGGCATTTTTTGCGGATTGCTGAGGATTTCCGCAAGGTGGCGGATGTCTACGAAGGCATCTTCACGGGCAATTTCCTCATCGGCAGATGAATCATACAATTGCACTTCCTGGCGGATAGTCTTAAGTTCATCCAGGATTGCAGAACGCTTATTTGATAATATCGCACCCAATTCTGAAACTTCATCGCGTAAACTGCTGGCCTGGTTGAGATCGAAAGCGGCAATGGAGACTGAACGCCCCTTGGCCAGGTCTTGCACGGTCTGCAAATAAGCGTTAACCAGGCTCGTCGCCAAAGCTCTGTCGGTGACACCAGTGGTCAACAATGGCAACATACGACTGTATACATCCAGCACCCATACCTCGTTGGTGCTGGCAACCATGTATTGGGCGAAATCTTTTACGCTAAAGGCCGTTTCCAAATTGCCCATCAGGCAGGTATTCAAATACAACACACTGAGTTTGCGGGCCGCTGTGTTTAGGTTAGCATTCTGCAGGGCGGCCTGCAGTTCGTCAGGGGTCATCATGTAGCCATCCATATCGCTAGATTTGGTCGCCAGTTTGGTGGTTTCATCTACAGCCAACCCGGTCAAACCGTGGCCATGATCGGAGATAACCAAAACCCGGCGATTATGAGGGAAATTAGCGATCGTGGTGTTGATGAAAACCGACAAGGTATCCGGCGAAGCCGTGTCTTTTTCTCCCAATTGCTGGCAAACCGGCGGAGAAACCGACAGGTAACAAAGCTGTGTGCCAGAATTGTCGTAGAAATCGCTCAAGGTCACCACATGGATGTTCGAGGAGGAAGGAGCAATACGCTTGAGCAGGTCGAAGTGTTCGATCATGGATGATTTCCCGCTGGTGCGGTCGGGATCGCCCAGGTTGTTATCGCCAGCCAGGTAAATCATCAACAACCATTCACGCGTAGCGGCGCTGGAAGGCGCACTACCTCCTGGCTGCGGCCCAGTAAATGTGGTGGGCGCCGTCTGGAGGAAGGTAATCCCCTGGGCATAATACGAATACCCCACGCCTTGAGAAGATACAGCTACCACATACCACGAATAACGATGCCCATACTGCAAAAAGCCTGGCACCTGGTTAAAGCTATTTTCCGTTACCAGCAGCGAGCCACTGTCGAGCGGCCCGGCGCAGATAGTGTTGTAACTTACTGCCGGGTCTTCATCATACAGGCATTGATAGTATTGTTCGCCAGATTGTCCCCGCGTATTCCAGGCAAACGTGACCGACGAGCTCAACACCATTTCGGACTCATTCGGCGGGTTGGTCAGGATGACGTTGCCAATATCGAATACCGGCACATTCCAGGTATATTCATACTCATCTGGGAAAGACAGGGTAGACGGCCCGGCCCACCAGATCACCCGGCTGTCATCATCAAAAGCGTTCAGAAACCAGACCTGATACTCTCCCTGGGAGGGCAAGGCCATGATGGTTTCGAAAGCATAATTGCCATATGCATCGGGGAAGGTAATGTCAATCACTTCAGGTTCTAGTGTGTCCGCAGATGAATCATAGGTGAGTAAAATCAACGCATCCTGTAAGATATCTGATGAATTTGCTGTGTGAGTAATTTGCCCTTGAATCTTGCCTGTGGGAACAGATGTTGTGGTGCATAACTTCATCACCACATCGTCCACCGAAATGTCGTAGGCATCATAATAGCCATCGCCTTCGGCCTGAAAAACGAGCGCCACAACTTTGCCTTTGAGCGATTCCATGAATGCCCCCGCATCGGCATAACTTCGCCGTGAGTGCCAGTAACCATCTCCATCCAGCGAAGATTGAGAATATCCCAACATCATTCCCAAGTTACCATCGGCCTGTACTTCATAAAAAACGCTATATAACGCGTCGTCCGAACTGAAGGGCAGTTCGGCTGTTTTAAAGCGCACTTCAAGGCTGTTGAAATCAATCCCATCGCTAAACGATGGGAAATAGAAAATTTGCCCAAAACGGTCAATATCACCGCCGCTGTCGGGATACACATCCCCATCATCTCGCTCGCGCATCACAATCGAGTTGGGATAGGTGTAATAGGCGTCATAATCAATGTAAGCGTATGGATAAAACTGATACCAGCCAATGGCATCATCAAGGGTTGGGTTATAGAGCCAGGAATAACAGCCATCTACCCCAGGGGTTTGATTGGGCAACAGAGAAGTGGGGTTCAGGTTACTTTCACCCCCCATGAGCATGGGCGCGGGTGATCCAGTCAGCGAGCGCGGTGCAGAAGGAGCCATCTCAGAAGTCAAAAAGGTTGTTTGCTGGCTGTCGCGAAGAGCAGGTTCGGCAAAATTGCCTGGACGCTGCACGCCCATTTTATCTACGGTTATCGCCTGCACCTGTTGACGCTGCATCGCCAGAGAATTGCCCAGGGCCTCTTGGCGCGTAATGACAGGCCGGGCATCCAGGTTGGGCGATGCCAACGGGGAATCGGCTGTCATCGGATTGAAAATGGCTTGATCGGGTGTGGCAGCCGGAGCGGACGCCATTGTTCCAGTTTGCGCCTGGCTGCGCAGAGAGGGCGCTCCCAGGCTAACCAACACCGCACACACAACAAACACGAAAAACAAACGCACGGGTTTTCTTGGCTGAATCATATTGTTCTCCTGAAAATTGGAACCAGGCTATTGGGGTGAATCTGAACTAAATACCGCCCCTTTTGCTCCATCATCTCATCAATAACAAATTTAAGACAGAACCCACCCCATATTTTTGACTTGATTATTATAGCATAGAACCAGATAACAAAAACGTTAATGAAACTTTAATGTCACTCTCATCCCCCCGCCAACTTAACCTTATACCCCAGCTTGCGCATCGCCTCGGCGATCTTCTCGCGATGCTCCCCCTGGATTTCAATCACGCCTTCTTTAACAGTAGGTGCATAAATCACATACAAGACAGAACCAGTCCAATTTAGATTAATA
>CAZSFD010000036.1:0-10340 GCA_964606085.1 uncultured Anaerolineaceae bacterium
TGCCCAGCGAAACGGCCACGCCGCAGCCCTCACCCTTGCCCACGCTGAAACTGCCCGTGCTGTCTGGCACCGCCTGGCCGTCTGCACCCGCCATCGAAGCGGCTAACGTCGCACAGATCAGGGCCCTGGCGCAGTGGGGCGGCGGCACGGTGGCGCAGGCCGTCTATTCGCCCGATGGCGCGCAGATTGCGGTAGCGTCATCGTTGGGCATTTATCTGTACGATAGCGCTACCCTGGCCGAAGTGGGCCTGATCGAAACCGGGGTGGGCGTCACCAGCCTGGCGTATTCGCCCGATGGCGCACTGCTGGCCTGGGGCGCGGCCGATGGCCGCACGCGCCTGCGCCATACCGCCGATGGCACTCGTCTCTTCACGCTGGAAGGCCACAGCGCGGCGATTACCTGGCTGGCCTTTTCGCCCGATGGCAGTACCCTGGCCACCACCGCGCACGATGGCAGCGCCCGTTTGTGGCGGGTGAGTGACGGCACGCCGCGTTTCACCCTGCTCGGACACCGGGGAAGCGTCTACCAGGCGGCCTTTTCGCCCGATGGCCGCACCCTGGCTACGGGCGCAGAAGATAGCGATATCCGCCTGTGGAATGTCAACACAGGCGATCTGCGCCTGACGCTTTCGCTGCACAGCGCTGCCGTTTACGCCCTGGCCTTCTCGCCTGATGGCAGCGCTTTGGCCTCCGCTTCTGCCGATGGCAATGTGCGCCTGTGGCAGGCCAGCGATGGCAAAACCCTGGCGACCTTCAAAGAGCCTACGGGGAATGCCACTTCCCTGGCCTTTGCCGCCGATAGCGCCACCCTGGTTGTCGGCAGCGGCAACGGCGACATCCGCCTGTGGCGCACTGCCGATGGCATGTTGCTGCGCACCCTGCAAGGTCACACCGGGGCGCTATCCAGCGTAGGCTTTTCTGCCGACGGCCGCCACCTGCTTTCTGCCGCGGCTGATAGCACGGTGCGCCTGTGGCAGATCAGCGATGGCAAGGCCCTGGGCAGCCTGGGCGGCTTCACCGGGAGCATCAACGGCCTGGCGCTTTCACCCGATGGCAGCCTGTTGGCGGCGGCCTCAGCCGACCGGGTGATCCGCCTGTGGCGCACTGCCGATGGTGTGCTGCTGCGCCTGCTCGAAGGCCACACCGCCGAAGTAACCGCCGTGGCTTTCTCGCCTGATGGCAGCCTGTTGGCCTCCGCTTCTGCCGATGCCACCCTGCGCTTGTGGCGTCTGACCGATGGCATGTTGCTGCACACCCTGCGCGGTCACGGCGAGGCTGTGACCAGCGTGGCCTTCTCACCCGATGGCCTCGTGCTGGCCTCGGGTTCGGCGGATCGAAATATCCGCTTGTGGCGCGTTGCCAATGGTTCTGCCTTGTTCACCACCAAAGCACACACCGCCACCGTCACCAGCATGATTTTCGCGCCCGATGGTCTGAGCGTGGCCTCGGCCAGCGCCGATGGCAATGTGCGCCTCCATCGCATCAGCGATGGCCGTCTGCTGCGCACGCTGCGTTCCAGCCAGGCCGTGAGCAGCCTGGCCTTCACGCCCGATGGCCTGCTGTTGGCGGCGGGCTGCGCCGATGCCACCATCCGCCTGTGGCAGGTGAGCGATGGCAGCCTGATTCAGGCGTTCGAGGGGCATACCCGCGCCGTGACGGCGCTGGCCTTTGCCCCCGATGGCATTTTGCTCGCCAGTGGCGCTGCCGATGGCGCAGTGCGTTTCTGGCGCGTCAGCGATGGCACGCCCTTGCGCACGCTCAAAGGCCACCTGGCCGATGTCAGTGGGCTGGTTTTTGCGCCTGGCGCCGCCTGGGTGATGACTTCTTCGCAAGATGGTAGTTTGCGGGTTTGGGGTATCTACGAATAGCATGAAGGACAAACAAAACAACAGGCCGCAGGATTTCTCCTGCGGCCTGTTGTTTTGTCGAGCGCGGGGAATGGTTCAGTCGCGGCTGCGGCCCATGCCCATGACCAGGGTGGCATAGTAGAGCAGTTGCATCACCGCGGTGAACAGGGCGGCCACATAGGTCATGGCGGCGGCGTTCAGCACGTGGTCTACGCCGCGGCGTTCGTCATCGCCGATGATCAGGCCGCTATCGGTGAGCAGTTGGCGCGCCCGCGCCGAGGCGTTGAGTTCCACGGGCAGCGTGGCCAGGGCGAAGAGTGCGCCAAAGCCAAAGACCGCCACGCCCAGCCAGGCCAGTTGCGTCATTTGCAAGAACAGGCCGATCAGGATCAAAATCCAGCCCAGGTAAGAGCCGATGTTGACCGCCGGAACGAGGGCGGCGCGGAAACGCAGCGGCAGGTAATCTTCGCGGTCTTGCAGGGCGTGGCCGAGTTCGTGGGCGGCAATGGCCAGGGCGGCCACTGAGTTTTGATGCGCCGTGCCGTTGGAAAGCGCCAACACCTTTTGGGTGGGGTCGTAGTGATCGGTCATGTTGCCTGGTACGCTCACGATACGCACATCGTATAGCCCGGCAGCTTGCATCAGCCGTTGCGCCGCCTGCGCGCCGGTGAAGCGGCTGCGGGCGGCCACCCGGCTCCAACGGCCATAGGCCGAACTGACGTAGAGCTGCGCCACCAGCATCAGCAAGAAGGCTGGCAGCATGAAGATGAGATAGCGGGGGTCAAACCAGAACATAACAACCTCCTTTCACATGAAATCCAATTCACCTAAAATCCAACTTATTTCGCTAAAATTTCGATAGCTTTGTCGAGCTGTGGGTCGCGGTCGGCGTCGAAATCTTCTTCGGTGCGTTCGACGGCCACATCGGGGGCCAGGCCCACTTCATGGATCAGCCGTTCGTTGGGGGTCAGCCAACGGGCAATGGTGATGCGCACCGCACCCTGGTTATCTTTGAGCGGCAGCCAGTTTTGCACCGAGCCTTTGCCATACGATTGTTCGCCGATCAACTGCGCCCGTTGATGGTCTTGCAGCGCGCCGGCCACAATTTCGGATGCCGATGCGCTATATTGGTTGACCAGCACCACCATTGGGATTTCGGTGGCCAGGCCGCCGCCCAGCGCGGTGAAGGTCTGCTTGGGGCGGTCATTGTACACCTCGTGCAGAACAACCAGGCCTTTTTTCAAAAATTGCGAGGCCACCTCGACCGCCGTTTGCAGGTAGCCGCCGCCATTATTGCGCAAATCGAGGATCAGGCCGCGGGGGTTTTGCGCCAGCAGGTCTTTCAGGGCATCCTCCAGTTCCTGGGTGGTTTTATCGCCAAAGGTGTACAGCCGGATGTAGGCGATGCTGCCTTCTTTCATCTCATAGGTCACGCTTGGCACGACGATGCGGGCGCGCTGGATTTCGACATCGAAGGGCTGTTCAACCCCATCCCGCACCACCGTCAGGATCACCGTGGTGCCTTTTGGCCCCAAAACCTTCAAACGCACCAGTTCAGGGGTAATGCCGGTCATATCCTCGCCATCAATGGCGATCACCTTATCGCCGGGGCGCAGGCCGGCCTTTTCAGCCGGCGAGCCGGGCATGGGTTCGTTGATGGTCAGGTATTCTTCGTCGGTGCTGACCCACGCCCCAATGCCCTCATATTCGCCCTGTAAACCGGCGTTGGCATCTTCATATTGCTGCGGGTCCATGTACGAACTGTGTTCATCGCCCAGGGCCTCCAGCATACCCTTGATGGCGCCGCGCATCAGGGCTTCATCATCTACCGGCTGATCCACATATTGTTCGTGGATGATGTCCCATGCCTGCCAGAACGCCTGGAAGGTCTCATCCACGCCTGCCCCTGCTGAGGCCGGCGTTCCTGAATCGGACAAATTGGGTGCGATGGATAGCGGGGCCGGGGTGTTGCCGGGGGCAAACAGTGAGCAAGACAGGCTGGTGATGACCAGAACCAACATCACCGCGAATAAACGGTTGGACACGAAGCGCTTCATAAAACTTGTACTCCTTTGACAGATATAGCTTAACACAACAGTGTTAGATCAATGTAAAAGAAAGATGGGGACTTGCTAAGAATAGGCTGGGCCTCGACCTCAAGCAAGCCAATGCGCCAAAAAGGCGGCAAACGAGGCCGGGTCTGATACCTGCTCGGTGTAGGCCATCAGCATTTCGCCATCCAGGGGGTAGAGCGGATGGCAAGAGGTGGGCCGTGCGCCGCCTGGCGCATGAACCAGAGCCTGGCACAGCGGCCCCACCACGTCGGCCTGGGCCAGTTCTGGCACGATGGCATCGGCAGTGATGATGACCGTTTTGGAGGTGATCGAAAGTTCTTCATCAATGCCCTTGTTCTTGCCGATGACGAAATTGCCATCTTGATCGGCGTGCAGGGCGTGGATGACGGCGACATCGGCCTGGATAGCGGGGAAGGCCATCAGATTTTCGCCGGAGTAGGGGTCGGTCACGGTTTTGACGTCTGGGCGCAGCCGCGGCAGATCGGTGCCGACCCAGCCCCGCCCCGGTATGAAGCCAATACCGGCCGCCTGGGCGCGCAGGCCGAAAGCCAGGCTGGCCTCGGTTTCTTCGATGATTTCCACCTCGCCGCGGTTGGCTTTGTAGGTGAACATGGGAGCCAGGCCGAAGGCCTCGAGGCCGAAATAGCAGGTGCGAATGCGGCTGACCATGCCCGCCCCCACCAGCAGATCGCTTTCCAGGCCGGCGGTGAAGGCCAGCAGGGTCAGGTTGCGCGGTTCGCCCGTTTGCTGAAAGCGGCGCAGCAGGGCGCGCACGAAGGCAATCGGGCGGCGGTAAATGGTCATGCCGCCCAGGGCCAGGGTCGTGTCCGAGGCCACCCACGTTGCGGCCTCATCTATGGTGATGAGCTTATTGGACATGTTCTCTCTCCATAACTGAAAATGATTCCTGTAAGCACGCTATTATACGGGGAATTGGCGGCGTTGGCTGACCTCGCCTCTGTTTTGGGTTAAAATGATGGCAAATATGATCGATGATTGTGGAGTTGACATGGACAATACACCGAACCAACCGCTTAGCCCGATTGGGTTTTTCCTCGAAACGACCCGCTATACCCTGGTCGAAGGCGAAACGCTCGAAATCCCCGCCATGCTCGTCAACCTGGGCAGCACCGCCGATGCCTTCGCACTGACCGTGTCTGGTGTTCCCAGCAACTGGCTGACGGTCAATCCGCCGGCGGTGATGTTGCTGCAACCGCAGGCCAGCAAGCCGATAGCCATCAAAGTCGCCCCGCCGCTTTCCACGCCCAGCCTGGCCGGCCAATATACGCTGCGCCTGCGCGTGGCCAGCCAATCTAACCCGGCCATTGCCAAAGACCTGGAGATTGAGCTGACCCTCCAAAAGCCCGCCAGCCCGGCCATCCCCGAAAGCCCGGCCCTGGTGCAAGAGATCGAGGGTTCAATCGGCCTGCTGATGGATGCGGTGCAGTTTGTCGTTGCGCCGGGCGGCAATGTGAGCGTGCCGGTCACGCTGGCCAACCAGGGTGCGACGGATGATCAGTTCACCCTCTCGGTGGAGGGCCTGCCCGCCAGTTGGGTCTCCAGCAACGCCATCCCCACCCGCCTGATTCGAGGCGAACAGAAGTCGCTGACCCTCAACATCCGTCCGCCGCGCACGCCGCAGAGCAAAGCCGGTCGGCACTCATTCCGGGTCAAAGTCACCAGCAAGAACCATCCCGGGCAGGTGGCGGCGGTAGATTGTGTGCTGACGATGGCCGCTTTCACCGAATACAAAGTTGAATTGATGCCCATGCAACTGGAAAGCGGCGAAACGGCGCGCGTGGCTGTGCGCAACCTGGGCAATGTGCAGCAGACCTTCCAGGTGGCGTGGTTGGATGCCAATCACGCCCTGGAGTTTGAAGTCATCGAGCAACTGCCCGCCCAAAACGGACAGCCCGCCGAGGCCACCCTGCGCACGCTGGCCCTGGGCGAGAAAGTGCCGCTGCGCGTGGGTGCCGGCGATATGGCCTTCCTCGAATTTCGCGCCCGCACGCGCAACCTTATGCTGGTAGGCAACGAAGCCATCCACCCCTTTTCGGTGCAGGTGCAGGTGGCCGATAAAGCGCCGCAAACCCTCAAAGGCCAGTTTACCGCCCGTGCGCTCATCCCGGTATGGGCCATTGCGGCCATTTTCATCTTCTTCGCCTGCATCACCTTCTCGCTCGCAATTCTGATGTATCAGATGCTGCGCCCGCAGCCAACGGCCACTGTTGCGCTTGCCACGCTGACCCCTGACCAACCCGCAACGCAAACCGCCGCCTATGCCACCCAGGTCTCATGGTTTGTCACCCAAACCGCCGCCGCCACCCAAACCGTGGGCGCTGGCAACGCCGAAACGGCCACCGCCCTGGCGCTCACCCCCACCGCCACCGGCACACCCACCATCACGCCCACCCCCACGGAGACGGCCACCAACACCGCCACACCCACCGCTACCGTCGTCCCCGCCAGCGAAACCCCCACCGGTGTTCCCGCCACCCCCACGCCCACTGCCACACCCACCGCAACGCTCATTCCCCTCAGCCCCACTCCAACCCTGCCCCTGTTCCCTGGCCTGATCGCCTTCACCTCCAACCGCGAAGGCCCGCGCCAAATCTATGAGATGACCGATCCCATGCTGACCAATATCCGCCGGCTCACCTTCAGCGCTGGCGACGATTTTCACCCCGCCTTAGCCCCACAGGGCAACCGCATCGCATTTACCTCCAGCCGCGACGGCAACAACGAGATTTATGTGATGAACATAGATGGCTCGAACCTGCTCAACCTGACCCAAAACGCCGCCAACGACCAGGACCCCACCTGGTCGCTCGATGGGCAGTGGCTGGCCTTCACCACCGACCGCGACGGCAACCAGGAAATCTACCGCATGCGCGCCGATGGCAGCGACCTGCTCAACCTGACCCAACATCCCGCCAACGACCGCGAACCCTCCTGGGGGCGCAGCGCCAACAGCGAAGTGATCGTCTTCACCTCCGAACGTGACGGCAACCTCGAAATTTATAGCATGGCCAGCGACGGCCAAAACCCCCTCAACCTGACCCAAAACAGCAGCTCCGATTTCGCCCCCGACGCCTCTGCAAAAGAAGAAAAAATCGCCTTTACCAGCAACCGCACCGGCAACGACGAAATTTTCATCATGCGCATGAATGGCACAGACACCCTCAACCTGACCATCGACTCAGCCATAGACCGCTTCCCGGCCTGGTCTCCCGATGGCGGGTGGGTGGCCTACGTGACCAACCGCGACGGCAACGAGGAAATCTACGTCATTCGCGCCAATGGCTCCGAGCGCTACAACCTGACCCGCAGCGCCAGCGAAGACAGCTTCCCGGCCTGGCGCTAACCCACCCTTGCGCTTACCAAACAAAACCCGTTCCTGGCATTCGCAGGAACGGGTTTTGTTTTGCGGCGTGGCGTTAAATTTTTGGTTGCGGTTGGCCGCTGCGCTATGGAATAGCCGATGTGATTTGTGAAAAAAGCGTGCTGAGTTGAGTGCCAAATATGCCCACAACGACAATGAGAACAAGAGCAACAAGTAAAATGATCAGGCTATATTCAAAAAGTCCCTGGCCGCGTTCGAGCTTTCCGAACGTCATACAAAACACCTCCTTTCGCATTCAAGGTAAAATCCATACAAACATTGTAACGTTTGGGTAACTCAAAAGCAATCTTATCGTTGGCGTGTCAACCGACAAATCTGCAAGTTGTCATGTTTTTCTGCATCCATGTCTACCGCTGCTTTGACACACACCTTTCACGCTCACCTCAACCGGCAGGCTGTCACCCTGATCAGCCGTCCGGGTCTGCCCGCATGGGAGCGGGTCACGCCCGTCCAGGCGCTGCTGGCCGAACACGCCCGTGCGCAGGGCCGCACGCTGCTGCTCGGCAGCGATCATGGCGCGCTGGCGGTGGCCCTGGCCCGCCAGCGCCCTGCCGCCCTCACCATCAGCGATGAAAACCTGATCGCCCTGCAAGTGACCGCCCAAACCTTGCAGGCCAACGACCTCCCTGCTCCGGATCAATCCATTTCCCCATTCGCCATCGGCGGCCCTTACGAAACCGCCATCATCCGCCTGCCCAAAGGCCGCAAACTGGCGCGCCGCTGGCTGCTCACAGCCTATGAGCGCCTGGTTGTGGGGGGCGCGTGTTACCTGGGTGGGGCCAACGATGAAGGCATCCAATCGGTGTTGAAAGATGCTGGCGAGTTATTTGGCGGCGCAGCGGTGCTGGGCTATCGCAAGGGCTGTCGCGTCGGGCGGATGGTGAAGCCCGCGGGGGCTGCGCCGCTGCCAGGCTGGGCGGGTGAACCGGGCCTGGCTCCCGGCAGTTGGCATGAATTTGATCTGACCGTGCAGGGGCAAGCGTTTCGCATTCGCAGCCTGCCCGGCGTTTTCTCGTTTGACCGGCTCGACCCCGGCAGCCGCCTGCTGCTCGACAACCTGCACATCCCTGCTGGCGGGCGCATCCTCGATTTCGGCTGCGGCTATGGCATTTTGGGCCTGGCCGCCGCCCGCCTGGGGGCCGCCCACGTCACCTTGCTGGATGTCAACCTGTTGGCTGTGGCCGCCGCGCAGGAGAATATCCGTCTGAATGGCGTCGCCAACGCGGCCGTTTTCGCCAGCGACTTGCTTGAGGCCATCTCTGGCGAGCGCTACGACCGTATCATCACCAACCCACCCTTTCACGCCGGCCATGCCGTGGATATGGGCATTACCCAGCGCTTCCTGGCCCAGGCCCGCGCCGCCCTCCTGCCGGACGGCGAGCTGATCCTGGTGGTCAACCGCTTTTTGCGTTACGATCTTTTCGGTCAGGTAGAAACCCTGGCAGCCAATAACCAATACCACGTTTTGCGTGTGCGAGAAAAATAAGGAGACCCCATGCCCATCACCCTTGATTTGAACTTCACCGGCCAGGCGCAAGTCATTGCCGCCTATCTCATCCCCCATGCCGGCGGCGCGGCCCTGGTAGATTGCGGCCCTTCGACCACGCTGCCCGCCGTGAAACAGGCGCTTGCCGCGCACGGCCTGCAACCCGCCGATGTCAGCGATGTTTTTCTCACCCACATTCACTTCGATCACGGGGGGGCGGCGGGCTGGTGGGCGCGTCAGGGGGCGGTCATCCACGTCCACCCGGTGGGCGCGCCGCACCTGGTTGACCCGGCCAAATTGCTGGCCAGCGCCACGCGCATCTATGGCGACCAGATGGATGTGTTGTGGGGCGAGTTTTTGCCCGTTCCAGAAGCCAGGCTGGCGGTGCATCAGGATGGCGATGTGGTCGAGCTGGGCGGTGTGGGCGTGGAAATCGTGGATACGCCCGGCCATGCCAACCATCACCTGGTTTACGTGTGCCAGGGGGTCGCTTTCACCGGCGATATCGGTGGGATGCGCATGCCCGGCCAGCCCGGCCACCTGCGCCTGCCCACGCCGCCGCCCGAATTTCACCTCGAAACCTGGCGCGCCTCGCTGGCTCGTTTGCAGAGCCTGCAGGCGGCGGGCAAATTTCAGGCCGTGGCGCCCACCCACTTCGGCCAATATGACGATGCCGCCTGGCATCTATCCACCGTCGCTCGCAAGCTGGATGCCCTCGAAGCCTGGATGACCGCCACCCTGCCCGGCCTCGCCGACGCCGCCGAAATCCGCCGCCAGTTTCGCGCCTGGGAAGAAAGCCAGGCCGCCGCGGATGGCCTGACCCCGGCACAGATCGAGGCGGCAATGACCGCCAGCCCGTCGGGCATGTCTGCCGATGGGGTGGCGCGCTATTGGAAGAAGTACCGAGTAACAAATTCGTGACGACGATCATGGACTTTCCTCCCGCGTCAACCTGGGTGATTTATTCAGCCGAAACTCATCTGATTTGTGTATAATCTGTTCGCAAAATCTATTCGCTATTCAAAGTATAAGGAGCAACCTATGTTATCGGCAAAAATGCAAGCGGCTTTCAATGACCAAATCCAAAAAGAGTTGTACTCGGCCTATTTGTACCTCTCCATGGCCAATCATTTCGAGAACAAAAACCTGGGCGGGTTTGCCAAATGGCTCTTCATGCAGTTTCAGGAAGAACAGCAACACGCTTTCAAGTTTATCCACCACGTTCAAGAGCGCGGCGGCCAGGTGATCCTCGAAGCTATCCAGAAACCACCCAGCGCATGGGCATCGAACATGGCGGCCTTCAAGCAGGTGTTGGAACACGAGCAGTTTGTCACCGCCTCCATCACCGCCCTCTACGAAACCGCCCTGGCCGAAAAAGACTACCCCGCCCAAATTTTGCTCCAGTGGTACATCGCCGAGCAGGTGGAAGAAGAGAAGAACGCCGCTGACATCATTGCCCAACTGGAAATGATTGACGAGCGCGGCACGGCGGTGCTGATGCTCGATAAGGCCCTGGGCAAGCGCGGCGC
>CAZSFD010000036.1:10440-47065 GCA_964606085.1 uncultured Anaerolineaceae bacterium
TGAATAAACCAGCGCGGCGCTGAATAAACCAGCGCGGCGCTGAATAAACCAGCGCGGCGCTGAATAAACCAGCGCTCCGCAACAAACCATGCGTGATGCGTGAAACGTGAAACGTACAATCGCGACGGACACGTTTCACGCATCACGTTTTATTTTCACCCCCATTCAGGAGGCCACCCCATGCTCGTCCTTGCCAGCGACCTTCACCTCACCGATGGCACCACCTGCGCCAACGTCACGCCCGATGCCTTTTACCTGTTCACCGACCGCATCTGCGACCTGGCCTACCGCGCCTCGTGGCGGGCCGGCGATTGCTACCAACCCATCGAGCAGGTAGATGTGGTGCTGCTCGGTGATATTTTCGACCTGCTGCACTCCACCCATTGGGAAGCTGGCGTCAAGCCCTGGGATGATGTCAACAGCCCGGCCTACCAGCAGACGATTGACGCCATTACCGCTGGCATCCTCGAACACAACGCCCCCGCCCTGGCCGTGCTGAAACGCTTGAGCGAGCCTGGCACCGTACGCGTATCCACGCGCCCCCACCAGCCCGGCGGACGTCCGCGCCGCATGAACGATGTGGCTGTGCGCCTCTGGTACATGATCGGCAACCACGATTGGTATTATCACCTGCCTGGCGCTGCTTACGACGCCATCCGCAGCAAGCTCAACGCCGCTGCTGGCCTGAGCAACCCCATCACCCCCATCCCCTATATCCCCGAAGAACTGCCCGAACTGGCGCAAATTTTGCAGGCCCACGCCGTCTACGCCCGCCACGGCGATTTTTACGACGCCTTCAACTTCGATCAATCCCGCGGGCGCGATGCCTCGGCCCTGGGCGATGCCGTCGCGGCCCTGCTGATTGACCGCTTCCCCTCTGCCGTGCAAGCCGAACTGGGCGACCAGCTTTCTCCCGAATGCGTGCGCCAACTGCGCGAGATCGTCAACGTGCGCCCGGCGCTGCTCGTGCCAACCTGGATAGACAGCCTCTTGCGCCAGAACTGCG
This sequence comes from uncultured Anaerolineaceae bacterium, assembly GCA_964606085.1. GTDB lineage: Bacteria > Chloroflexota > Anaerolineae > Anaerolineales > UBA4823 > CAIQJJ01. Next base: position 11,447 of record CAZSFD010000036.1, read on the forward strand.
ACCCCGCACTGGCCGAACGTGTCAAAGGCATCTGGAACGACCTGGCCAGCCAGTTCATGCGCCACCCCTTCGTGCGCAGCTTCGACCGCCGCTTCCGCCTCGACGCCGTGGACGCCCTCGAGGCCGTTCTCACCATCTCAAAGACGGCTTCGTTCGAGACGCTCAGCAACCTGATGGCTTTCGTCACGCGCCATTTTTGGGGCGGCAACATTTCCTTTGCTAAAAACGCCTTGCAGGAAAAGGCTTTTCAAGATCACCGCGCTCGTTTTGTCGTTTACGGACACACGCATCATCAAGAAGTCACCCCGCTCGATGTTTACCAACAGCACAACGTCCCCCTGAGCGAAATCTGTTTCAACACCGGCACCTGGCACGCCTTACACACCGCCACCGAAGCCAACCCCGAATACGTCAACTTCGTCAGTTACTACACCATGACCATCACGGCCTTTTTCAAAGATGGCGAGCGCCGCGGCAAGCCGTACGAGACCTGGACTGGCACATTAGGCTGGGATTGATTATGAAACTAGCAACGCTATGCTACCTGCGCCGCGACGGCCACACGCTTATGCTCCACCGCGTCAAAAAGGCCAATGACATGCACCAGGGCAAATGGAACGGGCTGGGCGGCAAGCTGGAAGCCGGCGAAAGCCCCGAAGAATGCGCTATCCGTGAAATCCGTGAGGAAGCGGGCTTGCAGGTGAACGCCCTGGCGTTCAAGGGCGTGCTGACCTTTCCCGCCTTTGATGATTTCGAGGATTGGTACTGCTTTGTCTTTCTCGTTGACGATTTCAGCGGCGACCTGATCGACTCGACCGAAGGCCACCTGCGCTGGATTCGCAACGATGAACTGCTCTCGCTCAACCTGTGGGAAGGCGACCGCATCTTCATCCCCTGGCTCGACCGGCCCGGCCTGTTTTCGGGCAAGTTCATCTACGCCAACCAGCAGTTGGTGGAACACTCGGTCACTTTCTATGCGTGAAATTATATATTCCTCCTACATTCGTTAAACGAAATTCTTATACACCCCGGTTAAGATAGGGGCGTAATCGAGATGGGAACAACAAACCACCCTCTCAACCCTATCAAAATCCAATTTCGTTCAACGAACTATTTTCAGGAGGTAGCCATGTTAACCCGTTACAATCCATTCCGTGAAATGTATGCCCTTTCTAAAGCGGTTGACCGCATGTTCGACCAGACGGTGGAAAACCGCTCGTTGTGGGAAGCTCCCGCCGTGTGGGATGTGGCCCTCGATGTGACCGAGAGCAAAGACGAATACACCGTCAAGGCTTCGCTGCCCGGCATCAATCCCGACGACGTCGAAGTCACCTTCACCGACAACACCCTGACGATCAAGGGCGAACTGAAAGCCGACAGCGAAACCAAAGAGGCGCAATACGTCCTGCGCGAACGCCGCTACGGCCAGTTCTCTCGCAGCATTGCCCTGCCCGTTCACATCCAGGCCGACGCCATCCATGCCAACTACGATGCCGGTGTGTTGACCCTGCACCTGCCCAAGGCCGAAGAAGTGAAGCCCCGCAAAATTTCGATCAAAACCTCGCCGATGCTGGAAGGCAAATCCAAATAATCGCCCCTGTTATTCACCCAAAGACATGCCCCCGCCGTAAAGCGGGGGCATGTCTTTTTGCGCATCCTGGTCTGACGCAGGATGGATTTCGTCTGACAATTCAGACCAAATTTGGTAAAATAAACGCGCAATTTCTACTGTCGAAGGAGGAGGGCTTATGCGTTCTCTCAAGCATGGGTTTGGGGCGGCCATTTTCATCGTCGTCTTGGCGGCGTTGGCGTGGTACGTTCTCGATGTCCGTTTCTTGTTACCCCAACAGGCCGCCGAGCAGGCCAAGCCGATTGACTGGCTGTTTAATTTCCAATTCAAGCTGATGGCGGTGATGTTTGGCCTGATCGCCGGGCTGATGCTGTACAGTGTGGTCTTTTTCCGCCGCAAAAAGGGCGATGAAACCGACGGCCCGCATGTCACCGGCAACACCCCGCTCGAAATCGCCTGGACGGCCATTCCCTTTGCCATCGTGATCGGCCTGGCGCTGCTGGGGGCGCAGAACCTGGCCGAGACGCAACGCATTGACCCGCGGGCGCTCGAAGTAAAGGTGACGGGCATTCAGTGGGCGTGGAAGTTCGAGTATCCCGCTTATGGCCTGGTCACTAACGAGTTGATCCTGCCGGTCAACCAGCAGGTCGTTTTCAAGCTCAACGCTACCGATGTGATCCACTCGTTTTGGGTGCCTGAATGGCGCGTGAAGCAGGATGCCGTGCCGGGCATCGAACAGACCTTGCGCGTGACCCCCAGTGAAACCGGCGAATTTCAACTGGTATGCGCCGAAATCTGCGGGGCGCAGCACGCCAACATGGTGTCGGTGGTGAAGGTTATCTCGCAAGAGGAGTTCAAGTCATGGGTGGCGCAGCAGCTTACCGGCGAGGTGGCCGCCGACCCGGTCGAACGCGGCGCTCAGGCGCTCAAGACCAACGGCTGTATCGCCTGCCACAGCCTGGATGGCACGAAACTGGTCGGCCCAACCTTCCTCGGTCTGTATGGGCGCGAAGAGACCCTCGAAGATGGTTCGACGCTTATCGCCGATGACGCCTACATCCTCGAATCGATCCGCCAGCCCGCCAAACTGGTTGTCCAGGGCTACCCGCCGGTGATGCAGCCTTATGGCCCAGAAGTGATTTCAGATGAAACGGTGGCGGATATTATCGAATATATCAAGACGTTGAAATGATGCTTGCAACGTGGTAGGTCACGGGTGAAAATCGTCACCCATCACCCACCACGTTGCACGTTTTCGGAGTGACTTATGGCTCGAAAAAATGTCAACTTTTTCTCTCTCGCCTTCACCCGCGGGTTGATCGGGCTGGTGATCGCCTCGCCGATTGGCATCGCGCTGGTTTCGGCTATTCGGGCGGCGTTGGGGCTGGAGTGGTTTGTGCCTTTTCAGGGCTGGTTGGTGGGCGCGTTCTGGTTCACCGAGCCGGCCTGGGTGACCGGGGCGCTGTTTGGCACTATTGGTTTTATGATTGGTGTGGGGGCCTTTGGCGATTGGTGGAAGTTCGCCACCGGCCAGGAAGTGGAAGAACACCCTTCCAGCGACCCCGCCTTGCCCGGATGGGCGCGCTATTGGAACTTCACCCTCGACCACAAGGTGATCGGCGTGCAATACGTCATCCTGGCGCTGCTCATGTTCAACATCGCCGGCCTGTTTGCGCTGATCTTCCGCACCGAACTGCTCACGGCTGAGATAGATTTCATTGACCCCGTGCTTTACAACACCTTCATGAGCCTGCACGGCATCGTCATGATCATGTCCATTTTGCTGGGCATTGGCGGCATTATGAACTATCTCGTCCCGCTGATGATCGGCGCTAACGATATGGCCTTCCCACGCCTCAACGCCTTCGCCTTCTGGATCAACGTGCCCAGCGCCATCATGCTGATGAGCAGCCTGCTGCTGGGCGGCTTCGAGACCGGTTGGGTGGGCTACCCGCCGCTGAGCGTGCGCGCACCGCTCGGCATTCAGATGTTCTTCCTGGGTGTGTACGTCTTTGGCCTCTCGTCCATTTTGGGCGCGCTCAACGTGATCGCCACCATCATCCGCTGCCGCGCCCCCGGCATGACGCCCTTCAAGATGCCCATCTTCGTCTGGACGGCCCTGGCCACGGCGATGATCTCGCTGACCGGTACGCAGTTGATTGCGCTTTCTTTCCAGATGGTCATGTTCCAGCGCCTGTTTGGCATGGGCTTCTTCGACCCGGCCAAAGGCGGCGATGTGATCCTGTTCCAACACCTGTTTTGGTTCTATTCGCACCCGGCGGTGTACGTGTTTGTGCTGCCCGGCCTGGGGCTGATCAGCGAACTGCTGCCGGTGTACGTGCGCAAGCCGCTGTTTGGTTACAAGTGGGTGGCGCTGTCATCTATCGCCATTGCGTTGGTGGGCTTCTTCGTGTGGGCGCACCACATGTTTACTTCGGGCATGCAGGAATTTCTGCGGGTGCCGTTTATGTACAGCACGCTGCTGGTGGCCGTGCCAACGGGGATCAAATTCTTCAGTTGGATGGGGACAATTTGGGGCGGCAAGATGACTTTTCAGACCCCCATGCTGTTCATCCTCGGCTCGATTGCCGTCTTTCTCATCGGCGGACTGAGCGGCCCGCCCAACGGCACGGTCTCGACCGACCTGCACCTGCACGATACCTATTTCGTGGTCGGCCACTTCCATGCCACCATGTTTGGCGGCTTTGTCTTCCCGTTCATGGCGGCCATCTACTACTGGTTCCCCAAGATCACCGGGCGCATGTACAACGAACGCCTGGGGCAGATTCACTTCTGGTTAATCTTCCCCGGTTTCATGGTGCAGTCGTTCGGGCAGATGTTCGTCGGGCTGATGGGCATGCGCCGCCGCATCGCCGGGTATGACGTGGGGTTGGGCATCGAGGATGAAAACCTGTGGGTGACGTTGGCCGCCTTCGCCATCGGCATCTCGGTACTGATCTTCCTGGTCAACCTGGCCTACAGCGCCAGGCGCGGCCGCGTGGCTGAGGCCAATCCGTGGCGCTCACGCTCCCCCGAATGGCTGCTGCCCACCCCCATTCCCGAACACAACTACGCCCAACCCTTGCAGGTACTTGGTGAGCCGTACGATTACGGTTTGGAAGGCGCCATCTACGTCAAGGTCAACGCCGAACCCGCCCACGCAGAGACTGCTCACTAACGAAACACGAATCACGGAGCTATTTATGACCGCTCGAACCTACGAACAACACAAATCTGAGAAATATAAGGCCGGGATCATCGTTTTTGTGATCCTGGCGGTGCTGACCGCGGCGGAGTTTGGCGTCAGCCAGGTGGGTAATTTGGCGCTGGTGCTGATCGCCATTGCCCTGCTCAAAGCCATCCTGGTCGTGCGCGATTACATGCACATTGGCAAGGTCTTTTACGGCGAGGAGGAAGAATGAGCGCACACGCCAAAACCCTTACACAGGCTGAATACCGCCACAAAGCCGGCACCAACCGCCTGGGCCTGTGGCTCTTCCTGCTCTCCGACTCATTCATGTTTGGTGGCCTGTTGATCAGCCGGATAGCCCTGTGGGGTGACACCCGCCCGGAGTTGGATCAACTCTTGGGCCTGGTGGTCACCTCCATGCTGCTGGTCAGCAGTTTCTTTATGAATCGCGCCGAAATTGCCGCCGCACATGGCGACCGCAAGAACTTTTTCATCAGCATTACGATTACGCTGATCCTCGGCATCGCCTTCCTGGCGGGCGTGGTGGGTGTGGAGTGGCAGAGTGCGCCCTTCAGCCCTAGCGATGATGTGTACGGGGCCATCTTCTACACCATGACCGGCCTGCACGCCCTACACGTGCTGAGCGGCGTGATCTTCCTGTTATTCATCCTCAACAACTACCGCAAAGGCCTCTACACCTCCGAACGCCACTGGCCGGTCGAGGCCGCCGCCGTCTACTGGCACTTTGTAGATGTGGTGTGGATTTGCTTTTACCCGGCGTTATATTTGATCGGCAATTTGCATTAATCCAGCCCACCAGTCACTTAAGTCAAAAGCGACGCACACCCTACGGCGTGCGTCGCTTTTGATTTGGGTGCAAACCCATCAACGGCTGGGAGTAAGCGATTCCATCGAAAGATTCAAGTGCTTGGCCAGGGTGGAGATGCGCTTTTGCAAGGTGGTGCGAATATCGTCCGTGGGTTCGGCCAGCAGCTTTTCAGCCATGCGCAGCAATTCATTGACCAGGCGGCCTTCCACAATGCCCCACAATCCGGCAGTGGGGTAAGTGCGCCCGTTCGGCAGGGCCTCTGCCATTTGACGGGAGATGGGGTCGGTGAACAATTCCGGTGAGGTGAGAATTTCCAGGCGGGGTGGCAAGGCTTTCATGGCCTGGGTCAGGGTGGGGAGAATCTTCGCACTGGTCAGGTAGCGCACCAATTCCACCGCGGCGCGTTCGTGGTGGCTATGTTTCCACACCACCAGGCCCGACCCGCCGACAAAACATGGTGAAGGCAGCGGCGCGGCAGCCCAGTTTTGCGTCACTTCGGTCGGCATGACGATGCGCGGCAAGGTCAGGTTGAGCGTGCCGAAAGTGATGGCTGACTTGCCCTGGATGAACAGGCTGAGGTCGCCTTTCTCGCGCATCCATTGACGGCCAAGCGGACTGAGATACCGCAGCAGGCTGAAATAGGCCGTCATGGCCTCTAATGCGGCGGGCTGGTCAAAGATCATGGCCTGCCCATCGGGGCTGGTGAAATTGCCGCCCCGCCGCCAGACCCAAGAAGCCAGGGCGTGCAGTGTGCCGTAGCGGTCATTGCTCAACGGCAGTTCGACCGGCACATCTACGCCGATCTTTGCCAGGGCCGCCGCGGTATCATCGAGCGCCTGATGGGTTTGAAAAGCAGTCTCTGCGTTCACCCCGGCTTGTTGCAGCAGGTCTTTGCGATAATGGATGGCATAGGTTTCTGCCAGCCAGGGGATGGCCCACGGGGTGTTGTCGTAGGCCAGGCTCACTGTCTGCCAGGAAGCCGGTACGAAAGCCTCCTTGCCGCCCAGTGAGTACATTTCAGTATCGGTGAAAGGCCGCAGCGCGTTCATCCCCACCTGATCGGCGATCCAGGTAGTGCCAATCTCCGAAACATCAGGGCCTTGTTGGTGCATGGCCGCGTGGTTGAGCGTTGCCCGCGCCTCAACCCATTCGAGCATTTGCAGGTTAACGTGAACACGAAATTGCGCTTTGAAATCAGCCAGCACCCGAAGAAGGGTGGTTTCGGTCTCCGGGCTGTGGATCATGGCGGAAAAAGTTATCTCTTCCATCTCATTTCATCCTATCCTCCGGGTAAACCGGGAAAGAAAACAGCAACGATACGAAGCACGATAGAAACCCCATTCAACATCATCATTGTACCCATTTCAGATTAGGGTGTCTATGGGCGTGCTATAATTTCAAGAAGCGATTTGGTAATATGTCAAGGAGTGCTGAAAATGACGCTAGAAACTCTGGTTATCCCAAAGCCAGCCTACAATGTGCTTCGTCGCGTTACTGGAGAAATTCGCCCAGATGTTGCTTTAAGCATGGCACTAAAAGATTTAATTCGCCTCCGAATAGAGGCGGCCCAGGCTAAGAATGAAGCGTACGAGAAAAAATATGGCTTAACGTTCGTGCAATTTGAGCAACGCTGGCAGGCCGGGCAAATAGAGAATGCCTTGAGTTACCCGATTGAGCAAGATTATCTCTATTGGGAAGCTACTTTGACGGATTTGAACATGCTTCAGGAAGTGGCTGCGTGGGCAGTTTAACTTTATTGGAATTTGAATCGCAGGTGGCCGAGGCCTGTTTGCAATCGGCTGTTGTGGTAAGCATGTCCAGAATTGCGCATGGGTTGACTTGGGTCACGTTGCGCGCCAATTTATTGGACGGTTCGTTTGTGGATGTTTTTTTCAATCAGGTGACAGAAAAAACATCTTTTGCATGGATTCGCAATGGACAACGCATTCTGGGGGCAGATAACACCAAAGGTTGGCATTGGCATCCATATGGCGATGAAGAAAGGCATGTAGTGGTAATTGCCCCAATAACATTGAATGAATTTTTAGATAAAATCGTTTTTGTGCTCAATCCAAGGGGCATGACATGAAGCAATCCCGTTACGCGCTATTCCTGGTTTTTGCTCTGATTCTTCTGGCTATGGCGGTCGCTGCCTCCCTGCTCACCCGCCAGCCTTACCAATTCAAAGGCTCGCTGATCGAACCCGCCCGGCCCGCCCCCAACTTCACCCTCACCGACGAAACCGGCCAGCCTTTCACCCTCGCCAGCCAGATTAGCCGCCCGGTGTTGATCTTCTTCGGTTACACCCACTGCCCCGATGTCTGCCCGGTGACGCTGGCCGAATACAAGCAAATCCGTGCCCAACTGGGGGCGCAGGCCGACGCCATCACCTGCCTGTTCATCTCCGTTGACCCCGACCGCGACACGCCGCAGGTGATCGGCGAGTACACCAGCCTGTTCGACCCCGCCATCGTCGGCCTGACCGGCTCGCTGGCTGAACTCGAACCGGTCTACGCCGCCTATGGCGTGGTGCGCACCCCCCACTTCGATGAAGGCGAGAACTACACCGTAGACCACACCGCCCGCACCTACCTGGTTGACCCCGCTGGCAACCTGCGCCTCACCTATCCCTTCGGCTTTGGCGTCGAGGGCATCGTCGAAGATTTACAGCATCTCCTCGCTGAAAAATGACCCATCGCTACCTTGTCAATGCCTTTATCCGCCGGTTCTTGATCCTGCTGGGCGTTTCCAGCCTTGCCTGGCTGGTATTTGGTGAACTGGCTTACCGCCTGATCAAAGACCCTGCCTCGCGCCCACCGACCACGGTCGAACTGACCATTCCCGCTGGCACTGCCGACCGGGTGGCCGCCGGCGAAACCCCGCCCGGCATCCCCACCGATTTGATCTTCGTCGCCGGCGACACGCTGCTGGTCAAAAACGAAGACCGTGTCACCCACCAGCTTGACCTGCTCTACATCCCCGCCGGGGCATCGGCCAGTATGAGCCTGCCCGAAGCCAACGATTTCGCCTTCTCCTGCTCATTCCAGCCCAACAATTATTTCAACCTCACCGTGCGCCAGGCCACCACCTTCGCCACCCGCTTGAGCGCCCTATGGTATGGGGTGCCGGTGACGGTGGGTTTTTTGTTGGCTTATAGTTTCATCTTTTGGCCCTTAAAGCCCAAACCGCCCGCCCAGGGTTGAACAATGCTCAAACGCTGGATCATCCCCACCTTTTTGGCAATCGCAGCGGTCATTGTGCTGGCCCGCCTGGGATTCTGGCAACTGGAGCGGTTGGACGAGCGCCGCGCCTTTAACGCGCGGGTGCTGGCGCAGGTCAACGCCGTTCCGCTCGACCTCAACCAGGGCATCCCGCCCGACGTGGCCGAGATGGAATATCGCACCGTCACCCTGAGGGGCGTGTACGATTTCGCCAACCAGGTGGCGCTGCGCAACCAGGATTATCACCTCAACCTGGGGGCGCACCTGTTGACGCCGCTGCGCCTGGCAGACAGCGATCAGGTAATTTTGGTTGACCGCGGCTGGATTCCGCAGGCTGATTTCCTGGCCGCCGATTGGGCCAAATTCGACCAGCCCGGCGAGATTACTCTGCAAGGCGTCATCCGCCTGGCGCAGGCAGCACCCGATTTCGGCCAGGCCGCCGACCCCACGCCCGCCCCCGGCGATCCACCGCTGACGGCCTGGCGGCTGGCGAACATTCCGGCCATCGCCGGCCAGCTTCCCTACCCCAGCCTCAGCAGCGTGTACATCCAGCAGAAGCCCGCCGTGGCAGGCGTGCAGCCGGTCAAAAACATCACCGCTCCACTGGCCGAAGCCGCACTGCCCGATCTCAGCGAGGGCAATCATCAAAGCTATGCCTTGCAATGGTTCAGTTTCGCCGCTGTTCTCGCCATTGGCTACCCTTTTTACGTTTGGCGAACAGCCCAAAAAGCCCCAGGACAGGTAAAATAGAATGATGACAAATTTTATCCGTTTCACCCTACTTCTGTTGTGGACCCTCCTTGCCACCGGCTGCCAGGCTACCGTCACCCCAACCGCCTCGCCGTTTGCACCGACCTCCGTGCCGCCGCCCACCAACACACCCGCCCCCTTGCCAACGGCCACGCCGCCCCCTGCTGAGCCGACCGCCAGACCTGTTGAGCCAACCGCCACAACCGCTCACGCCCATGCCGCCGCCCCAACGCCCTATGAATATGATCTACCCAGCCAGCCTGTCATGCCCACCGCAGACAGCGCACCCACCATGCAAAACGCCGCCGGTTTCGAGAGTCAGTTTGCCACGGCGGATCACTTTGTGCTGCTGCTGACCGGCCTGGCCGCCGCCCCCGATGGCCAGGCTTACCAGGGCTGGCTCAAATCGAGCGATGGGGCGCTGCTCGGCCTGGGGCAGCTTGCCCCCGCAGGCGATGGTTCGCTGGCCTTCGAGTGGACTTCGCCAACCGGCGAGAACCTGCTCTCGCGTTACACCAGCTTTGAGATCACCCTCGAACCAGCGGATGGCAGCGACGCACCCACCGGGCCAGCCGCCTACCAGGGCATGATGACCGACGAACAGGTTGCCAGCGTGCGCCTGCTGTTCGTCACCAATACGGCTGAACCCGCCACCCCTCTCAATGCCCCCTTCATCCCGGGCCTGCTGACCGAAATGGAAGTGGCCATCCAGCACATTCAGAACGCCCAAAATGCCGAGGCCATCGGCGCGGCCCAGGAAATGCGCGTTCACCTGGAACACGTCATCAACATCCTCGAAGGTTCGGCCGGCGAGCGCTTCCAAGATTACAACGGCGATGGCGCTGCCCAAGACCCTGGCGATGGTTATGGCGTCAAAGGCTATGCCCGCCGGGCCGCCTCGGTGCTGGCGGCAGATGATTTGGCGGTCGCTATCGAAAGCGGCGTGAACGCCCTGCAAGACCAGGCCGTGGCGCTGATCGAACTGGAAGACCTTGCTCAGGCGGCCACGCTTTTGAGTGAGTTGCACACTGCCGCCGAAGCGCTGCGCAACGGTGACATCGCCAACCTGTACCGCCTGGCCGATAAAATGGCCTGGTTCGCGGTGCAGCCGGTCCCGTAAAATCTCCCTATGTTTCGCCAACTTCGTATCAGTCTGCGCTATAAACTCGGTTTTTGGATGCTCCTGCTCGGCATCGGGCCGCTGGTGTTTGTCGGGCTGTTGACTCTTTCGATGTCGTTTGCCCGGCTGGTGCTGCTTTCCAGCCAACTCGACGAGGCCGAAGCCTTTTTGCGCCTCAATGTGGTTGGCCGTAACCTGACCGGGGCTGCCTCCGACACGGTGGTGGATATTGACGCCTACATGCTCGAACGCATCAAGGATGTGCGCCGCTGGTCGGAAGAAGAAATTTTGATCGAAGCGGCGCGCCAGGCCAATCAGTCGGCGCAGCAGCTTGGCCTGGGTCTGCTGGCGGGGGATGATGCTGCCGTCAAAGAGAAATTGGGCGGTGAGTTGTTTGTCCCCATCACCTACACCGTCTTTTCCCCGGCGCTTTCCTATATTTTCCGCCAGGTCGAAAACCAGCCGGTTTATCTGGAAATTTTGCTGACCGACCTGCACGGCCTGAATGTGCTGGCCACCCGCCGGGTGAACCAGGTGGCCCACGCCAACGAAGCCTGGTGGCAGGCCGCCAACCGTCTCGACCGGGCTGGCATTGGCATCGTCGAGCCTTTCTTCGACCAGTCAACCGGCCAGCCCGCCCTGGCGATTGCCCTGCCCGTGATTGACCCCAACACCAAACGCATGTTAGGCTCGCTCAAGGTGGTGGTCAGCCTGAGCGAGTTACAGGCGCGCATCTCGCAGAAAGCCGTCAGCGGTGCGGCAGATATTCGCCTTCTCACCGCCGATGGCCGCCCGATTGCCGATTCCGCCTCCAACCACAGCCCGCAGGTGGTCATCTCTACAACGGTCAACCTGGCGAATATGCCGGTGCAGATGGCGTTGGCGGCGCAGCCAGGGCCGGGCGGGGCGGGCTTTGTCACCTCGGAAGCGCCAACGGGGAATATCCTGGCAGGATATGCGCACACCTCGGGCCGCGAATTTTACGATCAGCGGGCGCGCCTGTCGGGCTTCGCGGGTTTTGGGTGGGGCGTGGTCGTTTCGCAGCCCGAAGCGGTGGCTTTGCAGGTGTTGAGCAAGTTGATCGCCACCGGCGAGGAATTAGCCGGCCTGCCCGATCAACTGGCCTGGCTATTCGCCATTACGGGCGTGTTGGCGGCCTCCTTTAGCCTGTTGGGGGCGATCATTATATCCGGGCAGATCAGCACCCCGCTGATCGAACTCAGCCGCCAGGCGCAGCGGGTTCAATCGGGCGACCTCAACGTCCAGGTTGTCCCGCACACCAACGACGAAGTCGGCATCCTCGAAGAAGCCTTCAACGAGATGGCCGAGGGCCTGCGCCAGCGCGAACGCGAGCGCGACATCTTTGGCCGGGTGGTCTCGCCCGAAGTGCGCGAAAAGCTGCTCACCGGCCAGTTGGCCCTCGGCGGCGAGACACGCTGGGTGGCGGTGCTGTTTTCTGATATTCGCGATTTTTCCACCATTTCAGAGAAAATGTCGCCACAGGAAGTGGTCTCATTTCTCAATGAATACATGACCGAGATGACCGATGCGATCACCCCCTGGGGTGGATACATCAACAATTTCATCGGCGATGCCATCGTGGCTATCTTCGGCGCGCCGCTCGACCAGCCCGATAAGGAATGGAAAGCCGTGGCCGCCGCCCTGACCATGCGCCGCCGCCTGCAGGCGCTCAACGAACGCCGCCAGGCGCGTGGCGATGCCCCCATTCGCAGTGGCATTGGCATCTCCACTGGCGATGCCGTGGCCGGGCAGATCGGCTCACTCGACCGCCTGCTGTACACCGTCATCGGCGACGCCGTCAACGTGGCCGCCCGCCTCGAAGCGCTGACGAAGGATATGGATTACGCCATCCTGGTCAACGGCTCCACAGCCGAGGCCGTCAAAAACCAGCGCAGCATCACCCTCAAGCCCCTCGGCCCGACGATGGTCAAAGGCCGCAGCGAGCCGGTCGAAATTTATGCCGTGTTCGAGAAGGGCGATACGCAAATACAGAGAAAAGAAAAAGGAGACTCACAATGAAATCTGACTTCATTTGGATGAATGGCGACTTGCTGCCCTTTGCCCAGGCCACCGTGCCTTTCGAGACCCCCACGCTGCACTATGGTTTGGGCGGCTTTGAAGGCATTCGTTGTTACAGCACGCCGCGCGGCCCGGCGGTCTTTCGCCTGCGTGAACACCTCGAACGCTTTCACGATTCCGCCCACATCCTTGGCCTGACGCTGCCCTATACGGTGGACGAATTGCGCCAGGCCGTCCATCAGACCATCCAGGCCAACCGGTTCCAGGCGTGCTATATCCGCCCGTTGTTTTACCTGGAAGGGCCGCTGGGGTTGAACATGGACGCCTCGCAGGTGCGCGTAGGCATCTCTACCTGGGAGTGGGGCAAATACCTCGGCGAAGACGCGCTGGAGAAGGGTATCCACGTCCAGGTATCCTCGTTCACCCGCCACCATATCAACGTGATGATGACCAAATCGAAGGCGGCGGGCAACTACGTCAACTCGATGCTCGCCAAGACGCTGGCCCTGCGTTCCGGTTACGACGAAGCCATCCTGCTCGACCCACAGGGCTACGTGGCCGAATGTACCGGCGAAAACCTGTTCCTCGTGCGCAAGGGCGTCATCTACACCCCACCCACGGCCACCATCCTCGAAGGCATCACCCGCGACAGCATCCTCACCCTGGCGCGTGACCTGGGCTACGAAGTGCGCGAACAAATGCTCTCGCGCGACCAACTCTACATCGCCGACGAAATCTTCCTCAGCGGCACGGCTGCCGAAGTGGGCGGCGTCAGCCGCATTGACCACCGCCCAATTGGCATTGGCAAAACCGGCCCGATCACCCGTCAGTTGGCCGAAGCCTTCACCAGCACCATCCAGGGCGCCGGCAAGCATTCAGCCGCCTGGCTCGATTACGCCGATGCGTAACTTTTCTGTAGGACAAGCATCTATATTGTGATGCGAACCACAGAATTTCAGAAATTCCTGGATGAAGAAAATATATTGCGTGTTCGTTTTCACAGCGAGCGCGGCCAGGTAATTTCGTTTGTTGTGCAGCTCGAATGTTGTTTTGGTAGTTCAAAAAGCTGGGTGCCAGTGGTTCGATATGATACAGCACATGGTTTTGCCCATTGCGACAGATTGCATCCTTATAAGCCTACGGAAAAAACGAAAATGCTGGCTGGTGATTATAAACAGGCATTAACGGTTGCGATGGATGATTTAGAAAGCAATTGGGTAACATACCGCAGGAGGTATGAAAGATGGTTGAGCCAACAAAATTAAACTATCCGGCTCATGTCGTTGAACGGAACATCGCTTTATCTAAATTGGTCATGGGATATTTTCTTGACCACCCCAACCTGTTAGATGCCTTGCCAGAACAATTTGAGTTGGTCATTCTGCCTGATGGCGAACCAGATGTTCGTGCCTATAACCTTGAGTTATTGGAACGATATGGCAGTCAGCAAAAACCTATTGTTTTGGCTCAAATTCAGAAAAGTATGCGTGATAACCGGGAATTTGTTGCTCCAAGCATATTCGTTCCCCTACCCTTAGCCGTTTGAAGGATCACTTAAGATGGATTTCTCACTCAACCTCTCCACCGCAACCGCCACTGAACAAACCGCCCAGCACGTCAAGGTGCTGATCCTCGGTTCTGGCCCGGCGGGGCTGGCGGCGGCGCTCTACACGGCGCGCGCCAACCTCGACCCCGTACTGCTGACGGGCATGGAAATGGGCGGGCAGGTCTCACTCACCTACACCGTCGAAAATTACCCCGGCTTCCCCGAAGGCGTCGGCGGCACGCAACTGGTCGAACTCTTCCAGAAGCAGGCCGAGCATTTTGGCGCAAAAATCGTGCTGGATTCGGCCTCGTCCGTAGACCTTTCGGCGCGCCCTTTCCGCGTTCAAACCTATTCCGGCGAGTACCTGGCCGAGACGCTGATCGTCGCCACCGGCGCCACCCCTACCCACCTCAATATCCCTGGCGAGGTCGAACTGACCGGGCGCGGCGTCTCCTACTGCGCCACCTGCGATGGCTGGTTCTTCAAAGACAAAGATGTGGTGGTGGTAGGCGGCGGCGACAGCGCCCTCGAAGAAGGTCTGTTCCTCACCCGCTATGCCAAATCGGTCACCATCGTCCACCGCCGCGACGAACTACGCGCCGGGGCCATCTTGCAAAAGCGCGCCCACGCACACCCCAAGATCAAATTCATCCTGAACACCGTCCCATTAGCAATCCTTGGCGAGAGCGCTGTACAAGCCATCCGCTTGCAAAACAAAATCACCGGCGAAGTGACCGACTTCCCCGCCGATGGCGTATTTATTTTCATCGGCCACGCCCCCAACACCCAGCTTTACCAGGGGCAACTTGACATAGACGAGCGCGGCTACGTCAAAACCGATGTCACCATGCACACCAATATCCCCGGCGTGTTCGTGGCCGGTGAAGCGGGCGACCCGCATTACCGCCAGGTGATCACCTCCGCAGGGATGGGCGCGGCGGCAGGCATTCAGGCCGGGCGTTTCCTCGAAGAACACGAGGCTTAATCCCTGCTTGTGTGTTCTAGCAGGCGATATTCAAAGGAGACCGGATATGGCAGCCAAAAGCAGCCTGATGTTGGTTTTTGTCGTGTTAGTCCTGTTAGTCCTTTTTCTGTATTTGCTGATCCTGCGCAGCCGCTACATGAACCTGACCGACAGCGACCCTGTAGATAAACCTCGCTTTCTGGCTCCCCGGCAGCCCAACACGGCAACGACAGACTTCAAAACCGAAGCTGACGAGTGGTTGGCAGCCCCATTTGCCGAGGAAATTGAAGACATCGCCAAAGAACTGATTGCCGCCGACCCCCAATTAACCGGCACACGGCTCGATTTTGGCACCGCCCCCGATGGCAGCCTTGAAATCTGGCTGGGCGATAAGCGTTACACCGAGATTGCCCACCTGCCCGATCCCCGCCTGCAAGCCATCCTCCGGCAGGCAGTGGCTCGTTACCACGAGCAGCAAGCCCCCCCAGGGTGATAACGTTTGATGAAAAGGAGATTCGCGATGAGACGAAAGAAAGTATCCATTATCGGCGCCGGCATGACCGGCTCCTCCACCGCTGCCTGGCTGGCGGCGCGTGAAATTTGCGACGTGGTGATGCTCGACATCGTCCCTGGCGTACCGCAGGGCCGGGCGCTCGACCTGCAAGAGGCCATGCCCGTGATCGAGAAAGACGTATCCATCATCGGCACCGACGATTACGCCGCCACCGCCGATTCAGACGTGGTGGTGATCACCGCTGGCGTGGCGCGTAAACCCGGCATGAGCCGCGACGATCTGATGGCGATCAACGCCAAAATTGTCCAGAACGCTGCCGAACAATCGCTCAAGTATTCGCCGGAGTGCATTTTCGTCGTGCTGACCAACCCCCTCGATGTGATGGCCTACCTGACCTGGAAAGCCACCAAACTGCCGCCCAACCGCGTCGTCGGCCAGGCCGGCGTCCTCGATGCCGCCCGCATGCGCACCTTCGTCTCGATGGAACTGGGCGTCAGCGTCGAAAACGTGCAATGCTTCGTCCTCGGCGGTCATGGCGATGAGATGGTTCCGCTCACCCGCCACTCCAACGTCGCCGGGATGCCCCTCAAAGAAGTGTTACCCCCCGACCGCCTGGCCGCCATCGTCGAACGCACCCGCAAGGGCGGCGCCGAAGTGATCAACTACCTCGGCACCAGCGCCTACTACGCTCCCGCCGCCTCCGTCGTCCAGATGGTAGATGCCATCATCAAAGACAAGCATCTGATCGTCCCCGCCTCCGCTTACCTCACCGGCGAATATGGCCTGCACGATATGTACTTCGGCGTCCCGGTGCAACTGGGCAGCCACGGCGTCGAAAAAGTCATCCAGTACGACCTGAACGATGAAGAAAAAGCCGCCATGCAAAAATCTGCCGAGGCGGTGCAATCGGCCATGGCTGCCATGTGCAACCTGGTCGAGGTCTGCTGACCTCGGCGCTCGTGTGAATCAAAAAGCGATTGGCTGGTATAGGCCAATCGCTTTTTGATTCATGGGCTGATGTGCGTCTTATGGCGTTGGGGTCGCCCCGCCGCCGCCTGTCCAGGTGAAGTAGCGTGGCTCGCTCAACGTCCCGGCGGCGGCGTAGATCGGTTTGCCATCTTTGTCACTGCCGGTCTGCCGCGCCGTCGTCACCGTCCAACGGAAGATGTGGGCAATGTCATCTTTGGGGCGCAAACTTGCCGGCACCAGGAATTTGGTATCGGTGACAAATTCGAGGCTGGGGATCACTTTGCTGTTGGTGATGTCTTCCACCTTGATCAGGTAGCCCTCATTGGCTGCCAATGTGCCAACCGAGGCCCATTGCAAAACAATACTATCCTCTGCCAGGGTAAAGGCCGCCCCATCGGCGGGCAGCAGCAAGTTCGGCGCGGCGTAGGGCGGCGGCAGGGTGGCCGTTGGCGATGGCCCCGGGGTGGCCGGCTGCTCGCACAAGGGGATGACAATCGTGCGGCCAGAGAAAACCACGTCGCCTGCCAACCCGTTCCATTGCTTGATCGCCTCTTGCGATACATTGTAGTTGGCGGCAATTTTGCCCAGCGTATCGCCATCTTGCACTTTATAGTCCATCAAGCCGCAGGCGATGGCCGTTTGCGTGGATGGATTGGGCGTGGCGCTCGGCAATGGCGTGGCGGTGGGTGTTGGATGGGGGATTTTTAGCTCCGTGCCGACCGAAAGGACGCATTGCGGCGACAGGTTATTCTCGGTGACGATGCTCTGCACCGAAACGCCGAAGAATGCCGCCAGCCCCAGGCAGGTATCGTTGGCTTTGACCACATAGGTGAGCGGGGTGGGGGAAGGAAGCGGCGTGTCGGTGGCGGTTGGCGGCAGGGGGGTGGGCGTGAGCGTAACGGTGGGCGTGTTCGACGGCGTGGGCGTGACCGTGGCTGGCACGAGGATTTCCCCCTCACTCGTCATCGTTGGCTGTGGCCTCATGCTGAAAGCCACATAGACCAGCACCGCCCCAATCACCAAGAACACGGCAAAGAGCAAGATCGCCACCGGCAAACTGAGGGTAATTTGCGGAATGCGGCTGGCTTGCATCGCCCGCACCGATTCATCCGATTTTTGCGGTTTCGCCAGGTCGGCCCCGCATACCAGGCAGCGGGTGGCGTCTTCGCTCAAACGCGTTCCGCAGGTGGGACATAAATTGATATTGGGTGTCTCAGGCATAATCCTTTTATTCTCCAAAAAGCCCCGGCGATTATACCAGCATTTCCACCGCGCCCTTTTCGGGGGCGCGGTGGACGAAATTTATGTCGCCAAACGCGTTATACTAGCCAGGTGTACAGCCTCTACCTGCATATCCCCTTTTGCCGCCATCGCTGCGCCTATTGCGATTTCAACACCTACGCCGGCCTGGCTGACCTGATCCCCGCCTACGTCCAGGCGCTCTGCTGCGAAATCGCCTGCTGCCAATCTGGCGATCCTTTGCCCGTTCACACCATCTATTTTGGCGGCGGCACGCCTTCCTTGCTCCCCATCGCCTCCTTCGCCCAAATTTTCACCGCCCTTCATACAACTTTCAACATTCAACCAGCCGCCGAAATTTCCCTCGAAGCCAACCCCGGCACGCTCACCCGCCCTTACCTGCGCGGCTTGCATTCCCTCGGCTTCAATCGCCTCAGCCTGGGGATGCAATCGGCTCGGCCCGACGAACTGCGCCTGCTCGAACGCCAGCACGACTTGACCGATGTCATCCACGCGGTGCAGTGGGCGCGCCAGGCCGGCTTCGACAACCTCAACCTCGACCTGATCTACGGCTTGCCCGGCCAAACGCTCGAGGATTGGCAGCGTTCACTGGCGTTTGCCCTCGACCTGCAACCGGAGCATCTTTCCCTCTACGCCCTCACCATCGAACCTGGCACCCCGTTCGAAGCCTGGTTTCGGCGCGGCCTGCTCCCCTCACCAGACCCCGACCTGTCCGCCGATATGTACGACCTGGCCTCCGACCATCTGGCCGCCGCCGACTTCCTCCAATATGAAATCTCCAACTGGGCGCGCGCATCATCCAACCACCCATCCACTGCGTCACTTTCTCCCCATTTTGCCTGCCGCCACAACCTGCAATACTGGCGCAACCAGCCCTACCTGGGTCTGGGCGCAGGCGCACATGGTTATCTGGGCAACCAGCGCACCGCCAACGTCCTTCATCCTGCCGCCTACATCACCCGCCTGACCAACCCGCCAGCCTTCGAGAAACCCAGCGCCAGCGCTGCTCTCGGCAGCATCCATCCATCCCCCGCTGCCGAAACCATCACCCCCCTTTCCCGCGGCGACGAAATGGCCGAAACGATGATCATGGGCCTGCGCCTGACGCGTGAAGGGGTCAGCGATGAACGATTTTCGCAGCGCTTTGGCGCAAGCCTGACCAGCGTGTATGGGCCGCAAATCGAACGTCTGGTGGGGCTGGGTTTGTTGGAATGGTTCGGCGACACTTTGCGCCTGACACCGCGCGCCAGATTGATCGGCAATCAGGTTTTCATCGAGTTCATCTCCTAACCCGCATAAAGCGGAAGAGCTAAAGCGCTTATCCTGGAAATTCTTGCTTTTTGTGCAAGGAGTTCGCGGGTTAGGCACTAACCTGGATAAACCGGAAAAGAAAACTGCAAAGGTACAAAGTCGCAAGGGAGCAAAGGAAAACGTCCTTGACAGTCACCTACCCCTCAGGTAAAATCCTGCCACCCTGAAACAGGGGCCTGTAGCGCAGTTGGGAGCGCGTCTCAATCGCACTGAGAAGGCCGAGGGTTCGAATCCCTCCAGGTCCACTCGGCGGGGCGGGTTTCCCAAACCGCTAACAATTCAAAATTTGGGCCCATAGCGCAGTTGGGAGCGCGTCTCAATGGCATTGAGAAGGCCGAGGGTTCGAATCCCTCTGGGTCCACCACAAAAATCCCTGGTTCATCACCAGGGATTTTTTTTGCCACTTTGCTTCTGCACCAGCGGAAAGGGTACAATAGGGCATGGCTTATCTATGTCCCAAGTGTTCTGCGCTATCTCTGGATGTGATGGCTGTGCTGCAATTTGCCGCCGATAGCCGCTCGGATGAGATCAACTTGCAATTGCTTCGCTGTATGCGCTGTGGGTTTCGTGGCGTGGCCGTTTATGAAGAGTCTCGCCGAGGCGAACTGGGTGGTGAACGTTGGGAGCATACGGGCTATCGCATGGGGGGCGATGAGTTGGCTGTCCTGGCTGAGGCCATTCGCGCCTGCCCCGAACCGCGCAACCCCCAGTGCCGCTGTCCAACGCATATCATTTTAGGCCGGCGTTCGTTTGGGCGCTGGGTCGGTTTGCGGGGTTTCGACATTCTGGATAGTTTCGCGATGCGCCGGGAGAATGCTTTATGACGATCAACCTGGCGGCGACCTGGAATCCGCGCGGCGAAACGGCCCGCCTGCTGACCTTACTGCCCCTGCTGGCAGAGGCTTATGCGGCTATCGCTATCATCTTCCCGCCCATTGCCAAAGACCCGCCTCTGGCGGTCTTGAACCAGACCGAACTGGCCGCGGCGGGTCGGCTGGGCGTGGTCGTATCGCCAGCCTGGCCGCAGGGGCGCTATCTTGCGCTCCAAACGGCGCTGACGATGGGGGCAGCCAGCCATGTTCACTATGCCGATATGGATCGCCTGTTGCGCTGGGTGGAAACTCGCCCCGCCGAATGGCAGGCGACCCTGCGAAAGCTCGAACACGGTGAAGCGCTGGTGATTGGCCGCACCTCGGCAGCTTATGCCACGCATCCCCAGGCCCTGGTTGAGACGGAAGCCTTGAGCAACCGGGTGGTCGCTCATTTCCTCGGCCACCCCATGGATGTCAGTGCTGGTTCGAAGGGCTTCAGCCGCCGCGCCGTAGAATGCCTGATGGCCCATGCCCAGGCCGCCTTCGCCCTCGGCGCAGATGCCGAATGGCCCATTTTGCTGCATCGTTCTGGCTTCCAACTGGATTACGTCGAAGTGGACGGCCTGGACTGGGAAAGCGCCGACCGCTATCGCGCCAACGCCGCCGACGCACAGGCCCAACAGCAGGCCGCCGCCGCCTATGATGCCAACCCGGCCAATTGGTCGCACCGCCTGGCCGTGGCCGATGAAATCATTCGTGTCGCCCTGGAAACTTCCCAACGCCCCCTCCCCTATGAATAATCAAACGCCTTCACCCACAACCCCTGCGCCGACCTTCACGGTCAATATCCTGCTTGCCTGGCTGGTGATCCTGTTGATGCCGGTGGCGCTATCGTTGACGGCCGTGCGCATCGTCCTCAATCACTGGTATCCTGAATTTGAATATCGCACGCCGGGCTTCCCTGCCGATCCGTATGGCTTCACCTTTGAAGAACGCCTGCGCTACGCCCACATTGCCGTGGAGTATCTGATCAACGATGCCGATATTTCTTTTCTGGGTGATTTGCGTTTCCCCGCCGGGCAGCAGGCGCCATGGGAATCCTGTCAATATATGGATGACTGCACCCGCTTTTATAACGACCGCGAACTGCAACACATGCTGGATGTGAAAAATGTGGTCATTGGGGCGCGCAATGTGTGGCTGGCGGCGCTGTTGGGGTTGATGATTTTGGGCGGCCTGGCCTGGCGGATGGGCTGGCTGGAGGCCTATGGGCGGGCGTTGTCGTTGGGCGGCTGGCTGACGCTGGTGATTATCGCTGCCATTATCCTGGGGGTGGTGGTTTTCTTCGACTGGTTGTTCGTGACCTTTCATCGCATCTTTTTTACTGGAGATACGTGGTTGTTTCTGATGTCTGATTCGCTGATCCGCCTGTTCCCAGAGCGGTTTTGGCAGGATACCTTTTTGATGGTGGGCGGCCTGACGGCGGTGATGGCGTTGGTGTTTGGTTTGGTTTTCCGTAAGCGTTGGGGGAAGTAAACTTTCAACCTGGCGGTTTGTTTCGAGGATACCTGTGCCTGAAAATCTACTCTATTTTTATCTGATGACGGCCTTTGTGGGCCTGTTGATCGGTGTGGCCAAGGGCGGGCTGGGCGGTCTGATGGGCGCGCTGGCAACCCCGCTGATGGCGTTGGTGATGCCGCCGCAAGAAGTGGTGGGGCTGCTGCTGCCGATGCTAATCTTTGCCGATGCGTTTGCCCTGGCCAGCTATTGGCGGCAATGGAATGGCCGCCTGGTGATTCTGCTGCTGCCGGGCGCGGTGATCGGCGTTACGACCGGCACCTTTTTGATCACCAATGCGCCCACTGCTTTGCTGCGCCAGATTTTAGCGCTGATCGTGCTGCTGTTCACCGCCTACAAGCTCTTCGAGAGCCGCCTGGCGTTTGTGAAAACTTATCAGGCGCGCACCTGGCATGGCTGGTTCGCCGGTACGCTGGCGGGCTTCTCTTCTACGCTGGCCCATGCCGGCGGCCCGCCGGTGGCTATCTACCTGCTGATGCAGAAGCTCTCCCCCATCGAGTTTACGGCGACCACGGTTTTGTTTTTTACCATTTTGAATTGGATCAAAGTGCCATACTATTTTTCGGCGGGCTTGTTCGATTTCGACCGCCTGGCGAGTGTGCTGTGGCTGCTGCCGGTGATCCCGTTTGGCGTGTGGCTTGGCCGCTGGGCGGTGGGGAAGGTCAACCGGCTGTGGTTCGAACGAATTATTGTGGCGGCGCTGTTGGGTACGGCGGTGATGTTGTTGTTATGACTCTTGCGATCTTTTTGCTCCTGGTTATTCTGGTGGTTGCCTTGCTCCTGTTCTCGTTTGAGTGGGTGCCTGCCGACGTGACCGCCCTGGGGGTGCTGCTGGCGTTGATCTTGCTGGGCTTGCTGCCGCTCGAAGAGGCTTTTGCCGGCTTTGGCAGCGAGACGGTGATGCTGTTGCTGGGCTTGTTGATCATGACCGCCGCGCTGATGCGCACGGGGGTGGTCGAACTCGTCAGTCGCCATCTGCTGCGCCTGACCAGCCAGCACCCCGAACGCCTGCTGCTGATCACCATGCTTTCTGCCGGGCTGTTGAGCGCTTTCATCAGCAACACGGCCGCGGCGGCGTTTTTCCTGCCTGTGATTTTGGGCCTGGGTCGCCGGGCTAACCTGAGCGCCTCGCGGCTGCTGATGCCGTTGGCTTTTGCTTCCATCCTTGCCAGTTCCGTTACCCTGGTCAGCACTTCCACCAATATCGTGGTCAGTGGTCTGATGAAGCAAAATGGGCTGCCGCCGATGGGCATGTTTGAACTGACACCGGTTGGCCTGCCGGTGCTGGCCCTGGGCCTGGCCTACATGCTGGCTATTGGCAAGCGGCTCATCCCGCAGCGTGCAGCGCCAGAAAACTTCACCGAAGGTTTTGGTTTGCGCCCTTACCTGGCCGAATTACGCATCCCACGCGATTCCTCGCTGGTTGGCAGCACCCTGGCCGAGGCCGCCCTGGGCCGCGACCTCGATTTGACCGTACTGGGGGTGATTCGCGATGGCGACCGCCACCTGGCCCCGGCTGCCGATGTGATGCTGCAAGCCGATGATGCCTTGCTGGTGGAAGGCTCGCATGAGGCCATTCTCAAGGTCAAAGACACCGCCGGGATTGACATTCAGGCTGATGCGAAGTTTTCCGATTTTGACCTGCAAACCGAGGATTTGCGCCTGGCCGAGGTGGTGGTGCTGCCGCGTTCGCTCTTCATTGGGCGAACGCTGCGCGGTTTGCGGCTGCGCGAAACCTATCAATTGCAGGTGTTGGCCATCAGCCGCCACACCGGCACCATTTACACCAAAATCGCTCATACGCGCTTGCGCATGGGCGATGTGCTGCTGGTGCAGGGCAGCCACGAACACATCGCAGCTTTGAAGGCTGAAAACGCCTTCGATGTGCTGGGCGTGGTGGAAGCGCACCGCTTCAACCGCCAGCGGGCGCTGCTGGCGATGGGCATTTTTGGTAGCTCGCTGACGTTGGCGGCTTTGAACGTGCTGCCGCTGCCGGTGGCCGTGTTGCTGGGGGCTTTTTTAGTTTTCCTGGGGCGCTGCATCACCCCCGAAGAAGCCTACCGCCAGGTGGAGTGGAAGATATTGATCCTGATCGGCTGTATGCTGGCTCTGGGCGCAGCCATGCAATCTACCGGCACCGCGCAATTCCTGGCTGATCAGTTGGTGGCGGGCATTGGCAGTTGGCACCCGCTGTGGCTGCTGACGGCTTTTTTCGTGTTGACGGTGCTGTTGACGCAGCCGATGTCGAACCAGGCGGCGGCGGCGGTGGTGGTGCCGGTGGCCTTACAGTTGGCGGTGCAGCTCGGCTTGAACCCGCGCACCTTTGCGATGATGATCGCCGTGGCGGCCAGCACCTCTTACCTGACCCCCCTGGAGCCAGCCTGCTTGATGGTTTATGGGCCGGGGCGCTACCGCTTTGCCGATTTTCTCAAGGTTGGAGCGCCGCTGACGGTGGTGGTGTATCTGATTGCGATTGTGTTGGTGCCGTGGCTGTGGCCGTTGTAGGGGCTGGTGGCTGGCATGGTTCTTCCCACGCCATCACCCGGTTGCGGCCAGCGTTTTTCGCCTGGTAGAGCGCCTGGTCGGCATGGTCAATCAAATCTTCTAGCCGGTGGCAGGCTATATCGAACTGGGCAATCCCCACACTGATGGTTATCCGAAAAGCAGCGCGCTCGGTATGGATCAGATGCTCGCTCACTCGCTGCCGCAAGCGTTCGGCCACTTTGGCCGCTGTCTTTAACCTGGTTTCAGGCAGCAAGATGATCAATTCCTCACCCCCATAACGCCCCATCGTATCGGAAACGCGCAGTTGCTCGGTACACATCATGGCCAGGTCTTGCAGGGCTTGATCACCAGCCTGGTGGCCGTAGGTGTCATTGACCAGCTTGAAGTGGTCTATATCCAGCATTATCACGCAGAGCGGGTATTGATAGCGGCTGGCGCGCTGATATTCGCGCTCGGCTATCGTCATGAAGTGGCGGCGGTTGAACAGCCCGGTGAGCAAGTCGGTGATGGCCAGGCGCTGCGTTTCCTCGAACAGACGGCTGTTTTCGAGCGCAATGCCCACATGGTCGGCAAAGGCGGCGGCCAGGCGGGCATGTTCCTGTGTGAAAGCCCCTGGCTGGCGGCTGTCGAGCGCGATCATGCCAATCAGTTCGTCGTTGACCAAAATGGGCACGCCCATCCAGCCATGAATATGATCAGCGGGCGGGCGGCGAAAGGCGGGATAAACCTGAGGGGCATCTTCGAGAATATGTACCTGGCGGGTTTGAAAAACGATGGCATTGGGGGTGTTTTCGATGACGGCAAAACGCAATCCCAGAACCGCGGTGGCTTTGACAAATCCATTTTGTCCGACAATTTCCAGTTCATCGCCGCGCAGCAGCATGACCGCCGCGCTATCATAAGGCACCACGCGGTTGAGTTCTTGCAAGATGCGTTCGATGGCTTCTTTTTGATGCAGTGTGCTGGCAACGGCGGCTCCGATCTGCCGCAGGGTTTCGGCCTCGGTGGCGCGCCGTTCAGCTTCGATGAGCAGTTGGCCTTTGAATACGGCCAATGCGGCCTGGCGGGCGGCCAACTCGCCGAGCTGGATTTCTGGCTGGGTGAAAGAATGCGGCTCGTGAAAGGAGATCAACGCACAGCCTAAAAAGCGGTGGTTGACGATCAGCGGCAGGCACAGCATGGAGCGGGTGGGGAAGCGCGCCGCAAGGCGTGGCGCAAGGTAGGGTGTGTTGAAAACGTCTGGCACTACCAGGGTTTGGCGGGTTTGATGGAGATGCCTGGTCAGGGTTGGTTCGCCGGGTTGCGCCTGGCTTTTGGCTTGCCGATAGGTATGGCGCATGGGGCCATAGGCGGCGGTTGGGATGCCGGCCTGCCGCTGCTCATCCCACAGGGTGATGTAACACCCATCGGCCTGCAACAACTCGCCCAGGCGGTCGGCTAAAATTTGCACCATCGCCTGAAAATCCATCTCGGCGATGGCTGCCTGGGTGATCTCATTGAGCAGTTCTTGTTGGCGCAGTTCATTGGCGCGTTCGGCCTCGGCTTGTTTGCGCGCCTGGATGTCGCGGGTTACACCCAATAAGCCAATCACCTGGCCCTCGTCGTTGTGCAAGATACTGATCCGCGATTCGGTCCAGACGTAGCCGCCATTTTTGCAACTTTGCTCCAATTCGAGCATTGTTTGGGGGATTTCGCGGTTGGCCTGGATGTTGGCCAGCGCATGGGCGAAAATCTGTTCGGCGATGTCTGCCGATTGGGGTGACAGCGCCTGGCGCAGGCTTTGTTGCAGCACTTCAGCGGGTGTGTAGCCGCGCAAGGCTTCGACCGATGGGCTGATGTAGGTAAACCGCCCCTCCAGATTCATGGTCCAGATCACATCGCTGGCGTTGTCGGCCAGCAGGCGATAGCGACGTTCACTCTCCTGAATGGCTCGTTCCGCTTCTACCTGGGCAGTTACATCGCGTTTGACTGCCGCAAAATTGATGATCTGCCCATTTTCGTCTTTGATGGGAAAGATAGTGGCAGCCTCGTCATAGAGGCTGCCATCTTTGCGTCGGTTGATGAAATTGCCCTGCCAGGGTTCGCCACGACGGATCGTCTGCCACAGGTTTTTATAAAACTCCTGGTCTTGCAGGCCGCTTTTGAGCAGGCGTGGGTTTTGGCCGGATGCCTCCGCACGTGAATAACCTGTTATGATTTCAAAATAGGGATTGGCATATTCGATCTTGCCGGTCAGATCGGTGATCACAATCATTTCTTGCGCCTGTTCGATCACCGCGGCCAGGCGGGTGCGTTGCAATTCGGCTTCTTTCTGGCGGGTGATGTCGTGCAGCACGATCAGCCAACTGGTCAGTTGGCCGCGCCGGTTGGTGAGCGGGGTAATTTGGATATCGTACCAGCGCCCATTGGCGCCATGCACGGTTTTCAGGCGCGTTTGGGTAACAGGGGGGCGGATGACTGCCTGGGCGAGTTCTTCCCACTCATTTAATAGTTGTGTGATGGGTTGACCGATAACTTGGTCGCTGATAACCCCAAAGACCTGCTCTGCCGCGGGATTCAGGTCATACAACATGCCGTTCAAGTCTATTGCCAGCACCGCATCAATCAACGCATCTACCAGTTGTTTGCGCGCTAACCGGCCCGATTCTCCTATCCCGGCCTGGTGGCGGCGGCGTGTGAAGAGCAGTGTGAGGATAATCAAGGAGAGACTGAGAACCAGGAAAACGAACGAAAGCGAAAGCTGCCACTGTGACATAGGCTGTATCATTCCTGACTCCTATTGTACAGCAGGCGGCGGCTTTCGCTTCCGAATGAAAGGTGAATTTTCTGTTTTTCAGCGCATTTCGGCTACGAAGGCTTCGGCTGCTTCGGCAGACAGGGCGTGGTCAACGATGTGCATCAAAAACCCCTTACCGCCTATTTCTCGGCAGATGGCGCGCGCCCCTTCACAGGTGACATAGACCTGGCACCGCTTACCGCCTGCGATAAAGCGTTTCAGCAGATCGGGCCATTGATCGCCCTTGGGCTGGCCGTCGCCGGGCTGCCATTGGATGCCGCGCAGCCGTTCGATGGAGAGCAAATGATCTACATGGGGGATTTCGCCGATGCCATCCAGGTGGTAGAAGCCGTAATCGAGGTGGTCGCAGCAGGCGGCCAGATCGGGCAGCACGAAGCGCTTGAACATGCGCGGTGAGATCATGTACGAGAAATCACATTGCAGCATGTAGCCCTTGCCCGGCGACCAGCACGGCCCCCAGCAGGCATTGCCGCGGCCAACCGATGAGGTGATGGCGTACAGCTCGTCATAGTAGCGCATCCAAAGCTGCGTGATCTCGTTGACCAGGCGTTCCACTTCTGCGGGGCTGTCGGTGAGATCGAGCAGTAGCTTATCGGCGCCGCGCAGGCTGGCAAGGATGTCGAGGTTGCCGCCCAGGTCGGTGTGGCCGACCAGCACCTGGCTGCCCCAGCGCGCCACGCCAGCGCGGGTCACTTCTTGCACGCGTTGCCACCACGGGTTTTCGGCATCGTAGGCCAGGTGAATATCTTCGAGGCGTTCGACGCCTTCGAGCGGCCAAAACCAGGTGGTGTCGGGCGTCCAGGTGGGCTGTGAACCCAGGAAGGCCGCCATTACGCCCGGCCCATAGTTGCCCCACCATTTGGGGAAGGCGTCGCCGTGCCAGCGGGTGGCGCTGAGGATGCGATCCCAATTGTCTACAATTTGCGCCGCGGGCGTATCCAGGCCAAATTTGGTCAACTGCGACCAATCGGCATCTTCTACCGGGTCGGATGTCTCCAGCACGATCAGCGGCCGTTCGAGTTCGCCGGCCCACCAGGCATTCCAATCGCGGGCGATGCGCTGCCAATCTTGTTCGGTGAAGCGGATTGCCATAGGTTTTCCTTACCATCCTAACTTTTTCAGATATGCCCGGCTGATGGCGTGGCTTTCTTCGGCGGTGGGCGTGGTGATCACATCGGTCTCGACGATCACCCAGCCTGCGAAACCGGCGGTTTTGAGCGTAGCGAACACGGCGGGAAAATCCACGTCACCCTGGCCGAGTTCGGCAAAGACGCCGCGCGAGGTGTAGCCGCCGTAATCCCACCCGGCCGCCACGCCTTCGGTCACGATGGCATTGTTGACATCTTTGACGTGGATGGTCAGGATGCGCCCGGCGTAGCGGTGGATGAAGTCCACCACGTCCACGCCGGCCCAGGCCAGGTGGCCGGTGTCGGGGCCGAGGAAAAGCGTGGCGGGGTCAATGCTGGCCAGCAGGCGATCCATTTCCGCGCCCGATTCGGTGACGCTGCCGACGTGGTTGTGATAGCATGGGCGCACGCCTTCGGCAAGGATGGCCTGGCAGGCGGCGGTCAGTGTGCTGGTGAACACGTCCCATTCGGCGTCGGTCAGGCCGTCTTCAGCAGTGACGCGCCCGGCCACTTCGCCGCGGTGCAGGCCGCGGCGGCCCACGTAGCCGTTCCAGCCGCCGGTCGCCACGTAGAGTTCGGTGCAGCCCACTGCGCGGGTGAACTGCGCCATTTGCCGGGCGCGGGCCACAATCTCATCACGTTGTTCAGCGTGCCAATAATCGGCGGAGAAATAGCCCGGGGCAGGTTGCAGGCCGCATTTTTGATAGACGGCCACGGTATGCGCGGCAGAGCGTCCGCCGCGCGGGAAGGCTGGCGCGCCGTCGTAGCCGAGGCGGGCCAGGGTGGTGAGGATTTCTTCTTCGGGGGTGTTTTCGGGCCAGCCCATTTGGGCGCAGCCAATGAGGGGGGTAGGCATTTAGAACTCCTTGGTTTCTTCCTTGAAAAACAACGTCTCGCCATTGACATGCAGCATGGCATCTACACCGGGGGGCAGTTCGATTTTGCCGTGCAGCAGATCGCCTGCGCGGCACACCTCGAGTACGATTTCGCCGCCCGCCGGATGCACCAGCCGCCCACAGGCGTGTTCGAGCGGGCCAAGCTGCGGGATGATCTCGACGCTGCAAAAGCCTAAATCGCCGGGGCGGATGCCGAGGATGCTGGCAAAGTAGTGGTACAACGGGTGCGAACTCCAGCCGTGGCAGTCGGAACGGCTCGGTTCGGGCTTCTCAACGCCGGTCTTGAAGCCGTTGCTCACCAGGTCGAACCACAGCGGCAGGCGGTCGAAGAGCGCATCTATGCGCCCCAGTTTGCGGTAAGCCTCGAACAGGTAGTGGCTGGCATAGACGGTCATGCGATCCAGGTTGGGGTCGGTCAGCAGGCCGTTGGCAATGCGGTCGCGCATGGGGCGGTCGAGCAGGTCGGAGAGCAGCGCCAGGCATTGGGTATGCTCAGAAAAATGCTGGTGCGCCAGGTCGTCGGCCAGCAGGCCGCGTTCCTCATCCCAAAAGGCGGCGATGGCGTTCTTCGCCAGTTGCATGGCCTGCCAACAGGCGCGTTCGGCCAGCAGCGTCTCGTTCAGGCGTTCTTCGAGATCGTTGTATTGCATCAGGGTGTAGATCAGATGCCAGTTGAGTACGCCGCTGACGCCGCTGACGGCATCGGGCGGGCAGCCGGCATCCCAGGCGGGCACCCAATCGAAGGTGTTCCAGCCATCGGGGGCGTGCAGCAGGCCATCTTGGCCAATCCAGCGGCGGAAGCCTTCGATACTGGCGCGCACGCCAGGCATCACCTGGCGCACGAAATCGAGGTCGCAGCGCCAGTAGGCGTAATCACGTACCATCGCCACCCACCACAGCGTCCAGGCGGGGATGAGTTGCGTCTCGCGGCAAGGGTAGCGCGCCTGGGTCAGGCCGTGCCACAGGCGCGAGGCGTCAAAGATGTCTATCGCTTTGCGGGCCAGGCGGTCGTCGCGGCTCATCACGTAGTTGACCAGCGCTTCCAGGCGCATATCGCCGCCGTATTGCAGTTCCTCGTAGTAGGGGCAGTCGAAATAGGTCTCGTTGGCGCACATTTGCAGGCCGCGCGCCAGCAGGGGAATGGTGGCTTGCAGGCGCGGGTCGCTGGCAGAAAAATCGGATTCCATTTCGAGGGGGTAGCGTGTTTCGTGGAGCGTGAAGCGTTCGATGATCAGCGGCTGGTCGGCGGTTTCGACGACGACTTCGATGTAGCGCCCGGCAGACCACCACAGCGGGGTAAAGCTGCGGGTCAGGCTGCCATCCGGCAGGAAGGTGTCGCCCTGGCCGATGAAATACTTGCCGTCAAGTTGGTCGCGGTGGCCTTTGCGAGAACCCCAAATATCGTTTGTCTCGAACAGAGCTTCGGCCCAGCGCAGGCTGAGGCGGCTGCCTTTGCCGTTGGAGGTGACGAGTTCGCTGTAGGCCAGGTAGTAATTATTCAGATCGAGGATGGCGCGGCGGCGTGTGTGAGGGGGGATGATCAGGCTGCTGTTGCCGTCGAGCAGGGCTTGCCAGGCGGGGATTTCGGCGGCCAGCGATTTGCTTTCTTCGATGTGCGCGGCGGTGACGAAGCCATCGCGGGCATCGCCCACATAGCGCACACGGGCGGGCGGCACGGGCTGGTCGAGCATGGGCGGCAGGGTAGCGGGCGTCAGTTCGTGGGCCGGGCGGCGCAGGCTCCAGTCAATGTGTTTGCCGATGCCGTGGGCGCTGGTTCCCGCCGGCTGCCAGCCATCGCCCGCGCCATTTTCCACACCCCAGGGATAACGCGCACCGTCCATTTGTACGTTTGCGCCGCGCCAATGCGAAACAGGCGATTGGACATACGTGTAGCCATCGAGCAATTTGCACTCCCAGGCGGCCAGGCCGGTGCTGAGGGCCTTCGTCCACGGCCCTTCGGCGGCGAGCAGAAAGCCCGGCTCGGCGCTCATTTGCGCATCGGCGGCGAGTTCGCCCAGCGCCCAGGCACGGGCAACGAGGGTGTGTTCGCCGGGGGCGAGGCTCAGTTCGTAGGTTTCGTAATACCAGCGTTCAGGAGAGACACGTTCAGGCCCGCGGCCCAGGCGCACGCCGTCCAGGTAGAGTTCGTAACGCTCGTCGGCGGTGACGTGGATGCGAACGGACTCCTCGCCGCTGGAAAAGCGCAGGCGGAAGGCGGCCACGAAGGGCGGGGTTGCGCCGGGACAGGTGATCCAGCGCGCCGGCCACAGGCCGCGCTCGCGCCAGGGTTTGTCGGCGTTGAGCGGCAGGAATGGGTCTTGGGTGATGAAAGTGCGCATGGTCCCTCCTGATATAAATCATTGATCAACCTGCTCGAATAACGAATAACGAACCTCGTTAACCGTTATTCGAGAGGGCAAGGTTTTTGCGGATCAACTCGTTGCGCTGTTCCACGCAGGCGGCAGAGCGCAGCGGGTCGGGCGGGGTGTTGGTGACGTAGTCGAGCAGGCGATCCACGGTGGATGTGGCGACGTGCATACGCGTGTCAGACGAAGCGTAGTAGATATACACCTCGCCGTTCGCTTTGGCCACCCAGCCATTGGCAAAGACCACGTTGGATACATCCCCCACACGTTCCTCGCCTTCAGGGGCGATGAAATAGCCTGCCGGGCGGTGGGTGACCTTCCAGGGTTCGTGCAGGTCGCTGAGGAACATGTACAGCACATAGCGCAGGCCCGCCGCGCAGCCGCGCACGCCGTGGGCCAGGTGCAGCCAGCCTTTTGCGGTTTTGATCGGCGCGGGACCTTGCCCGTTTTTGACTTCTTTGATCGTGTGATAGTCGCGGCGATCTATGATGATTTCCTCGTCAATCACGGCGGGGTTCATGCTTTTGGTCAGCCCCCAGCCGATGCCGCCGCCCGAACCGGCCTGGATGAAGTCATCTTGCGGGCGGGTGTAGAAGGCGTACTGCCCAGAGACAAATTCAGGATGCAGCACGGCGTTGCGCTGCTGTGGTGAACGCGTCTTCAGGTCGGGCAGGCGCTCCCAGGTGACGAGGTCTTTGGTGCGGGCGATGCCGGCCTGAGCCGTGGCCGCCGAAAGATCGGGGTTGGTTTTGTCCTTGCGTTCGGAGCAGAACACGCCGTAAATCCAGCCATCTTCGTGGCGGGTCAGGCGCATGTCGTACACGTTCACGTCGGGATCGTCGGTTTCGGGCATGGTGATCGGGTAATCCCAGAAACGGAAGTTATCCACGCCGTTTTCACTCTCGGCCACAGCAAAGAAGCTCTTGCGATCCATGCTCTCCACGCGCACTACCAGGCAGATTTTGCCGTTGAACTCGATGGCCCCGGCATTGTACGCGCCATTGACGCCGATGCGCTCCATCAGGGATGGGTTGGTTTGCGGGTTCAGGTCGTAGCGCCAGAAGAGCGGGGCGTGGGCGGCAGTGACGATGGGGTAGCGGTAGCGTTCGTAGATGCCGTTGGAATAGCTGTGATCAATTTCGTTGGGGCGGGTGATCAGGGCTTCATGCTGGGCAGTGAGAAATTTCAGGCGTTGGTCAAATGTGGTCATGGGGAACTCCGAAGGGTGAATGGGTGATTGGGCAACAGGGCGGATTTTACCACCGAGAGGTACAATAAGGTTGCAGGTCGCAAGTCGCAAGCTGCAGGTCGCAAGTCGCAAGTCGCAAGTCGCAAGTCGCAAGTCAAAAGTCATCTTCCTGCTCTTTGACCTTCGACCTTCGACCTTCAACCTTCACCCCACGGAACTACCCCATGAACAAAACACGCGTTACCCTCATCGGCGTTGGCGGGATGGCTCGTTGGCATATCCGCGCCATGTTGCAAATGCCCGAAAGCACGGTTATCCCTGTGCTGTGCGAACCGTCTGAAGCGATGTATGCCCAGGCGGCCCAAATTTTCACCGAGGCTGGCCTGGATGCGCCCCCAAACCAGCCCGATCTGGAGAAACTGCTCAAAGATTATGGCAGCCAACTCGATGCCGCTTTCATCATCACCCCGCACGCCTACCACCACGACCAGACCGCCGCCTGCCTGGAAAGCGGCCTGGATGTGCTGCTGGAAAAGCCGATGGTG
The DNA here is from genome assembly GCA_964606085.1 of uncultured Anaerolineaceae bacterium. GTDB lineage: Bacteria > Chloroflexota > Anaerolineae > Anaerolineales > UBA4823 > CAIQJJ01. The sequence goes on from CAZSFD010000036.1 coordinate 44,546, forward strand.
ATGAATGCCAACGAGGCGCGCAGCCTGATGAGCGTGCGCGACCGCACCGGCAGGCTGCTGGTGGTGGCCTTCCCCGGCAGCCTGTCGCCGCAAATCCGCAAGGCAGTAAGAATGTATCAGGCGGGTGAACTGGGCCAGTTGCAAGGCATCAGCGCCACCGTCTGGCAAAGTTGGGGGCCGGGGACGGTCGGTTCGTGGCGGCAGCAGCCGGAGATTTCGGGCGGGGGCTTCTTGTTCGATACCGGCGCGCACATGCTCAACACGGTGGTAGACCTGGCCTGCGAGGAGTTTGTCGAAATTGCGGCCTGGATGGATTGGAATGGCCGCCCTGTCGAAACCGAGGCCGCCGTGATCGGCAAGCTGGCTTCGGGGGCCATGGTCACGCTGCATGGGGCGGGTGAGGCCATCCCCTCCTGTTCATCAGATATTTACGCCTTTTATTCTCAGGCCATTCTGCGTACCGGCATTTGGGGTGAAAAGTTGGAGATGCAAAAGTTCGGCCAGCCGCGCTTCAAGAAGGTACGCGTGCCGCCCTCGCTGGGCGTGTGGGATCAATTCCTGGCGGTGCGCCAGGGCAAACTCGCCAACCCTTGCCCGCCAGAAGTGGGCCTGCGTATGGCGAAGCTGTATGATGCGATCAAGGAGTCTGCCAGCAAGCAAGGAGCGGTGGTGAAGTGTGGGTAAGCGGGTGGCAGGTCAAAGGTCAAAAGTTGAAGGTTGAAGGTTTGTGATGTTGAAAGCGCAGCATGGTCAGACGGGTGAAGATGTTTTGATTTTGGCCCCGCAGTGGAAGGCCAACCTGTCGGCCTTGCGCCAGCTTGACCGCCAGGATGAGCTGGTTTGCCCGGGCTGTCGTCAGCCGGTGCGGGTGAAGGCGGGCGAGGTCAAGCGCTGGCATTTCGCTCACAAACACCTGGCCAACTGCCCGTTCGAGAAGCAGTCGCCGCTGCTGCTGGAGACGCGGGCGGCGTTGTATGAATGGCTGGCGGCGCAGTTTGGCGAGGCACGGGTGACCGTGGAAAAGCTGGTGGAGGGTCTGCCGCGCCCGCTGGATTGTTATGTGTCTGTTCCCTCGTCGGTTGAGCCTGTCGAAACCAGGCCTGTCGAAACCGGGCCTCGACTGGCGTTTGCCTGGTGGATTTTCGACACACGCATGCCGCCCGACGAACGCGACCGCCTGCGCGAAAAACTTTCCCACCTGGGCGTGCCTGTCATCTGGGTCTTCGCCGCGCCGCTTTTGAAGATCGAGCCAGGGCAGCCGGCCCAAATCCACCTCACCACCACTGAGCGCGAGTTCAAAACTCAAACCGACAGTGACGTGGCTCATCTCCTCGAAACCTTTTCCCCCGGCGAAACGCTGCACTACCTCGACGCCGCAACCGCCGCCCTGATCACTTACCGCAACCTGAACCTGTACCACCCGCCGCAGTTGTTCGCTGGCCGCCGCCTGGAGACGCCCCTGGCCGATGTCTGCCCCGACCCGCAAACCGGCGATTTTTTACACCCCGGCGAAGCCGAGCAGATCGCCCACTATGCCCAAACCCAACAGCACCGCGACGCCAAAATGCGCCAGACACTGCCAATGCTGGGGGCGCGCTTTGCCAGCCTGACGCCATCCAGTGTCCGTTCTGATCTATCGAATCTGTTCTCGCCGCCAGCTACCCAAAAACCGGTTGCCGGGGCAACGCCGCAAATGCCAAAGCCACGCCCCGCCGAGGTCTTTCGTGCACCCTTCGCCCGCGTGGGAACTTGCAAATTCTGTGGCACACAAACCGATAACTGGGTCAGCTTCGATGGGCGCAGCGGTACGTGTGTTTGCCGAGAATGCGGCGAAAAGTAGAGAATCCCCCATGCTCGCTTTATTCTTGTTCTATGTTATGGGCGGGCTGTTTCTGGCGCTCCTTTCGCTGCCTCTGATCGCCCGTAAAATCCCGCCCAACCCGCTGTATGGTTTTCGCATCCAGCAAACGCTGGAAGACCCTGCCGTGTGGTATGCCGTCAATGCCTATTTTGCCAGGCGTCTGCTGGTTGCCTCTATGGTCTTCGTAGTATCAGCGGTAGTCTGCTATTTTGTGCCAGGAATCAGCCTGGATGCTTACGCTTTGTTGTGCCTGGCCGTGTTTGTCGTTGCCTTTACGGTGGCAATATTCCAATCGGTTCAATACCTGAAAAAATTCCACGATTGAGATAGAATTTCATCTGCCAGGAAAATTTTATTCTCTGCTGTTTTCACGAAACACGCATCACGTTCCACTCATTCCCATTTCCCCGAAAGGAGTCTCTCTATGCCCCGTCCTGTTACCCTCTTCACCGGCCAATGGGCCGACCTTACCTTCGACGACCTGTGCGCCAAAGCCAAATCCTTTGGTTACGATGGTGTCGAGATCGCCTGCTGGGGCGACCACTTTGAAGTTGATAAAGCCCTCAGCGACGATGCTTACATCCCAGGCCGTTGGGACATCCTCAACAAATATGGCCTGAAATGCTTCGCTATCAGTTGCCATCTGGTGGGCCAGGCGG
>CAZSFD010000037.1:0-46373 GCA_964606085.1 uncultured Anaerolineaceae bacterium
GGCTTTTGTATGATCCACGCTAAAGTTTTGTCAGAATTATGGCTGAATAATTACGCTTTGTTTGTTGATCTGTTTTTTCAAATGATGATGTCAACCTCCTCAAATCCTGCTCGTGCGAATACGCTTGATTCACAAAACAATTCCCCCTGGCAACCAGCGCCTATCGAAAATGATAGGCGCGGGCGCATTATAGCATACTCATATCGAAAATTAATCTGCGGCTCATTTTACTCGCCGGGGCATGAATGCCCCGGCTGCAGGCAGCGCCGGTTGAAACCGGCTTTGCAGCCCGATTTATCGGGCGTTGCATGGCAGCCCGGCGATTGATCGCCGGGCGGGGCCGGTGCGCAACGGGCGTGTTTGCCGGGCATGGTAATCATTATCCAGGCGATTCGTTCGTCATTTGAAAGACGCCTGCGTCGCCTGCATGGCCGCTTGAATGGCCTCGTCCACGCTGGCGTTGCCGTAGAAGGTGCGCTCGATCTCCGCATTGACGGCGCTCTCGATGGCCGTCCAATTGCCGATCACCGGGAAAACCCGGATGTGCGGCGCGGCATCGAGGTAAACCTGGTTGTTGGCTGGCGGCTGGCTGCCCAAGAAAACTGCCGACTGGGCTACCGATTGGATGGACGGCACCGTGCGCCCCGATGGGGCGATGATCGCCTGCCCGGCGGGGGAGTTGGCAAATTCGATGAACGTCCAGGCGGCGTCTTTATTTTCGGTGGCTGCGCTCAGGCAGTAGCCATCGCTGTGCAAGATGCTGGCGGCTGTGGCCCGCGTGGGCAGGGCGGCCACATCCCAGGCGAAGGCGCGAATGGTGCGAAATTCTGGCACCACCTTGCGGCTGTCGAGGTACATGCCCAGGCGTCCGTTCAAAAAGCGGCTTTCGCTGCCTTCGGACGCCTCCGCATCGGCGTTGGGGACGATGTGTTCGACCACCTGCAAGTTGACAAACCACTGAAACGCCTGGCGCGCCTCGGCGGAATCGAGCGTCAGGCGGGTGGGGGCGACCTGGTCATCTACCACCTCGCCGCCATTCTGCCAGATGAAGGGGGCCAGGCGCATCAGGCTGGGTTGCACTCCGATGCCATATTGCTCGCCCTGGGTCAGCGCACGCCCGGCGGCCACAAAATCGTCCCACGTCCAACCGGTTGTGGGGTAAGCCACGCCGGCGGCGTCGAACAAATTCTTGTTGTAATAAACCACCAGGCTCGACAGGTTCTGCGGGATGCAATAAAGCTGGCCGTCATATTTGAAGGCGTTGATCGCCGTGGGGTAAAAATCGCCTTCCTGCAAAACCTTACTTTTTTCAATGAACGGCGTCAGCGAGGCCAGCCCGCCATCGGCGGCGAAACCACCCATGTGACGGTAGTTGAGCAGCACCACATTGGCCGGGCTGCCCCCGGTAAACTCAGCCGCCAGGCGTTTGCGATATTCGCTCTGGCTGGGCGTGTGGCGCAGTTCGATGTCAATTGCAGGATATTGGGCCTCGAACGCGGCCACCAGGCTTTCGTAGGCGGCCAGTTCGCTGGGGTCGCCAAAGACCGCAAAACTCACTTTTTCAGAGGGTTTGCTGCCCTGGCAGCCCAACAACCCTGCCGCCAAAACGATCAGCAACAAGGCACGCGAACAGGTTTGCATGGCTTAGTTCCTTTCAAACAGGTTGGCGAGCGAGAGTTCGTGCAGGAAAAAGCGCTGCAAGAACAAAAACAACCCGATCATGGGCGCGGCCATGAACACCGCCGCTGCCATCAGCAAGGGCATATTGGTCAGGTTCATTTGTTTGATAATCTGCACACCGATTGCCAGCGTGTAGTGATCGGGGTTGTAGATGAACAAAACCGGGTTCATAAAATCACCCCAATAGAGCCAAAAGGTCAGCACCGTCACCCCGGTAATGGTCGGGCGGGCCAGGGGCAGGGCCATCAGCCGCCACAGCAGCAGCGGGCTGGCGCCATCCAGCCGGGCGGCCTCGAACATCTCTTCGGGGATGTGGCGAAAAGCCCAATAGAACAGCAGTACGAACAGCGGCGTGCTGGCGGCAAAAGCAGGCAAGATCAGCGCCCCCAACGAATCGATCAGCCCTAACCAGCGCAAAATTTGAAAGCGAAAAATCCACACCGCCGCCGCCGGGATCATCAACGCCACCACATTGAACTGCACCACGGCCTGGCGTGTCCGATCATTGTCAAGCTGGCTCAGGCCAAAACCCGCCAGCGACGCCATCAGCAGTGTGATTGGCACGGCTACCGCCACCACGATCAGCGAGTTGAGCGTATAGCGCAGCAAGGGGACGACGGTGAATATCTGGCGGTAATTCTCCCAGGAGGGCGCTTGCGGCCACCATTCCACCGAGACCGCCGGCGGCAGCCCCACCGGGCGCAGCGAGGCCACGAAGGCCCAATACAGCGGCAGGCAAAACAGCACGCTGACCAGGATTGCCAGCCCATAACGCCCCATCACCCAGGCACTTTCTGGCACAGCCAGGCGGCGCGGCGGCGGGGCGCTGACCTTTGTCCCCCGCGCCGGTGAGCGTTTCTTGCGCGCTTTAGGCACGGCTGCCTCCCGCCTTATAAGCATCCATCGCCAGCAGCACGCCCTGCACCAGCAAAAGCAACACCAGGTAAGCGAAGACCAAAATCGCCGCGGCCATGCCGAAATCGAAGAAATCGAAGCCAATTTCGTAAATCAGCAGCGGCAGGAATGTGGTCGAAAAATACGGCCCGCCATAGGTGATCACATACGACGGCGTAAACGTCCCCTGCAAACTGACGGCAATGTCTCGAAAAGTCAGCAGCAGCAGCCAGGGCATCAGCAGGGGCAGCGTGATCCACCAAAACATCTGCCAGTTGCTGGCACCATCTACCCGCGCCGCCTCATAATACGCCCGTGGAATGGTCTGTAAGCCGGCCAGCAAGATGACGAAGCCCTCGCCAATCTGAAAGCCCATCAAGATCACCATTGCCAGGCGCGCCAGGTTGGGGTCGGTCAGCCACGAAATGGTCGGAAAACCCAGCCAGGTCAGCGCCAGGTTCAAAGGCCCATAGAGCGGGTTGAAAATCCACAGCCAGATCAGCGCGTAGGCCACTTCGGGGATCACCGTTGGCAGGTAGATGGCGGCCCGAAAAGCGCCAAAGCCACGGCGGTCCTCGCGCAGCAGCAGCGCCAGCAGCAGCGCCCCGCCCACGCGCAGCGGGATTGCCATCAGCAGAAAAACCAGTGAGTTAAATAGCCCGATGCGCGCATACGCCGATTGAAACATGGCCGCGAAATTCTGCAACCCTGCAAATTGCAGCGCGCCGGCCCGGCTCAAGTGCATAAAGGCCACCACAAAAGTTGTCAGAGCAGGAATTATCACCAATCCGGTTGTCCCCACCAGGAAAGGCAGCAAGAATAGGCGATATTGTTTTTGATGTGAAAGATGGAAGGGAGAGGGCATAAAAAGGTCGGCTGCGTTGTGGGCAAAAAGCCATTCACCCGGCGAAACGTTTCAAAGTTTACCCCTTCTTTACATTTTTGCAAGGCCACAAATGGGTAGTATTAAGCTGCCCATTCGGTCATTACCAAACAAGTGAGTATAATCTTGAACATGAAAACCCTCTTCATCCTCCGTCATGCCAAATCCTCGTGGAAAAACGACGAATTATCTGACCGCGACCGCCCGCTCAACAAGCGCGGCCAGCGCCAGGCCCCCCTGGTGGGTCAATATCTGCACAGCCTCGATCTGACCCCCGACCTGATCTTCAGTTCCCCGGCCCGGCGCGCCCGCGACACCGCCGTGAGCGTGGCCGAAACGTGCGGCTACGATGGTGATGTCGAATTTGTGGACGACTTTTATCCCGGCGACCCTGAAGATTACATCCACACCCTCAGCGCCCTGCCCGATGCCGCCGAACGGGTGATGGTTGTCGGCCATAATCCTGGCCTCGAATACCTGCTGGCGGGCTTCTTGCACTATGCCGAAACACTCTCCACAGCCGCCCTGGCCCAGGTCGAACTGCACATCAACCATTGGTGGGAATTGTGCGATGACACCCGCGGCGAGCTGATCCGCCTCTGGCGGCCCGAAGAAGGCGCATAACCCCCTATGCCCGACCTCTTCCAAAGCCTGCAAGGGCGTGACCTGGGCTACTTGCGCATTGCCGCCAACCTGTGCCGGTTGGATTTCGACGCTCCCGAGGCCCGCACAGGCCGCCAACGCCTGGCCGAACTGCTGCTCACCCCCGGCGCGGCGCAGGAAGCCATCGCCAGTTTGCCCGGCGAGGCGCGCGCCGCCCTCGAAGACCTGATCGCCAGCGACGGACGCCTGCCGCTGCCGCTCTTCACCCGCCGTCACGGCCTGGTGCGCGAACTCGGCCACGCCGCCCGCGACCGCCAGCAGCCCTGGCGCAACGACCCCTCGCCCGCCGAAACGCTGTGGTACCGCGCCCTGGTCGCCCGCGCCTTCTTCGATACCCCCAACGGCCCCGAAGAATTTGTCTACATTCCCGACGACCTGCTGCCGCTGATCCCCGTGCGCTACGATGGCCGCCCCGAACCGCTCGGACGCCCCGCCACCCCTGCCGAACGCGCCCACCCCCTCCCCGCCACCGATCACATCCTCGACGAGGCCACCACGTTGCTGGCCGCCCTGAAAATAGCTGCCCCCCCCGGCGAAATGAATTTCGCCCTACGTCCTGCGGCTCTGCAAACACTCCTGGCTGAAGCGGGTTTGCTCGACGCCTCGGCCACGCCCATCCCCGAACCCACGCGCGCCTTTCTCGAAGCGCCGCGTGGCGAAGCCCTGGCGCAACTGACCCGCGCCTGGCTGCCCGGCGTGGCCTTCAACGAACTGCGCCAACTGCCTGGCCTGCGCTGCGAAGGCGAATGGAAAAACGACCCACGCCGCGCCCGCCAGGCCGTGCTGGATTTTCTCTCCACCATCGAACCCGACAAATGGTGGAGCCTGCACGCCTTCGTCGCCGACATCCACCAGCGCCACGCCGATTTTCAGCGCACTGCCGGCGATTACGACTCCTGGCACATTCGCGACGAAGCCAGCGGCGAATACCTGCGCGGCTTTGTCAACTGGGATAAAGTGGATGGCGCACTGATCCGCTACCTGGTCACCGGCCCCCTGCACGCCCTGGGCATCCTCGACCTGGCCGCCCCCGAACTCGACGCCCCCCCGACCGCCTTCCGTTACACCGCCTGGGCCGCAAAGCTGCTGCGCGGCGAGACCCCTGCCGGGCTGCCACTCGAAGCCGAGAAACTCAAAGTGGATTCGACTGCCCGCGTGTTTGTGCCGCGCCTGGCACCGCGTGCCGTGCGTTACCAGGTGGCGCGTTTTGCCGAGTGGGATACACCGCACGCTGACCTGTATCGCTACCGCATCACCCCGACATCACTGGCGCGCGCCCGCCAGCAAGGGTTGACCACCCACCACCTGTTGGCCCTGCTGCGCCGTCATGCCGAAACCATCTCACCCAGCCTGACCAAGGCCCTGGCGCGCTGGGATGAGCGCGGCGCCGAGGCGACACTCGAACACGTCACCATCTTGCGGGTGGCCTCGCCAGAATTGCTGCAAAGCCTGCGCGCTGCGCGTGCCGGGCGCTTTTTGGGCGACCCGTTAGGGCCGACGGTGGTTGTGGTGAAAGGGGGGGCCGAGGAAAAGGTGCTGGCCGCGCTGGCCGAAATGGGCTACCTGGGGGAAAGTAAAGCCGTTGGTTGAGCCTGTCGAAACCAACGAGCCTGGGTCTCGACAAGCTCGACCGGCGATGGTCGGTGGGTGATCAGGGGCTGCCTTGCCCCATCAAACGCTGGCACAGCGCCTCGTTGTCTTCGATATTGCTCATCAAGATCAGGTCTTCGCTGAGGGGCGATTGACGCAGCTTGTTCATCAATTCCAGGGTGTGTTCGCAACTGCCATCGTTGGGGCGGCTGAGGTAGGCCAGCACCGAGCCGTATTGGATGTAGTAGTACGCCACGGTCAGGTTGGTCAGTTCGAGCGGTGCGACGGTGACGGTTTGGGTGATGTATTCGCCCAGCCAGTAATCGGCAATTTCGTAATCGGTCGGTGTGCAGCCGGTCACATCCATGCAGTGGATGGCGTTGAGGTAATTGGTGTCAGTGGGGGGCAGCAGCCAATCGGTGGTGCAGCCTTCAACGGGGCATTGCAGCGTGGGCAGGGCGTACTCGTAGTTGCGGGCCTTGACGTAGATGCCGCCCAACAGGCCGTAGCTGTTGGGATCGGTGGGGTCGAATTTGAGCGCCTTCTCGGCGTTGCGGGCGGCGACGAAGAACTCGCCCATTTGGGTGTAGGTTTTGGCGATGGCGATGTAGGGCTGCGGGTCGAGCAGGCCAAGCTGTTCGTTGATGCGGGCGGCGCGGTCGAAGTAATCGAGGGCGTTTTCGTAGAGCGGTTTGGCCAGGTCGGGGTCATCGAGCTTGTTGCCCAGGTTGCGCCAGCCATAGCCAATGCGCAGGTAGAGGAAGGTGAAGTTGGGGGCCAGGTCAACGGCGCGCTGATATTCTTCGATGGAGGCGCGGTATTGGCCGAAGTATTCCAGCACGGTGGCCAGCACGCGGCGGGTATCCATAGATTGCGGGTCAATTTCGACGGCTTGCGTGGCAAACTGCTCGGCCTGCGTCCAGCGCTGTTGATCGAGCAGCACCTCGGCGTAGAAGGCCAGCGCCAGGGCGTTTTCGGGGTCTAGGTTGTAGGCGCGGGCGGCCTGCTGTTCGGCTTCGTTGAGATAGGCGGTGCGCTCTTCGGCGGAGATGAGGTTGTTGGAGGCGTTCCAGTCCAGCACGAAGGCGAGGATGGCCAGGGCGAAGCTGTCATCGGGGGTCAGTTCGACGGCCTGACGTGCGGAGGCCAGGGCTTCTTGCAGGCGGTCGTAGCGTTGGCGGTCGGTGCTGAGCATGGCCGAGGAATACGCCTGGAGGCGGGCCAGTTCCGCCCAGCCTTTGGCGTCGGTGGGGTCTACTTGCAGGGCAAGCTGGTAAGCGCCGATGGCGTCTTCGTCGCTGGTGGGATCATCCAGGCGGCCCACATCCAGATAGGTTTGCGCTTCCATGCGATACGAGCGCACGGCGCGTGTGGGGGTGGGCGTGGCCTCGAAGATCGGTTTCGCCGCGCCCTGGCTGATTTGCAGCAGCGCCCAAATTCCCAGCACAATTAAGCCAATCCATAGCCAGATGCGCAGGGGGCTGGAGGGGGTTTTTTCTTCACGGAAGATGACCGTGGGGCGGATGAGATTTTGCGACATGATAATTTTGTAGTGACGACGTAAGTCGTTTATGCTCGATGACGACTTACGTCGTCACTACCTTAAGGCGCTTCGGTCGGTTCGGGCGTGGCTGGGCCATAGAGACAGTAGTTGAGGCCCTCGGTGGCGTTGTAGAACGAAACGGCGTCTTCGGCGGTGTTTTGCAGGATCAACTGGAAGATTGGCACGGCTTCGGTGCACAGGTCTTGTTTGGTAAGCGAGAGGCCGTAGACGGAGTAGTAGTAATCTATGTTTTCGATGGTGTCGAAGGGGATGCCTTCGACGATTTCGCCATTTGCAGTAGTGCCGCCGCGCACGTAGAGGCCCAGTTCTTGCGAGGCGCGTGGGTAGTCGCGGCCTTCGCGGTAGAGATAAAAGCCCAATACACCATGCCACAGCGGGTTGGTGGGGTCAATTTTGACGGCCTGTTCGGCGTATTGCACGGCCTTGCCATATTGTCCGGCGGCAAACTGCGTGCGGGCCAGTTCGCGCGGGATTTCGGGGTTGGTGGGGTTGAATGAGACGGCCTGGTTGAATTCCTGCACGGCGCTGTCGTAATCTTGCAGATAGTAGTAGACGCGCCCCAGGCGGAAATGCAGTTCCCACAATTTATCGTTGATGGCGATGGCGGCCTGGTATTCCTGCACGGCTTCGGCGAGGTTGCCGCTGTTTTCGAGTACATAACCGCGGGCGCGGTAGCTTTCGAGCAGATCGGGGTCGAGCGTTTTGGCCCTTTTGGATGCTTCGCTGGCTTCTTCCAGGTTGCCGTAGGCGTCGGCGTCAATCAGCACTTCGGCCAGGTAGGCGTAGGCGGCGGCGTTGCTGCCATCGAGTTCGATGGCCTTGCGGATCGAGCCTTCGGCGGCGAGGTAATCTTGCAGTTGGGTCAGCGCCCAGCCCTTGGTGGCATGGGCCATGGCATAGTCGGGGTTCAAGATCAGCGCCCGCTCGGCGGAATCGAGGGCGGCTTCATATTGGCCGTCGAAGACCTGCAGGCGCGCCAGTTCGACATAGGTGGCCGGGTTGGCCGGGTCTACCAGGATGGCCTGTTGGTAGGACTCTATCGCCGGTTTGACCTTGCCCTGGATGAACAGGTCGCGGCCCTCGTTGAGAAATGAATCGGGGCTGCGGGTTGGCGTGCGGGTAGGTTGGAAGCGTTCGGGCAGGGTTGGCACTTCGACCTGGTAGAAGTACCACATTGCGCCAATCAGGCTCAAGAGGAACAGGATTGTGAGGGGGTTGGAGGGTTTGCGGCTTTTGCGCCGCATGTTTAGTTGACCGCCACGTAGGTACATAATTTATCCGAATCCGAGTTCGCGCAAATTCTGTTCCACGCTTTTCCGTCCACCGCTCTTTCCCAACAACTCTTTCCAGAACTTCTCATCGTAGCGCCGCGAGCGCACCGGCAGCGGCATGGGCACCCCCCAGCCGAGCAGCAGCACTTCTTCTTTGGGCTGCAAACGCGCCAACATGCCGCGCAGCGCCTCGCGCCCGGCCAGGCCCGACAGCACCGCATGGATGTCATCTTCGTCGCCCAGCCAGCCAGAGATGCGTGTGCCTAGCTGCGACATGACTTCATCGTAGATTTGCGAGGGGCGCTGGTCAATGATCAGCAGGGTGACGTAGTATTTGCGCAGTTCGCGGGCAATGGTGCTGAAGGTGGTTTGGGCGGCCATCTCGCGGTTGAGCAGCTTGTGGGCTTCCTCAACGACGATCACCAGCGGGCGGGGTTCGCCCTGGCCGGTGGAGCGGAACTGGTTGGTGCGCGCTTCCCAGGCATCGCGGATGCGGCGGGTGAGCAGGTTGCTGACCAGCAGATAGTCGAGGTCGCTCTCGAAGTGGCCGAACGACAGGATGACGTGCTTGCCGGCTTCGAGCGTGCGGATGATCTCGCCGACCGTGTCGGCGGCGGGCTGTTCGACGATGTATTCGCGCCCGAACAGGCGGCGCAGCTTATCTTGCAGACCCTCGGCGGCCATCTGGTTGACGCCATGGGCGATGGCCCAGGCGGCCACGCTATCGGGGTGCGGCACGCGCTTAACCTTGCCGCGCTCGTCTTCCACTTCCACTTCTTCGCGGTTCATTTCGCTGAAACGCTGGAACCAGTCTTTACCAAAAGTTTGCTGCAGGGCGTAGAGTGTGGTGGGGGTGGTTTCGCGCAGGTTGAGTTCGCGGGCGAGCATTTCGATGTCGGCGGGGGTGATGTCGCTCATGGCGACTTCGAGGTTGAAATCGGGGGTTTTGCCGCGGATCAGCGCCCCGCGGCCCAGGCCCACCATGCGCACTTTGGCCGGGAACTTGCTTTTCAGCCCGACCACGGTCTGGCCGGTATCGGAGGCGGTGTCGTCGTAGCCGTATTCGTTGTGCATATCCAGCACCATCACGGCGGCCACGTCAGCCTGCATCAGCCCGGCCAGCACGATGCGGGTCAGGAACGATTTGCCCGTGCCGGTTGCGCCAAACACGCCTGACGAGCGCTGGACGAGCTTCTTCAGGTCAATGCACACCGGATGCCCCTGCTCACGCGTGTAGCCGATGACGAAGTTGCCTTCTTTCTCGCTGTCGCCGTAAATTTCGGCGATGTCGCCGGGGGAGGCCAGGCGCACCGGGGCGTGGTGCGGCGGGATGGTTTTGATCGGCAGGGGGCGCGGGTCTTCGGGGTGGGTGGCGCGCCAGGCGGCGTACGCCGGCGCGCCAGGGTCGGGGCCGCGTTCGAGCATGAGGGCGGGCAGCACTTCGAGGTTGGTGTAGAGCGTCTGGCCGGAGAGCAGGCGGGCAATTTCGGGGTGGATGCGCCCTTCCAGGCGTTCGTCGGCGAAGCGCGGGTCGGTGGCGCCGAGCTGTAAATCGGTCACCAGGCCGTAAAATTGCCAATCGCCGCTTTCGATGACGACGAAGCCGCCTTCTTGCACATCGAGGGCATCTACGGTCAGGCGCACGCGCAAATTTTCTTTCAGCCCGCCGCCGACGATATAGCCGATGGTGTCATTGTTTGCCAAACCTTTGTCCATAGGGTGTTCTCCTGGCTGGATTATACTGTGACTTTCCCCCTTGACTCTCCCCCTGGGGCAGACTGTATACTCCCATCATCGAACGTTCGAGTAGGGGCGACCCGCCAGCGCTGGCCCATGCCTCATCTGGCAAAGATTGTATGCCCAACGATGTTCCATCTGAACCAGATGGGTCGCCCCTACAACATCAAACATCCTATGCTCAAGATCGGTGACTTCTCCAAACTCGCTCACGTAACCATCAAGACCTTGCGTCATTACGATGAACTCGGTCTGCTGCGCCCGGTGTGGATTGACCGCTACACCAGCTACCGCTACTACGCGCTGGAACAACTGCCGCGGCTCAACCGCATTTTGGCGCTCAAAGACCTGGGCTTCTCGCTCGAACAGATCGGCGAACTGCTGCACGAAAACCTGCCATCTGACCGCTTGCGCCAGTTCTTCGACCGCAAACAGGCCGAGCTTCAGGCCCAGGTGCAGGCTGAACAGGCGCGCCTGGCGCGGGTGGCCCAACGCCTGCGCCAGATCGAGCAGGAGGGCTGCCTGCCAGCCCACGAGGTGACGCTGAAGGCACTGCCGGCTGCGCCAACGGCCTCGCTGCGGGCGATGATCCCGGTGCTGGATGAACTGCCGCAGCAAACCGGGCTGATGCGGGCGCTGGTGAACCAGTTTGTGCAGCAGAACAACCTGTGCCCGGCGGGGCCGTGGCTGACGCTCTTTCACTCGCCCGATTACGCCGAGCGTAACCTGGATGTGGAAGTGGCCCTGCCATTGGATGGTCTGCCGCGCAAACGCCTCGCCACCGGCAGCCGTCACATCACCCTCGGCACGCTGCCCGAAGTGGAACAGGCGGCCAGCGTCCTCCTGCCAGGCGGTGCTGACCCAACCGCGGCCTACTCGGTGCTGTACACCTGGGCCGAACAGGCCGGCTACCTGGCGGGCGCGCCGCTGCGTGAAGTGCTGCTACAAGACCCGGCCCCGCCTGGCAGTGGCAGCGCCGCCGTCACCTTCATCGAAACCCAGTTGCCGGTGACGAGCAAGCTGATCTACCAAAAATCCTACCAAACCAACCCCTACCGAAAGGACTCTGAAATGGAACCCAAATTTGTCTCTCTCCCCGCCTTTACCGTGGTCGGCATGAGCTATGTCGGCAAGAACGCCAACCAGGAGATCGCCCAGATGTGGGGCGTTTTCAACCAGGTCTCTGACCAGATCAAACACCGCGACCCTGAAGCGGCCCTGGGCGTCTGCCTGATGCCGCCCGGCCTGCCTGAAGGCGAGTTCGAATACGTCGCCAGCTTCAAGGTGGGGCAGGTGGAAGATGTGCCGGAAGGCATGGTGGTGCGCCAGGTGCCCGCGCAAGATTACGCCGTGTTCGCCCACGTTGGTTCGCTCGAAAAATTGCGTGATACCTACAATTACATCTACCACGTCTGGCTGCCCCAATCGGGCTACCAGCGCACCGATGGGCCTGACATCGAGTATTATGATGAAGATTTCACCGATTTCGCCCCCGATTCGCGCTTTTACATCTATGTGCCGGTGAAGAAGTAACCCAGATAAAGCCCCTAAAACGAACCATCCCTGGCCGGTTTTGACCAGGGATGGTTCGTTTTACGAGCCTTATTGCAGCGCATCCAGCAGGCGATCCAGGTCGCCATCATTGTAGGGTGGGCGTTTGCGGATTTTGTTGTAAAGCCTGAAGCTGGCGAAAAATGTGTTGGCGGAATTTACCTGGCAGTGCCCGAAGTTCTTTTCGGGCTTCATCCAAAACTTCAACGTGGCCTCGCTGATGTGCAGGCTGCGGACGATTTCCCTTATGCACATTCCAAAATTTTTCCCACCTCACGCAACGCCACTTTATGCTCTTTCAGATTCCTTTCAGCTTCTTCCAATTTTTGCATGGTATGGCGATCATAGTATCGTTCCCCGCATGTCTGGCAAACCAATACTTGCACGGGAATATATACCATATCATTTCCGATAGCCAGAAGCTCTTGAACAGCCTGGTTGCGAATTTCGCTGCCGTGACAAATGACGCATTTCATTTCTTTCGTCTCCTGTAATCATCTCAGCGTTGCGGATCGGGATGATATACCGTAACAACAATCACTTGCTGTTCTTCCGGGGCATACGCGCAGACCAGATGTACAGGCCGATGGGGGTAAGTCTTGCCAAAAATCAGTGCGCTTTGATAGGGTGTGTCGTCGGGATATTCCTCGATCACATCACCAGAGAAAACAGCTTCAAAGACTTCCCGTTCGCTGATCTCACCAAATTCTTCTTGCTTCATCTCGCGGCGTGCATGGCGGGTATATGGCACGGCATTGCGCTGGAAACAATCTTTGACAATGGCTACCCAATCCATCCTGTTTTCCTCTCGGGCAAGCGATTCCATTATGCTCCACGCAAATGGATTGAAGGTTGCAGGGGAGTTCCTAACCCGCATAAAGCGGAAGAGCTAAAGCGCTTATCCTGGAAATTCTTGCTTTTTGTGCAAGGAGTTGGCGGGTTAGGCACTAATCTGGATTATATCCCGTCTCGATGCTCGGTCTTTTCCAGCGCAATGATCCCCTTTTGCAGCGCCAGCGTGACGGCCTGCGTGCGGTCGTTGACCCCCAATTTGCTAAAAACGTGTAACAGGTGCGATTTGACCGTGGCCTCGCTGATGTGCAGGCTGCGGGCGATCTCTTTGTTGCTGGCCCCGCGTGCCACCTGGCTGAGTACATCCAGCTCGCGTTCGCTGAGCGGTGTCTCGGCGGGGGCGCGCAGTTGGCCCATCAGGCGGGTGGCCACCGAGGGCGACAGGTAGCTCTGCCCCTGGGCGGTGGCGTGGATGGCGCGGTAGAGTTCGTCGCGCGGGGCGTCTTTTAGAATGTAGCCGGTGGCCCCGGCTTCGATGGCTTTCAGGATGTCGGCGTCGCTGTCGTAGGTGGTCAGCACCAGGATTTGGCCGGGAAAATGGTGCTGGCGCAGATGATTGATGGCGGCCACCCCATCCAGCACAGGCATCCGCAAATCCATCAGGATCACCTGCGGGTGGAGCGCCTCGGCCTGCGTGATGGCCTCCTGCCCGTTGGCGGCCTCGCCGACCACCTGCAAACCGGGCTGGCCGCTGAGCATCCCCTTCAGGCCGTCGCGCACGACGGGGTGATCGTCTACGATTAAGATGGTGATCAATGGATTCATCGCTTTCTCCCGGTACGACAAAATTAATTTTGTCGTACTTGCAAGCTGAGCACAATCTCGCCCATTTCGGGTTCGCCGACCTGCCGAAAGCCCAACCCTTCGTACAACCTTTTTGCGCCTTCCGCACCTTCCACATAACACAGATCGATCCGGTCGAAGCGGCGCTCTTGTTTGAGCAACGCCAACAGCACCAGCATGGCCTGTTTGCCAAAGCCCTGGCGCTGATAACGCTCGTCAATCATGAACTGCGAGATGTAGTAACAGCACAGGTCGGGCAAATCGCGTAGCAGCGTGAAGCCGACCATCTGGTCATTGTTATAGATGGCATACGGGCGGGACGTGTCGTAGAACACATAGGCTTCGGCGAGCGACTTGGCGTTGGGGGCCACAAAGCGGGCCTGGGCATCGGCCACGTTCAGGCGCATACATTCGCGATAGTTGTCTTGGGTAATGGGGGCGAGGTGGATCAAGTGATTCTCCGGGTAGGGCAAAATTAATCTTGGCCTACAGGCAGCGCCAGGGCCAGGGTTGTCCCTTCGCCGGGGGCGCTCTCGATTTCGAGCGTGCCGCCCAGTTGCCGGGCGCTTTCGCGCAGGCTCACCAACCCGTAGCCATGCTCGAAATCGGCCTGGCCTGCTTGCGAGGGGCTAAAGCCGATGCCGTCATCCTGCACATCCAAAATAACCTCATCATCCATGTAGGAAAGGGTCAGGGTGGCGCGCTGGGCCTGGGCGTGTTTGCGGATATTGGTCAGCGCTTCTTGGGCGGCGCGCAGCAGGGTGGCTTCGAGCGGGGCGGGCAGCGCAGCCGCTTCGCCACTGATCGAGACCTCGACAGTCAGGCTCGTTTCTTCGCTCCAACGCCGGGCCACCCGTTCGATGGCCTGCGCCAGCGGCTCACGCGCCACCACGTCGGGGCGCAAGGCCCACAGGAAACGCCGCGCTTCGCTGAGATGGTCGCGGGCGATCTGGCGGGATTGGGCGATGCGCTCCCGGGCCGCGGCGGGGTCGCGTTCGAGGGCCTGTTCGGCGGCCTCCAGGTGCATCACAATACTGGTGAACCCCTGGGCCAGCGTGTCGTGAATTTCACCCGCCAGGCGCTGGCGTTCTTCCATCTGCCCCGCCTGGCGTTCAGCCTGGGCCAGTTCGGCGCGCGTGGCCTGCAGTTCGTCAATCATCTTCTGGCGTTCCTGTGATTGGCGGATGATGCTGTTGATAAACAAGCCCATCACGATGGCGAAAAAGCCCGAAAGGACAAACCCGCCCAGGATGGGCAGGTTTTCCAGGGCGATACCGCCCGAAAATTCCATCATCAACAGCGCCAACCCCAGCGATTGCCAGATGATCAGTGGGATGGCCCAACGCAGCGGCATGACGCCGAAGGTGATACCGTAAAACGAGAAGGCGATCAGCAAGAAGGCCGGCTCCAGCCACGCCATCATCATGCTGAGGGTGATCGCCACGAAAAAGAGCGCCCCTTGCAGGCGCACCGGCCAGCGGAAGCGCTCCATTTGCGCCACGAACAGCTCGTACCAGGCACCCCACACCATCGCCAGCCCCAGGCTGATCCAACGCTGTTGCGACGAGATGTCGCTGTCGAGCAGGGCATAGATCATCCCACCGCCCAACATCAGGTAAGTGGCAACGTGCCAGAACCAACTGAAGGTGCGAAAGGCGCGGATGTCGTGGGGGTTGGTGGAGGGTGTTCTCATATGATGGCAGTAAGGCGAAATTAATTTCGCCTTACTGGATTATAGCAGGACAATTTTTATTCCCAACGGAAGAAGCGCACCGAGATGACCGTACCCACCACCAGGCAGCCCAGCAGCGCCAGGGTGGCAGGCCCATCCCAGCCGTTGCCGAACCATAGCGATTTCAGCAGGTTGACGGCATACGTCATCGGCATCAGCCTGGAAATATCTTGAATGGATTGGGGCATGAATTGGAGCGGGATCGTGCCGCCGGAGAGGAACATCATGGGGTAAAAGATGGCGAAGCTGACGGCGCGGGCGGCGTTGACCGTGCGCACCAGGCTGGCGATGGCGAACCCGAGGGCATACAGGCTGAAGGCCACCAACAGGCTGCCAGCGATCACCCCCGGCCAATCGGCGGGTAGGTGTGCCTGGTAGGCCGAGCGGCCCGAAACCAGCAGCAGCGCCGCGCCGACGAGCGACATGAGCAGGTGGGTGAGCAGCTTGGAGACCAGCACCATCTCTGGGCGCAGCGGCGTGGCACGCAGGCGGCGCAAGATGCCCATTTGGCGCTGCTGGGCCAAATCCATCGGCAGGCTCATAAAGGCGGTCGTGCCGATGATGAGGGTGGCGATGTAGCCGGGGACGGTCATATCCATCGAGCCGTAGCCGCCGAAGAGGGGCGATGGGTCGTTGCCGTACATGCTGCCGAAAAGAAAGAGCATCAGCAGCGGGAAGAACAGGGTGAAGAAGAGCGCGATGAAGTTGCGCAGGTAGAGTTTGATGTCAATCAGGGTGAGTTGCAAAAGCGGGGTCATAGATTATCTCCAAGTTTCACCACAAAGGACACAAAGGGTTCAAGAATGCCTTTGTGTACCTTTGTGTCCTTCGTGGTTGATTTTTTTTACTCGCGAAGCGATTTGCCCGTCAGCGCCAGGAAGACATCTTCGAGGCTGGCCTGCTCGGAGCGCAGGTCGGCGGGGACGATGCCACGCTCGGCCAAGGCGGTGGCCACACGGGCCAGCACAGCCCCGCTGCCGTGGACGACGACAGTGCCATTTTGGCGGGCCACCTGGCTGACGCCGCTCACACTTTGCAGCCAGGCGAAATCTCCCCTGCCCGATGCGCTGAAGGAAACGCGTGTTTCGGCATTCACGGCCTGGATCAGCTTTTGCGGCGTGTCGAGGGCGATCAGGCGGCCGTGGTCAATGATCGCCACCCGGTCGCACAGGCGTTCGGCTTCGTCCATGAAGTGTGTCACCAGCAGCACCGTTTTGCCCTGTTCCCGCAGCTTTTCGACCAGTTCCCAGGTGTTGTGGCGCGCCTGCGGGTCGAGGCCGGTGGTGATCTCATCGAGGAAGACCACTTCGGGGTTGTTGACCAGCGCCAGGGCGATGAACAAACGCTGCTTCTGTCCGCCTGAAAGGCTGCTGAAACGGGCGTTGCGTTTTTCGGCCAGCCCCCAGGTTTCGAGCAGCGGCTTCCAATCGGCGGGGCGTTCGTAGAAGCTGGCGAACAGGTCGAGCGCCTCCCAAACTTTGATGTCTTCGGGCAGGGCGGCCTGCTGCAACTGCACGCCGATGCGCTGGCGCAGTTGGCGTTCCTGGCGTGTTGGGTCGAGGCCGAGCAGGCTGATCTGCCCGCTGGTCGGGCGGCGCAGGCCCACCAGGCATTCGACCGT
This sequence comes from uncultured Anaerolineaceae bacterium, assembly GCA_964606085.1. Classification (GTDB taxonomy): domain Bacteria; phylum Chloroflexota; class Anaerolineae; order Anaerolineales; family UBA4823; genus CAIQJJ01. Next base: position 16,822 of record CAZSFD010000037.1, read on the forward strand.
GGTGGTTTTGCCGGCCCCGTTTGGCCCGACGATGCCGAAAATTTCACCAGGTTGCACGTCGAAGGAAATGTCATCCACGGCCACGGTTGTGCCGTAGGTTTTGTGTAAGTGTTGGATTTGGATGATGGGTTGGGTATCCATGAAATTGGCTCCTGGGTTAACCAGTTATTGTGTACGGCGAAATTAATTTCGCCGTACGGCGTTCGCAAGCGGGCAGCGCCAGTGCCACCAGCGAGATGATCAGCAGCGGCAGGTGCAGCGCGCCCATCCAGGCCATGCCGGGGTGGAACCAGTGCGTGAGATTGAACAGGCCGTAGATCAGCCCGACGAAAGCCGAGAGACGAAAGGCAAAAGCGTTGACGTTGGGATAGAAAAGAATGAGCAGGAACATGAAAACCGGCGTGGCGAAGCAGTAGGCCAGGCCGAAATCAGCCGAGGTCAGCAGCAACAGGGGGTTGAAATCGGGCACGACGGCGTTTGCTTCGGAGCGGAAGGGCAGCCAGAAGGCCAGCAGCGCCAGCGGCAGCAGCAGATAGCGCCAGGCGGGGATACCCTTGAACGAGGCGGACACCTCGCCACGGGCTGCCACCACCAGCCAGGTGATCCCTAGCAGGGCGGTCAACGCCAACGAACCTGGGATAATCACCAATCCATAAGGCTCGACCACGGCGTGCGATTGCACATAGGCGATGATCAGGTAATTCAGCCCGATATACGCCGCCAGAACCCGCCCGGCGTGTTGGTGGCCGATGGCGATCAGTGCCGCCACGCCCAAAAAGGCCACGTGAAAGACCCAGCCCCACGCCAGGTAGGGTTGCGATGTGAGCATCAGCACGCTGCCGATGATGGTTTGCGTTTGGCGCGGGTCGTAGGGCTGTTGGGTTATCAGCGGCAGCATCGAAAGGATGATTAAGCCGAAGAAGAGCAGGGGGTAGAACCATTTGCGGGCGGTGAGCGGTGGCTTGCGTTGGGTTTTCATCGTTTTCTCCGAGATTTAGGTTTTATTGATGCCCTGATTGTAGCTATTCCCCATTCCTGGCGAAACGACCGGTCGGTTAAATTTGGATGTGTCAAAGGGTGAATCAAAACATCCACCGAAAGGTGGATGTTTTGAAATGAATAACCTTCCCTCAGGAGTATCTTTTCCCATTATTTGATCTTTCCCAGCAAACCTTCCAAATCGCCATAATCATACGGCGGGCGCTTGCGGACGGCCAGGATGTCTATCGCTGCATCATCGGATGTGACCGCATAAACGATGCGCCAACGGTCAATCCGCAAACGCCACAATTCGCGGGGCAACTCAGGCATTTGAAGCTGTTTGCTGTGCGCTGGGCGTGGGGCTGTTGCTAATGAATTGATCTCGCGACGAATGCGTTGCCGCATATTTCCCGGCAAGCTTTCAATCTCGCGTAAGGCCGCCGGCGTGACATAGATTTTGAACTGACTCATGTCAGGTCTTTCTCTATCTCATCCCAAGCAACCCAACCAGCCTTTTGCCGGTCACCACCAGCAGCATCCAGCGCGGCAAAAGATTTGCGAGCGACTTGTACATCTTCGATATCTTCCAGCCACTCGACCAGCGCTTCCCATTCATCAGCACCTAAAACTGCCAGCCGTTTTCCTTTCACGGTGGCGAATTGAACCGATTGTAAGACTTCAAGCCCTGTCAACATCGCAGTTCTCCAGGTAAGTGTTTTATACGTGTAAATAGATTATACCCCCACACAAATCGCTTTCATTCCGACCATCCTACATCCCCTCGTATGGGGGATGCAAGACCCCTCCTACGGAGTAAGACGAAACCATGCCCAACCCGCATAATGGTGGCAATCAAAGCAACGGAGGCGCTCATGGTTCCATTTTCTTCAAACGGTCACCTCATCCACCTGGAAAATCTCAGCTGGGTTTACCCTACCCCCGCCGGGCCATTGACGGTGCTGCACAGCATTGACCTGTGCATCGCCAGCGGCCAATTGGTGGCCATCACGGGCAAATCGGGCAGCGGCAAATCTACCCTGCTCAACCTGCTCACCGGTATAGACCGGCCCACGAGCGGCAGCGTGGTCATCGGTGGGGCGGCCATCCATGCCATGAGCGAAGATCAACGTGCCGCCTGGCGCGGCCAAAACCTGGGCATCGTCTTCCAGTTCTTCCAACTCGTGCCAACCCTCACGGTGCTTGAAAACGTGCTTCTGCCGATGGAACTGAGCGGCTACCTGCCGCGCAAAGAACGCAAACCGCGCGCCCTGGCCCTGCTCGAACAAATGGGCATCGGCGAACATGCCCACAAATTCCCCACCGCCCTTTCCGGCGGACAGCAGCAGCGGGCCGCCATCGCCCGCGCCCAGGCCAACGACCCCGCCATCCTGGTGGCCGACGAACCCACCGGCAACCTCGATTCGCACACCGCCGCCGATGTCTTCGCCCTGTTCCGCGCGCTGACCGCCCAGGGCAAGACCGTGGTGATGGTGACGCACGACCGCGAACTGGCCGCTCAGGCCGAGCGCGTGATCACGCTGACCGACGGCCGTATCGTCTGATATTTCATGTCAGCACCTTGCTTTCCGCACAAAAATTTTGAACCACAAAGGTCACCAAGTACACAAAGGCTTTGATCTGATTTTCCCTTTGTGTCCTTCGTAACCTTTGTGGTTTATTCCAGCTTATTCTGGTCAGGAGCACTCTGTTCTTAATCAAAAAGAGTGAAAACCAACTCGGAGTTACCCATGAATCCCATCTTTTTCCGTAAAATCATTCGCGAATTTTGGAGCCAGCGGGCGCGCAGCCTGCTGGTGGTGCTTTCGCTGGCGGTGGGCATCTTCGCCGTCGGCGCCACCGCTGGGGCGCAGCACATCCTCGCCCGCGAGATGCGCGCCAACTTGCAGGCCATTCACCCCGCTCACCTGCTGGCCGTCGTCTCCGCAATGACCCCCGCCCAACTCGACGCCATCGGCAGCCTGCCCGAAGTGGCCGCCGTCGAAGGCCGCAGCACCCTGATGGCGCGCGCCGCCGTCGCCAACGCCCAGGGCGGCGTGGACTGGCGCAACATCACCCTCCACGCTTCGCCCGATGCCAATGCCTGGACGATCGACGCCATCTCACCGATACAGGGCACTTGGCCGCCGCCCGCCGATGGCGTGGTGCTGGAACGCGGCTCGCTGGCCTTCCTGAACGTCCAGGCCGATGGCGAACTGCGCCTGCAAAACCCGCACGGCGACGTGTACACCCTGCCGATTGCAGGCATCGGGCGCGACCTGTACCAGGCTAACCCGACCATCACCGCTGGCGGGGCAGGATATGTCAGCCCGGCCACGCTGCGAGCGCTTGGCGGGCCGCAGGGCTACACCCAACTGCACATCCAGCTTGCCCCCGCCGCCCTGGCCGATGCTGTCACCGCCGCCAAAACCGTGCGCCGGACGCTCGAAGCCCAGGGCGTGGACGTATTGGTACTGGATAATTTCGCCAACGGCGACCACCCGCTGGCTGGTCTGGTGCAGGGCGTGGTGCTGGTATTGGGCCTGATGGGCGGACTGGCCCTGCTGCTCAGCGGCTTCCTGGTGGTCAACACCATCACTGCCCTGCTGGCCGAACAGACGCGCCAGATCGGTGTGCTGAAGGCCATCGGCGCCCGGCGCAGCCAGGTGTTGGCGCTCTACCTGGCGTTGACCGGCTTCATGGGCCTGGCTGCCCTGCTGCTGGCGCTTCCGTTGGGGGCGTGGGGCGCGGCGGCGTTGAGCAGCCTGTTCGCCGGCCTGATCAACCTCGATTTGTCCGATCTACGCCAGCCGGGCTGGGTCTACGCCCTGCAGGTGGCCCTCGGACTGCTCGTACCGCTGGGTGCGGCGCTGATCCCGGTGGTTGCCGCCGCCCGCCAGACCGTCCACGCTGCCCTCAACGACTACGGCCTGGGCAGCACCCATTTTGGGCAGGGCTGGCTGGATCGTCTCGTCAGTAACCTGGGCGGCCCGGTGACGCTGCGCATGGCCGTGCGCAACGCCTTGCGCCGCAAGCCGCGCCTGGCCTTCACCCTCGCCACACTCACCCTGGCCAGCGCCATTGCCATTTCCGTCTTCAGCGTGCAATCGGCCACCCGCCAGACCCTCGCCGGGCTGCGCGGCTTCTTCCGCCATGACCTGTACATCCAATTCAGCCGTCCGGTAGATTCTGCCGACATGCTCGCCATCGTGCGCCAAAATCCGAATGTGGAGCGCGCCGAGGCCTGGGCGCTGGCCGCTGCAATCACCACCTGGAACGGTGTGGAAGAGCCGCTGGCGCTGTGGGCGGGCCCGGCGGATACATCCATGCTCCACCCCAACCTGACTGCCGGGCGTTGGCTGCAAACCGGCGATACAAACGCCATCGTCATTGACACCCATCTCACCAGCGCCCACCCCGAACTGACCGTCGGCAGCACGTTGACGCTCACCTTGCGCGGCCAGGACGTGGCCTGGCAGATCGTCGGCATCTTCGAGACCGTGCCCAACCGCATCCGCCCGACGGCAATGGCGTATGTGACCGACCATACCTACACCATCGTTACCGGCACGGAAGGTCTCGCCAACGAAGTGTGGGTGCAGGGGAAAGAACATACCGCCTCGGCGCAATCCCGCCTGATGACCGAACTCGATCAAACCCTGAAAGCCGCCGGGATGTCGTCCGATTGGGCCGTCACCGGCGAAGAGCTGAACAACTCCTTTGCCAGCGCCTTCAACATCCTGATCGCCTTCCTGCTGGTGATGGCCGCCCTGCTCGGCTTCGTGGGCGGGCTGGGGCTGATGGGGATGATCGGCCTGAATGTGCTCGAACGCCGCCGCGAGTTGGGCGTGCTGCGGGCGGTTGGCGCTCGTTCGGGGCTGATCGCCCGCTCGCTGGCCGCCGAGAGCGCTTTCGTGGCCGTACTGGCCTGGGGGTTGGGGGCGCTGCTGGCCCTGCCGCTCAGCGCCGGGATGTGCTGGCTGGTGGGCATGGCTTTTCTCAACGCCCCGTTCGCCTACAGCTTTTCGGTGGGTGGCGCGGCGATCTGGCTTGCCGTTATAATGGTCTTGGCCCTGCTCTCCAGCCTGCTGCCCGCCCGCCGGGCTGTGCAGGCTCCGGTGGCTGAAGTGTTACTGTATGAATAAATTTCGCTCGCTGCGCTGGAAACTCACCCGCACCTATACCCTGGTCACTACCGCCGCTCTGCTTACGGCGGGGGTGCTGTTACTGACGCTGATCGGGGCCATCGTCCGGCCAGGCGAGATTTTGCGGGATGCGGTACTCGGTCTGCGAAGCGGCTGGGCGTCTTTGCCGATATTGCGCGACGCCCTCGCCGCCACACCCACCGATTCGGCGGCCATTCAGCAAATTTTTGCCAGCCTGCCCGATTGGTACACCCGCCCGCCGCTGATCACCGCCGCGCTCGAAAGCGGCGAAACCCCCGGCGGGCTGCTTGTCCTTGTCGCCGACCGCCGGGGACGCATCGTTGCCAGCTTGCCGCCGCCGGAAAACGCCGCCGTGCTCGATACCCCGCCGAACGGGCCGGCGTCTGCCCTGATCGCGGCCGCCCTGGCCGGAGAGATGCCCGAAGCTGAGACCCCTTCCGGCTGGATGCACACCGCCCACCCGGTGTTAACTGCCGACGAAAGCGAAATCCTGGGGGCAGTGGTGGTGCTGGCCAGCCTGGATACGCTTTCTCGCCAGGCCATGTTGATCGCGCTCGGTCTGGCGGGAGGCGTGCTGCTGGTGTTGACGCTGATTTCCGGGCTGGTGGGGACGCTCTTCGGCTACCTCGCCACCCGCGGCATCACCCGGCGGCTCTCCGGGCTGGCGCGGGCTTCGTCGGCCTGGCGGCAGGGCGATTTTTCCGTCAGTGTGGCTGACCCTTCGGGGGATGAGATCGGCCAACTGGCCGCCGACCTGAACTTCATGGCGGCTGACCTGCGCCACCTGTTCGAGGCCCGCCAGGAATTGGCCGCCAGCGCCGAGCGCAACCGCATCGCCCGCGATTTGCACGACAGCGTCAAACAGCAGGCCTTCGCCATTGCCGCCCAGGTGAGTGCGGCGCGTGCGCTGTTGGAGCGCGACCCTACCGCCGCTCAAACCCGCCTGGCTGAAGCGGATCAGCTTTCCAACCAACTGCGCCAGGAATTGGCCGCCCTGGTGCGTGAACTGTACTCCGCCGATGTGCTGGCGGCTGGCCTGCCCGCTGCCCTGCGCCAACTGTCCACCGATTGGGCGCGCCAGAACCACCTGACCGCCGAACTCGACATTGCCGAGAATATCCCCCTGTCCGAACCGGTTGCCCTGGCGTTCTACCGCGTGGCGCAAGAGGCCCTGGCCAACATCGCCCGCCATGCCGCAGCGCGGCGCATTGAAGTTACGCTGCGCCAGGATGCCGATGGCGTGCTGCTGCAAATCCGCGACGATGGCCGCGGCTTTGACCCGGAGATGATCCAGCCCGGTGTGGGCCTGCGCTCGATGCGCGAACGCCTGGCAGCCCTGGGCGGCGAGTTCTCCGTGGTCAGCGCTCCTGGCGAGGGAACTATCATCACCACCACCGTAGGGCGAAATTAATTTCGCCCTACAAGGACGCTTTATGTCTCCTGAAGAAATCTCCATCCTGATTGCCGATGACCACCAGATGGTGCGGCATGGTTTGCGCGCCTTCATCGAGGCGCAGCCCGGTTTCCGCGTGGCCGCCGAAGCCGCCAACGGGCAGCAAGCGGTGCGGTTGGCCGCCGAACACGTCCCCGATGTGGCTCTGCTCGATTTGAACATGCCCGAAATGGACGGGATGGAAGCCACCCGCCGCATCCGCCAGGCCAGCCCGCATACCCAGGTGGTCGTGGTCACATCGCATCACACCGACGAATACATCTTCCCGGCGCTGCGGGCGGGGGCGATTTCCTACGTGCTCAAAGATATCCCCATGGATGAGTTGGCCCAGGCCATCCGCCGCGCCGCCCGCGGCGAGGCCACCCTCAACCCCGTGGTGGCGGCGCGCGTACTCAAAGAGATGCGCGGCCCGCGGCCCGAAACGCCCAACCCCTTCACCGAACTGACCGACCGCGAGATGGACATTTTGCATCTGCTGGCTGACGGCTTATCGAACATCGAAATTGCCAACCGGCTGGTGATTACCGAAAACACGGTCAAGGGGCATGTCAGCAATATCTTGGGCAAGCTGCACCTCAACGACCGCACCCAGGCAGCCATCTTCGCCTGGCGCGAGGGGGTGGTGCGGCGCGATGGGAGGTAAAGCCGCGACCCAGGAGATGCGTCTCAGCCGCCCGTTTTTTCCGTGGGCTTATCCAGAGATTTCAGGTTGCGCATTTCGGGCCATTTGCCCGCCACCGCCAGCACCACCAAGATGGTGCCAACCCCGCCGCTGACCACCGAAATCAACGGGCCAAACAGCGACGCCACCAGCCCCGATTCAAACCCACCCAATTCATTCGATGCGCTGATGAAGATCGTATTCACCGCTGATGTGCGCCCGCGCATTTCATCGGGCGTATAGGTCAGGAGCAGGGTGCTGCGGATGACGACGCTGATGTTATCCAGCCCGCCGAGTAGCGCCAGCATCGCCACCGACAGCCAGAAGGATGTAGACAGACCAAAGATGATGGTAGCGATGCCAAACCCGGTCACGGCCAGCAGCAGCGTGCGCCCGGCGTTTTTGAACGGCGGCAAATGTGCCAGCAAAAAGGCCACGCAGATCGCCCCGATAGACGGCGCAGCGCGCATGATACCCAAACCTTGCGGCCCTACCTTGAGAATGTCGGTGGCATAGACCGGCAGCAGCGCCACCGCCCCGCCAAACAGCACGGCAAACATATCCAGCGTGATGGCTGCCAGGATTACCTTTGTCCCAAAAATAAAGCGCAGCCCTTCTTTGAGCGATTCGAGCGTGGCAGCTTTGCGCGAGAGCGGCAGGGTGCGGCCTTTGATCAGGTTGAGCAATATCACGAAGGTGAATACCGCCAGCGCGTCGAACACGTAGATGATGGTCACGTTGTTGACCAAAGCCACCACTAACCCGGCCAGCGCTGGCCCGATGATAGATGCCAATTGCCAGGCGCTGCTGCTCCAGGTGGCGGCGCTGGTAAACAGGTGCGGCGGCACCGTCTCAGGGGTCAGTGTAGATGCCGCCGGGTCATTGAAGGCCCGCGCCAGCCCGATGCCAAACAGGCACAGATAGATCAACACCAACGGGCCAGAAAAATAAGAGAGCAGCGCCAATCCCAGCGCACATAGCGCTAAGGCGCTCTGGGTGATGGCCACAATGCGGCGGCGGTTATATTGATCGACCACGTGCCCGGCAGGCAGCGAGAACAAGATGATGGGGATAACCTGCACCAGGCCGACCAGCCCCAGGGCGAAGGCGCTGCGCGTACGCAGCCACAGTTCCCAACCTACCGCAAAAGATAGCATCTGGTTGCCCAATGCGGTGATAAAACGCCCAGTCAGCAGCAGGCGAAAATTGCCCACCCGCAGAGCCGCATAGGGGTCGTGACGCAGCTCGGGGCTGGTTGCGGGTTCGGTAGTGGAATGCGTCAAAGTACACCTCGTGAAAAAAGTAGTTTCCAACGATAAAACAGTTTTAAAAATTGAGATACAAAGACTTCCGAAGTCTTTGGCGAACCATCAGTTCGCAAACTTCGGAAGTCTTTGCATTGTGGTGCAAGTCTCAGACTTGCGCTACGGCTGGTGGCTAAACGGTGTCATCCAATTCCCGACCCTGCTCTTCATACATGCGGCGGCGGGCGGCCTTGTCGTTGCGCAATTCCTGGTGGGCGTAGGTGGCCACGTCAACGGCCATCTGGCGCGGCACCACGATCACGCCGTCGCCATCGGCCACCACCACATCGCCGGGATACACCGTCACACCGCCGACGGCCACGGGGATGTTCATGGCGTCGAACTGCACGCGGCCCTGCACCATGCCCTGCGAGATGAACTTCGACCAGAAGGGGATTTGCTGCAAGATGACTTCATCGGTGTCGCGGATGCCGCCGCCATTGCTGACAAAGCCGCGCACGCCCATCTTCCAGGCCTCCAGGGTGTTGTTCGAGCCGCACAGCCCCACATCCACCCCGCTGACATCCAGCACTACGAAATCGCCGGGCTGAATCTCCTTCATCCACGGGTAAGTGCAAACGTTGTTGTAGTACCAGCCCTGCCATGCGGTGTATTCTTCGGGCGTCTTGTACGGCACAGGGCCGACGAAGGGCAAATAACGCGCCGTGCGGGCAATGCCCACGGCGCGCGTGCGCCACAACGGGCGAATCTCCGGCGACATGGAACCGTAGTGGTGCATCATGTTCCAGTCCATGCCATCGCGCACATCGGCCACGCGTAAATCGGAGTAGAGTTCGAGGAGTTGTTGATTGTTCATATTGACCTTGAATGGTTGGGTAACAAATGTGATGGGTGAAACGTGAATACAATTTTCACCCATCACCCATCACGTATATCTATCTCCCCATCGCATCCATCACCGCCACCGCAGCCATGTTGACGATGTCGGCCACTTCGTCGCCGGTTTGCAGGACGTGGACGGGCGCGCCCACGCCGAGCAAAATCGGGCCGATGGCGGTGGCGTCGCCCAGGCGGGCAAGCAGCTTGTAAGCGATGTTGGCGGCTTCGAGCGAGGGGAAGACCAGCACGTTGGCGTCTTTCACCTGGCTGAAGGGGTAGCGCTCTTCGACAATGCCGGGGACGACGGCGGTGTCGGCTTGCATTTCGCCATCTGCGGCCAGGTTGGGGGCTTTTGTGCGCAGAATTTCGACGGCTCTTTGCACTTTGGCGCTGAGCGGGTGGGGTGTGCTGCCAAAGTTGGAGAAGGAGAGCATCGCCACACGCGGCTCCAGGCCGAGTTTCTTGGCGAAATCGGCAGCCAGGCAGGCGATCTCGGCCAGGTCTTCGGCGGTCGGCTCGATGTTGACGGTGGCATCGGTGAACAGGTAGACGCGGTTCTTGATGATCATCACGTACACGCCGGCCACCTTGTTCACGCCGCCAGCGGTGTGGTGAATTTGCAGCGCCGGACGGATCACATCGGGGTAGTCGTAGGTCAGGCCAGAGACGAAGCAATCGGCGTCGCCCATTTTGACCATCATCGGGCCGAAGACGTTGGGGTCGAGCAGGCGCTTGGCGGCGGCGCTGGGCGTGAGGCCTTTGCGCTGGCGTAGCTGATAGTACGCCTGGACGTATGCGGTCATGCGCTCGAAGGCGGCCGGGTTGACGATTTCGGGTTTGCAATCCAGCCCCAGCAGTTGAATTTTGCCCTCGATCACGTCGCGGCGGCCCACCAAAACGGGCGTGCCGATGCCCTCATCTTCCACCAGGGCGGCGGCGCGGATGATCTTGGCTTCCTCGCCCTCGGCAAAGACGATGCGCTTCTTGGTGGGCGCACTCTTGGCCTTGTGCATGATGTAGTAGCGCACCTGCTGGCCGGCCCCCAGGCGGAAGGCAAGCTGCTCGCGGTATTCGTCAATATCCACCTTTTTGCGGGCCACGCCGGTCTGCATGGCGGCCTGGGCCACGGCGGGCGCTTCCCACAGCAGCACACGCGGGTCGAGCGGCTTGGGGATGATGTACTCGTCGCCCAGCTTCAGACTGTCCACACCGTAGGCGCGCAACACACTGTCGGGAACGTCTTCGTGGGTGAGTTTGGCCAGGGCGTAGGAGGCGGCCACTTTCATCTCCTCGTTGATGGCGCGGGCGCGCACATCGAGCGCACCGCGGAAGATGAAGGGGAAGCCGAGGACGTTGTTGATCTGGTTGGGGTAATCGGAGCGGCCCGTGGCGACGATGGCATCAGGGCGGGCTTCGCGGGCCAGTTCGTACTTGATCTCCGGGTCGGGGTTGGCCATGGCGAAGATCAACGGGCGTTCGGCCATCGTTTTGACCATTGCGGGCTTGAGGATGTCGGCAATGGAAAGGCCGAAGAACACATCGGCGCCGCGCATGGCATCGGCCAGGGTGCGGGCGTCGGTCTCGTGGGCCAGGCGTTCTTTATATTTGTTCATCCCTTCCACGCGGCCCTTGTAGACCACGCCTTTGGTATCTACCAGGGTGATGTTTTCGCGGGTGACGCCCAGGCGCACCATCAGTTCGGCGCACGAAATGGCGCTGGCCCCCGCGCCGGAGATGGTGATCTTGACCTCGGCGATATTCTTGCCGACCACCTCCAGGCCGTTCATCAGCGCCGCGCCGGAGATAATGGCCGTGCCGTGCTGGTCATCGTGGAAGACGGGGATGTCGAGCATCCCTTTGAGCGTCTCCTCGATGTAGAAGCATTCGGGGGCTTTGATGTCCTCCAGGTTGATGCCGCCGAAGGTGGGGGCGATAGCACGGGCGACCTGGATCACTTCATCGGGGTCGTGGCTGTCCACTTCGATGTCGAACACATCTACATCGGCGAACTTCTTGAACAGCACGCCCTTGCCTTCCATCACGGGCTTGCCGGCCAATGCGCCGCGGTCGCCCAGGCCCAAGATGGCCGTGCCGTTCGATAGCACCGCTACCAGGTTGCCTTTGGACGTGTATTCGTAGGCGGTTTCGGGGTCTTTTTCGATTTCGAGGACGGGCTGGGCCACGCCAGGCGTGTAGGCCAGGCTCAGGTCGCGCTGCGTGTCCATCGGTTTGGTTGGCACAACCGAGATTTTGCCGGGTTTCCCCCCCAGGCGGTGATATTCGAGTGCATCTTCACGGGTGACTTTGATCATGGGTGGCGCTCCTTTCCGAATAGGTAACAGGTCAAATGTCAAATGTCGAAGGTCGAAAGTCAAAGGTCTGTTTTAATAACGTACAACTTTTGACTTTCGACTTGCGACGTTCCCTGTCAGTGTAGCATCGCGGCGGGGGGTGTGTCAAATGACGGGTGGCATGGATTTGTCATAGATCGGGTATACTCATTTTGCGCCTGAAATTCAATGAGCAAATCCCAGAGCGCCATATCAACCCTGGGCTGCCAAAGCAAAAAGCCGATCATCGAGGAAGTGTGAATGAAGCTGCACGTGTTATTTTTGGAAGATCGCCCCGAAGATGCTGAGTTGATTCTCGTTACCCTGAAAAAAGCCGGCTTCGATTGCGCCTGGCAGCGCGTGGATACCCAGGCCGCTTACCTGGCCGCCCTGGATTCGGGCTATGACATCATCCTGGCCGATTATTCTTTGCCGCAGTTCAACGCTTTGCAAGCGCTGCGTTTATTGCAGGAACGCGGCCTGGATATCCCTTTTGTAGTGATTACGGGCAGCCTGGAAGAAGCCGCCATCGAGTGCATGAAGGCTGGCGCGTCCGATTATCTGCTCAAAGACCGGCTGGGGCGTCTGGTTCCCGCGATTGAACGCGCCTTGCAAGAAAAACGTCTGCGCGACGAAAAACGCCAGGCCGAAGAATCGCTGCGTGAGAGCGAGGAACGCTTCCGCTTGCTGGCTGAAAACGCTACCGATATGATCTCCCGCCACACCCCCGAAGGCGTGTATCTGTACGTTTCGCCTGCTGGCAAGGCCATGCTCGGTTATGAGGCTGAAGAAATGCTGGGGCGCTCGGCCTATGATTTCATGCACCCAGGGGATATCCCCGCCGTCACCCGTTCACACGCCGCTGTGCTGGGGCAACCGGTAACCCCCACCGTTATCTATCGCTTGCGCACCAAAGATGGGCCGTATATTTGGGTTGAGTCGGTCTCGCGGGCTATTTTTGATCAGGCGACGAAAAAAATGATCGAGATTCAGGTTGCGTCACGCGAGATCACCCAACGCATGCGCATGGAAAACGAGCTGCGCGACAGCGAACAGCGCCTGCGCACGGTTGTAACCAACGTGCCGATTGTGCTGTTTGCCATAGACCGCCAGGGCATTTTTACTTTTTGCGATGGCAAAGGCCTGGGGTTGTTGGGTTTGCGCTCGGGTCAGGTGGTCGGCCAATCGGTTTTCGATGTCTACCGCGACTATCCCGAAGTGATCAAAGACATTCGTCTTGCCCTGGGGGGGAATGCTTTTGCCAGCACCGTAGCCATCGGGCCAATCTATTTCGAGGTCTGGTATTCACCGCTGCGCGATAACGATCGTCAGGTGATCGGGGTGATTGGCGTTGCCACAGACATCACCGAGCGCCGCAAAGCCGAAATCGAAATACAACAAACCCACCGCAGCCTGGCCGAAGCCTACGATGCCACGATCAAGGGTTGGTCACGCGCCATGGACTTGCGCGACCGCGAAACCGAAGGCCACTCCGAGCGTGTAGCCGTTATGACCCTGCAATTAGCCTGTGCGATGGGCATTCCTGACGAACGGCTGATTCACATTCAACGCGGCGCACTGCTGCATGATATGGGCAAAATGGCTATCCCCGATGCCATCCTGCACAAGCCCGGCCCGCTGGATGAAAATGAATGGGCGATCATGCGCAAACACCCTGAATATGCCGTGGATATGCTCGAACCTGTGGAATACCTGCGCCCGGCGTTAACGATCCCCCTGTGTCACCATGAACGCTGGGACGGCACCGGCTATCCGCGCGGCCTGAAAGGGGAGGCAATCCCCCTGGAGGCGCGCATTTTTACGATTGTGGATGTGTGGGATGCGCTGGCGTATGACCGGGTGTATCGCCCGGCCTGGCCGCGCCAACAATTAATCCCCTACATCCAGGCCGAAGCGGGTCAGCATTTCGACCCACGGGTGGTCGAGATGTTTATGAAATTATTCGTGGATGAGCGGTGAGGGTTTGTGGCGCGCCGCCAACTGGCCGACCACCTCATCGAGTGAGATGCCCTTGGCCGCCAGTAATACCAGCGTGTGATAGAACAAGTCGGCGCTTTCTTCCACCAGGCGTGCGCGGCTTTGCGCCAGGGCGGCCACGATCACCTCGGTGGCTTCCTCGCCCACCTTCTGGCTGATCTTGGCCTCGCCTTTGGCGAACAGGCTGGCGGTGTAAGATGTTTCGGGGGAGGCCGATTTGCGCGAGGCGATGATTGCGTAGAGGGATTGGAGGGAAAAGGGGGGCGTGATGCGTGATTCGTGATTCGTGAGCGAGCGATAGAAACAACTCGTTTCCCCGGTGTGGCAGGCCGGCCCGGCGGGTTCGACGGACACCAGCAGCGTATCGGCGTCGCAGTCGTAGCGGATTTCGACCACGCGCTGCACATGGCCCGAGGTGCCGCCCTTGTGCCACAGTTCGCCGCGGCTGCGGCTCCAGAACCACGTTTCGCCGCTCTCTTGCGTTTTCGCCAGCGCTTCAGCGTTCATCCAGGCTACCATTAACACCTGCAACGTTTTCGCATCCTGCACCACCGCCGGGATCAAGCCCTGTTCGTTGAATTTGAGTTCGTTCATATTTTTCACCTTGTCACCTGTGATGCGAAGCATCGCCTGTCATCCTGATCTTCACGCCGCGCCCTGCCAAATAAGTTTTGATCTCCCCCACGGTATATTCGCCATAGTGCAGCATCGAAGCCACGAGCGCCGCGTCGGCCTTGCCCTCGGTTAACACATCGTACAGGTGTTCCGGCTTGCCGCCGCCGCCCGAAGCGATCACCGGGATGCCGACGGCTTCGGCAATCAGGCGTGTCAGACGCAGTTCGTAGCCTTCCTTCGTGCCGTCGGCGTCAATCGAGTTGATCACCAGTTCGCCGGCCCCCAACGCCTCGCCATGCCGCGCCCATTTCAGCGCATCCCGGCCCATCGGCGTGCGCCCGCCATTAATGACGACCTCGTAGCCAGAGGGAATCTCCGGGCTGGGGGCCACGCGTTTGACATCCATCGAAAGCACCACCGCCTGCGCCCCAAACGCCTGCGACGCTTCGGCAATCAGTTCGGGCCGCTTCACTGCCGCGCTATTGACGTTGATCTTCTCGGCCCCGGCCAACAGCACGCGATGGCAATCTTCCACGCTGCGCAACCCCCCACCCACCGAAAACGGGATGAACACCTGCGCCGCCACCTGGCTGACCACGTCAATCATAATGCCGCGCCGGTCGCTGGAGGCGGTGATGTCGTAGAAAACCAGTTCATCCAGCCCTTGCTCGTAATACTTTTTGGCCTGTGCCACCGGGTCGCCGATGTCTTTGGTATCCACAAATTTGATTGATTTTGCCAATTTGCCGTCGCGCACGTCGAGGCAGGAAATGATCCGTTTTGAGAGCATAAGATGACCTCGTGAGTGATTCGTGAAACGTGAAGTGTGAAGTTACCAATCACGTTTCACGTTTTATCCCTTCCACTTCGCAAAATTTTCCAACAGCTTCAACCCCACCGGCCCGCTCTTTTCGGCGTGGAATTGAACCGCAAACAGGTTGTCGCGGCCAATCGCCACGGGGAAATCGCCGCCATACTCGCTGGTCGCGTAGATTTGTGTCGTATCCGCTGGTTGCGGGTAGAACGAATGGACGAAGTAGAACTCATCGCCGGGGCGCAGGTGGCTGAGCAGGGGGTGCGGCTGGGTCACGGTTACGGCATTCCAGCCCATGTGCGGGATTTTTAGCTCCGGCTGATTCAGCCGAAAACGCACGGTCTGACCGGGCAGCAGGTCGAGGCAAGGGGTATCGCCTTCTTCGGAGTGTGTCAGCACGATCTGGCAGCCGATACAGATGCCGAGGATGGGTGTGCCAGACTGGAAGGCGTCGCGGAGAGCCGAATCGAGGCCGCGTTCCTTCAGCGTTGCCATCGCTGCGCCCGCTGCGCCTACGCCAGGGAAAATGATCTTCCCGGCCTGCCGCGCTACATCGGGGTCAGCGGTGATCTGGTTGGCGATGCCCAGGTGGTCGAGGGCGCGCTTGACCGAGGTGAGGTTGCCGGCGTTGTAATCAATGATCGTGATCATGGGATGCTGTTCAGAATTTCTTTCAAAATCGAATGAATGGTGCGTGGTTGATCCGGGTGGACTTGATTGGCCTGATGGCGGTGAAATGGGGAATTTGCCAGCGTTGGGTGATGGGGCGTGTTGTCCCAACGTGCGTGTAGTTGATCATCGGATTTCATCCAATGGTAAGCGTACGTGATGATTGCGATCGTGCCAGCCGCATTGTGTTGCACGTATTCGGCAAATTCCAGTTTATCCCCGTTTGTAAATCTGAGTCGAGCGCGAAAATACCCATTGATGTCGGTGTGCCAACGATCCATCACAAATAAATCCGTAATTTTTGCTTCTGTGAGTAGCTGTTCTTCGACGATATCGAAATACTGATCGGGTTTCGTGTTAACCTTCAAGCAATGTCAACCGTTTTTGTAAAAACTGACGTGCTTGTGTTAGTGAAGCCCATTCGGTAAAGTCCATGCGATCATCCGTTTGCCCAGCCTGCCAACGCCGCAAAAAATGATCAGAAGTCTCATGATAGCGGGTTTCAAGGGCAGAAAGACGTTGGTCAAGTTCGCTAATTTGTCGCCGACACGCCACTGCCTCCCGTTGAAATAATTTATTTAACTGCTGATCCAGAAATGGCGTTTCCATTCCCTGGCGATAGAGTTCAGCCAAGTTGGTAAGTTTTTCCGTCAGTGTCATGATAAAACCTCCAGCGTAAAGGCCAATACTTCGGGTAATGTGATTGTACCCTCATAAAGCGCTCTTCCAACAACAACGCCTGCCAATCCGGCATCGCGAGCGCGGCGCACATCATCCACCGTGCTGACGCCGCCCGAAGCCACCACCTGCATCCCGGTGGCGTTTTGCAGTTCCACGGCGCTGCCCACGTTGACGCCCGTGCTGACGCCATCCCGCGTCACATCGGTCAGCACGCACCACGCGAGGCCCTGCTGACGAAAGCGCTGGCCCACTTCGAGTACGGTCAGCGGGGTGGTCTCCTGCCAGCCGCGCACGGTCACTTTACCGTCGCGAGCGCCGATATCCCCGGCGATTTTACCCGGCCCAAAGGTGGCGATGGCCCAATCTACCAGCGCCGGGTTCTGGATGGCCGCCGTGCCGAGGAAGACGCGGCTCGCGCCCATCTCCAGCGGCGTGCGCAGCGTGGCTTCGTCGCGAATGCCGCCGCCAAATTCCACCTTCAGGCCAACGGCCAAAATCGCTTCGAGCGCGTTCAAGTTGGCACGTGCATCCTCGTCGAACGCGCCGCTCAGGTTGAT
The DNA here is from genome assembly GCA_964606085.1 of uncultured Anaerolineaceae bacterium. Classification (GTDB taxonomy): domain Bacteria; phylum Chloroflexota; class Anaerolineae; order Anaerolineales; family UBA4823; genus CAIQJJ01. The sequence goes on from CAZSFD010000037.1 coordinate 33,888, forward strand.
CACATGCAGCCATTCGGCGCCTTCGGCTTTCCAGCGTTCGGCCCAAAAGCGCGGGTCATCGCCGTAGGTGGTCTGACGGTCGGGATCGCCCTGCGCCAGCCGGACGACTTTGCCGGCGCGCAGGTCTATGGCGGGGAAGAGGGTGAAGGGGGGCATGGGTGACAATGTGAGGGGGTGAGAGGGTGACGAGGTGACAGCAATTTGGCGCTGATCACCCGGTTACCTTTTCACCCTATCATTGCGTTAATTGGCGGGCGATTTGCGCGCAGTGAACGGCATCGTGGCAGGCCATGTGCAGGGTGTGGTTGAAAATGGTGATGCGCCCGGCTTCGCGGTGGTTGCCGGGACGTTCCCAGCCGTCGGCATCCAGGTTTTCCAGCACGGCAAGGTGCTGCTGGCGATGGCGGATGAAGGCGAACAGGGCGGCGTGCATATCTTCGGCGGCGTAGTTGCGCTCCACAGCCAGCTTTTCCTGGTCGTAGGGAAGAATATCGGGGTTGTCGCGGTCGCGCATCAGGGCGGCGCGCTGGGCGGCGATCTCTTCGGCATCGCGCAGGTGGCACAGCACTTCCACCACCGACCAGCCCTCGTCGCCGCCTTTGGCTGCCAGGGCTTCTTCCTGGGTCACGCCGGTCAGCAGGGCGGTGAGGGTTTCGGGGGTGGCGTTGAGCGCATCGAGCAGGTCACGGGTTGAGTGGTACATGGGAAGCTCCTGATACGTGATGCGTGATGATTCACGTTTCACGCATCACGTTTTATAGCGAACCTTTGGTGCTTGGCACTACTCCCGCCTTGCGCGGATCGATCTGCGTCGCGGCGTCGAGGGCACGCGCCAGGGCCTTGAAGAGCGCTTCGGCCTTGTGGTGATCGTCACGCCCGTAGGGTACCTGGGCGTGCAGGTTGATGCGGGCGGCGGCGGCGAAGCTCTCGAAGAAATGCTCGAACAGGCTGACGGCGATGCCGCCCACCGCCGGGGTGCGCCATTCCACCTGAATCACCGTGTACGGGCGGCCCGAAAGGTCGAGCGCCACGAAAGCGAGGGCTTCGTCCATCGGCACGTAGGCGTGAGCGGTGCGCACGATGCCCTTTTTATCGCCCAGCGCTTCGGCAAACGCCTGGCCGAGGACAATCGCCACGTCTTCGACGGTGTGATGTTCATCCACATGCAGATCGCCCACGGCCTTCACGGTCAGGTCGAACAGGCCATGCACGGCAATGTGCGTCAGCATGTGGTCGAGAAAGCCGATGCCAGTGGCAATCTCGTGCTTGCCGCTGCCATCCAGGTGGATGGAGATGGTGATTTCGGTCTCGTTGGTTTTGCGGGAAAGGGTAGATGTCCTCATAATTTTTGATTTTTGATTGCCGATTGCTGATTTTCAATCTCAAATCAGAAATCAACAATCAGCATTCTGCAATGGCTTTGATTAATCGTGCTGTATGCTCTGGCTTGCCCACGCTGATGCGGATGCAGTCGCGCAGGCCCGCCGATGTGTAGTAGCGCACCAGAATGCCATTGCGTTCGAGAGCCAATTTCAACTCGCGGGCGTCGCGGCCCACCACTCGGCACAGGATGAAGTTCGAGCGGGACGGATACGGCTTCAGGAAGGGGATCGTTTGCAAGGCGGCGAAAAGCCGTTCGCGTTCATCCGTCAGCCATTGGACAACTTGTGCCAGGTATGCGCCATCTTCCAGCGCGGCGATGGCGGCGGCGCTGGAGGCCACGGTCACGTTGTAGGGCTGTTTGAACTTCCACAGGTGCGGCATCAGCCACAGCGGGAAGGCCCCATAGCCCACGCGCATCCCGGCCAACCCCGCACGCTTGCTGAACGTGCGCAGCACGATCAGATTCTCATGTTCCAGCACCCAACTGATGCGCGAGACACCGTGAAATTCCACATAAGCTTCATCCAGCACGACCATCAACGGCAGCGCCAACAGGCGGTGCAGAGTGGCGTCGGGCAGCACCGAGCCATCGGGGTTGTTGGGGGAGGCGAGGAAGAGCAATTTCGTGATTCGTGATTCGTGATTCGTAAGAGCGGTTTCAATGCCCGCAACATCGACAGAGAAGTCAGAACGCCGCGGCACAGAGATCGTCTGCGCCGCGTTCACGTCGGCATCGAAGGGGTACATGCCAAAGGTGGGCGGGCAGTTGACGATGGCATCGCCGGGGTTGAGAAAAGCGCGCATCACCAGGTCAATCAACTCATCCGCGCCGGAGCCGGCCAGCAAATTTTCCATTGGCAGGCCGGTATCCTTCGCCAGCGCCGCCCGCAACGCCGTAGATTCGGGGTCGGGGTAGATGTGCGGGTATTCCAGTTTCGCCAGCGCTTCCAGCACCTTCGGGCTGGGGCCGTAGGGGTTCTCATTGGCGTCGAGCTTGACAATGTCTTTGGGGTCGCGTCCCAGCCGCGCCGAAAGCACGTCAAACGGCACGATGGGGGTGTACGGCTCCATGGCGGCAATATGGGGGCGCAACAATTCAGACGGAACACGTTTCATGCGATACGTTCCTCCGCCGCGCCGGCGTGGCCATCCAGCCCTTCGGCGCGCGCCACCAGGGCCGCCGCGGGGGCAATCTGAGCCGTAGTGGCGGGATCAAGGGCGACCAGGCTGGTCAGGCGCACGAAATCCCAACAGTTCAACGGGGATGAGAAGCGCGCGCTGCCCGCCGTGGGCATCACATGGCTTGGCCCGGCGGCGTAATCACCCAGCACCTCGAACGAATGCTCGCCGACGAAGATGCCCCCGGCGTGGCGTATTTGCGGAATCCACGCCCACGGGTCGCGCACCGAAAGGCACAGATGTTCCGGCGCAAACTCGTCTGCCAGGCGCACCGCCTCGGCCACGTCGCGGGTGATCACGATGCCAGAGCCAGCCGCGAAGGTTTGGGTGATGATGGCGGCGCGCGACAGGGTTTCGATGCGTTCAGCAATTTCGGCTTGCACCATCTTCGCCAGGCTTTCCGAGGGCGTCAACAGCACCGCCGAGGCCAGCACATCATGTTCGGCCTGCGCCAACAGGTCGGCAGCCACCCAGGCCGGGTTGGCTGTCTCATCGGCCACCACCACCGTCTCGGTTGGCCCCGGCAGGCTCTCGATCCCCACCGTGCCGAAGACCAGTTTCTTCGCCAGCACCACGTAGATATTGCCCGGCCCAACGATTTTATCCACCTTGGGGATGCTCTGCGTGCCATACGCCATCGCCGCGATGGCCTGCGCCCCGCCCACCTGGTACACCGCGCTGACCCCGGCGATGTCGGCGGCGGCCAACATCACCGCCGCCGGGTTAGGCGGCGTGCAAACGATGATGTCCTTCACGCCCGCCACCTTGGCCGGGATGGCCGAATGCAACAGTGAGGATGGCAGCGGGGCCGTGCCGCCCGGCACATACACGCCCACCCGGTCGAGCGGGCTGACAATCTGCCCCAGCGTGCCGCCCAGTTCGTGCGTGATCCACGAGGTGATCGGCTGCTTGCGGTGGAAAGCCTCCACGCGGGCCGCCGCAGACTGCAAGGCAGCAATCACTTCAGGGTTGACGGCGTTGTACGCGGCGGCGATCTGCACCTGCGAGATGCGGAAATCCGTCAGGTCGGCGTGATCGAAGCGGGCTGAGTATTCCCGCAGGGCCGCGTCGCCCCGGGCGCGGACATCCCCTAAAATGGCGGCAACTTTCTCGATGTAGCTTAAATCTTCAATGATCGGTTTGCGTTTGAGCCAGGATTTTTCGCGAATGTTCATGTGTTCTCCAAAAGATGTAGAGAGGTAAACAAGTGGACAATTACCCGTTTACCTGTTTCCTCGTTTACTTTCCCAACGCCGCCACCATCGCCGTATAGCGCGGCGGCTCTTCCTCGAAAATGTATGTCACCGGCGTCACAATCACGCCGCTGCCGCCCACCGAACGCAGGGCGCGTACCGCCGGGATCAGGTTCGATTTCCGCACGACAATGCTGACCGAATGATACGGCTCCCGGTTGCGGGTGTGGATGGGGGCAATGGTAGGGCCTTGCAACCCGCCCAGTTCGGGCCGGGCGAAGAGCGCCTGGGCGATAGCTTCAGGATCATTGCCGCGCATGTTGGCGATAACGAGGTAGTTTTCTTCGGCGCGCACATGGGCTTCGATGTATTCGAGCAACTGTGAGATTAGCTTGAGTGCATTCGGGTTGTTTTGCAGCTCGGAGCGGTTGGCGATAAGAACCGCCTGCGAATGGACGATGGTTCCATCGCTCAGCGGGCGCAGGCGGTTGTCACGCAGCGTCTGGCCGGAGGCTACCAGGTCGCAGATCAGATCGGCGTAACCGATGGCGGGCGCCACTTCGAGCGTGCCTTCCGATTCGACCAGGGCGGCGTTGGTGATATTTTGCTGCGCCAGAAAACGCCCGGTGAGCTTGAGAAAGTGCGTGGCCACGCGTAAGGGATGCGCTTGCCCGGCAGCGTAGCTGCGCAAGTCGGCGACGGTCTGCACCGGCCAGCTTTCTGGCACGGCCAGGGCCAGCGAACACTGCCCAAACCCCAACGCTTCGTGGACGACGATAATTTCGCCATTGTCGCCGCCGCGTTCTTGCACCACATCCAACCCGGTGATGCCGAAATCCACTGAGCCGTCGCGCACGCTGGTGACGATGTCGGTCGGGCGCTGGTAGATGACGGTCAGGCCGGGCAGATCGGGCAGTGCGGCCTCATATTGGCGCGGGTTGGGGCGGTAGATACTCAGGCCGCAGCGGGCCAGGAAGTTGACAGCGTCTTCGGCCAGACGGCCCTTGGATGGCAGGGAGAGACGGATAGGGCGGGACATTTTTACTCCAAAACAAAACCCCCCGGCCTGAACCGGGGGGTTGAAACGTTTGTCAAAGGCAACAAACCCGACACCGGTCAGGCGGAAGGTTTGTTGTGATGATGAGGGGTGCAGAAGTTTGTCTTCATAGCGGGCGAAAGTTTATCACGCTGAAAATGGAGCGTCAACGAACAGAATGCACAAGATCGTTGACCCATTCTTCGTCAACCGATGGGGTGCTAATAGTCGTCACCCAGGCCCAACAAGCCAGTGACCAGTTTCGGCGGCTTGGCGCGTTCTTCGTCTTTGCCAAACTTGATCACCTCGCCATTTTCGGTCACAGCTTCGACAGCCAGCCCCAGGGATTGCAACTCTTTCACCAGCACGCGGAACGAGGCCGGGATACTAGGGTCTTCAATCGGTTCGCCTTTGACGATGGCTTCATAGGTTTTCACGCGGCCTTGCACATCATCCGATTTGACGGTGAGCATTTCTTGCAAAATGTAGGCTGCGCCGTAGGCTTCCAGCGCCCACACTTCCATTTCACCGAAGCGCTGCCCGCCAAACTGCGCCTTACCCCCCAACGGCTGCTGCGAGACGAGGCTGTATGGCCCGGTGGAGCGGGCGTGAACTTTGTCTTCGACCAGGTGGTGCAGCTTGAGCATGGTCATTACGCCGACGGTCACGGGGCGGTCGTAGGGGTCGCCCGTTTTGCCGTCGCGCAGGTATTGTTTTCCCAGGGTCGGCACGGGGTAGCCGTTCATCAACGAAACTTGCTCTGCTTTTGCCAGCAGCATGTCATCCGCCACTTCATCGCTATCTTCACCCATCACATCCAACCACAGGCGCAGGCAGGTGGTGATGGCATTGCGGTCTTGCATTTCACGTTCGGCAGGGGTGAGAACCACCTCTTCGCTGGTGACAATTTGATCGGGGTCAAAACCCTGGTCGCGCAGCCACTCGCGCATGGCAGCCTGGTGCGCGTAGCGCGTATCGGAAACCATTTGGAAGACGTCGTAACCGCGTTCGCCCAACCATGATTCCATGTAAAGCAAGCGCACTTCGTTGTCATCTTGCAGGCTGTCCGAATCATATTCATCTTGTTTGATCCAGGCCCAGGCTCTATCTGCCGTACTCTGCCATGCCTGATCGCTCAACCACGATCGGGCCAATTCGGCTTCGATCTCTTCTTCGTGAGCGCCGTCGAAAACGGGGGTGATAGCGCGGAAGCCCAGGCGCATGGAGGCCCAGCCCAGATGTGTTTCCATCACCTGCCCGAGGTTCATGCGGCCAGGAACGCCCGTTGGGTTGAGGATGATGTCAACGGGCGTGCCATCTTCGAGGAAGGGCATATCTTCGACGGTAACCACACGTGAGACGACGCCCTTGTTGCCGTGACGCCCGGCCATCTTATCGCCAGCGGTGATCTTACGCCGCTGGGCGACCGAGACGCGCACCATCATGTCCACACCTGCCGAAAGGTCGGCGTTATCTTCGCGGGTGAAGACTTTGACATCCACCACCTTGCCGCGCTCGCCGTGGGGCATACGCAGCGAGGTGTCTTTCACGTCACGCGACTTCTCACCGAAGATAGCACGCAACAGGCGTTCTTCGGGGGTCAGCTCTTTTTCGCCTTTCGGCGAAATTTTGCCTACCAGGATGTCATTGGGCCCAACTTCAGCGCCGATGCGGATGATGCCGCGCTCATCGAGGTCTTTGATGGCATCATCGCCCACGTTGGGAATATCGCGGGTGATTTCTTCGGGGCCGAGGCGGGTATCCCGCGACTCGACCTCATATTTTTCGATGTGAACGGAGGTGAACTTGTCATCTTGCACCAGGCGTTCAGAGATGACAATCGCGTCCTCAAAATTGGCCCCTTCCCAGGAGAGGAAAGCCACGACAACGTTCTGGCCCAGGGCCAGTTCACCGCTCTCGGTGGAGGATGAATCGGCGATCACATCGCCTTTGTGGACAATCTGGCTTTTGACCACCGCCGGACGCTGGTCAATGCACGTGCTTTGGTTCGAGCGTTGATATTTGCGCATCTGATAGGTGCGTAATTCGCCTTTATTGTTGCGCAAGACGATGGAATTGCCCGTGACGGAAAGCACTTCGCCATCTTCCTCGGCCACAACCACCTGGCCTGAGTCCATGGCGGCATGATATTCCATGCCGGTGGAAACCTGGGGGATGTCGGGGCGCAGCAACGGCACGGCCTGGGCCTGCATGTTCGAGCCCATCAGCGCCCGGTTGGCGTCATCATGTTCTAGGAAGGGGATCAGCGCGGCCGAAATGCCGACAACCTGATGCGGGGCAACGTCCATGTAGTTGACATTTTCGGGCGTGGTAAAGTCGAACCCGGAGTGATAGCGCATCGAGACGCGTGTGCGCACAAATTCGCTGTATTCGGTCAGCGGGGCGTTGGCCTGAGCGATCACAAAGCGGTCTTCGGCGTCGGCGGAGAGGTATTCGATTTCGTCGGTAACGAAGGGAACGATCAGCGCTTCACCGCCAGCGCGCACGCCGCGAATTTTTTCGGCCAGTTCAGGGGTGATGCGATCTCCCTCGCTGGCGATCACTTCGCCGGTGGCCGTATCCGCCACGTTTTCGCGCAGCGAGCGGCCAACCAGCCGTGGATCGCTCACTTTGATAGACTTGCGCACCCGGCGATAGGGGGTTTCGATAAAGCCATATTCGTTGACGCGTGCAAACGATGACAGGCGGCCAATCAGGCCGATGTTCGGGCCTTCGGGTGTTTCAATCGGGCAGATGCGGCCATAGTGCGAGTGATGCACATCGCGCACATCGAAACCGGCGCGCTCACGGCGCAGGCCGCCTGGCCCAAGCGCCGAGAGTGTGCGTTTGTGGCGTAACTCGGCGAGTGGGTTGGTCTGGTCCATGAATTGGGAAAGCTGGCTCGATCCGAAGAACTCACGTAGCGCGGCCACCACCGGGCGGATGTTGATCAGGGTGATTGGGGTGAGTTGATCCTGGTCGCGGATGGACATGCGTTCTTTGATGACGCGTTCCATACGGCGCAGGCCGATGCGCAGCTTGTTTTGGATCAACTCGCCAACGGTTTTGGCGCGGCGGTTGCCGAGGTGGTCAATATCATCGGCGGCCTGGGTGCCGTTGTTGATGCTGATCATCCGGCGCAGCAGGCCGATGATGTCCCATTTGGTGATGGTGCGGTGGGTGATCGGGATGCGCTCGTGCAGTTCGAGTTTCTGGTTGAGCTTGTAGCGCCCGACGCGTTCGAGGTCGTAGTGACGCTGATCGAAAAGCTGCTCTTCGAGAAATTCGCGGGCGTTTTCGAGTGTGGCCGGGTCGCCGGGGCGCATGCGCTTGAAAAATTCGAGGATGGCCGCCTCGCCGACGGTCAGGCCGCCGCTCAAATCCCACTCCGGTTCCTGGTAGAACGACGAGGCGATGTACATGCGGTCGGGATTGTTGTCAATATCAGCAAACAGGCTGAGGATTTCTTCGTCGGAGCCGGTTTTGATGGGTGAATCGAGTGTGCCATCGTTGACGGCGGCCAGGGCGCGCAGGAAGATCGTCACCGGCACGGTGCGCTTGCGGTTGAAGCGCAGGGTAAGGTAATCGGTCTTGCGGGTTTCAAATTCCATCCAGGCGCCACGATCGGGGATGAGTTTGGCGTGGGCGAGTGGGCGGCCGGTGGCGCGGTCAACCGGGGCTTCGAAGTAGACGCCGGGCGAACGAATCAATTGTGAGACGACGACACGTTCTGTTCCATTGATGATGAACGTACCTTTTTCGGTCATCTCTGGAAAATCACCCAGGAATATATCTTGCTTGATCGGCTCGGGGACATCTGGCCCGGCCAGCAGCACCGAGACGTACAGCGGGCTGGCGAAGGTCAGGTCGCGCTCCACGCATTCTTCCAGCGTATGCTTGGGCTCGCCGAACCAATACGTCAATTTCCACTGTTCCGATTCGGGCGTGCGGCTGGGGAAATAGAGCTTCATGCCCTTGTTGTAGGATTCAATCGGTGAGATTTCATGGAAAAGATCACCCAGGCCCTCCTTTTTGAGGCGCTCGAACGACTCGAGCTGCACTTCGATCAGGTCGGGCAAGGGGAGTTGGACACGAATGCGAGCATACGATTTGCTGGGGAGGGAAGATGCCATACAGGTTCTCCTGGAGATGGATAAAACTTCAAATGATCGGATCAGTCGCCGGGTTTAGCAATAGACAGCAAAAGCGTGCGAGGTAAAAATTACCTCGCACGATGTATGGGGAGCAGATGTTCGCAATGAAGACCCCGGTTTCAAATGATTTCACAAAGGAATTCCAGCGACCAAATTGTCACGCGACGAAATAACATTATACCGGAAAATCCAGGAATGGGTCAAGAACGAATTTTTTTTCATTTGTGGGTGTATCACCCAAATTGTTCAAAAACCCTGCCTAACTTATTCGTTGCCGCGCTCCAGGGGAAGCGTTGGGCCTGGGCCGGCCCCCGTTGGCTGTAATCGTCGCGCAGGGTTGGCTTGAGGGCGATGGCCAGCATGGCCTCCTGGATTTCCTGACTTTGGTAGGGGTTGACCAGCCAGGCGGCCTGTCCCACCACTTCTGGGATGGATGTCGTATTGGATGTAATGACCGGGGTTCCGCAGGCCATGGCTTCCAAAGGGGGCAGGCCAAATCCTTCATAAAGCGCCGGAAAGACGAAGGCTAATGCGGCGCTGTATAAAGCCGGAAGGTACTCATCGGCTGCATAGCCGAGAAAGCGGGTATTGGCTGGAATGTTCACCGTCTGCCAGGTGCGAAATGATTTGTACGTTTCCCCTATGATGACGAGAAAGGTATTGCTGATTTGCTGGTTGATATTTTCCCAGGCTTGCAAAAGCCGGGCGAGGTTTTTGCGTGGTTCGAGCGACCCCAGGTATAAGAAGAAGTTGGCTGGCAGGGAAAACTTCGCGCGGACAGCTTCTATTTCTGAGCGGGAGGCGCGGTGAAACCGTGCATGCACGCCGCCGGGTATGACGGTGATGTTGCTGTCGGCGATGTGGCTGTGTTGCAACAGGCGCTCTTTGGAATGGTTTGAATCGGTGATAATGTGCCGGGCGCGCTTGAGTAATTGCGGCAGCAGAAATTGATACCAGCGGGCAAAAGCAGGGCTGAACCATTCGGGGTGATCGAGCGCAGCGGCATCATGGATGGTGACAATTTGCTTGGGTGAGGTAATTGGCCCCGAATTGCAGGGACTCCATAAAAGATGTTGCCTGGTGTGTGTTGGCAGCTCCAGTTGCTCCCACGGATGCCCCTGCAAGCATCCGGTTTGCCGGATGCTTGTGTTTTGATAAGCAGTTCGCCCAGGATTTCTCAGCCTGGGCGAAATAAGTTCCAGCGTTTGTGCAGGATGGGGGGTGCTATCCATCTCCTGGATGATTTCGTGGGCATATCGTTGCACGCCGGTGATGCGTTGGGTGAGAAAGCGGGCATTGACAAGAACCTTCTGCATGGCGTGAAAGGGGACGGAGGGGGCTGCTGGCCCTATTGACCCCACACCAGGTAAACGGGCGTCAGCGTGGTTATCCAGGTATTTCCAGGGATGGGGAGCGTGTTTCCATACACGTCATAGGCGGCGCTGGGCGTGGCGGGCAAGGTGATCTCGTGTTCCAGCCCATCCAGCGACCAAATGAGCCACAGGAGTTGAGCATCTTTTTCAAAGCGATAGGCCAGTACATTGGCTATGCCATCCTGGTCGGTATCATAGGCCAATTCAGGTAAGGATGCTGTGATGGCAGATAATTGTGCGCTGGAAAACGCAAAGGCGTGGTAGAGCGGCAGCGGGCTTGAGTCGCGTGCCAGCAGACCGGAACCTCGCCAGCCATAGAGGGAGTACCAGATGTTGTTTTGGATATTCAAGGATACGATGGCGGCATACACCTGGGCGGCGTAGAAGGCTTTGGTTTGCTGATACGCTTCTGTCTGGCAAGGAGCTTCGCTGCCATCGCGCCCGCAGATCACGGCTACTTCTGTATTCATCAGGTATTTTTCTTCTTGGTTGTACCGTGCCAGCAAGTTGCGGATGTAATTGGCTTTGGCAATCACCACCGGCCCGGTAGTGTTCCACAGGCTGTTCCAATTGGAATTGCCATATTTGCCTAATTCGCCCTGGTAGTAATCATACGCATGGAAGCTGACCCCATCGAAGTAGTCGCCGCCGCCGACGGCAAGTATCCCTTCCAAAAAGGTTGCGGGGGTGCAATTGCGATATTCTCCAGGTTTATCGGGAATTGCTGGTGGGTGAACGGGATCGCAATCGAGCAGCAATCCGCCTATCAGCACCTGGGCATCGGGGTTGGCGGCTTTAGCGGCGATGTAGGCTACTTTTAGCATTTCGGCATAATAAGCACCGCCGTAATAGGCCACATCATCATCTCCCCAGCATCCCAGGGCATTGACCACATCGGGTTCGTTCCAAAATTCCCAATACTTGATATTGTAGGGTGGGGCGCTATACCGCTGTACTGCGTCGAACACGAACAAGCCAAAAGTTTCCAGTTTGTCCAGGGCAATGGCGCCGCAGCTATAGCCATCCTTAAGCGCCCATGGCGGAGTGCCACCCATGATCAAGATTATATTGATGCCAGCTTCGCTGGCTGTGACCAGGCGGGCGTCGAGTTTTGACATGGCTTCCCAGTATCTTCGGCCTGGAGATGTTTCCACCGCCCCCCAATTGAAGTCCCGGCGTAACCAATGGGAGCCAGCCTGGGCGCTCATTTGAATTTGCTCATCCGCCATTATATCTAACTGGATGCCGTAAATGGGTGCTGACGGCACAGCCCGTTTGATTTCGGTGGGTGTTGGCGTGGGCGAGGCATCTGATGTTGGTGTTGTTGGTGGTAGTTCCTGAACCGTTGATGTTGCTGTAGGGGTGATGGATGGCGGCTGAGGTGTTGCCGAGTTCTCTGGACGCGGGGCGTCAGTGGATATAACGACACCTTGATTGGTTGGGGTTGGTATTACAGGCGTGGGTGTGCTGTCTGATGACTCACAGCCAGACAGCATCAGACAACCTGAAAGCAACAGGGCGGTGAAAAGTTGGATGCGCATCACAGGGCCTATGGGAGCATGATGTATTGAGGGGCCATGTCTATGGTCAGCGTTTGTGTTGGCACGACCAGTTCATTGCCATAAACGTCCCACACTTTCTCGGGGATAGCGGGCAATTGGACTTGTAGAGAACCGGCGTCAACCTTCCAGAGTAACCATAGGCGTTTGCCATTGTGCATTAATTCAAAACCACGCAATGATGTGTGGCCCAATTCCAGGGTTGTCAGGTCCCTGGTGTAGGTGGCATTGCCAAGCATTTGGCGTCCAAAGGCGAAGGCGTGAAAGGCGGGTTTGGGGGTCAGGTTGCCATTCAATAAACCTGAATTTCGCCAGCCGAGTGCGTTGTACCAAACTTCAGCCTTGAGTCCCAGGCTCATGGCAGAAGCATAGGTCTGGGCCAGGTAATAGGCTTTGGTTGCTTCGAAGTTGGCGTCATTGGTGCAGGAATCACACAAGAGCGCTACTTCGGTATTGACCATGACCTTGCCTGTTACGCCGTAGGCATTCAACACTTGTTGCAGGTAAGCGGCTTTGGCTTTTTGCACCGGGCCGGTGGTGTCTGAGCGTGAATGCCAGTTGGAATTGCTATATTGGCCCAGGTTGTTGCTATAGTAATCGTAGGCATGG
>CAZSFD010000038.1:0-46053 GCA_964606085.1 uncultured Anaerolineaceae bacterium
GGCGGTTTGTGACCGCATTGACGAGCGCCACAAGGCTATCTTGCCCGAACGCATCTACGGCGATGGCAAGGAAGATGGCGTGCGTGCCCGCGCCGCTGAGGAGATCAAGAACACTGCCCGCGCCGCCGCCAAGATGGGCCTGAAGGTCGTCCCTGGCTTCACCGGTTCACCGATCTGGCACATGGTTTACAGCTTCCCGCCCAACCCGGCAGATTTCTACGAAAAGGGCCTGGCGCTCTTTGCTGAGATGTGGAAACCGATTTTAGACGTGTTCCAGGCCGAGGGCGTGCGCTTTGCGTTAGAAGTTCACCCCACCGAAATCGCCTTCGACATCCCCTCGGCTGCTGCGGCCTTGCAGGCGCTTGACAGCCACCCTGCCTTTGGCTTCAACTATGACCCCTCGCACTTCGGCTACCAGGGCGTAGATTACGTCAAATTCATCCGCACCTTCGCCGAGCGCATCTTCCACGTTCACATGAAAGATGTCTACTGGTCGCCCACGCCCACCGAAGCCGGCGTGTTTGGCGGACATCTCAACTTTGGCGATGCCCGCCGCTTCTGGGATTTCCGCTCGCTTGGCCGCGGGCGCATCCAATTCGAGGAGATCATCCGCGCCCTCAACGACATCGGCTATAACGGGCCGCTTTCGGTCGAGTGGGAAGATGGCAAAATGGATCGCGAATTTGGCGCTGCCGAAGCCGCCGCATTCGTCAAGAAGCTCGACTTTGCCCCGTCGGCAGTAGCTTTCGACGCGGCGTTTGAACGAAAGTGAAACGTGAAAACGCATCACGTTTTACGCCTCACGCATGACTGATCACGGAGTATCTTATGTCCGACTCATCTGGTTTCACATCCATGGCTGGCCCCAAAGCTGCTGGCTCCACCCCCGAAATTGGCGTCGGGATGCTGGGTTATGCCTTCATGGGCAAGGCTCATTCCAATGCCTTTCTGAAAATTCCCCACATGATGTACCCGCCTCCGGCTGTCCCCAGGCTGCTCGGCATCGCTGGGCGCAATGCCGAAGCCGTGCAGGCCGCCGCCGTGCGCTATGGCTACGAAAAAGCCTACACCGATTGGCGCGAGATGCTCAAAGACGACCGCATCCAACTTTTCGATAATGGCGGTCCGAATGACGCTCACGCCGAACCGTGCATCGTTGCTGCCCAGGCTGGCAAACATATTCTGTGTGAAAAGCCGCTGGCGCGCACGGCCAAAGAAGCTGCTGCCATGCTCGAAGCCGTCGAGAAGGCGGGCGTCAAACATGCCGTGGCCTTCAACTACCGCTTCGTGCCTGCCATCCGCCAGATTCGCCAGATCGTCGAATCGGGCGCGCTGGGCCAAATCTACCATTTCCGGGCTGTCTACCTGCAAGAGTGGATCATGGCGCATTACAACACGCCCCATATCTGGCGGCTGGATAAAGCTACCGCGGGTTCGGGTGCGCTGGGCGACCTCGGTGCGCATATCATTGACCTGGGGCGCTTCCTGGTGGGTGAGTTCAAGAGCGTCAGCGCCCTCACCAAAACCTTCATCCCCGAACGCCCTGGTTCAGACGGCCAGATGAAGAAAGTAGACGTGGACGATGCCTTTGTAGCCGCGGTCGAGTTCGAGAACGGCGCGATTGGCACTTTCGAGGCCACCCGCTTTGCCGCCGGGCGCAAGAATGCCAACAACTTCGAGATCAACGGCGAAAAGGGCAGCATCCGCTTCAACCTGGAGCGCATGAACGAGATGGAAGTCTTCTGGGTCGGCACCGAGCCGAAGGAAACGCAGGGCTTCACCAACGTGCTGGTCAGCGAACCCTTCCACCCCTTCTGGTCGAACTGGTGGCCGCAGGGACACATCATCGGCTGGGAGCATACCTTCGTCCACGAGATCACCCACCTGCTCGACAGCATCGTCAACGACAAACCCGTGGCCCCCTACGGCGCGGACTTTTTGGATGGCTACAAAAATGCTGTCATCTGTGACGCAATTTTAGAGTCAGCAGAGAGTGGACGGCGGGTAGAGGTTCGTTATTAATGCTGTTGGTTGAGCGGCGAAACGAACATGGTGCGCGGCTCACACTCGAAACCTTTACGACAATAAAAAAATCCCGGCTTCAGGAATGAAGCCGGGATTTTTTTATCAGGTGTTCGGGTCAGTTACTTCTTAGTGCCTTTGACCAAAACGACAACATCGTAATTGTCTTTTTCAAAGTCATCGGGCAGCCACATGGAGATTTCATACGCACCACTGGCTTCGGGGGCCAGTTCGTCTTCGTCAATGTAGGTGTATTCGGTGGCGTAGGGCAGGCCGGTTTCTTTGCTGTACAGGGTAACGACGACGATCACGTTTTCGAGTGTTTCGGTGCTGTTATTGAGCGCATTGCCCGTGAAGGTGGCACTGCCGCTCTTGAACAGGTTATCGTCATCGGAGGAGGTGATTGTCACAAATTCGTAGGTGGAGGGGTAAACCCAATAGTAATCTACCCAGATGTGGTAGGAAGCGGCTTTTTCATCGTAGTAGCCGTCAATGTAATTGACCGTTGTCCAGCCGCTGACATCGTAGGGCAGGGTTTCGCCGGGTTCGATGGCGTAGAAGGGCAGATAGCCCGAGGAAACATCAATGACCTTGCCATCAGCATCGAGCAGCGCCGCAATCGTCGAGACGTTGAGCGTTTCTTCGGCATTGTTGGTGATCTGGCCTACCAGATGGAAGTTACCGAAGCTATCCATATAGTTGGCATGCGTTTCGCCGAACTCGAAATCGTAATAATCGGCCTGATCGGTCACTTCGGAGTCGACGTAGATGACGTAGGTGGTCAGCTCGGCATCGGGCGGCGTGGTGATGGAGACGCGGAAGGGGCCGCTGTCGCCGGGGTCAATGTAATGGGCGTAGATGCCGGAAGATTCAGCCGTGACCAGTTCTTCGTTGCTATCGAATAGTGCGCCAGCCACGCCATTGATGGAAGCCGGTTCGCTGCCATTGTTGACGATTTCGCCGGTGACATAATAATAGCCATACTCATCCATGGCCGTAACCATGTTGACGATTTCCAGGTTGGCATATTCGCTGCTGGATTGGCTTTGACCGACGATGGTGGCGACGTAGTGATCGGGTTCGCTCAAATCGTCTTCAGAAATCCACAGGCTGAAGGGGCTGGCTTTACCGGGGGCGAGGGTGTAGAGGTCGCTCCAGGTGGTTTCTTTGTAGAGCGAATTGTCGTTGGCGTCGAAAACTTCAATTTCAATTTCGATGCCATCCACGGCGTCATCGGTTTTGTTGAGTACCAGGCCGGTGATCACCCAATAGCCGCCTTCGGTCTTCCAGTTGCTTAGAGCCAGGACGCCGAGCGTGCCATCTTCAACCTCAGACATGCCGCTGTCACTGCCGCTGTCATTGCCACTGTCGCTGGGGGCCTCGGTATCTTTGGCGGGCGGCGGGGCGACGGTTTCAGTCGGTTCGGGCGTGGCCGTCGGTTCGGGGGTATCGGTGGGAACAGGCGTATCGGTGGGGGCAGGGGTGTTGGTTGGGACGGGGGTGTTGGTGGGGGCAGGGGTTGGGGTGGGCTGCGCACCCAGGCTGCACGCCAGCATACTCAACACCAGGGCGGCGATAAAAATCGTCATGGCAAATTTATTCTTCTGCATTTCTTTTCTCCTTCTAGTTTTGTATAAACATAATTGGATAGTAGCCAACATTGCAACTATATCACAAAAGAACCAGATCGAAAAAGCCCTTGCTGGCACAGTTTCTTGCGCCAACAAAGGCTTTTTGGGGGCGGGTGTGGTTATTTTGCTTTGCCCTGGTTGGCAACCGCTTCGGCGGCTTTCTTGATCGCCTCAGGATCGCCCAGGTAATAGCTTTGCATAGGTTTCAGGTTGGCATCCAGTTCGTAGACCAGCGGGATGCCGGTGGGGATGTTTAACTCGACAATGGCCTCGTCGCTGATGTTGTCGAGATATTTGACCATGGCCCGCAAGCTGTTGCCGTGGGCGGCAACAATCAGGCGCTTGCCCGACTGGATGGCCGGCGCCAGCGTGCTGTGCCAGTAGGGCAGCACCCGGTCGAGGGTCAGTTTGAGCGATTCGGTGGCCGGCAGCTCTGCGGGGGTCAGGCCGGCGTAGCGGCGGTCGAAACGCGGGTGGCGTTCGTCGGTCGGTTCGAGCGGCGGGGGCGGCACATCGTAGGAGCGACGCCAGATTTTGACCTGCGCCTCGCCGAATTTCTCGGCCATTTCGCCTTTGTTCAGGCCTTGCAGCGAGCCATAGTGACGTTCGTTCAACTGCCAGGCGCGCACGACGGGAATCCACTCCATTTCTAGCTCCTCCAGCGCCAGCCACAGGGTTTTGATGGCGCGCTTGAGAACGGATGTATAGGCCATGTCGAACTGGTAGCCGCCTTCGCGCAGCAATTTGCCGGCGGTACGCGCTTCTTGCACGCCCTGATCGCTCAACGGCACATCGGTCCAGCCGGTGAAGCGATTTTCCAGGTTCCACATGCTTTGGCCGTGGCGTAATAAGACGAGTTTGTAAGTTGCGGTCATACGTTCCTCTTTTCAGAATAGTTTTCGCTATTTTACACAAAAAACAGCCAAAACGAGTTTTTTGGCAAGCCGCGGTTTCGGCGAAGCGGTCTGAAAAGTCAGGGGCAACGCACCTTTCAGAATGATTCCCGATTTCACCACATGGAAATTACATCGGTCAAAACAAAAACCGCCCCTGGGTGGGGCGGTTTTTCTGGCGGAGAGAGTGGGATTCGAACCCACGGTGGGGACAAGCCCCACAACGGTTTTCGAGACCGTCCCATTCAACCGCTCTGGCATCTCTCCAATGGCTGTTGGGCGGGGGCAATTATACCAGTAATGCAATTTTCTCCAAGAAGCGAAATTTGGCTAATCATTCGCTAAAAATTCTGTCAGGTTGGTGAAGGTGGTATCCAGTGCTTCGCGGCGGGTGGTGTAAAGCTTTTCTTGCCCTTGCACGTTCAGGTTCACCAGCCCGGCCAGGCGTAGTTCGCTGAGGTGATGGGTGAGGGTGGGTGCGCGTAGGTGCAGCCTGCGCGCCAGTTCTGAAGGGGTGAGTTCTTCGATGGAGAGGTAGTGCAAAATCTTGAGCCGTGTGGGGTCAGCCAGGGCTTTGAGGGCGCGCACCAGGCCGTCTGGCACAATTTCGCCGGGGATGGCGGCCATGTTGGCGGGGCGAGCGCCAAAAAACAGCAACATACTTTTGTCGCTTGGTTCATCCCACATCACCAGGGGCGTGATCCAGTATGCGGGAATGATGGTTATTTCTTCCAACCCCGGTTTAATTTCCAAACGTACACCTTGCGAGAGTTCGGTAATCAGTTCGGGCAGGCTCAAGCGGTCAGCCAGTTCTTGCGCATGCTGCAAGCCAGCTTTCAGCACCGGGTCCACGCGTTTTTCTTCCTCGTCAAAAAAGGCCTGGTGGTAAGCCTGCAGCGCGTTGAAAAGCATCTCGCCGGCTTGTTCGGGCTGTACCCACCAGGCCAGGAAGCGCCGCAAATCATCGGGGGTGTGACCGGGTTTATCTTTCTTGCAGAAATGCTGCGCCAGGCGCTCGAACTCGGCTTCGGTGTAGGTGCGGGTCTGCCCGATCTGGCTCAGTAAGGAGGCTTCGGGCATTTCCCAGCGATCCAGGCACATTATTCTGGGCATGCGTTCGGCTGGGGCGATTTGGCGCAAAGCCCATAGAAAGTTGAGCGCATCTTTGGGGGCAGGCAATTGCTCATAAATCCAGCAAAACGGCACACCAAAATAAGGCATGATCTCTTCCAGAAATTTGCGCTCGGCAGCCGGAATGCGCGAGCGAATGCCGGCTGCCCAAGAAGCGCGAACGCCATAGGTTTCGGGTTGGTGGAGTACGAACAGGCTGAGCAATAATTCATAGGCGCTGCCTACATCCCAATGAATCTTGACGGTTGTGGCGGCTGGCGCTTCACTCATGTCATCTCCTCCACCCACTGTCCGCAAGGCTGCCCGGCGCACGCCAGGCGTTCACCCATGGCGATCAGCATCCGACCCGTTTGGTGGATGAGGCGAAGCTGAAATGAGCGCCTGTGAATGGGTGACTGGTAGGCTCGTTCTGGCACGCCGGGGATGGCGCCGCTGCCAGGCGGGCAATAAGCTTCGATTTGCATACCGATAGAGAGGATATTTCCGGGTATCATGGCGACCTCCTTTTATAAAAGGCAATTGCCTAAATTAGGCGATTGATTAAGTTAGATTATCATCTAATTAGATAATAGTCTAATATGGTGCGTATGTCAAGAGGCAAAATTCGCTATGGTAAAATGGGGCGCTATGAATGCGCCCCCTGCCAAACCCCCGGCAGCCCCTCCCAACTTCGTCAAAAATTTGTTGACCGGCTTTGACCAGGTCAGCAAACATGCCTGGCTGGTGCTTTTCCCGATAGCCGTGTTTTTGTGGCTCTGGCTGGGCCCGCATCTGCCGATGAAGACCTTGCTCCAGGGCATGCGCCAACAGTTGAGCGAGTTCTCAGGCCAGGGGAACACCCAGGGCGCGGCGTGGATAGATGCCACACAGCAGATGTGGCAGGTGATGGCCGAACGCTTCAACCTGATGATTGCTCTGCGTGCTTATCCGGTGGGCATTCCAAGCCTGATGGCCGGGCGAATGCCGCTGGAAGCGCCCACGGGTATGCCGCCGGTTTGGGATGTGCAGAGCCTGTGGTGGGGGGTGGTCATCTGGCTGGCGATTTCGCTGGTCGGGTTGAGCGCCGGGGCGTTGTATTACCAAATGCTCGTGCCGGTTGCCCTGGGTGAGCCGCTCAACCTGCGCGCGGCGCTGGCTGCCTGGCCGAAGCGTGTGTTGAGCGTCATCGGCGTGGCGGTTGCGCTTGTGATGCTTTATCTGGCGGTGACACTGCCCGCCAGTTGCCTGCTGATGGTGGCTGCGCTGAGTGGCCTGGGGCAGTGTATCCTTTTCGCTTATACTGGTTTTTTGATCTGGGTGCTATTCCCGTTTTTCCTGGCGGGGCATGGCATCTTTGTCTATGGCGATAAGGTGGTTGTTTCGCTGGCCCGTGGCACGCGCATCGCACGCCTGCTGGTGATCCCCACCAGCCTGATGTTTCTGGTCATTATATTCCTCAGCCAAACGCTGGATTTATTGTGGAACGCCACGCCTGAATCTTCCTGGTTATCACTGTTAGGTGTAGTCGGCCATGCCTTTGTGACCACCGGTTTGTTGGCTGGCACATTTGTCTATTACAAAGAAGCTGACCAATGGGTGCAAAGCCTGTAAGGTCTGTTTGGAGGTATTGTGACTGAAGCGAATGCTCCTTTATCCTATGATGCCAGCTCGATCCAGGTGTTGGAAGGGCTGGAGGCGGTGCGCCGCCGGCCTGGCATGTACGTGGGTGGCACGGACATCAAGGCCCTGCACCATCTCATCTACGAGGTGGTAGACAACTCGATTGACGAAGCCCTGGCTGGATCGTGTACGCGCATCGAGATCACCATCCACCCCGATCAAAGCGTGACCGTGACCGACAATGGCCGCGGCATCCCGGTGGATATGCACCCACAAATGAAACGCTCGGCCCTCGAAGTGGTGATGACCGTGCTGCACGCCGGCGGCAAATTCGGCGGCGGCGGCTACAAGGTATCGGGCGGTTTGCACGGCGTAGGCGTTTCGGCGGTCAACGCCCTTTCCGAATGGTGCGAGGTGCGCGTCCAGCGCGATGGCAAGCTCTACTTCCAGCGCTACCAGCGCGGCATCCCGCAGGCGCCTGTCGAGGCCATCGGCAAATCTGATCCCAAAAAGACCGGCACGCGTACCACCTTCAAGTTCGATACTGAAATTTTCAAGGGCGATCTGGAATACAAGTTCGAAACCCTTGTCCAGCGCTTCCGTGAGATGGCCTTCGTCACGCGCGGCGTGACCATTTACTTGCTCGACGAACGCAGCGAACGCGAGATGACCTTCTACTTCGAGGGCGGCGTGACCTCCTTCGTGCGCTATCTCAACCGCAACCGCCAGGTGATCCACCCTGCCGTGCATGTTGAGAAGGAAGTGGACGGCATCACCATTGACGCCGCCATCCAATACACCGATGCCTACGCCGATTCCGTCTATGCCTTCGCCAACACGATCAACACCATAGATGGCGGCACGCACCTCACCGGCCTGCGCTCTGCCGTCACCCGCACGATCAACGACTACGCCCGTAAAAGCGGCCTGCTCAAAGACAACGACCCCAACTTCACCGGCGACGACACCCGCGAGGGCCTGACGGCCATCGTCTCGATCAAACACCCCGACCCGCAGTTCGAGAGCCAGACCAAAGTGAAATTGATGAACCCCGAAGTGCAAACGCTGGCGCAGCAGGTCATCGGCGAGGCGTTCAGCACGTTCATGGAGGAGAACCCGTCAGCGGCCAAGGCCATCGTCTCGAAGTGCCTCACCTCGGCCCGCGCCCGCGACGCCGCCAAGAAAGCGCGCGACCTCGTCATCCGCAAATCGGCCCTCGAAAGCCTGACGCTGCCCGGCAAACTGGCCGACTGCTCTGAACGTGACTCGCAAAAGACCGAATTGTATATCGTGGAAGGCGATTCGGCTGGTGGCTGCTTTGCGGGTGACACCCGCGTTGCCCTGGCCGATGGCCGCGCCCTCAGCTTTGAAGAAATTATCGCTGAACAAGAACATGGACAAGAACATTTCTGTTACACCATTCGCTCCGATGGTTCGATTGGCCTCGAACAGATTTTGCACCCTCGCATGACCAAACGCCAACAAGAAGTAGTACGCGTGGCCCTCGATAATGGCGAAACCATCGTCTGCACGCCCGATCACTTGTTCCTGATGCGTGACGGGCGCTATTGTCCGGCAGCGCAACTGGCAGCGGGCGATTCGTTGATGCCCCTGTATCGCAAATTCTCAGATATGAACGAGCCGGGCATCACAATTGCAGACTATGAAATGGTGTGGGACCCGCGTTCTGAAAGCTGGCTATTCACCCACATTTTGGCCGATTGGTATAACCGTTGGATAGGCGTTTATACTGTCGAAGATGGCAATCACTGCCATCACATTGACTTCAACAAACACAACAACAACCCATCCAATATCCAACGACTGCCTTCCGAAGTGCATCTGGACTTGCACCGCCAGCACGCCAACCGCACCTTGCACCGACCAGATGTGGTCGAAAAAAGCCGGGCCATTCGCCAGAGCGACGAATATCGCGCCAAAATCAGCGCTCGCATGTCTGAACCGGAGATGCGACAAATGCTTTCAGAACGCGCCCAGGCCCAATGGGAAGATGAAGACTACAAAGCCTACATGATTGAAAAATGGCGTGAGTTCTACGAAAGCAATGAAGACTATCGCCAACGGAACCACGCCCAGATGGACGAAGCGCAGAAACGATATTGGAGCAGCACAGAGAATCGCCAGGCCCAGGCCGAACGCGTGCGCACTTACTTTATCGAACACCCAGAAGCGCGAGTTGAGCATTCTCTCAAATCGCAAGAACAATGGAGCGACCCAGCGTTGTTGGCCTGGCGCAGCCAGAAAACCCGCCAGCAATGGACGCCAGAATTTCGCGCTCGCCGTCTGGCTGCTTTGAATGAAACCTACTTTCAGAAAACGCTGGCGATGCTGAAACAATACGAGGTCTCTCCGGGCGCGGTTGATCTGGAAGGTTATCGCCAATATCGCCTTGCCACGAGAGATAAGTCGCTATTGCGTTTCGATACGTTTTGCCAACGTTATTTCGATAACGACCCCGTGCGTGCCATGGAAGCCGTGAAGAATTACAATCATCGGGTTGTGTTGGTGGAAAAATTATTTGAGCGGGTGAATGTTTATGACATCGAAGTGCCGCATACGCACAACTTCGCCCTGGCCAGCGGCGTTTTTGTTCACAACAGCGCCAAACAGGGCCGCGACCGGCACTTCCAGGCCATCTTGCCGCTGCGTGGCAAGATCATGAACACCGAGCGCGCCCGCCTCGATAAGATTCTCGCCAGCAACGAAGTCAAGGCGCTGATTTCCGCCCTCGGCACGGGCATTGGCGATGGCTTCGACCTGACCGGCCTGCGTTATAACCGCGTCATCATCATGACCGACGCCGACGTGGACGGCAGCCACATCCGCACGCTGCTGCTGACCTTCTTCTTCCGCTATATGCAAAAACTGGTCGAAGACGGCCACCTCTACATCGCCCAGCCGCCGCTCTACCGCGTGGCGCACCGCAACCAGGTGAAATACGCTTACACCGAAGCCGACCGCGAGCGTGTGATCAAAGAGATGAACGTCGGTGCGGAGAAAGTCAATTTGCAGCGCTACAAGGGTCTCGGTGAAATGAACCCCGAACAGCTCTGGGAGACCACTATGAACCCCAACAACCGCACCCTGCTGCTGGTAACGATTGACGACGCCGCCGAAGCCGACCGTACCTTCGATATGCTGATGGGTTCTGCCGTCCCGCCCCGCCGCAAATTCATCCAGACGCATGCGAAGGATGTGCGGAATTTGGATGTATGAGAGCGTGAAGCGTGATACGTGATGCGTAAATGGACAGGGTGAGCGAACATAGTTTCGTTCACCCTGTTTTTTGTGACGTTTGACGCTTGCCCCACCCCCCTCGAATCGCTATAATTCTTACAATTCCCCTCACCCATTCACCTTTTCACCCCCTCCACCCTCGCTCCCATGCTCACCTCCCGCCTCCTTGCCCCCTACGCCCGCAACGACTCCAGCCAGCTCCTGGCCGCCCTGCAGTCCGCTCAGGATGAATTTGGCTATCTCGCGCCCGAAACCGTCCAGGCCATTGCCGATCATCTCGGCGTTTCGGCCTCCGAAGCCTATGGCGTGGCCTCGTTTTACGCCCAATTCCGCTTCAACAAGCCGGGTAAGCACTCCGTCAAGGTATGCCTGGGCACGGCCTGCCACGTGCGCCGCGGCGACCAGATTCTCGAAGCCTTCGAGCGCGAACTGCGCATCGAAAATGGCGAGACCACCCCTGACGGCCAGTACAGCCTGGAACGCGTGGCCTGCTTCGGCTGCTGCGCCCTGGCCCCGGTGGTGGTAGTAGACGAAGATGTCCACGCCAGGATGCGGCCAACGGGTGTGAAGAAATTGTTGCAAAAATATAACCGCAGATAAACGCAGATGGACGCAGATAAAAAAATCGAACTTATGCCAAAGATAAATCCACAAGCGATCAATCAAATCACAGAAAAGATTATGGGTTGCGCCTTTCGAGTAAGCAATCAGCTTGGGGTTGGTTTTCTGGAAAAGGTTTATGAAAATGCCCTGGCTCATGATATACGGAAAGCCGGGTTGAAAGCAAATCAGCAATATCCCATTCGGATTACATACGATGGTGTTACCGTCGGTGATTATGTGGCCGATTTACTGATCGAAGAATGTGTTTTAGTCGAACTCAAGACCGTCCAACACCTGGATAACATTCACATTGCCCAATGTATGAATTACCTCAAGGCAACGGGTCTGACGATATGCCTTTTGCTCAATTTCTATCATCCGCGTGTGGAAACCAAAAGAATTGCTCACAATTTTCCTGAAAAATTCCAAGTAAGTACCCCTCTTGCCCAAAGAAAATAATACATAACAGCATTTATATTCTTCGCTTCCATCCGCGTTCATCTGCGTCCATCTGCGGTTAAATTTCTTAGAGTCTTCCAATGAAGAATCCGATAAATTGTATTTCGATATGCTCCGACAGCGGCTGCCTTTCGGGCGGCGGCGAGGCGGTGCGCCAGGCGGTTTGCGCCGCGCTCGCCGCCCGCGGTTTGGCCGAACAGGTCGAAGTGCGTGCCACAGGGTGCTTCGGCTTTTGCGAGCAAGGGCCGATCCTGATCACCCGCCCCGATGATACCTTTTACGTACGCGTCAAACCGAAGGATGCTGAAGCGATTGTGGATCAGCACATCGTCGGCGGGCAGGTGGTGGAGCGCCTGCTGTTCAAAGACCCCGCCAGTGGGCAAATCATCCCCACATCGGCGGGGATGAGCTTCTATGCCAGGCAGCAGCGCCGCGTGCTTCGGCGGGTGGGCGAAATTGACCCCGAAAGCATCGAACACTACCTTGCCACCGATGGCTACCAGGCCCTCGAAAAAGCGCTCAAGGAGTTGACGCCCGAAAGCATGGCTGCCGAAGTGGAACGTTCTGGCTTGCGCGGGCGCGGCGGGGCGGGCTTTCCGGCGGGAACAAAGTGGCGGCTGGCACGCCAGGCCAAAGGGGAGCGCAAATTTGTGATTTGCAACGCCGATGAAGGCGACCCCGGTGCGTTCATGAACCGCTCGCTGCTCGAAGGCGACCCGCACGCCGTACTCGAAGGGCTGATTTTGGCCGGGTATGCGGTGGGCGCCCAGCAGGGTTACGTCTACATCCGGGCTGAGTATCCACGGGCGGTGCGTAAAATTCAAGGGGCCATCCGCCAGGCGTATGAAGCGGGCTTCTTGGGCAGGGATATTCTCGGCACAGGCTTCAACTTCGACGTGGAAACCCGCCTGGGAGCGGGGGCCTTCGTCTGCGGCGAAGAGACCGCCCTGCTGCAATCTATCGAAGGCAAGCGCGGCATGCCCATCCCGCGCCCGCCCTTCCCAGCCGAAAAGGGCTTGTGGGGCTGTCCGACGACGGTCAACAACGTTGAAACCCTCGCCAACGTCCCGGCGATTGTGCTTTACGGTGCGGAATGGTTGAGCGCCGTCGGCACGGAAAAGAGCAAAGGCACCAAGACCTTCGCCCTGGCAGGCAAGGTGAACAACACCGGGCTGATTGAAATCCCGCTCGGCACCACCCTGCGCCAGGTGATCGAGGAGATCGGCGGCGGCGTGTTGGGCGGCAAGCAGTTCAAGATGGCGCAAATCGGTGGGCCATCGGGCGGCTGCATCCCCGCCGAACACCTCGACACTCCCATTGACTACGAATCCCTGCGCTCGCTGGGCGCTATCATGGGCTCCGGCGGCCTGGTGGTAATGGATGAAGATAACTGCGCCGTGGATGTGGCGCACTACTTCCTGTCGTTCATCCAGGCCGAAAGCTGTGGCAAGTGCCCACCTTGCCGCCTGGGGACGAAGCAGATGCTCGGCATTCTGGAGCGCATCCGCGAAGGCGAGGGCGAACCCGGCGATATTGCCGCCCTCGAAAAGCTGGCGGGCGTGATCCAGAAAGGTTCGCTGTGCGCCCTGGGCCAAACCGCCCCCAACCCGGTGATGACCACGCTGCGCTATTTCCGCCACGAATACGAAGCCCACGTCAATGAGAAGCGCTGCCCGGGCCGCGTGTGCAAGGCGCTGATCACCTACAGCATCGAAGCCGATAACTGCAATGGCTGTACGCTGTGCGCCCGCGCCTGCCCATCGGATGCTATCATGGGCAGTTTGCGCGAACCGCATCACATTCTCTTCGAGAAGTGTATCCGCTGCGGGGCGTGTTTGGACGCGTGCAATCAGGATGCGGTGAGGGTGAATTGAGGCCAAAATGACAGCATTGCGCTCGATAAAAATTCAAGGGTATCGGCCATTTGGCCTTTTTTCCGCTCGTTTGGGCGCGCTTGAAGTTTGTGTCGGCGCGAATGGATCGGGGAAATCGAGCCTGTTTGAATTTTTGAAATTTTTGCGCGATAGTTTGCGTAGCCAGGAAATCCCGCCTGAAATTGTCAGCGGCGGCATCGGCCAGCAAATTTTTCACCGCCCAGGGCCAGAATGGTTTTCGTGGAATTTAGAAATTGAACAAGAAGATCAAACAACATTGACATATTCGGCTACTTTATTGGGACCGATCGGCCGCCCTACAATTCCGCAGGAGAAAATTTGCGAAGTAGCAACTGACAAAATGTTACTTGATTTCAATCTTGAATTAGGCCAGATTGGCGGCGGCCTTAAACCAATGAGATTGATACCGAAGCGCGGTAATCAACTGGCATTGGCATCCGCTGTTACAGCAGAGCGGGAAGAACTATATAGGTTAAAACAATTTGTACAAGGCTGGAAATTTTACAGTGTTGGAACACTAGCAATCGAAAAGATTCGCAAAGCCGCCTTGGTCGAGCAGGAACCTGTTTTGCGCGAAGACGCCAGTAATCTCAGTTCGGTCTTGCACTATCTAAAAACCGAACACCCCGCCATTTTCGATAACTTACAACAACACCTGCGATCTGCCGTTCCTGGTTTTAGCGGTCTTAGCGTCAAAGCGCGCGGTGGGCCGGGTGAAATTATGGCCTTCTGGCAAGAAAAAGGTGTAGACGGCGAACTCAGTCTGGCCGATCTCTCCGATGGCATCCTGCGCCTGATTTGCTGGATGGTGCTGTGCGTACAACCCAACCCGCCGACCCTGATCTGCATTGATGAGCCCGATCAGGGTGTTCACCCCCGCACGCTGCCCATTTTGGCAGGATTGTTCCAGCAAGCATCACAGCGCACACAGATATTCCTGGCAACACATTCCTCTTACTTCCTGACCCAATTCGACATCGAAGAAATCGCCGTCTTTCGTAAAGAAAACGGCGAGGCGCGTTTTCTCAAACCCAAAGACTCCCAAACCCTGACCCAAAACCTGGCCGATTTTGGCCTGGAAGAACTAGAAATCATGCACCGCAATGACGAATTGGAGCGACTGGCATGAGAGTCAATGTGTATGTCGAAGGCCCGTCTGACAAAGAAGCGATGAAAACGCTCCTTGCTGGTCTGATCGAACGAAAAGCGCAAGATGGTATTCTGATTGATTTTTTCGATTATCCCAAAGGTGATCGAAAGGAGTCTCTGCTAACCCAAGTTCCCAAAAAAGCGGTCAACAACCTGCAAAACAGCGAGCATGATTTTGTCGTGATCATGCCCGATCTTTATCCCCAGAACAAGGGTTTTCCGCACCGAACCTATCAGGAATTGTCCGATGGGATTTTTCGCAATTTTGACGCGGCGTTGCATGAAAAGGGTATTACCGACCAACGCATTCGCCAACGATTGAAGGTTTATTGTTTCAAACACGATCTGGAAGCCCTTTTGCTCGCAGCCGAAGAGTCCTTACAATTTCAGTTTGGTGATAAACCTTTGGGGGCAAACTGGAAAAAACCTGTCGAAGATCAAAACCACAATCAACCGCCCAAACGCATTATTGAGGCAATTTACCAGAAATATGGACGGCGTTACAAAGACACCGTGGATGCGCCTTTAATTTTGCGCGGCGTATCCTACCAAACCCTTGCCGAACGCTGTCCGCAATGCTTCAAACCTTTTGTTGAATTTTTGGAAAACCTATCCGCATCCGTATAGGGAAATTTCATGCCCACTATCACTTTTAACGGCTCCCCCTACCCCTTCACCCCCGGCGCATCCGTCCTCGAAGCCGCCCGGCAGAATGACATCCGCATCCCCACCCTTTGCCACCACCCGGCGCTCAAAGCGGTGGGCGCGTGCCGCCTGTGCGTGGTCGAAATTGACGGGATGCGCGGCACCCCCACCGCCTGCACCACCCCCGCCGCCGACGGCATGGTGGTGCGCACCGACACACCCGCCCTGGCCGAACTGCGCCGCGAAGTGCTCAGCCTGATTCTCTCCGAGCACCCCTACACCTGCCTGGTGTGCGAGCGCCACGAGCGCTGCAACGAATGGCAAGTGACCATCCGCAAGGCCGCCGCCACCACCGGCTGCGAGAACTGCCCCAAGAACGGCCAGTGCGAGCTGCAAACCCTGGTGGATGAAACCGGCCTCGGCACGATGATCTACCCCATTTCGTATCGCGGCCTGCCGATCGAAAAAGACGACCCCTTCTTCGACCGCGACTACAACCTGTGTATTTTGTGCGGGCGCTGTGTGCGTGTTTGCCAGGATGTGCGCCAGACCGGGACACTCTCATTCGTCAACCGCGGGCCGCACACCGTCGTCGGCACGGCCTTTGGGCAATCGCACCTGCTGACCAACTGCGAATTTTGCGGCTCGTGCGTGGATGTCTGCCCGACCGGGGCGCTCTACGATAAGCGCACCAAGTGGGAAGGCGTGGCCGAAAAAACCGTCACCACCACCTGCCCCTACTGTTCGGTGGGCTGCCAGATGGATTTGTGGGTAAAGGGTGGCAAAGTGATGGGCGTACGCCCGGCAACCGATGGCCCCGTCAACGCCGGAATGGCCTGCGCCCGCGGGCGGTTCGGCCTCGTTGAGATGATCCACGCCCCCGACCGGTTGCGCAACCCGATGATCCGCAAAAACGGGCGGCTGGTCGAAGCCTCGTGGGACGAGGCTCTCGAAACGGGGGCGCAAGCCTTGCGCCCCTACAATGGGAACGAAATTGCATTACTGGCCTCGCCACACCTGACCAACGAAGCCGCCGCAGCCCTGGCAGCCTTCGCCAAAGCCATCGGCACGCCCTACATGGACGTTCCCACGGCCCTGCCGCGCATCCCCCGCCTGGCTGAACTGGTTGATATGCTGCGCTCCGAGCAATCCGCATCCATCCGCAGCCTCCGCGACGCCAAATTGATCATCGCCATCGGCACCAACCCGCGCCTATCGCACCCCGTCGCCGCCCTTTACATCCGCCAGGCCCAGGCCGATGGCGCAAAGCTGATCGTCCTCGACCCACGCCGCACTGAGCTTGCCAAACGCGCCGACGAATGGATTCAAGTTGCTCCCGGCCAGGATATTCCCGCCATTCAGCAATTGATCGCCCAATCAGCACTCAGAAATCAACCATCAGCAATCCTCTACGGTTCCGGCGTCACCCACCACCCCAACGCCCCCGACACGATCCGCGCCATTCACGAGCTGGCAAAAGCCATCGGCGCAGGCGTGATTCCCCTGCTCGGCGCGGCGAACACGCTCGGTGTCCTCGATGCCGGGCTGACCGCGGCCACGCCCGATTGCGGCTACGACGCCATCGTCCAGGGCATGGTCTCCCGCCAGATCAAAGCCCTCTACGTCACCGGCGAACTGCCCCCCCTCGACGAACTCGCCAACCTCGAACTGCTGATCGTGCAAGATCAATTCCTCTCGTCCCAGGCCGCCGAGTTTGCCCAGGTCGTTTTCCCCGCCGCCAGCTTCGCCGAGACCGTTGGCACACTGACCAACCTCGAAGGCCGCCAGCAGCCCCTCGCCCCCGCCATCCCCCCCATCGGCGATTCCCGCCCCGACGCCTGGATCACCTCCCAACTCGCCTCCCGCCTCACCCCCTCGCCCTCTCATCCCTTCACCCTCTCCCCCCTTCCCCCCCGCACCCTCTCCCCCCTTCACCCTCTCACCCTCCTCCTCGAACGCAACGCCTTCGCCTACCGCTCCTCCGCCCTCACCGACCGCGTGCGCGGCATGGAACAGTACAAGCCCGATGAGGAAAGCCTCACCGTTCACCCCGAAGATGCTGCCAACCTGGGGATTGCCGCCAACGACCTGGTGCGTGTGACATCCGCCTACGGCAGCGCCACCTTCCTGGCCCAACTCAGCGCTGACCTCCTGCCCGGCGTGGCCTTCGCCAGCATCAACCCCGCCCACGGTTCGCCCATTTTCCCCGCCATGCTGCCCGCCGCGAAAACACTGGCAGTAAGTCTGGAAAAAGCGTGAGCTTTTTTGCACGTTTCGGAAACAAGACCATGTCCCTTCCCACCCACTTCTACCTCGGACGCACGGCTGACCCCGCCACGGGCAAACCCACCGCCACCCCGCTCACCTACGACCCCGCCGACCTGACCACCCACGCCTTCGTCGTCGGCATGACCGGTTCCGGCAAGACCGGCCTGTGCCTCACCCTGCTCGAAGAAGCCGCCCTGCAAGGCATCCCCGTCCTGGCGATTGACCCGAAGGGCGACATCACCAACGCCTTGCTGCATTTCCCCGACCTGCTGCCGGCCGATTTCGAACCCTGGATCAACCCCGACCTGGCCCGGCGCGACGGCAAAAGCGTGCCGCAGGCCGCCGCCGAAGCCGCCCAAACCTGGCGCAGCGGACTGGCCGAATGGGGCATCCCCCCCGAACGGGTGCGCGCCCTGCAAAACGCCGCCCACTTCGCCATCTACACCCCCGGCTCCGACAGCGGCATCCCCGTCAGCATTTTGGCTTCGCTCAAATGCCCGCCGTTAGCCTGGGATGATCACCGCGAATTGCTGCGCGAGAAAATCGCTGGCACGGTCACGGCCCTGCTGGGGCTGGTGGGCCTGACCGAGATTGACCCCGTGCGCTCGCGCGAACACATCTTGCTTGCCAACATCTTCGAGAACGCCTGGAAGCAGGGCCGCGACCTCGACCTGGGCGAACTGATCCTGCAAACACAGACGCCGCCCTTCCCCCGGCTTGGCGTGTTCGATGTCAACGCCTTTTTCCCCGAAAAAGAGCGCTTCGACCTCGCCATGCAGCTCAACAACATCCTGGCCTCGCCCGCCTTCCAAAGCTGGATCGAAGGCCAGCCGCTCGATGTCCCGTCACTTCTCTACGCCGCCGATGGCCGCCCGCGCCACAGCATCTTTTATATCGCCCACCTGCCCGATGCCGAGCGCATGTTCTTCGTGGGATTGCTGCTCTCTGCCGTCGAAGCGTGGATGCGCTCGCAGGCTGGCACGCCTGCCCTGCGCGCTATCATCTACTTCGACGAAATCTTCGGCTACCTGCCGCCCATCGGCAATCCGCCGTCCAAGCCGGTGATGATGCGCCTGCTCAAACAGGCGCGCGCCTTTGGCGTGGGGCAAATGCTCGTCACGCAAAACCCCGCCGATG
Source organism: uncultured Anaerolineaceae bacterium (assembly GCA_964606085.1). Lineage (GTDB taxonomy): Bacteria > Chloroflexota > Anaerolineae > Anaerolineales > UBA4823 > CAIQJJ01. Next base: position 18,691 of record CAZSFD010000038.1, read on the forward strand.
TAGATTACAAAGCCCTCTCCAACGCCGGCACCTGGTTCATCGGCAAGCTGCAAACCGAGCGCGACAAAGCCCGCCTGCTCGACGGCCTCGAAAGCGCCCTCTCTGGCAACCTCGACCGCACCGGGTACGATAAGCTGATCTCCACGCTCGGCAAACGCATGTTTCTGCTGCACAACGTTCACAGCGGCCAGCCACAACTCCTGCATACCCGTTGGGCCATGAACTACCTGGCCGGCCCGCTCACACGCGCCCAAATCCCCGCCCTCAACCGTCTCGCTGGCGCAACCACCCAACCTGCAACCTTCGACTTGCAACCTTCAACCGTCCCCCCACCAACCATCACCAATCAACAACTCCCCGACGGCTTCCAACCCATCCCCATCATCCCCCCATCTCCCCCGCCCCCTGGCTCCCCATCTTTCGCCAGCACCCAACCTGCAACTTTCCCCCAATCTCCCAATCCTCCAACCCTCCAATCTTCCACGCGCCCCGCCCTCCCCTCCGCCATCCGCGAATACTTCCTGCCCAACAACCTGACCATCACCCAGGCCTTCAAAGCCGATGGACGCAGCGTGCCTGCCAACGCCAGCAGCCAGGGCCTGATCTACCGCCCGGCGCTGCTCGCCCAGGCCCACGTGCGCCTGCTTAACCGCAAATACAACCTCGATAGCGACATCTTCCACACCATGCTGGTGATCGAACCCGATTCGCGCACCCGCATCCGCTGGGAAAACTACCAATCGCCTCATATTGATGCTGCCGCCCTCGACGACGAACCCGCCCCGCAGGCGCGCTTCGCCACCCCTGCCGCCCCGCTCAACGCCGCAAAATCGCTGGCTGCCCTCGAAAGCGATTTCACCGATTGGGTCTTCCGCAACAGCGAAGTGACCATCCGCGTCAACGAAGCGCTCAAGTTGTACGCCGGGCCGCAGGTCACTGCCGCCGAATTTCGCACCCAGTGCGCCGATGCCGCCCGCCAGGCCCGCGACGCCGAGATCAAAAAGCTGGCTGCCTCTTATCAGGGCAAACTCAACACCCTCACCGACAAGCTCTCGCGCGAAGAACGCGAACTGGCGCGTGACCAGGTGGAATATGAACAGCGCAAATGGGAAGAACGCGGCAACATCGCCGAATTGGGCGCCGGGTTGCTTGGCCTGGGGCGCAAGAAGAGCTTCACCTCGCAGCTTACCAAACGCCGCATGACCGAACAGGCCAAAGCCGAAGTAGACGAATCTATCGAGGCCATTGCCCAGTTTAAACAGCAGATCGCCGCCCTCGAAGCCGAATGGCAGGAAGAAGAAGAGGCCATCCAACAGCGCTGGAGCGAGGTCGCCCAGCAGAGCAGCGAGATGTCTATCCAGCCCTATAAAAAAGATGTGCAGCTCGACCTGTTCGGCGTGGCGTGGGTGCCGTTCCACCGGGTGCAAATGGGCAATGACCTGGAAGAACTGCCCGGTTATGCGGCTGCATAGCGCTTTCTCCTGACACAATTGTTAGCTTCCCCCTTTGGTCAAAAATCGTTATAATCGTATTAACAATTTTAACCAATCGCCGAATCCTATGAGCGGGGGACGCTCTTTTTCGGGGCGAATGGGGAGATGAAGAACACATCTCCCTTAGAGCTAAATCTTCAGTTCGAGCCCGGCAACTAACCCCGCAGGCGTTGAAGAGATTCAACCAGGCTGTTTTGCATGGCCCGGTTTATCGCTTCACTGCCTGCGGGTTTGTGTTGCCGGAGCTTTTTTTATGTCCGAAGACGATTGCCAGCATTCCTTCGACCATGCCAAATTTCTCGCCCAGGGCATCCCTGGCCCGGTGTTCACCTGCTACCTCGACCACGGCGGCCAGCCCGATGGCCTGAACATCGCCCAACAGACCGATCTTGGCCCAGATGGCAAGTTCGGCGAACAATGGCTGCTGATCAACGGCTGCCAGTTTCAGGTGATTAGCCTCGCCAAGGGCCAGGCCAGGCTGCTCTTCCAGGCGGCGCTGGAGGATATTGATGACGCCCAGGTGGAGCCTGCCGTGGGCAACGCCTTGCTGCGCGTGGTCGTGGCGGGGCTGTCGCACAACTTACTGCACTTTTCCAATGAACTGACCGAGCAGTTCGCCCTGATCGCCCACTACCTGCGCCAGCGCAAAAACGACCCCAACACGCCCGCCCCCGATTTTGAAGGCGAGAGCCAGCGCTGCCTGTCGTGCGGCAAACGCCTGCTCGATTCCTCTCTCAAGGTCTGTCCCAACTGCATCAAAAAAGGCCAGGTATTCCGGCGGCTGGTGCTGCTGGCCAAACCCTTCTGGGGGCTGGGGGCGGTTCATCTGATGTTGATGTTGCTGGGCGTGGCGGTTGACCTGCTGCCGCCCTACCTGACGCGCGTGCTGATTGACGAAGTGCTGACCAAACAGGCGCACACCAACTGGCTGATCTGGCTCGTTTCGTCGCTGCTGCTGATTCAGATCGTACGCGTGGTCATCACCATCAACGACGCCCTGTTGACCAACCGCATCTCCACCTCGTTCGCGGCGGGCGTGCGCGAGAAAATGTTCGCCCACCTGAAAACACTCTCGCAAGATTTCTTCGACCGCAACGAAACCGGCCGCCTGCTCACCCGCATCAACCACGACACCGAAGAACTGCAAGGGCTGATCAACCAGATGTCGCAGTTCATGTTGTACGCCATCCTGGTGGTTGGCATCGGGGCGGTGCTGTTCTCGATGGCGCCCACCCTGGGCTTCTTCGTGTTGATCCCGGCCCCGTTTGTGCTGGTAGCCACGCTGACCTACCACCGCCGCATGAACCCACACTTCCGCCGCTACTGGATCACCCGCTGGCGCTTGAATTCGATGATGAACACCTTCCTGGCGGGCATTCAGGTGGTCAAGGCTTTCGCCCAGGAAGACCAGGAAGAAGCCCGCTATCACGAACGCAACCAGGGCGCCCTCGATGCCCGTCTGCGCGTGGATCAGGCGTGGGGCAAGTTCTTCCCGCTCATTTCGTTCGCTTTTGGGGCGGGCGGGTTGATCATCTGGTACGTGGGCGGGCGCTCGGTGCTGGAGGGGGTGATCACGCTCGGCACGCTGATGGCGTTTCTCTCCTATTTGGGCATGTTCTACGGGCCGCTTTCCAATATGGCGCAGATCAGCCAGGCGATGAACCGCTTCGTCACCATTTCGCAGCGCACGTTCGAGTTTCTCGATGAAATGCCAAAAGTGAAGCAAAAGGCCGAAACCATCAGCCGCCCGGCTGCCGAGGGGCGCATCGAGTTCGACCACGTCACCTTTGGCTACAACCCCTACTTCCCGGTGATCAAAGACGTGTCCTTCCACATCCAGCCGGGCGAATTGATCGGCATCGTCGGGCCGTCGGGGGCCGGCAAGACCACCCTCGTCAACCTGATCTGCCGTTTCTACGACGCTACGCAAGGCACGGTCAAAATTGATGGCGTGGACATCCGCGACCTGACCATCGAAGATGTGCGCCATCACATCGGCATCGTGCTGCAACAGCCCTTCCTGTTCAGCGGGACGATCTCGCAGAACATCGCCTACGCCAAGCCGGAGGCCAGCCGCGAAGAGATCATCCGCGCCGCCAAAGCCGCCAACGCCCACGATTTCATCGTCAACCTGCCCGAAGGCTATGACACCATCGTTGGCGAGGGCGGCACGGGCCTTTCGGGCGGCGAACGCCAACGAATTTCTATCGCCCGCGCCATCCTGCTCGACCCGAAGATTCTGATCCTCGATGAGGCCACCTCGTCGGTGGATACCGAAACCGAACGCCAGATTCAGAAGGCGCTCGAAACCCTGGTGCAGGGCCGCACCACCATTGCCATCGCCCATCGCCTGTCCACGCTCTACAACGCCGACCGCATCATCTCGCTGGAACGCGGCCAGATCGTGGAGATGGGCACCCCCAACGAGTTGATGGAACAGAAAGGGCTGTTCTACAACCTGGTGCAAATCCAATCCCAGTTTGCCCGCCTCGACGGTGTGCCGACTGTGTAACGGGCGCGGAGCCGCGGGGCGGGTGGTTTTCCTCTCCTTTTCCCACCCGCCCCCGGTTTCCGACGTGATGGCATTCCACGAAGACCGATTAACGAATAACGTGAGTCGTTATTCATATTCGTTTGCTTAAGAAGATCAAAATGTCTGAACTGACAAATCCCCCCGAATCATTTGAGACCCATTACCTGATCGCCCAATCGTTGACGTTTGCCTACGAGGGGCAGAATTTGACCTTGAAAATGGCCGACGGCGCGGCGTTTCCGCGGGTCAGCCTGCGGCGCTCGTTTCCGCTCTCGGCGCAGAACACCTTCGTGGTGGTGCGCGTGCCAGAGGCCGAACACCCCGACCGCCTGCAAGAATTGGGCGTGATTGCCGATTGCCGCGAGTTAGACGACGCCTCGCGCCAGGCCGTGGAGCAGGAACTCGACCTGTTCTACCTCGTGCCGGTGATCCAGGTCATCCACAGCATTCGCGAAGAATTTGGCTTTCTCTATTGGGACGTAAACACCGACCGCGGCGCGAAAGCGTTCATCATGCGCGACAGCATCATCGGCCACGTGCGCCAGGTAGGGCCGGGCCGCTGGCTGGTCATTGACATCAACCAGACGCGCTACGAAATCCGCGATTACGAGAAGCTCGACCCCAAAAGCCAGGATTTGCTGGCGCACTATTTGCTCTTGTAAGGCTTCGACTACGCTCAGCCTGATTGTTCAGTCCCCCGCCATTTCAGACGGGCCATTGGGTGGTATGAAAAATAGACGCGGGTAGGGGCGCACGCCGTGCGCCCTGGTTTGGCCTTGTTGCGCCGAATCTGGGCAGATGCCATCTGCCCCTACATTTTCATCCATTGAATGCGCGGGCGAATGCCCGGCATGGCGATTGCCGTGCAATTTGCAAGCCCCCCGGTATGCCAACAAGATTGGCTGCCGGGGGGCTTTTGCATTTCCAGGCATTTTCGACGCGACCAGCTTCCTGTATCAGCGTAAGGTATTTCGGTATTCATCCTGTTCCTTTCCCCCCTGGAGCAACCCATGTTCAACTGGCTCAAACGTGAAAAATCTACCCCCAATGGGGCTTACAAGCATGGCAATACCCATCTGATCGATCTGCGCAGCGTGGTCAAAACCTACAAAAGCGCCGCCGGCACCTTCACCGCCCTCAAAAGCGTAGATTTGCAGGTAGACCGCGGCGAATTCGTCGCCATCATCGGCAAATCGGGCAGCGGCAAATCCACGCTGATCAACATGCTCACCGGCATAGACCGCCCCTCCACCGGCGAGGTGCTGGTTGGCGATACCGCCGTCCACAAGCTCAACGAGGGCCGCATGGCGGCCTGGCGCGGGCGCAACGTGGGCGTGGTGTTCCAGTTCTTCCAACTGCTGCCCACCCTGACCGTGATCGAAAACATCATGCTGCCGATGGATTTCTGCAACATGTACGGCATCCGCCAGCGCAAGGAACGCGCCCTGCACCTGCTCGAACAGGTGGGCATGGCCGACCAGGCTCGCAAGCTGCCGTCCACGCTCTCCGGCGGGCAGCAGCAGCGCGTGGCGATTGCGCGTTCGCTCGCCAACGACCCCGCCATCATCGTCGCCGACGAACCCACCGGCAACCTCGACTCGAAGACCGCCGAGGCCGTCTTCCGCCTGTTCGAGAGCCTGGTGGCCGAAGGCAAGACGATTGTGATGGTCACGCACGATAACGACCTGGCCAAGCGCGTCACCCGCACCGTCATTTTGGTGGATGGCGAAATTGTCGAGGAGTATCTCGCCAAAGCCTTCCCCGCCCTCACCGAACACCAACTGCTCTACTTCAGCAACCAGCTTGAGACGCTGCGCTACACCCCCGGCACGGTCATCGTGCGCCAGGGCGAGGCCGGTGACAAGTTCTACCTCGTCACCAAAGGCCGCGTCGAAGTGGCCCTTGAACACGACGGGCAGGAGATCATCGTCAGCACGCTCACGCCCGGCCAATTCTTCGGCGAGATGGCGCTGCTGCGCGGCGGCACGCGCCAGGCCAGCGTGCGCGCCGACCCCAACACCGATGTCGAAGTGGTGGCGCTGCCGCGCGCCGAATTTGACAACCTGCTGACCCAATCGGATGGTGCCCGCCAGGAAGTGGAACGCCTGCTGGAAGCGCGCACCGACACCATCGCCACCGTGCGCAGCAACGGCCACAAGCACAACGGAGGCCAGGCATGATCAGCCCGCGCTGGATGAAAGTGATCCGCGACCTGGGCAGCAACAAGGCGCGCACGCTGCTGGTGGTGCTTTCGATTGCCGTGGGCATCTTCGCCCTGGGCATGGTCGGCGGCACGCGCAGCCTGCTCAAAGAAGACCTGGGCAAAGCCTTCGATAAGGCCATCAGCCCAGACGCCTATTTGTTCGTCAGCGGCTACAAGCCCGACCTGCTCAAAAAAGTGCGTCAGCTTCCCGGCGTGGCCGAGGCCGATGGCCGTGCCGAGCTGACCGTGCGCTACCTGGCCGGCCCCGACGACTGGAAAAGCCTGACCCTGCGCGCCGTGGCCGATTACAACGACATCCGCATCATCAAATTCTTCCCCGACCACGGCGCCTGGCCGCCGCCCGATAAAGAGATGCTCGTGCTGCGCTCGTGGATGCGTACCCTGGGCTGGCAGGAAGGCGACACCGTCACCATCGAAATGCCTGATGGCCGCCAGCGCACGCTGACCATCGCCGGCAGCGTCTACGATTTCGGCGGCAACCCGCCGCCGCTGGGCCAAAACCCCGAGGCCTACGTCACCTTCGACACGCTCGACTGGCTCGGCCTGCCCAAGGAATACCAACAACTGCTCCTGCGCGTGGAGGGCAACATCACCGACAAGGCCGCCGTGCAAAAGGTGGCCGATGAAGCCCAAAAACTGCTCGAAAAAAGCGGCGCCTTTGTCTATTTCGCCGTTGTCCCGGAACCATCAGCCTCGCCGGTAGATGACTTTCTCAACCCGATCATTGCCCTGCTCGGTTCGTTGGGTGGGCTTTCGCTGGCGTTGAGCGGCTTTTTGGTGGTCAACACCATTTCGGCGCTGCTGGCCCAACACACGCGGCAGGTGGGCATTATGAAAGCCGTCGGCGGGCGCAATGGGCAGGTCTTTGCCATGTACCTGGTGATGGTGCTGATCTTTGGCCTGCTGGCGCTGCTGATCGCCATCCCGGCTGGCGGCTATGGGGCCTACCTGCTGGCGAGTTTCGTGGCCGGGCTGTTCGACGTGCAGATCGAATCGGTGCGTTTCGCCCCCGAAGTGGTGGCGCTGCAAGCCATCGTGGGTTTGCTCGTGCCGCTGGCGGCGGCGTTCATCCCCATCTGGGCGGGTGTGCGGGTCACGGTGCGCCAGGCCATCAGCGATTACGGCCTGGGGCAGGGCAGCTACGGCACGGGGTTCCTCGATAAGCTGATCAACTTCTTCCTGCGCTTCCTGCCGCTCTCGCGCCCTATGCTGCTCTCACTGCGCAACACCTTCCGGCGCAAAATGCGCCTGCTGCTGACCGTCACCACGCTCACCCTCGCCAGCGCCATCTTCGTCGGCGTGTTCAGCGTGCGTTCTTCGGCCCTGCAAACGATTGACGACGTGCTGCAATACTGGGGATTCGACATCCAGATCGGCCTGGAACGCGCTTACCGCCTGGAAGCACTGATCCCCGAAATTCTGGCGGTTCCCGGCGTCGAGGCGGTCGAAACCTGGGGCGGCGGCTCGGCCAAACGGGTGCGCCCCGATGGCACCACCGGCCAAGACATCAACATCCTTGCCCCTGACGCCGACACGCAGCTCATTCAACCGCATGTGATCGAAGGCCGCTGGCTGCTGCCCGAAGATGAAAACGCCATCGTCATCAACACCGATGTGCTCAAAGATGAGCCTGACGTGAAGATTGGCGACACCGTGCGGCTGGATTTGTTCGGCCAGAAACGGGATTGGGTGGTGGTGGGCCTGGTGCGCGGCGTGTTGAGCGGCCCCACGATCTACGCCAACTACCCCTACTTTGCCCAAATTACCGGGCAGGTGGGCAGCGCCGGCTTCGCCCTGGTCAAGACGAACGTTCACGACGCCGCCTCGCTCAAGACGCTCTCGAAGGCCATCGAAAAGCACCTCGAAAGCGTGGGCATTCGCGTCAGTGCCATGTTCATGGTCAGCGAATTGCGGCAGCAGTTCGAGTTTATCTTCAACATGATCGTTGCCATCCTGCTGGTGATGGCGGCCTTGCTGGCCCTGGTCGGCGGGCTGGGGCTGATGGGCACAATGAGCATCAACGTGATCGAGCGCACGCGTGAGATCGGCGTGATGCGGGCGGTGGGGGCTTCCAACGCGGCCATCCAGCGCATCGTCATCGTCGAGGGATTGCTGATCGGCTGGATCAGCGCCCTGCAAGGCAGCCTGATCGCCATCCCGATCAGTCAGTTTCTCAGCAAGATGGTCGGCGAGCAATTGTTCCAGATTTCGCTCAGCTTCCGCTTCTCCACCGAGGGCCTGATCTTGTGGCTGGTGGTGGTGACGCTGCTCTCGGCCATCTCCAGTTTCTTGCCGGCCTTCCAGGCCAGCCGCCTGACCGTGCGTGACGTGCTGGCGTATGAGTAAGGCGAAATTAATTTCGCCCTACATTTTCTCTTTCGGAGTAACCCCATGAAAAAGCTCATCTTCCTCATCCTCATTTCCGCCCTTGTCCTCTCTGCCTGCGCCGAAGTCGCGACGCAAACCATTCCTGGCGCAGCGGCCACCGCCACGCCGCTGCCGCCCGTCAAGGCCAGCGATGAGATCGTGGCCGAAGCCCGCCTCGTGCCGCTCGATAGCGTGACGCTCAGCTTTGTTACCAGCGGCATTGTTGAAGAAGTCAACGTCAAAGAAGGCGATCTGGTCAAACAGGGCGATGTCGTCGCCCGCCTGGGCAACCAGGAGCAGTTGGCGGCCTCGGTCGCTCAGGCCGAATTGGAACTACTCAACGCCCAGGTGGCGCTCAAAAACCTGGGCGAAGGTGGCACGCTGGCCCTGGCGCAGGCGCAGCTAGACGTAGCCTCCGCCGAGAAGTCGCTCGAAGACGCCAACAAGCACCGCAACAGCCTGGCCCCCGGCAACCGCGCCACATCTGACACGATTGACAACACCCGCAAAGACCTGAACAAGGCCAAAGAAGAGTACGACGCCGCCCAAAAAGACTACGATGACACCGCCGACCTTCCCGACGACGACCCCCGCCGCAGCAACGCCTACCTGATGCTGGCCGCCGCCCGCAGCGCCTACTGGACGATCCTGGCGCAATACAATTGGTACACCGGCGAACCCACCGAAACCGACCAAAACCTGCTGGATGCCGAAGTGACCCTGGCCGAAACCCGCCTGGCCGAGGCCAAGAAACGTCGCGATGGCCTGCAAAACGGCGTTGACCCTGACGACGTGCTGCTCGCCGAAGGCCGCATCACCAATGCCGAGGCGCAACTCGCCGCCGCCAAAGCCGCCCTCGACAATTTAGTGCTGGTCTCGCCCTTTACCGGCACGGTACTCAGCATTGACCTGAAGGCCGGCCAATTCGTCAGCGCGGCCGCGCCGAGCGTGCAACTGGTGGATTTCTCCGGTTGGAAGATCGAAACCACCGACCTGACCGAACTCAGCGTGGTACGCATCCGCCCTGGCGATATTGCCACGATCACCTTCGACGCCCTGCCCGAAGTGACCTTCACCGGCAGCGTTGAGAAGATCAAGCCCCTCGGCCAGAACGTGCAGGGCGACATCGTCTACACCGCCGTGATCATCCCCACCGAGGATGAAGCCTGGCAAACCTGGCACGAGCAACTGCGCTGGAACATGACCGCGGCGGTCAAGATCGCGCCGGAAAAGCCGTAAATAAAACAGGATGTACAGGATAGGCAGGATGGAAGCAGGATTTTTTTATTCTGTCCATCCTGTTTATCCTGTTTATTTTTCGTTTATCCAGGGGGAAATAGCATCTTATCAATGTCAGTGGAAACTTCATCGGCGAAATGATTGGGGTGCGAAGGGGGTATAATTTCATACAGTTTTTATCCAAGTGAAAATTAAAACCCTGCGGATGTGCTTATGACGCTTCAACCCGTCACCATTAACCTGCCCGACAAAGTTTATCAACGATTCCAACGTGCCGCCCGGCGTCGCAAAATTGCCGTCAATGACATGCTGGTAGAAGCTGTGGCTGCCGCGGTTTCTTTGGAAGATGTTGAACCGGTTAAATTGCGATCCCAAATCGCTCAAATGGCTTACTTGAATGACGCTGCTCTCTGGCAAGCTGCACGGGCAACGCTTTCTTTGGAACAAAGAGAACGGTTAGCCGCCCTGCATGAAGCACAACAAAGCCGCGTTTTAAGTCAGGATGAACAAACGGAAGAGCAATCTCTGCTGCAACTCTACCAGGATACAATTTTGGTACGCGCCCAAGCCGCAGTTTTATTGAAACAACGCGGTTATGATGTTTCTGATTCCACACAATTTGAGCCATTGGAATGAGCAAATCTCGCATTTCGGCGGAACTACGCCAGCGGGTTGCACGAGCGGCCCGCTTTCGTTGTGGCTATTGCCTGACATCTCAGCAAGTCATCGGCCCTCTGCTTGAAATTGACCACATCCTTCCAGAGTCGCTTGGGGGAACCAACGATGAAAGTAATTTGACATTGGCTTGCCCCATGTGCAACAGCCATAAAGCCGATCGAATCAACGCAATTGACTCAGATACCAATACCCTTGTGCCCTTGTTCAACCCACACAACGATGATTGGAATGAGCACTTTGCATGGTTAGATGATGGTGCAATACTCATTGGCAAGACTTCAAAAGGTCGGGTAACGATCCTGGCCTTGCAAATGAATCACCCAGATATGGTAACTACTCGTCGGCTTTGGATTGCCGTTGGTTGGCATCCGCCGCGCGATTGATATGGGTGTGTTTCATTTGAGTTGGGGCTGTCATTCCGAGCCGTTCCCATTCCCTTCGCTCAGGGCATGCTTTGGCGAGGAATCCCTGAAGCATTTGCCCATTTATACCCTGCACAGGTAAGAAAGAGCGTGTGCAACAGGGATTCCTCGTCGCAAAAACCGCTCCTCGGAATGACACAGCTAACTCTCAACTGAAATGAAACACACCCGATTGATATAATCTTAATCGTGGAAAATACTACCCCTGATTCATCCCTGCTGGTCGAACAGTTAGCTTCGTTGGGCGTGCGCACGCTGCGTGTGCGCGAGATGACTGCCAGCTATCAAGCGCCCGACCCCACCCAACTGATCCGTGACCTCGCCACCCACCCCGAACCTCGCCTGCGCGAAGCGCTCATTCCCCTGTTTTTGCGCCATCCCGAATACGCCAGCCTGGTTGCTCCCATCGTCGCCGCGCTCGAACCGACCGACGCCGAACGCTTGCGCCGCCTGTACACGGCTACCGTATTCTTGCAGCGTTTCTGGCGCACCGCCCTCGGCATCTACCTGGGCGAGACGCCGCTCCTGCCCGATTATTTTGGCGCGCTGTGGGGGCTGCCAGCCGCGGATGAGTATTTTGGTGAAGCCGGGCTGCGAGCATTAGCGGCCTTGCAGAAACAAGAAACGGGTTACGAGTGGTTCTCTGCTTACCAGACCATCATGGATTTGTTTTTGAAACAACTTAAACTGGATTATGGACTCGCCAACCGTTAACTCACAAACGCTAAACGAATTTCTGCGCCGATTGGGATCGTGCTACCGTCATTCTGGTACGCTTTACCTTGTCGGCGGATCATCCTTGATCCTGTTAGCCGCCAAAACCAGCACCTTTGACATTGACATAAAAATTGCCGTCCCGGTTGAAAATCAACCCGAGCTGATCTCCTGTCTGCGACGCATCAGCCAGGAAATGGGCATTCCCATCGAACAGGCTTCGCCAGATGAATTTTTGCCCTTACCGGCTGGGTATCAAAATCGCCATCGCCATATTGGCCGATTTGGAAATTTGGAAGTTTTTCACTTCGATTTTTACTCGGTCGCATTAGCAAAACTGCATCGCGGCAACGAAAAAGACTTCAGCGATGTACGCAATATGCTCCGTGCTGCCGTTATCGAATTGGATACATTGCAAAGCCAATTCGATGAAATTTTGCCTTGTACGGCTGCCTTTGGCTTGCACACCGATCCCGATAGTTTTGCCAGAAATTTCGCCCTATTGAAAGAACGCCTTGCGCTTTGATGCAAGCGCATCCAAAATTTCTCAAGGATTTCCCCATGCCCCAAAAACCTACCCCCTCCACCCTCGACGAACGTGTCGAATCTTTGCTCTCGCAGATGACCCTGCACGAAAAAATCGCCCTGCTCGCCGGCCTGGACGCCTGGAAAACGGTGCCCATCCCGCGCCTGGGCATCCCCTCCATCGTAATGACCGACGGCCCGCACGGCGTACGCGCCGACCAGGCCGGCGGGCGCAAGGTCAACCCCACCACCGCCTTCCCCACTGGCATCTCGATGGGCGCGGCCTGGAACCCCGAACTGGTTCACGCCGTGGGCCAGGCCATCGCCGAGGAAACGCGCGGCATGGACTGCGACATCATCCTCGGCCCGTGCGTCAACATCGTGCGCGAGCCGCGCGGCGGGCGCAACTTCGAGACCTATTCCGAAGACCCTTACCTGGCTGGCAAAACCGCCATCGGCTTCATCAACGGCGTGCAGAGCAAGGGCGTGGGCACCTCGCTCAAGCACTATGCCGTCAACAATTACGAAATCGAACGCGACCGCGCCAGTTCAGAGATTGACGAGCGCACGCTGCGCGAAATTTATCTCTCGCAGTTCGAGATGGCCGTCAAAGAGAGCCAACCCTGGACGGTGATGTGCTCGTACAACCGCATCAACGGCGTCTACGCCAGCCAGAACGACTACCTGCTCAACGAAATTCTCAAGGAAGAATGGGGCTTCGAGGGATTGGTCGTCTCTGACTGGGGCGCCGTCCACAGCATCTTCGAGTGCATCGCCGCTGGCCTCGACCTCGAAATGCCCGGCCCAGCGCGCTACACCAAACTGCTGGCCGATGCCGTGGCACGCTGGCAGATCGAAGAAGCCGACATCACCGAGGCCGCCCGGCGTGTGCTGCGCATCGTGCTGCTCTCTGGCCGCATGGATGGCAGCACTTCCCAGGGTTCGATCAACACGCCCGAACATCAGGCGGTTGCCCGTAAACTGGCCGAAGAAGCCATCACCTTATTGAAAAACAATGGCGTTCTGCCGCTCGATCCCGCCAAGACCACCAAAATCGCCGTGATCGGCCCCAACGCCGCGCAGGCGGTGATCGAGGGCGGCGGCTCGTCGCACGTGGATTGTCCCTATCGCGTCACCCCGCTCGAAGCCGTCAAAACCCAACTCGGCGACCGGGTGGAAATCGCCTACGAACAGGGCTGCGACAACTTCAACGAGCCGCCTGCCATCCCGCTCGAATGGCTGACCATGCCCGATGGCGCTGGCGCGGGGCTGCGCATTGATGTCTACCGCGACGCGGCCGGGTTCGCCGGGCCGATTGAGTCGCACGTGGACAGCCAGCGCCCTGAATTGTGGTGGTGGCTGCAACCCGCCGACAAGCCCGAAAGCGATCACTTTGCCATGCGCTTTAGCGGCACACTGCAAGTCCCCGTCAGCGGTCATTACACTTTCCACCTGCACCACGGCGGCCAGGTCAAGGTGATCCTGGATGGCGAGGTCGTTGCCGACAGCGCCGCCCCCAACACCAGCACTGCCGCCGGTTGGGAGGGCGCTCAGGCCAAAGTCAATTTCGAGCAAGAACTGGAGGCCGGAAAAGCCTACACCATCCATATCGAATACACCAAATATCCCGGCCAATTCATCGTGGCCTACCGGCTTTCGGCGGCCATCGTCTACGCCCCCGGCGCTGACCCCCGCCCGGCGCGTGCGGTGGAACTGGCGAAGCAGGCTGATGTGGTGCTGGCCTTCATCGGCTACCAGGAAGGCTTCGAGACCGAAGGCTGGGATCGCCCCGACCTGCTCCTGCCCGGCGGCCAGAACGAACTGGTCTCTGCCCTGGCGGCGGCCAACCCCAACACGGTAGTGGTGCTGAACGTGGGCGCGCCCATCGAGATGCCGTGGGCTGACCAGGTGGCGGCGATTGTGCTGCCCTACTACCCTGGCCTGGAAAACGGCAACGCCGTCACCAGCGTCCTCACCGGCCAGGTCAACCCCTCCGGCAAGCTGCCCATCACCTTCCCCAAGCGCCTGGAAGATAACCCCGCTTTCACCCACGCATCCGTCCCCGGCAACCGTGAAGTGCATTATGGCGAGGGTATCTTTGTGGGCTATCGCCACTACGACAAGAAGAACGTTGAACCGCTGTTCCCGTTTGGGCATGGGTTGTCGTACACCACTTTCGAGTATGCAGCCGCATCAGCGAAACTGCAAATCAGCAAAGATGCGCTCGATAGCGGCGAGAAAGTGAGTGTTTCGGTGATGGTGAAGAACACCGGCCAGACGGCTGGCAAGGAAGTGGTGCAGCTTTACGTGGCCGATTTGCAATCATCGCTGCCGCGCCCGCCCAAGGAATTGAAGGGCTTTGCCAAAGTGGACTTGCAGCCTGGCGAGAGCAAGCTCGTCACCTTCGAACTCGACCAGCGCTCGTTCGCCTTCTACGACCCCGCACAAAAAACCTGGCTGGCCGAAGCAGGTGAATATGAAGTGTTGTTTGGCTCGTCGTCGCGCGATATTCGAGCGAAGGTAAACTTGACCGTAGAATAAGCGGTTTGTGAAACGTAAAACGTGCTGCGTGTTCCGTTGGGACGGGATACGCAGCACGTTTTTTATTGGGTTTGAAACTGAACCGCGTAACACGTGTTCACAAAACACGCATCACGCACCACGTCTCACGTCACGTTTTCAACAAATCCTGTGGCTCCGTCTTTTCCTCGCCCGCCTCTCCCCCCGGCGTGGTCAGCGGCGGCATTTCGGCCAGGGAATTCAAGCCAAAGTGCTGCAAAAAGTCGGATGTGGTGCTGTACAAAATCGGGCGTCCGGCCCGTTCGGCGCGGCCCACTTCTTGCACCAGGCCCTTGCTAAGCAGGCTCTTCATCACGCCATCGCTGTTGACGCCGCGCACGGCATCTACCTCGGGGCGGGTGATGGGCTGCTGGTAGGCCACGATAGCCAGCGTTTCGAGGGCGGCGCGGCTCAGGCGGCTGGATGCATCCAGGCCGAGGAAGCGCTCGACCAGCCCCGCCGCTTCGGGGGCGGTGGTGAGCTGCACACGCCCCTGGTGGCGTTGCAGGCGTAATCCTCCGGCAGCCAAAGCGGCCTCCATTTCGGCCAGACCCTTTTCCACTTCAGGCTGGGGCAATTCCAACGCGGCGGCAAGCTGCGCCAGCGTCACTGCGCCGGGGGCGGCGAACAGCAGCGCTTCGAGGCGGGCGCGTAAGGAGAGCGGCAGCGAGAGGGTGGGGGGCGGGATGGTTTGCTCAGTCATCGGGCTGGTTTACCGTTTATAATCGGGGGCTGTTATTGGGATGCAAGGCATGAGATTATATCACGCACTTTTTTCGCTGCTGCTGGCGGCCCTGCTGGGGGCTTTTTTGGCCGCCTGTGATGCGCCACAGGTCTCGCAAGGGCAGGTGACGGTGAGCATTTTGGCCGATGGCACGCTGCAAAGCCTGCCCGTAGATGCGGGCAGCACCGTGCAAGAAGCCCTGGCCGCCGCCAGTGTCGCAGTCAACCCGCTCGACCGCAGTGAACCGCCTTTTTACGCCATTGTCAGCGCAGGCACGCAAATCCGCCTGACGCGGGTGACCGAGGAATTTAGCCAGCCTGTGGAGGAGGTGATTGCCTTCGAGCGCCAGGAAGTGCGCAGCGAATCACTTCCCGAAGGCCAGATGATGCTCAGCCAGAAAGGCGTTAATGGCCTGCGGCGCATCATCTACCGCCGGGTGCTGGAGGAAGGCCGCGAGATTTCCTACGAAGAGTGGGAAAGCACCATCGTGCAGAAGCCCGTCCCCGAAATCATCTTAATCGGCATCGGCCAGACCTTTTCGCCCACCGACATCCCCGGAAAAATTGCCTACCTGCTGGGCGGCAACGCCTGGGTGATGCAGACCAACACCGGTCTGCGCCGGCTGATCGTCAATTCGGCTGACCTGGATGGACACGTTTTCGAGCTTTCGCCCGATGGCCGCTGGCTGCTCTTCTCGCGCCGCTCGAACAAGCCCGAACAGATCAACGCCCTGTGGCTGGCGCGCACCGATGGCGAACCAGGCGAAATGGCGCTCGATGTAACCAACGTGATCCACTTTGCCGGCTTTCGCCCGCAAGAACCCACCGACGACCTGCTCAGCTATTACACCGTGGCCTATTCCACCGTCGAGCAGCGCACTACCGCCCCCGGCTGGCAGGCCAATAACGACCTGGCCTACCGCGGCGTCAGCCCCGCCACCGATTTTCTCTCCGACCCGGTGGGTGTGGTGGATACCAACGCCGGCGGCGTTTACGGTTGGTGGGGAACATCCTTCGCCTGGGGGCCGGGCGGCGACCGGCTGGCCTACGCCGGGCCAGACGTGGTCGGCGTGATAACGCTGCCCACCGAAGACGACGAAAACGCCGCGACGCCGAAGCCGCTCCTGCCGATCATTCCGCTCGAAACCGGCAGCGATTGGGCCTGGGTGCCGGGCATTGCCTGGTCGCCGGATGGTAAGATGCTGTTTGCGGTGGCGCACGATGCCGCTGCGGGCGTCACATCGCCTGACCGCTCGCCGCTGTTCGACCTGGTGGCTGTGCCACTCGAAGGCGGAAACGCCATTGCGCTTGCCCGGCAGGTGGGCATGTTTGCCTATCCGGCGCCATCACCCTTGCAAGCCACCGGCGACTACCAGATCGCCTACTTGCAGGCCATCACGCCGCGCGAAAGCCAGGCCAGTTTATACCGCCTCTCGCTGATGGATCGCGATGGCTCGAACGCCCGCCCGCTCTTCCCCGCCGCTGATGCTCGCGGCCTCGAACCGCAGCGCGTGGCCTGGTCGCCAGCGCCGATGGGCGAAGCGAGCGCCTGGCATATTCTCGCCCTATACCAGGGCAATCTCTGGCTGATCAACACCCTCACCGGCTCTGCCAGCCAACTGACCAGTGATGGCCTGAGCAGCCGGGTGGATTGGAAATAAATTTCTCTCGGAGGTTTTTATGCGTATTCTCATTACTGGCGCGGCGGGTTTTCTGGGTTCGCATTTGTGCGAACGATTGCTTGGCGACGGCCACGAAGTCATTGGTATGGATAACTTCGTCACCGGCAACCCCGAAAACCTGGCCCCCCTGGCCGGCCATGCCCGCTTCTCGTTCATCCGCCACGATGTATCCGATTTCATCTTCGTCCCTGGAAAAATCGAGGCGGTGATGCACTTCGCCTCGCCGGCCAGCCCCAACCCGCTCTCGCCATTTGGCTACGTCAACCTGCCGATCCAGACGATGAAGGCGGGCGCACTTGGCACGCACAACACGCTCGGCGTGGCGCGGGCGCACAAGGCGCGCTTCCTGCTCGCCTCCACCAGCGAAATCTACGGCGACCCGCTCGAACACCCGCAAACGGAGAGCTACTGGGGCCACTGCGACCCCATCGGGGCGCGCTCCGTCTACGACGAGGCCAAGCGTTTCGCCGAGGCGCTGACGATGGCCTATCACCGCGCCCACGGCATTGATACGCGCATCGTGCGCATCTTCAACACCTACGGTCCGCGCATGCACATTGACGATGGCCGTGTGGTGCCAAACTTCATGCAGCAGGCCATTCGCGGCGAGCCGCTCACCATCTACGGCGCAGGCGACCAGACCCGCAGCTTCTGCTATGTCAGCGACCTGGTCGAAGGCATCACCCGCCTGCTCTACGCCGAAGCCGACGACCTGCCCACCTCGCTCAAGAACATCCATTACCCCGTCAACATCGGCAACCCGGTCGAGACCACCATCCTCGAGTTTGCCCAAACGATCAACCGATTGGTTGGCAACCCGGCGGGCGTCGTCCACAAAGCCGAAGGGCGCGTGGGCAACGACCCGCAGCGCCGCCGCCCCGACATCAGCCGTGCCAATTCGGTGCTAAATTGGGAGCCGAAAGTGCAACTGGAGGAGGGTCTGCAAAAGACGATTGCCTACTTCCGCCAGAAGATGGGGGTGGCATGAGCAAGTTGTTGACCGACGCCCGCGAACGCGGGCGTTTTCTACGTTTTTTGGTGGTTGGGTTGATCGGCTTCGTGATTGACTTCGGCGTAGCTAATTTCATGTTGTGGCTGTTTCCTCACGACACGCAGATGGGTAGCTGGACAATCTCGGCCCTCTTACGCGCCGGCACGGTTTCGTTTCTCTGCGCGGTGGTCAGTAATTTCATCTGGAACCGGTTTTGGACTTACCCCGATTCGCGTTCTAAACCGCTATTTGCCCAGTTGGTGCAATTCACCATTGTCAGCGTCATTGGCCTGGTGATTCGGGTGCCAATTTTGTCTTTCGGCGAACCGTGGGTGCGCGATGTGCTGGTTCATGTTCCATTCGTCCATCTCACCGAAACCCTCTATGATTTCATCGCCCACAACATGACCCTCGCCACCGCCGTTCTGATCGTGTTATTTTGGAATTTCTTTGTCAACCGCTATATTACGTATGGTGATGTGAAGTGACAGTATAATAATTTTATGCCTGCAATACCCGCTCTCATTCCCATTTACACCACTCGCGGTGATGTCGCCGCATTCATGGCCTATCCATACCTGTACAGCCGCAGCGGCGAATGGATCGGCCTGGTCACGCCGCAGCGCGAGGTCTACTCCGTTCACGGCCACTATGTTGGTGAACTCACCAAAGAGCCGCGCATCCTGCGCAAAATGTCCGATTCCTACGACCGCCCGCGTCGCCCCATTACCGAGCGCCCCCCCATTCGCATCAAAATCCCCGCCACCGTGCCACTGGCGCCCATGATGGCCGAACTGGCCTACGGCATGATTGACGTGCTGCTCGATGATCCCGAACTGCTGCCCTCGGTAGATTTCGGTGATTTGCGCGAGGACATGGACTGATGACTGACGCCCCCCTCGATCAGCCCGGCAAAAACGAAACGCCCATTGGCGTGCGTTCGCTGCGCGACCTGATAGACCGCGTTTCGGGCCGCGCCCTGCGTCCGCTCAGCGATGAAGGCGATTCAGGCGTGGCCGAACGCCTGCCATTCCCCTTCTTGGCGATGGTGGGCCAGGCCGAGATGAAGATCGCCCTGCTGCTGGCGCTGATCAACCCCGGCGTGGGCGGCGTGCTGCTGATCGGCCCGCGCGGCACCGGCAAAACCACTGCCGTGCGCAGCGTGGTAGACCTGCTGCCCGAAGTGCCGCGCAGCCTGTGCTATTTCGGCTGCATGCCCGAAGACATCGAACTGGGCGGCCTCGAAGCCGTCTGCCCCGATTGTGCCAAAAAATACGGCCAGGGCGAACCGCTGGCAAAAATGGATCGCTCGCGGCTGGTCGAACTGCCGCTCAACGCCCGCATCGAAGATGTGGTGGGCAGCATAGACGAGCGCGCCGCCAGCCAGGAACGCCTGCGCATTCGGCGCGGCGTCCTCTCGCACGCCGACCGCAACCTGCTCTACGTGGATGAGGTCAACCTGCTGGCCGATGACATCGTCAACGCCATCCTCGATGCCGCCGCCCAGGGCAGTTACACCGTGCGCCGCGGCCTGCTGGCGGCCACCTACCGCTCGCGCTTCGCCCTGATCGGCTCGATGAACCCCGAAGAAGGCCGCCTGCGCCCGCAAATTCTCGACCGCTTCGGGCTGCGTGTGGTGGTGCGCGGCCTGCCCAACCGGCAGGAACGCTGGGAAGCCTACGAACGCGTCCGCACCTACCTGATGCACCCCCGCCACGTCATCGCCGATTACGCCGAAGAGACCGAACTGGCGCGGGCCGAAATCCAACTCGCCCGCGACATCCTGCCCGGCGTCACCATCCCCGATGACGTGGCCCAAACCGGCCTGACGCTGGTACAGGAGATGCGCATCGACTCGCTGCGCGCCGAGATCAACATGTTCGAGGCCGCCCGCGCCTACGCCGCCATAGATGGCCGCCACACGGTCAGCCCCGCCGACCTGCGCCAGGTGGCTCCCCTGGCCCTGCGCCTGCGCCGCTCCACGTTTATGAACGAATACTTCGACACCCAGGCCAGCGAAGAACAAGAACTGAACAGCCTGCTCGAAAAACACCTCGCAGTCATCCCACCCTCGAATAACGAATAACGCCCTGTCGCTTTCAACCTGCCACCTTTTTTCCCCATGCCCACCCACCGCCAACGCCTCGAAACCACCCTCTCCGGCCAGACCCCCGACCGCACGCCCATTGCCCTGTGGCGGCACTTCCCCGTGGATGACCAGACCCCCGACGGCCTGGCCGCCGCCACGCTCGACTGGCAGCGCACCTACGACTTCGACCTGGTCAAGGTCACGCCCACCTCGTCCTTCTGCCTGAAAGACTGGGGCAGCCGCGACGAATGGCGCGGCGACAGCGAAGGCACGCGCACCTACACTCACAACGTCATCCAGACCGCCGACGATTGGCTGCGCCTGCGCCCACTCGACCCCACGGCCGCGCACCTGGCCGCCCAACTCGCAGCCCTGCGCCTGATCACCGCCGAACTCGGCCCCGAAACGCCCGTGCTGCAAACGGTGTTCAGCCCGCTTTCGCAGGCCAAAAACCTGGTCGGCAAAAACCACCTGCTCAGCCATTTGCGCCAGTATCCGCAGCAGGTACACGCCGCCCTGGGGGTCATCGCCGAAAGCACGGTGCGTTTTGTCGAAGCCGCCGCGCAGTTGGGCATTGCCGGCGTGTTCTATGCCGTGCAGCACGCCAACTACGGCCTGCTGAATGAGGCCGAATACGCCGAATTTGGCGAAGCGTATGATCGTATTGCGCTCGAACCGGCAAAATCCTTATGGTTCAACATGCTGCACCTGCATGGCGAAGGGATCATGTTCGACCGCTTCGCCAATTACCCCATCGCCTGCATCAACTGGCACGACCGCGACACGGCCCCCTCGCTGGCCGAGGCGCAGCAGCGCTTTGATGGCGTGCTGTGCGGCGGCTTGCAGCGCGAACAGATGGTGCTTGGCACACCCGAAACGGTGGCGGCGCAAGCGCGCAACGCTATCGAAGCGGCGGGCGGCAAACGATTTTTGCTGGGAACGGGCTGTGTGTTGCAGATCACGACCCCACGTGCGAATTTATGGGCTGTGCGACGAGCTATCGAATGCGTATCAAAAGGCAGATAAGCATCTTAAAGATCGAGAAATTGTCAGGATATAGCGTGTCACGCAGAAAATTGCATTCACTCGTTGTTTTTCATCCGCTTTTTCTTCGCCTGGTTATGTTGCCTGCCGTTACATTGTGCGTCGTTTTGGCGCTGTCTCTGAAATCAAGCCAGGCTTTGACAGTTGTGGATGTTGCGCCAAGTTTTGTATCGGGTTTGCAAGAACCCATGCCGATTGACCAGCGGTTGCTTGGACAAAACCCCGGCCATGAATACTTGAAAACTGATGTATTGATCAGCGGTAGCATTGAGTACAAGGTTGTTGCCATTGCAAGAGGCTTGCGGGGGCCAGTGTCAGGTTTTATTGGCGATTTATATCACTGGCAAGACCCATTGGGCTTACTCGATCCCAACCGTAGAATTGAGCCACCAACAAACACGCCAACGACCACTCCGACGCTTACCCATACGCCAATTCCCACGAATACGCCCACGCGGACCCTTACACCTACCCAGACATCAACTCGCACTGCGACCCCTAGCCGGACATTTACCCCGACACGTACCCATACCCCCACTCGTACAGCGACCCCATTTATTCTCCCCCCTACAAATAACAAAATTACCCCTACACCCCCAAAACGGGGCGATTATGATGAGCAAACAGAGTTGGGTGCTGCTGACCTCGAATTTGAAGCAATGCTGGCAGATTGTTCCCCACCACCTCAGCCTGATGAATGGCATGACTTAATTGGAACTCTGGATTTTATGCGCATCGGACGCGACCACGATATTTCATTGATTTCAATTGTCAATAGCAGGGGATTTCCAAATTGGTTCTGCTTTCCACCACCCTTTGGCGGGCCTGGATGTTATAACAGCCAAAATTATTATGTCACAACCGATGTAGAACAACTTAAAAAACTGGCAGAAGATTGGCTGATCTATACCCACTACACCGTACAGCATTTCAATCAAGCAACCCCACCACCTTCAGCGGCGCCACCTGGCAGTCTCGATGCTCGAAGTTACGAAATTTGGAATGCCATCCGCTGGCAAAACTGTGATGGAACAAACCAACGTGATGTTTTGCCCGCATTAGGTGAGCAATTTCCCCCGAATGTCGAAATACTATATTGGGAAATTGGCAATGAACCTGAGATAGCGTTAGACGGAGTGGGATTTGACCCTGCTGCATATCTTCAACGCTATGGAGTTTGGAGAAATGGCCTGCCAACCGATTATGCAGGTATCACCAATGCCATGCTTGACATGGATATTCGGATTCATGGGCAGAAAACAATCAAGGTTGGGCCAAGCTTGGTTAATAAATCGTGGCCATATTTACAGGAACTGAAAGTTAATAATGCTTGGGTTGATTTTATCGCCTACCATCCATATACATCCATATACAGTGGCCGCCCCTATAATGCTAATAATTGGGTGGATAACGACTATGATAACCTTCGCAAGAACATTAGAGAAATTAATGTTGATCAATATGCGTGGGCTGTGCAAACTCAATCTTACTTTCAAAATGCTGAATTACTAGCAACAGAATGGAACCCATCATCATGGGAATCCACTTATTTTTATAAATGGCGAGCCAGAAGCATGGCCCATGCCCTGGCCTCGCTGGAAACCATCTTTGCTTTTGTGCGAGGGGGCGTAGATCAGGCACATTACTTTACCAATCCCGTTTTAGGGAACGATACAAACCCGACTTACCAGACTTTTGCTTTTCTTGAACAAGGCAACCTGGGTGATATTCTTCTTCAGTGGTATCCCAGCACAGACCAATTGTTAGACAATACCAACCACCGAGGCTATGTGACTCAAGAATTTGCTGGCACAATCAGGCTATGGGGGGTAAATTGGGGGAGTGCTGCTGTAAACATTCCCTTTCAAACTGATAATCTGAGTCCATTTTATACCTATACATTGACTGGTTGCTATGAATTGGCCGCCCCCGCATCGCTCTTGCAAGGTGTTATCAACGATCCTGACAATCCTACGAACGATCCCAACGCTCCTGCATTGAGCCAATCACTCCAAATCACCTTTCTACCGTCATCAGGTAACTGGATCGGGGAAATTGATTTGCCAGTCACAGTAAAACCAGCCAGTTGGAAGGTTTGTACCATTTCGCGCGTGTTAAATGGCCCAATCTATTCTTCCTTTATGCCACTTATTTTCAATTCAATAATAGGGCAAAACGCTCCCCAGGGGAATCCTTATCCGCCTCCTGAACCCACCCTTACACCGCCGCCAATCCCCTATCCGTAAATAACGCTGATAAAAAGCCATTCGAGAAGATGAAACATCTCAAGACCGTTTTCACATTCGACATACACCCATCGGAAAGTTTGCGCCGAAGCTTCTTCAAATTGCATGCTATTATGCTGTTTGCAGGGCTGGTAGGGTTTTCTATACTCGGATTGATTCAAGTACAAGCCGCCTTTGATATTAATCATTTGGCCGCTTATAGAACCGATTTGGAAATCGCGGGTCACCTGGGTGGGACAACAGGAAGGGTTATCGTAGACGGAAATTATGCCTATCTCGCGCAAGGAATTGAACTGACTGTTCTCGACATCACTGATCCAACAGCCCCCAAACGCATCAGCTACCTTCTGCTGCCAGGATTTATTACAGGATTGGACTTTGATGGCGGTTATATATATGCTGGTTGGGAACGCTGTGAATGGTGGTTGAGCGATGTATGTACAGGCGGGTTGAAAATACTGGATGTTTCTAATCCTGTTTCATCTTTTGAAATCGGGTCTTACAACTTGCCAGGTTCAGCATCCAGCTTAACTATCTTCAATAAGTACGTTTATATTCTCTGGAAAGCTACTGATACCCATGCGCCCAGTCTTTCCTGGGGTGGTATGAAGATTTTAGATATTTCCAATCCAACTATGTTGAGCGAAATCAATAGCATAGATTATGATATCGATTCTGAAGAACCATTGAGCGTAGCTATTGCCAATGGCTACGCCTATCTTACAACAAGTTATTTATACACATACGACTTAACCGATCCGACTGCCCCGATTCTTGTAGATATGTCCATATATTCTGGCAAAGATATTGTGATATCGCATGGATATGCTTATGTGGTCGGATGCTGTGGTATGCACATCCTGAGCCTGGCCGACCCCGCCCATCCAGCCTATGTTACCAGTGTAGGAGTGGATGGAATGACAGAAGCGGTGAGCATAGATGGAAACTATGCCTATTTGGCAGAAACCAGAGACATTATCCAAAAGGCCGGGGGAGGGCTGCGGGTGATTGATGTCACTAACCCGGCAGCCCCTATCGAAGTCAACTACCTGCCGCTGCCCTATGGCTCAAAGGGAGTCGCTGTCAATGGCAATCTGGCTTATATCGCCGAAGTGTACAACGGCCTGAGTGTTGCAGATATTTCTACACCAACCGCCCCCAAAAAAATAGGCCAGTATTTCGCCCCGGGTGAGGTTGCTTCTGTTGAAACAACAGGTCATTATGTCTATACCGTTGCCGATTATTATACGCCCGGCTCAAGCGGTATGTGGGTGACGGATGTCTCGAACTACCGCAACCCTGTGGCAACAGGCGGCTATTACGAGGCTTTAGGGAGTAACCGCCTGACCCTTGGCGGCAGCTATGCGTATGTGATGGTCAGCTATTACCAGAGTGGTGAAGGCTATTTCAATAACTATCTGCACGTTGTAGATAGAACAACCCCAGCGCAGCTAATCGGCGTGAGCATTTACCCTTTTCAAAAAGATCAACCAGCTTTTAATCTTGATTTTGTGGACGATTACATCTACCTGGCGCACACCAAGCGGCTTACCATTATTGACGCCCACGAGCCAAACGTCCTCGCAACCACAGGGCTTATCACTGCCACCCACGCCATATATGATGTCACAGTATCCGGTTCGTATGCCTACGTCGCCGACGGCGGCTTGCGGATATTCGACATCCGCGACCCGGCTCACCCTGCAGAAATTGGCTCGTTATATTTGCCAACCTATATCAGAACCCTCGCCATCTCAGACCCATACGCCTATGTGGGCGGTGGAACCGTCTTACATGTTGTGGATATTTCCGACAAATCTCATCCAACCGCAGCCGGTTCAATCGAGATCGCCAGCGGTCAAATTTATGATGCGGCCGCTACCGGGCGCTTTGTTTTTCTGGCCGCCTATGATGCCGGCCTGCGCGTCATTGACGCCACCGACCCGGCCCACCCGTTTGAAACGGCTTTTTATACCCCACCGCAAGTTATTAAGGGGGTAGAGACAGCGGGCGGGTATATCTATGCGGCGGGCTGGCGAAGCGGGCTTTACATTTTGCGATACAATCCGCTAATCCATGAAAACTTTTTGCCGGTGGTGTCAAAATGATTGGACAACAGTACAGGGCGTTTTCATGGATGGAGGCCAGGCAATGAGTAACCTGCGCGTCATCAGCGGCTCGGCCCGTGGCCGCAAATTACAGGTTGTCCCTGGCGACACCACTCGGCCCATCACCGACCAGGTGAAGGAAGCGCTCTTCAACATCATCAGCTTCGACATCGAAGGGGCCAGTTTGCTCGACCTGTTTGGTGGGACGGGGGCGGTGGGCATCGAGGCGCTCAGCCGTGGGGCTGAGTATGTGCGTATGCTCGACCTGAACCGCCGCCCCATCGCCATCATGCGGGCCAACCTGGAGCATTGCCAGTTGAGCGAGGGCGCTGACGTGCGCCTGATGGATGCCTTCAAATTGCTTGAAAGTCCCCCCGACCGGGCCTTCGATTACGTGTACATCGCCCCGCCGCAGTATCACCAGATGTGGAAGAAGGCGCTGCTGCTGCTGGATGCCAACCCCGGCTGGATGGCTGAAGATGCCTGGGTAATCGCTCAGATTCATCCGGTAGAATATGAAGAAGTGGCGCTGCAAACGATAGCGCAGTTCGACCGCCGCAACTATGGCGGCACGACTCTGGTTTTTTACCAAAAGAAGTAGGAGTTATTTTATGGAACACACCCCTTCTGCTCTCAAAATGCTGCAACGTGCCTTTCCCGGTTTGCAAGTTGGCCTGGCCGATGAAATGCTGGCCTCCAGCCAGGTGCGCGAGGTTCCGGCGTTCACCGTTCTTTGCCGCGAGGGGGAGCCGGGTTACACCTTTTTCATCATTTTAGAAGGGGAAGTCAAAGCGACCAAGCTGGTGGACGCCGTCGAAGAACGCCTGCTCAAAACCCTGCGCGCTGGCGATTTCTTCGGCGAGATGGCGCTGATCCACAATGCGCCGCGCGCCGCCACCATCACCACCGTCGTTCCCACCAAATTGATGGAGATCAGCAAAGAAGCCTTCAGCAGTCTGCTCGAACGCAGCGCCAGCATCTCACAGGCCATCATCCGCGAGATCAGCCGCCGCCTGCGCGAAAATGACGAAATGGCTATCGAAGACCTGCGCATCAAAGCCACCGAACTGGCCGACGCCTACCAGATGCTGGCCGAGGAAGAGTACGCCCGCAGCGAGTTTTTGACCACCGTGGCCCACGAACTGCGCACGCCGCTCACCGTCGCCAGCGGCTTTCTCGATGTCATCCGCTCTGGCACACTGCGCGGCGAAGACCTGCTGAAAGCCTTCGACACCGTGGCCCGCAACATCGAAGACATCATCTCTCTCGTCAACGATATCCTTTTCTTGCAAGAGATGGAGATGATCCTGCCCGATTTTCAACCCACCGATGTCGGCGTGCTGACCCAAATGGCCATTGCCCGCCACCTGACGAGCGCCGAACAAGGTGGCGTGCGCCTGCAACTGGAAATGAAGCCCATGCTGCCACGCATTCAAGCAGACCCGCGCAGCCTGGGCCGCGCCCTCGATGCCCTGCTCGACAACGCCATCAAATTCAGCCCCGATGGCGGCGAAGCGCTGGTGAGCGTGGCCGCCGACGAAACGCATGTGTGGATCAAAGTGGAAGATTGCGGCGTGGGCATTCCCCCCGAAGCACTGCCCGATATTTTCAACCGCTATTTTCGCCTCGACCAGGTGGGCGGGCATCTGTTCCGCGGCCTGGGCCTGGGGCTTTCGATTGCTCGCCAGGTGGTGAACCAGCATGGCGGCGAGATTACCGTGATCAG
>CAZSFD010000039.1:0-45767 GCA_964606085.1 uncultured Anaerolineaceae bacterium
CCCCCCCCCCCCCCCCCCCCCCCGCCCCGCCCGCCCCCCCCCCCCCCCGGGGCGGCGGGGGGGGGGGGGTGGCTTTTAACCTGCAACTTGCCACCTGCCACCTGCGACCTGCCACCTGCAATTTGCCACTTGCCACTTGCCACCTGCCACCTGCCACTTTCACTCACCCTTCAACTGACTCTCCGCAATGGAATAGGACAGCAGATAGCCGCCATCTACGGTGATGGTCTGGCCGCGGATCATGTCGGCGGCGGGGGAACACAGGAAGGCGACGACGCCGGCCACGTCTTCGGGGGTGGTCAGGCGGCCGGCGGGCGTGGCGGCGGTGTATCGTTGCACCAGGTCGGTTTCTTGCAGGGTGCTGAAGTGTCGGATGGCGTCGGTTTCGACCATGCCCGGCGATACGGCGTTGACGCGGATGCCCTGGGGGGCCAGTTCCACGGCCAGGTAGCGCACCAGGGCTTCGAGGGCGGCTTTGCTGGCGCCAACTACCACGTATTCGGGCAGGACGCGCTTTGCCCCAGGGCTGGAGATGGCGATGATATGCCCGCCGCCGCGTTTTTGCATCAGCGGCGTGGCGCGTTGGGCGGCGAAGAGCAGGGCGCGGGCGTTGATGTTCATCGTCCAGTCCCAGCCTTTCGGCTTTTGTTGCAGCACCGGGCGGTTGTAGCCGGAGGCGGCGTTGTGGACGAATATGTCCAACCCGCCCCATTCCCGCTCGATCTCGTCGAACAGGCGGTTGAGGTCGTCCAGGTTGCCCACATCGGCCTTGATCAGCAGGGCGCGGCGTCCCATCTGGCGAATTTGGGCCGCCGTTTCTTCGGCGGGCGCACGGTTGCGGAAGTAGTTGACGACAATGTCGCTGCCCTGGCGGGCCAGATGCAGGGCGATGGCCTTGCCAATGCCGCGGCCAGAGCCGGTGACGAGGGTGAGGGAGGTGGGGTGAGTGGGGGGCAAGGGTGAAGGGGTGAGTGGGTGAATGACAATCAGGCAATGGAAATGGGCTTGAACAGCGCCGGGTCGAGTTGAGCGAGGTGGTCGGGGCCGAGGTGTTGGGCGGCGGCGATAACCGCCTCGCAGTCGGCGCGTAGTTGCGCCAGTTGGATGCCGCGGCAGGTGGCCGGGAAGGGATCGAGCCAGCGCTGGGCGCGTTGGTACATCTTCAGGCCGCCCACATAGTTGCCGCGTTGCAGGTGGAAGTAAGCCACGCCAATTTGCAGGATGCCGCGGTACAGGTGGCGCACGGCGCCGGGTTCGCACTTCCAGGCTTCTTCCAGGGCTTCGTGGGCGTGCCAGAACTTGCCTTCGTTGAACAGCGCAATGCCCATGACGGCCATGGGGTGCAGTTTGCCGTGGCAGGCGCGGGCGATCTCTTCGGGCGGCGGGGGAAAGGCGGGGTCTTCGCTGGGGCGTGTGGTCATGCGGAAGCCCCAGGCTCAGGCGCTGAACAGGTGTGGGTTGGCGGTGATCCAGGCCCACAGATCGCCGATGCCTTCCCGCACGGAGATGGTCGGCTGCCAGCCCAGCAGCGTTTTGGCCTTCGTGTTGTCGCTGATGAAGACGAGTTGATCGCCGGGCCGCCATTCGGCCTGCGAGACGGCGACCGGCCGGCCAGCCAGTTCTTCGAGCAGTGGGCCAAACTCGGCCCAGATCGACAGCGTGTTTTGTGGGCCGCCGCCGGCGTTGAAGACCTGCCCCTTGACCTTATCGAGGTTATCCCAGGCGGCCTGGTAGAGGGCAATCAGGTCACGCACGTTCAACACGTCGCGCACCTGTTTGCCATTGCCGTAGATGATCAGCGGCCGTTGGTTGGCCACGGCGATCAGAAAATGCGCCACCCAGCCCTGGTCTTCGACGCCAAACTGCCGCGGCCCATAAATGCACGATTGGCGAAAGACGACCGTGCGCAGGCCATAGATGCGGGCGTAGTCGAGTACATATTGGTCGCCGGTGCCTTTGGAGCAGCCGTAGGGTGAGTGAAAATCGAGCGGCTGGTTTTCGTTGATGCCTTGCGGCAGGTCGCGATAGCGGTAACGCGTGTCATCCTCGACGACGGCGATGTCTTTCATATCGCCATAGACCTTGTTGGTGGAGGCGTAGAAAACTGCCGGGGGTGTTTGAAGCTGGCGGGCGGCTTCCAGCACGTTGAACGTTCCCAGGGCATTGCTCTCGAAATCGTCACGCGGGTTTTGTACCGAGGTGGTGACGGCCACCTGGCCGGCCAGATGGACGATCAAATCGGGCTGCGCCTGGGCGACGGCGTCTTCCAGCACAGCCATCTGGCGAATATCGCCGCGCACAAACTGGAGCGGCCCCTGCGTTTGCAGCCATTCCAGGTTGTGGGGCGTGCGTGGGCGGGATAGGTTGTCGAAAATGGTGACCTGATGACCGAGTTTCAGGTGGTGGGCGGCCAGGTTGCTTCCAATGAAGCCAGCGCCGCCCGTGATGAAAATGCGCATGGTTGCCTCTTAGTACAAATTTCACATGGTTGAATGATTTTGACCGGGATATGATGGTTTTGGCCGTCGGCCCGGTGGTGTAACAGATGTATCTTTATTGGTTGATCGAAAAAAAAGGTGTGCTATGAAAAGCGGATTTGCTCGAATGCGTACGGTTGGGTTGGCCCTGCTCTGCCTGTGTTTGTTGGGGGGCGTGTGGCAGGCGGCGTTGCTGGTGCGGGCGCAGGGGACTCAGATGGAGACTTTCTTGCCATTGGTGGTGCGGGCGAAAGGTGCATCGCCTACGCCCACCCGCTCGCCAACACCCACACCCACCCGCACAGTGTCTGTCACGCCCACACAACCGACCAATCCCAATGCGGTTGGCCGAACAGTTAATGCGCCCTATTTTAATAGATATTCTTACCCGGCGATGACTCTCTTTTGGCTGGGAAAGGTGAATGCGACGGACGTTTATGGCGATGTGCGCGTTGGCTATGATGATACGACCCTTTATTTCAGTGTCAATATGATTGATCGCCTGCTCTGGTACGATACCAGCCCGGCGCTTGCCGATTTATATCGCTGGGATGCCGTCTCGTTGTATCTCAGCGCCGACGATACGCCTGGCGGCAGCCTGACGGCGCAGCAGACCCGCTGGCTGGCGCAACTGGCGAATACGTCCAACCGGGCAGATTACCAGGCGTCTTACCGCGGCAATGGATCAAGCTGGCAGGTCACCTCGCAGCCTTTTGAGACCGAGGTGCGCTTCCAGGGTGATGTGAATGGCGGCGGCAGCGGCAAGGGCTGGTCGGTCAATTATCGCATCCCCTGGAGCAGCCTGGGCTACGACGCTCCGCCGCCGCAGGGAACGCAGTTTCGCCTGGGCGTGGCGCTGCACGACCGCGATTCGGCAGATGGCCCGCCCCGGGCCGACACGGTGTGGCCCGAAACCATGAACGCGCTGCTGCCGAACACCTGGGGTTGGCTGCATTGGGGTGCGTTGGCCCATCAACCGCCCCCTGGCGAACCCGATGGGATGACGGTGATCCGCAATGGGCAGGCGGGGGCCGTGGTGGCCGATGCCCACGTCGGCGGTGCGTTCGATTGCGGTGAGAGCGTTCAACAAGATTGGGACGCCTGGGGCAATAAAAACTATGAAGCGATCAACGATACCCAGGTCAACATTCAAAACCAATGGAACATTGATGACTGGCCGTGTTTCTCCAGGTATTACATCACCTTCCCGCTTTCATCAATCCCGGCGAATGCGGACGTGGTTTCAGCCACACTCACCCTGTACCACTATGGCAACTCAGACCCCGCCAATGCTGAGGCCTCCAACATCCACGCCTTCATTATCCGTGAAAGTTGGAATGACACCACCATCACCTGGAATAATGCGCCGCTGGCCTGGATGAACATCTCGCGCCTGCGCGTCGAACCCTTGCCAGCGTACCCGGGTTGGCCGGGCATCCCGCTCACCTGGGATGTCAGCCTGGCGCTTTTGGACGCATTGGCGGCAGATACCCCGCTGCGCCTGGCGTTCTATTCCAGCGATTATGCCATGCACAGCGGCAAATACTTCCATTCATCCGACGTGGGCCTGGGCGACCCCAACGCACGCCCCTATTTGACCGTGTATTGGCAGAACCCCTGAGCGGCTTTTTTCCGGCTTAAACAAAAAGCCAGCGAAACCTTCGCTGGCTTTTTGTTTTGGGAGCGTTTCATTTGGGTTGGAGATTGATTTTGACAAGCTCAACCAACGCCGGTTGAGTGTGTCGAAACCGGTGTTTTCAACACGCGCTGTTCAAACCACGAATAACACAAATCTGCACGAATATTTTGCTTTTATTCGTGTAAATTCGTGCTATTCGGGGTTCATCTTGAAGCACATTACGGCAAATCCCAGAGAGCCTTCTACGATTTACGCAGCTACGCCAGCCGGGACGGTTTTTTCTCGCTGTGATGGTAATAGGATGAGTAATAACCCGGGTGGTTTTCGTGGCGATTGAAGACGATGCCGAGCAGGGGGGCTTTGAGCAGCGTAATTTGCTCCATCATCGCCTTGATCGCGTCGCGATGGGTATGCCCAATTTGCACCACCAGGATGATCCCATCCACTTCTTCCGACAAAATGGCCGCGTCGGTGACAATAAACGGAGGGCCGTCCACGATGATCACGTCGGCTTTTTCTTTGAGCTGCGCAAAGGCCTGCCGCATCGGGGCTGATTCGAGCAGTTCGGTGGGGTTGGGCGGCAAGGGGCCAGATGGCACCAGCCAGGCGCACTCGGCATCCGCCAGGGGCAGCAGCACCTCGTCGAGGGTGGCCTGGCCGATCAGCACATTGCTCAGGCCGGGTTTATCAGATAAATCCATATCGGCTTGCAGGGTCGAGTTGCGCAGATCGCCATCGAGCAGGATGACGGTGCGCTGCGCCTGGGCGATGATGCGCGCCAGGTTGGAGGCGATGGTAGATTTGCCATCGGCGCTCATCGCACCGGTGACCAGGATCGTTTTGATCGGGCGGGTGGTGCCTAAAAAGTCTAAATTG
Source organism: uncultured Anaerolineaceae bacterium (assembly GCA_964606085.1). Classification (GTDB taxonomy): domain Bacteria; phylum Chloroflexota; class Anaerolineae; order Anaerolineales; family UBA4823; genus CAIQJJ01. Next base: position 4,993 of record CAZSFD010000039.1, read on the forward strand.
GTGCGTAGCGAGCGGAAAGCATCGCTGATGGGTGAGCGCGGCTGGCGTGAAACGAAGTTCAGCACGCTATCGCCATTGGGCATCTTCGGGATAGCGCCCAGCACCGGGGCGGGGATCAGGCGGGTTACTTCTTCGACGCTTTTGACGGATTTATCGAGGAAGTGCATCAAATACACGCCGCCCGCCGCCAACGAAAGCCCCACGCCGGCGGCCATGGCCGCAGTAAGCAGGTTATTCGGCCCGATGGGACGGGTTGGCACACGCGGCCTTTCAATAAGCTGCACATTGTTGACACGCGCCTGCTGGGTGGTGGCATATAAATCGGCATAATTGGATTGCAGCGTGCGCAATTTGGTTTCGAGGGCGGCAATTTGGCCGCGCGTTTCTTCAATTTCACGGGCGCTATCCAGGTCGCCCAACAGATTTTGCAGGTCACTCATTTCCAGTTGGGTCGTTTCGATCTGGCTTTGCAGGGTGTCGAGTTGTTCTTGAATGAATTGTTGGCGTTCGTCGTCTTTGGATGTTTCGCCAGACGGACTGCGTGAGATCAATTGATCGGCGATGGCCTGGGCCACTTGTTGCGCTCGTTCTGGGAGAGTATCTACCACCACAACTTCGAACATTTGTGTGTTGGGCAGGGCCGCGGCGCGGTATTGCGGCAGCCAGGTCATTTGCAGCGCTTCCATGACTGCCTGGCGCACGGGTTCGCGGTTGGCCAGGTTGGCATAGGTGGTAGCCAGTTGCTGTTCCAGGTAAAGCTGGTTGGAAGTGGGGTTGGGGTTGTCAATGCCCTGGCCGATCATCAAGATGGCGCGCGATTGATATTGCGCTGGCTGGCGCATGGTGACCAGGTAGCTGACGCCGCCGGCCAGCGCCGCCGAGAGCAGCAGCAGCCACCACCATTTTTTGAGCGGCAGGAGTAGATCAGTGAGTGTGATGGTCATGGGCTAAACTCGTATAGATTTCTTCCAGGCGGCCGGCGATTTGCGGCCACTGATGATGGGTTTCGACGTAGCGGCGGCCGGCCGCGCCCAGTTGACGTTGTTGTTCGGGTGAAGCGAGCAATTCCAGGATGCGCGCCGCCCATTCGGACGGGGTGTTGGCGTGCAGCACTTCTGTGCCGTCGCTCACGGCCAGGGCCGAGGTGGCCGTCGAACTGGCGATCACCGGCGTGGCGCAGGCCATCGCTTCCAACACCTTGTTTTGGATGCCCGCCCCATATTGGATCGGGGCGACGGCGGCGGTGGCGCTTTGCAAATAGGGCAGGAACGATGGCACGCTGCCTGTGACACGGATGGCCGGGTTGCTGGCCAGGGCCTGCAATTCTGGCCCGGGGTCTTTGCCCACCACATCCAGGCGCACATCGGGGCGGCGCTGCCACACCAGCGGCATGACCTGGTTGACCAGGAACAGCACCATGCTGACGTTGGCATGATAGCTCATCTTGCCGCTGACGACCAGGGTGGCGGGCTGGCGCTGGGCGGCCTCGCCGGGCTGGAAGTATGCCAGGTCTACGCCGTTGGGGATGACGGCGATGTTGGGCGGCGGCGCGCCGGGGGCGGTCAGTTTCTCGAGGGCGGCTTTGTCGTTGGGCGAGGTGACCAACACCTGCCGAAAATAACTCGCCAGCCAGCCTTCGCGCTTTGCGGTGCGCTGCAGATCGAACTGTGTGATGCGCCGCTTGAGGCCGGGGCGGCTTTTGGCGCTGGCCTGCTTGAACAGGTGGCTGATGCAATCTACACTGTCCCACGCTACCGGCGGGGTGTTGGCCCGTTCGTGCAGGCGCACGGCATACTGCGAGCCGCGCAGGTGTTCGACGTGAATGGCGGCGATGGCGGGCTGCCTGGCCAGCCGCTGCGTGATGTCGCGCCACAGGGCCTCGCTCCAGCTATACACGGCCTGTAAGGGCAGCGCGGTGGGCAGGGCCAGGGCGCAGTTGACCAGCGAGCGTACGCCGGGCAGGGGATGGGCGATCAATTCATCGTAATATGGCGCAAATTGATCCAGTTCGCTGCGTTCGGCTTCGTTCACCCACACCGTTGCCAGGGTGATGTGATGGCCGCGCTGCTTGAGATGGCGGATGATCTGGTACGAGCGCACCCGCACCAGCGAAGGGACGTAGGGGATGACGAAGAGCAGGTTCATGGTCGCGATGGCCCGAAGCGTTCCCACAGCCACACCAGCGCCAGCGCGGCGAAGGGGATCAGCACGGCGTCTACCGGCAGGCGGTAGCGGATCAGCGCCCAGGTGAGCAGGTGGATGGCGGTGTAGATGGCGGCGAATAGCAGCAGCAGCATGGCCGGGCTGTGCAGGGTGAGTTTCGCTTGCATCTGGCGGGCTTGGGGGGCCAGCAGCAGTCCGAGCAGCATGAACGGCCAGGTGATGCCGAAGCTGAAGATGCGTGAGATATTGCTGACCAGCCCGGAATCGGATGAGTACCAGAACATGAAGTAGGCCGGGATGCGGCTGAGCGAGAGCAGCCCATAGCGCAGCGGGTCATCGAGGATGAATTGGAGGCCGCGCTGAAGCAGGGCCTGGTCGAGGGCGGCTTCGTCGAGGTGGTGCAGTTCGGCGGGGATCAAATCCTGGTAGCTGCCCATTTCGGGGGTCAGGATGGGGACGAACTGTGTGCCGTAGATGGGGTGGTTGCCCCAAAAGAAGGCGTAGCCCGAATTGGTGTTGAGCAGCACGAAGCGCTCGAAGCGGGCGTAGTTGTAGAGGGTGAACGGCAAAATCATCAGGCCGACCACCAGCGTGGACAGCGTGAGGGCGGGGATGAGCCGTTTTTGGCCCTGCGCCCGCCCGGCCCACCAGACCCACAGGTACAGGAAGGGGAAGAAGAGCAGGCTCAACTGCCGCAGCAGCGCCGCGCAGCCCAGGCTCAGCCCGAAGGCCAGGGCCAGTTGGAAGATTGCCCGGCGGTTGGTCTCTTCCGGATCGCGCCTGGCCAGCCGGATCGCCAGGTAAAAACTGGTCAGCAGGGCGATGATGTAAAACGACTCGGTCATCAACGTCCCGGCGTAATAGACGAAGTAGAGGTAGCCCCCGGCGATGCCCGCGGCCACGAGCGCCACTTTTTCATCGAAGACCTGCCGACCGAGCTGGTAGGTGATCCACGGCAGCAGGAGGCCAACCAGCGTGGCCTGGATCAGCCGCGCTGCCAGCGGGTGGGGGCCAAACAGCGTGTAGACGGCGGCCAGGTAGAGCGTGTAGAGAAAGCTCCAGTGGGCGGTGGGGGCGTTGGCGGCGGTGATCGGCCACCACTGCTCGCCGAACGAGAAGCCATGCCCGCCGATCACCCGCAAGGCCAGGCGGTGATATGAAAGCTGGTCAAACGTGCCGGGCAGTTCGACCACTTCATTGCCGAGGGCCAGGGCGGCTCCCAGGCGCAAGATCACCGAGGCGATGAGGATGACAACCAGCCAGCGGCGTGGGGAGAGGGTCATGGTGATGTTTTCCTTTGTTCCATCCTGGCATACACCTCATCCAGGGCGGCCAACACCACCTGCCAATCGTACTGCGTTTCGGCCAGGGCGCGCCCGTTGGCGGCCAACTGTTGCTGCAAGGTTTCGTCGGCCATCAAGTGCGTCACGGCGGCGGCCTGGCTGGCGGCGTCGTCGGCTACCAGCACGTCCAGGCCGGGACGCCCGTGGATGCCCTCCAGCCCGACCGTGGTGGTGACGACGGGCATGGCGCGGGCGAAGGCTTCGAGGATGCGCACGCGAATGCCGCCGCCGGCTCGCACGGGGACGGCCATCAGCGCCGCCGCCTGCATGTAGGGCGTGAGGTCTGGTACGTAGCCGGTGACGTGGATGACGCCGGGGTGTTTGGCGGCCAGTTGCACAAAATCTGCCGGGGGGTTTTTGCCGACGATGGTGAGCGTGGCTGCGGGCTGGCTCTGCCGCACGCGCGGGAAGACTTCGTTGGCGAACCAGCGGATGCCATCGGCATTGGGCGGGTAGTGCAGCGTGCCCATCGTCAGGATGTTCTGGCTGCCGGGCTGGCGCGTGACCGGGGTGAGCGTGGCCGTATCTACGGCGATGGGGATGACGGTCATTTTGGCCTTCAGTGCTTCGTGCGAGACCCCCGGCAGGCAGGCGGCCAGCAGGGCGGCGGCATCGGGCTCGGAGACGGCCAGGGTGTGCGTGAAGGCTTGTAAAATGTCGGCTTCGTACTGGCGCACGCGCTGCGTTTCGAGCGCTAACACGGGTTTGAGCGGCAGGGCGGCGTTTTGCCCCATGCGCTCGACAATCGTCCAGACGGCGTTGTGGGCGTCGAAGAGGGTGGCCGGCCATGCGCCAACGTGGTTGGCGGGCGGCAGGGCGAACTGCGCCATGCCCAACTGGTCGGCGTGGATCACGTCTACGGCGTCGCGGCGGACGCATTCTTCGACGGCCTGGCGGAAGGGCGGCAGGTCGTCGCGTTCGATAATGAAGGGCCGCCCGGTCAGGTTGCTCTTGAGCAGGTAGGCCACGTCCATCAGCCGCGAGCGCCGCATGGGGATGCCGATCACGCGGTGGCACAGTTCTTTCAGGTTTTCGAGATAGGGCGTCTCTTCATCCCGGTAGAACGTGACCAGCGTGACCTGGTGGCCGCGCTGCACCAGGTAGCGCAGTACGTGCCAGGTCTTCACCTTGGGCCCGGCGTCGGGCGGGTAGGGGACGATTTGGGTCAGGAAGAGGACATGCACGGGGCGGGGTTCCTACTGTTTGCGGCGGATGTAGTTGGCCAGCAGCGTGACGGAGTCGAAGTTATCGGGGGTGATGTCGGCGTCATCTACGGAGATTTTGAATTCTTTTTCGACGAACATGATCAGTTCCATCACGCCCTGTGAGTCGACGATGCCTTCTTCGAGGAAGGAGGCGTCGTCGGCGTATTTGTAGCCGTCTTTGCTGAAGAGCAGGTTTTTGGCGATGTAGGCTTTGATTTTGGTTTCGATGTCCATGAGATGTTTCCTTTTTTAGATGGGACAGGATGGTGTGACATGAAAACAGGTTGCCTTGCGACAACCTGTTCTGGGGGATGCCAACCGACGGGCCGGTTTAGCCGTTGCGCTGCCGGGCCTGGGCGAAGCGCAGCAGCCCGACACCGGCCAGCAATGCCAGCGCCAGCGCGGCTGCCAGCCAGGGCAGGGCGGCGCGGGCGTCGAAGGCGGAGAGGGTGATGGCGGTGGGATCGTTGTTTTGCAGTGTCCAATCGGAAAAGGCGGTCACGCCATCCAGGGTGATGGTGCCATTGATGGCATCAAAGCTGCTTGGGTTTGAACAGGTCCATGTTGCGCCAGCGAGGTTGTAGCGGCAGACCCGGTCGTTTGTTTCTGGGACGTGGGATGAATCGAAGGTCAGGTTGACAGTATAGCCACTGGGTACATCGCCGGCAATGTGCCACCAGCGGTTCATCGCATTGGATGGGCCATAGGGATTGGTGGTCTTAAAGACTTCTATCCGTAAGCAGCTTAAGCTGCCTGCCGTTGTGACCGCGACGGTGACATCATAGTGATCGGTGAAATCGAAGAGATTTGACCCGCTCAAGGTACCACTGCCACAAGTGCCCCAGGTGATGGTTTCATGCAGTTCATAAGCGCCGCTGTCGCATTCATTGGTTGAAGTGCTGCCATTGCCATCGTAGTTGCGTGGAACGCTGCGTTGATCGATGCCATTGATTGGCGCAGCACTGCAAGCAGAGGATGGTGCGCGGTCAATGGCCGGGCTGCCGCTGACGAGGGCGTGGGTTTGGGTGGGTCCGCCGTTATTTCGTAGGGTGGTGTCGAGGATGCTGGCGAGGGCTGTGGAACTGCCATTGCTGGATGCATTGAAGTCATTCGCTCCAAAGGAGTAACCAAAAACCGCTTGTGCAGTGAGCAGGGTGCTGTGGGAGATTACATTGTAATCACTGGTAGTTATTGTCGCGTTATTATAAATCTCCCGTCCAGATGACCCTGTGTTACCAGAAAACACATTTCGGTTTAGCGTGACCGTGCCATTGTTTCTGATACCGCCACCTGTTCCTGATGCTGTATTTGAAGTAAAGGTGCTGTTGGTAATTGTCATGGTTGCTTGATTAATTACACCAGCGCCTGCTGCCGCACTGTTTCCAGAAAAAGTACAATTACTAATCGTAGTATTGGCACTGGTGTGGTTGTAAACGCCTCCACCATTGTTGGTGGCTTGATTATTGTTGAATGTACTATCATTGATAATCGCAGTACCATGATTGGCAATCCCACCGCCAAAACTGTTCGTACCAGCATTGATGGCCCGATTATTTGTAAAGGTGCTTGAATTTACAGTCAAGGTTCCCAGATTGTAAATACCACCCCCATTTCCATTCTGAACATATCCATTTGCTATAATCAGATTATTGATGGTTAAATTTCCTGTGCTGGTAACCTCGAACACGCGGTAGGTGGAGTTTCCACTAAGGGTGAATCCAGCCCCGTTGATCGTAATCTGGCTGGTAATTTGGGGCAATGTCGCAGTCAGGACAATGTTTGCAGTTAGCGTGATGGTATCGGCCTGCCCATTTGTGTTAGCTGTATTGATGCGAGCAATCAACTCGGCGGGAGTACCCGCAGTAAAATCAGCCGCCTTCGCCTGCCCCACCGGCATCCCGGCCAGCCGCAAGGTTGCGATCAGCACGGCGCTGAAGAGAACGGAGAACGCTTTTGAAATGCTTTGGGTGTTCATGGCCACCTCCTGTGGTCACTGGAAGGGTGTTGCATCGCTCCAGGGGGCGATGTCAAAAAGATACTGCTAACAAAATTGTAAGGTGATTATACTGCTGTTAACAAAACCGATTGGAAGATGAGGCGCTCTGCACGCGCATGATGTGGTTTGGCGAAAGGCCGGTTTCAACGCTTCGGGCGCACCACCACCCAACCGGTCAAAGCCAGCAGGCCGGCGACCAGGATCAGGCTCCAGGCGGGTGGGTTGGGCTGGCCGCGCAAAGCCGTCAGCGTGATGGCGGTGGGGTTGTCATCCTCGAAGATGGCCCAATCGGAAAATTCACTGACATTGTTGCGGGTGATGGTTTGGGCGCGGTTGGCCGGGGTGACGGCGGCGCAGTCCCAGGTGGTTTGCGTGCCACCGCCGGTGTAGCGGCACACCAGGTCGCCGTCATCGGCCAGGTTGCTCACCGGCAGGGTCAGGTTGACATCGAAGCCGCTGTTGATGTTGCCGCGGATGTGGAACCAGTTGTTGTAAAGCTGGATGTTGTGATTGCCCAACTCGTGCGCCCGGCCCATCTGCTCGACCGTGATGCAGTTGAGTCCGTTGGCGGTGTTGACGGTGACGGTCAGCGTCCTGCCGTTGCTAAAGGGGAATGCCTGTGGGCCGTTTAATTCAGCTCCCGTGCAGGTACCCTGGGTGATGGTTTCGTGGTATTCGAACGCGCCCTTGTCGCAGGTGGTATTGAAAGGCCGCCCGGCGCCGCGCTGGTCGCGGGTGATCGGGTCGCCATCGTCGAAGAGTGGGTTGACGCCGCTGCTGGCGTAGGTGCAGGCGGCGGCGCTGTCGAGGGCGTTGCTGCCGGTCAGCAGGGCGTGGGTGAGCGTGGGGCCGCCGTTATCGGCCAGGGTGGTGTCGAAGTTGGTGACGGGCGAGGTCGCACTGCCGTTATTGCAGGAAGTGTCATCGCCCAGGTTGCCGTTGCCATAGGGGGCAGCGCTGCTATTTTTGTTACAGTCGTAACTGCCGCCAACGTTGGCAGAAAAGATATTGTCGCGTAACACCACCTGTAAAATACCATTTGAATCAGGTCCCCAGAAAATTGCACTGCCGTTTTGTGGTCCGCCGCTGTTCAGCGTATTGCCATAGAATGTATTTTGCACCAGGTTGCTATTCCCTCCCAGGGAAAGCGCTCCACCAGATGCGCCATCGCCCTGGGTGTTGGCGATGTTGCCGCTAAAGGTGTTGTTGGCCAGGTTGGTGATGTCATCATTGAGAATGCGCGAATCGGTTGGATTGGCGACGAAAATCGCCCCGCCGCTATCTACCGCCTGATTATTGGTAAATAGCGAGCCTTCCATGTTGAAGGTGGTGTGGTAGTTGATGCAGATCGCCCCGCCGTTTCCATTTCCTGCAACATAGTTGCCATCAAAGGTGCTGTTTTTGATATCGAGGTAAGCGCCGATGCGGGTGGGGTTGCCCAGGTAGTTTTCACCGCCGTCAATGAAAATGGCCCCGCCATTTTGCGACGAACGATTGCCCTGAAAGAGCGAGTTTTCGATTTGAATGCGTGGGGCGGTCATGGTGGCCGGGTCGCCGTCGGCAAAAATGGCGCCGCCATGCCCGTTGGTGGCCTGATTGTTCAAGATTTTGCTGTTTTTGATGATAATGATGCCGCCATCTTCCATGCGGATGGCGGCGCCATTGCTTTCGCGCCCGTTTTGCAGGGTGATATTGTTCAGGGTCAGGGTTATGCCCCGGTTGATGCTGAACAAGCGTCGCGTACCGCCCCCATCCAGGATCACCGTATGGCCGCTGCCGTCAATGACGGTGTTGACGCTGATCGTTTTCATGGCTGTGATGGTGATGGGGGTGGTGGCGCAATCTACCGAGAAGGTCACCGTCCCACCGCCAGAGAGCGCCGTGTCCAAGTCCCCTTCGGTACAGGCAGCCACCGTCCCGGCGGCGCGGGCCTGCTCGCTGGAGCTGAGGCCGAGCATCCACAGGGCGATGAAAAGTGCAGGCAGTAAAACCAATAAGAAATGTCGAAAACGTTGCATCATAACCATTAATCCTTACAAACATGATAGGTTTTGTTAACTTAGTCGTTAACCTGCGTGGCGTGGTTCAAAAGCCAACCCGTCCCAACCGGCGGATGGCTTGCGCTACGCGAACTGCGCCGCGAACGACTGCCCCGCCCCCGCCCAGGGCACGCCGAGCAGTTCGACGATGGTGGCGGCCAAATCAGCGAACGAGGGGCGCGTGCCCAGGTTCACGCCGGGGCGCACGGCCTGGCCCACCAGCATCAGCGGCACGCGCTCACGGGAGTGATCGGTGCTGGGGGTGGTGGGGTCGTTGCCGTGGTCGGCGGTGATGATCAGCACGTCGGCGGGGGTCAGGGCGGCCAAAATTTCGGGCAGGCGGCGGTCGAAGGCTTCGAGGGCGTCGGCGTAGCCGCGCGGGTTGTTGCGGTGGCCGTAGACGGCGTCGAAATCCACCAGGTTGGTGAAGATCAACCCCTCGTGGTCGGTCTTGAGAAATGCGAGGGTGGCATCTACCCCGGCCATGTTATTGCCGGTGTGGTTGCTGTGCGTGAGACCGCGGTTGGCGAAGATGTCTTCGATCTTGCCGACGGCCATCACCGACTGCCCGGCGGCTTTGATCGCATCGAGGATCGTCTCGCCGAGCGGTTCGAGGCTGTAATCGCGGCGGTTCTCGGTGCGCTTGAAACTGCCTGGCGCTCCCACGAACGGACGGGCGATGACGCGCCCTACGGCGTGTTCGCCAGTCAGCAGGTCGCGGGCGGTCTGGCACATCCGATACAACTCGTCGAGTGGGATGATCTCCTCGTGGGCGGCGATCTGAAAGACGCTGTCGGCAGAGGTGTACACAATCGGCTGCCCGGTTTTGAGCTGTGTGGGGGCCAGGTCGTCAATGATGTCTGTGCCGGAGGCGGGGTAATTGCCGAGGGTGGTGCGGCCGATCCTGGCTTCGAAGGCGGCCATCAGGTCGGGGGGGAAGCCGTTGGGGTAGGTGGGGAAGGGCTTTTCGAGCAGCAGGCCAGCCAGTTCCCAGTGGCCGGTGGTGGTGTCCTTGCCGGCGCTCACTTCGGTCAGGCGGCCATAGGCGCCGCGCGTTTCCGCCGTGGGCGGCACGCCGAGGATGTCGGTGCTGTTGCCCAGGCCGAGCGCCTGCAGGTTGGGCAGATGCAGCCCGCCCACGGCGGCGGCGGTGTTGGCGAGCGTGTTCGAGCCTTCGTCGCCATAATCGGCCACGTCGGGGGCATCGCCGCAGCCGACGCTGTCGAGAATAATCAGGGTGACGCGTTTAATAGGGTTCATTGCTACCTTTACTTTTTTCTGGTTATGAAAACAACCGCTGGTAGGGGCGCACGGTGCGCGCCCCGGTTGATTCCCGTTGCGCCACACCGGGGGCGGATGCCATCTGCCCCTACTTTAACTGCCAGCACAGCTTGATCACATCCCGGTTGGAAGCGAGTTCCAGGTTGGCGCGCTCGCGCTTGCCGGGGATCAGCCACAGCACGAGCCAGATCAGCAGCTTGAAAAAGGTCAGCACGGCCAGCATCAGGCGCAAAACGGCCGTGGGCAGCGGGCCGTAGTTCTTTTGGTAGAAGAGCATCTTGCCGCGGTAGACCATGCGGCGGCGCTTCCAGCGGTTCATGCTGCGCCCGCCAAAGTGGATGATGTTGAGATCGGGGATGTAGTAGGCTTTCCAACCGGCCTGCTTCATGCGATATTGCAGGTCGGTTTCATCGCCATAGATAAAATAGCTCTCGTCGAGCAGGCCGATCTGGTCGAACGTCTTGCGGCGCACCAGCAGACAGGCCGAACTCATCCAGCCCACTGTCTGAATGCCCTGGCTCTTCCCTTGCAGCGGGTAGCCCGGCCAAATGCGCTCACCCACCTGAATGGCGATCAAGAACTCTTCCCACAGGTTAGAAAAACCGCCATAGCCCGATTGGAAGCTGCCATCGCCATTGAGCAGGGTGATGCCCACCGCCCCGGCGTCCGGCTTCTGGCGCATCAGGTTGACCATGCCATCCAGGGCGGCCTTGTTGACCAGGGTGTCGTTGTTGAACAGCAGCACAAACTCGCCGCGCGTGGCCTGGATGCCCTGGTTGCTGGCTTTGCCCAGGCCCACATTGCCTTCGTTCTGAATGATCAACACTTCGGGATATTTCTCGCGCAGCATTTGCTGGCTGCCATCGGTCGAGCCGTTGTCAACGACGACGACATCGAAGGTGGCATCGAGCTGGCTGTCGTAGAGCGAGTCGAGGCAGGGGCCGAGGTAGTCTTTGTTGTTCCAGGCCACCATCACGATGGACATTTGCGGCGGGGTGGGGTGGGTGGTAGGTTGGGATGGCATGGTCTACTCCGCCCGGAAGCGACGATCCATTTCCATGATCTCGTCGTAAGTGCCCAGGTCAATGTACACGCCTGCCGCGAAATGCACGCCGCGGAAGTTGAACCCCTGGCGGATGGCGCTGTTCATGATCAGGGCGAAATCGCCCACGCCCTGGGCCACCTGCTGGTGCAGGTATTCGGTGAAGCGGGCGCTCCAGATGATGCTGCCCCACATCTCGGTCAGGTCGGTTTGCTTGGGCTTGTCGTTGATTTCGATCACCCGGCCATCGGCGGCGGTGCGCACCATGCCAAATTTTTCGGGGCGTTCGGTGGGGAACAGCACCAACACCACGTCATCGTCGGGCTGCGCCTGGGCGTAGGCGGTTTTGAATACATCGCCTGGCTGCATGATCGTGTCGGCCATGCCGAAGAAGACGGTTTTTCCCTGCGTCAGGTGATAGGCCGAATCCAGGGCGTGCGCCAGGCCGGGCGAAGTAGATTTTTCGCTGTCGCTGGATTGCTCCTGTACCACATAGCTCAGGTGGCAGCCGAAGCGGTGTCCATTGCCGAAATAGCCGATCAGTTGGTGCTTGGTCTCGTTGATGACGAAGACGATATGGCGCACGTCCGCCGTCGTCAGGTTATCCAGCACGAATTGGGAGATAGGCTTGTAGCGGTTTTCGCGGATCACCGGGTACAGTTCCTTGGGGTAAGGAAGCCCCAGCCGCACGCCTTTGCCAGCGGCGGGGATCAGGCCGATCAGTTCTGCATTTTTCATAAGTGATGCTCCTTGTTTACCGTAATCTTGGGTCGGGCGACCGAAGGTCGCCGGTTGAAACCGGCTTGAAGCCCGCTTGAGCGGGCGCCGCTGACTAGCCCGGCGATTTATCGCCGGGCGGGGGGCGAATTTCATGAATCACCAGGCGGGCCAGGTAATCCATCAACCTGATTATCGCCTGGCTGTGTCTTTCTCGACGAATTGTTCGATGCACACCAGCCCGCCGATGAACATCCACGGCAGCACGCTGGAGCGAAAGCCACCCAGCCCGATATTATAGGTAAACGGCAGCACCCAATCGGCCAGGCCGGCCGCCACCAGGGTGCCCACGATGCCGCCCAAAACGCCATACAGATAGCCACGCTCGAAGCCCTCTGGCACACGTTCGAGCAGCCTCCAGGCCATGCGCGCCGCATCCACAAAAATCCACAAGAAGACGATGCTGCCGATGATGCCAGTTTGCGCCAGAATATCTATATATTGGCTGTGCGAGTTGAATGGCACAAAATAGCCGCGAATGGGGAAAAAGCGCGAATACCAATAATAATTGGCAAAACCCAGGCCAAACAGGGGGCTATACTGCGCCACCATCTCCACCACGATCACCCACGCATCCAGGCGCGTCCCCCAGCTATATTCGTCGGTGCCAATGATGTATATGCCAGCGATCACTGCCACGGCGGCGGCAAACGGCAGCAAAAACAGTGAAACCCGCCAATAACGCAGCCCCACGATGGCCGCAAGGACGGCAAAAGACGGCACCCAGCCCGACTTCCAATCATTGGATAGCACATAGGCCACATACGCCACCACGCCCACCACGCCCAGCAGCCCCAGGCGCACGCCCTTGTGCAAGCGCGTGTTCAAAAACGCCTGCCCAAAAGCCATCGCCATCGTCCACGTCCAAAACATGCTGTTGGTGGTAGCGCCTGGCGCGAAGGGGCGGCCAATCGGAATGCCCTGCGAACTAAGAATACGCCCAAACATATACATTGTCCCGATAAGGATCACCACCCAGGTAAAGGACAACAGCCAGCGTCGGTCGAACAGATGCGCCGTAACCAGAAAGGCCCCCACCGAAAGGATGAAGGTGGCCATCCCACCCAATTGCGCATCCAGCGGAGCCGGGCTGGCAAAGGCGATCAGCGGAAGCTGCCCGATGCCAAACGAAAGGATCGTCACCACCAGAAAGACGATCATCGGGCGCATCAGCGGCGTATCAATCAGCACAATCTGGCGGTCTACGATGAACAGCTTGGCCAACCATAGCCCCACCATGCCCGCAATGCCCAGCGTGGTCACGCTCAAATTGCTGGGCCCCGCCGCCTGAATGAAAACCCCCGCCACATAGGTCAAAATCAGCCCCAGGGCCGGGTAGCGCAGCAAAACCACCAAACCCACCACCCCCGGCACAGGCAGGAGCAAATAGATCAACTGGTCCTGCGTTTTGAACAGATAGGCCGAACCTGCCGAAGCCGCCAGTACGCCTATCACCACGGCCCATTGCAACAAACGCTGCCGCCGCTCATAGAAGACCTGCCAGGCCGATTGCAAAGAATGGGTGAGCAGGTTCATAGCGTGTGCAACAGGTTTTCGTACGCCTGGCCGATGGCCTCAGCGCTGTACATTGCTTGCACCAGCCGGTAGCCATTTGCCGCCAGGTTTTGCTGCAGCGACGCATCTTCGATCACCGTCATCACCGCCTGGGCAAAAGCCTGCGGTTCGTCGGCGATCAGCAGATGCTCGCCATGCCGTGCGGCAATGCCCTCGGCCCCTTTGGACGTGCTGACCACGCACGTCTTCACCGCCAGCGCTTCGATGATTTTCAGCCGCGTGCCGCCCCCCGTTTGCAGCGGCGCAATACTCACCAACGCCCCCGCCAGCAGCGAACGCAGTTGGCCTTCATCGGCAATGTGACCGGTCAGCCGCACGTTGGGATGCGACGGCAGCGGCAGGCCGAGATGGTCGCCGGTGATGTGCAATTGCAGATCGGGGTAGCGCTGCGTGATGGCGGGGAAGACCTGTTCGATAAACCAGCACATGGCTTCGTGGTTGGGCTGGTAGCGAAAGGAACCGGTGAAGATCAGGGAGCAGGTTTTGGCCGTCGGGTGGTAGGGCTGATAATCGCTCAGTTCGACGAAATTGGGGATGACGGTGATGGCGTGTTGGCGGATGCCGCTCGTTTGCAGCAATTGGCGTTCCTTTTCTGAAGCCACCGTGCAGGCGGCAAAGCGCCGCAAAATGCGTTTCAGATAGCGGCGGTGCTTCCACCAGGTCAGGCCGGCGCGCAGGCGGGCGCGTGGGTGTTGGGCGTGGGTGTAACGTTCGAAGGGTACGCCAATCTCAATTTCCTCAAAAACCGCCGGGAGCGCGCCGAAACACCCGAAATAGCTGGCTGTCTCAATTTGTGAAGCGATCACCGCATCGTACGGGCTTGCGGCTAACGTGCGGTTGATAGCCTGGGCCATGGCTGGCGAATACGTATCCAGCACGGCGCGCGGGTTGGGGTGCAGCAGGCCGAGGATGGCTTTGGCGCTGGTCGGCTGGTAGGTTTTCCACGGGATGGCGATAACCTTCTCGCAAATCTCCTGCATGGCTGCGATGGCGGGGGCCTGTTCGGGGCGGTCGTTGAAGCTCAGCAGCGTGACCGTGTGGTTGCGCGCCAGCACGCGCAGCAGGTTGAACACACGCAGCTTGGCCCCGTTATCAATCGGCAGGGGAAACCAGCGGGAAAGGAACAGTAAATTCATCGGTTCAGGCGGGCATCTTGCCAAAACGTTGGCGCACGAAGTCGCGCATGCCCTGCCACAGGGCATTGCGCGCCTCACGCTTACCGCGCCACTTCGGGCGCACCGACCAACTGACCAGCGTGCGCATCAACTGAAACCAGGTATACAACTTGGCCTGCCAGGGAGCCTGGTGCTTGTAGAGCAAGAGCAGGTGATTGCGGGCGTCGTAATAATACAGCGATGGTTTGGGCTGGTAGTTGCGCTGCACGCCTTTGTGCCACAATTTGGCCTGCGGCACGTGCATCAACTTCCAGCCAGCCTTGCCGGTGCGCACGCACCATTCGGTCTCTTCCCAGTAATAGAAAAAGCGCGGGTCGAGCATCCCCACCTGCTCGATCACCGCCCGGCGCAGCAAAATGGCGCAGCCCGAAACCCAATCTACAGCGTGCGGCGCAGGGTATTGGCCGCGGTCAGGTTCATTTTGCGCCAGGTGCACGCCGGCCCACTGCCGGGTCAGCAGCCCACCCGCCGATTGGATCACTTCCGGTTCGTCGTGGTGGTAGACCATCGGCCCAACGATGCCGATGGTGGCTTCGCTCTCACCGATGGCAACCAGGCGGCTGAGGCAATCGGGGTCCAGCACGGTATCTTCGTTCAACACGAACAGCCAGTCAGCGCCCTGCTGCATGGCGGCCTCGATTCCCACATTGTTATTGCCGGCGTAGCCCAAATTCTCGCCGATGGCGATGATTTCCACATCGGGAAATTCGGCCCGGATCGCCGCCACCGAGCCATCGGTCGAGTGGTTATCCAGCACCAGGGCGCGCTGGTTGGCGTAGGTCTGCGCCCGCAGCGAACGCAGGCATTCCAGCGTGTCGTCTTTGCGGTTGGTGTTGAGGATGATCGAGATGACGAGTGGGTCGGCCATCAGGCGTCCTTCCAGGCCAGGGGGAAGTTCTTTTCCACTTCGATATTGCCAAATTTCTGGCTTTTGCGCGCCCCATGCTGCTTCACCCAGGCGGCCATGCGGGTCAGGCCGTCTTCCAGACTGCACAACGGGCGCGGCCCAAAGACACGCAGCACCTTCTCGTGCGATGAATAGGCGTTGACCACTTCGCTGCGGGCTGGCAGGTGCTTGATGTTCGGCTGCACGCCCATCGCCTGCGCAACCGCCTGGGCCAGTTCGACAATCGAGTAAGGCTTATCGGCGCCGACGTTGAAAATCTGGTTGTACGCTTCTGGCACATCTACCGCCTCGGCAATGATCGGGGCCACATCGCTGATGTAGCTGAAAGCGCGTGTTTGCAGCCCATCGCCAAACACCGACATCGGCAGGCCCTGCAAAATCTGGTTCATGAAGATACCCACCACGTTGCGGTATTTGTCGCCGATGTTCTGGCGTTCGCCGTAGACATTGTGCGGGCGGAAGATGACATAGTTCAGGTCTGACATGTCTTTGCTGACCCGCAAATCCCATTCTACGGCCAGCTTGGCGATGCCGTAGGGGTCTTCGGGGTGGGGCGTGGTCTCTTCCGTCATCGGCAGGGTAGGGCTGGCGCCATACACGGCAATGGACGAGGTGAACACGAAGCATTTGACGCCGGTGTTGATCGAAGCGTTGATCAGGTTGACGCTGCCGATCAGGTTATTGGTGTAGTTGAAGCGCTTGATGAAGTGGCTGAGGCCTTCGGCGGCATAGGCGGCCAGGTGGAAGACGTAATCGAACTGTTCGCGCTCGAACATGCTGTTGATCAGGCCCACATCATTGATGCTGCCCTGTACGAATAGCGCGCCTGCTGGCACGTTATCGCTAAACCCGCCGCTGAGATCATCCAGCACGGTGACGGTGTGGCCGCGGTGGACCAGGGCTTCGGCAACATGCGAGCCGATGAAGCCCGCGCCGCCTGTAACGAGACTTTTCTTCATGGTTGTAGCCTCCGAGAGAAGAGAAAAAACTGGTTAGAGAATATTCGTTGAATTGTCCGTTGGTCGAGCCTGTCGAGACCTCGGTTTCGACTGCGAACTTCCTTCGCCACTCAACGGGCGATTTTCATAAATGTACAATCTGCCGATACACCGCCTCGATCTCGTCCATTTCATCGGCCATCGTTTTCACGGTTGGCAGGTGGGCGGTGAATTGGGCGATCTGCGCCGGATTTTCCACCAGCCGGGCCAACTGCGCCCGCAGGTCAGCGCTGTCGTCGCGGCGGAAGAGCAGGCCGTTGACCTCGTGCTGCACGTACTCGGCAATCCCGCCCACATCCGAGGCGATCACCGGCGTTTTGCCGGCGAAGGCTTCTTGAATCACGCGCGGGTTGTTCTCGTGCCACGAGGAAGGCACCACCAGCACATCCAGCCCGGCCAAAATTTCGCCTAATTTCTCATGGGCAAATGGCCCGTGGAAGAAGAGCGCCCCCGGATTGTCGTTGGCGTGCTGTTGCAACGACTGGTAGTAGGCCGGGTTGCTATCGGGATTGCCGAACAGGTGCAGTTCGGCCCGGCCCTGCCAGTTTTGCCCGCCGAAGGCTTCAAGAAGCACATGCACGCCCTTGGTGGGGATGAACTGACCGATGTAGCCGAAGCGCACCCGCCGGCTGATGCTTTTCTGCGCTCCGGCAGCCAGCCACGACAGGTCGTGGCCGCTCTGAATGACGCGAATTTCCCTGGCAACCCCGCTGCGCTGGAGGGTCTGGCGCAGGTGGTTGGAAGGGGCGGTGACGGCATCGGCGGCGGCGAGCAGGGCGGCCAGGGTGCGCTTGCGCTGGTGGATGTTCAACGCCAGGCCGCGCAGGCCGCGCTGACGGTTGAGGGCGGGGATTTTGCTGGCCGCATCGAACACGCTTGTAGCCATGGCGGGCGAGGTCATCCCTTTGAGCTTTTGGTACAGCCCCGAATGCCAGCACAAACACTGCGTACAATCACGGCTGGTGGTAATGCCGTCGCACAATGCGCCGTCATATTTCAGCAGGCTCAATTTCTGACAGACAAACCAGAAATCGGTCAGCGTCAGCACGACTGGCCGCTGGCGGGCTTTGGCGGTGGCAATCAGGCTGGCCGAAAGCGTCAGGCAGGAAGTGATATGGACAATATCTGGCTGCCACTCGGTCAGGCACTCGTCGAAGAAGCGGGCCGTTTGGGGGTTGTCGTAGAGATAGGCGTTGGGGTCGGGCGCTTTCTGCCAGTTCAGGTGGATGCGCCGCACGGGGATGCCCTGGTAGATTTCATCGGTGTGGCCGTTCCAGTAGCGCTCGCCATCCTCCCACTGCCCGGCGCACAACACCTGCACGGCGTGGCCGCGCCCCAGCAGCGTTTTGGCATAGCCGAAGGTGCGCTTTTCTGTGCCGGCGGTGTGGGTGGGCGGGAAGAAGCTGGTGACGAGGGTGATTTTCATGGGGTTTGTGGGCGGCGCAGCCGGTTGAGCAGGCGTTTTCCGAGCAGTGTTTTCAACCACAAACCGGCCAATTTCGAACCTGTCCACAAGCGTGGGCGGTGTATCCCCGCTTGCCACAGGTAGCGGCGCGCCAGGGCCAGGTTGTGCGTGTTGTAAGCGCACAGGCCAATGGCATAGCAGGCTGTGCCATACGCATTGGCTTTGAGTGCTTGTAAGGCATCGTTGTCGTGGTTGAACAGGTCATCGAGCAGTTGGATGACTGCCTCGGCATTGGCGGCCAGGCTGATGCGCTCGATGCAGCCGCGGTAGCCCGCTGGCTGTGTGCCGAGGGCCAGTTCGTAGAATAAATCCACATCCAGGGTTTGGGCCGGGTCAATGACGAAGGCTTTGCGCAGGTGTTCACTCCCCGCCTGCCATTCGCCGCGGCGCTGGATGGCGGTGACGAGGAAATAACGATACAACCCGGCGTAGGCCAACTTTTTTTCCGGCGGCCATGCAGCAACCTGTCCATCATCTGGCCCAAAATGCTTTTCGATCACCGCTTTTTTCGCGGTGTGCATGCCAGTGACATTGGCCGAAAGGCTCTGCTCGTGGACACGGTAGCGCACCAGCACTTCTTCGCTGCCGATGAACGTTTTGGTGGGCGAGATGCGCAGCCACAAATCCAGGTCTTCGCAAGAGCGCAGCGATTGGTCGAAATACCCCGCATCTGCAACGACCTTGCGGCGTATGGTAACGGTGCTGGGGATGATGAAGTTGGCGTGCAGGATCGTGCAATAAAGCTGATCGGGTTCGTAAGCTTTGCTGCCGAAGACCTGTTGCAAATCGTTGCCGGCGCTGTCCATGCTGCGGGCGCGGCAGTAGAACACGTCGGCCTGTGGGTGGGCGGCGGCCAGGGCCATCACCTGTGCCAGGTATTCGGGCAGCCAGATGTCATCGGCGTCGAGCAGGCCAACCCATTCGCCGCGGGCGGCGCGGATGCCGGTGTTGCGTGCCCCGGCCAGCCCGCGGTTTTCCTGGCGGATGAGGCTGATTCGTTCGCCATAACTGGCGGCAATGGCGGCCGTCTCATCGGTAGAGCCGTCATCTACGACGATCACTTCAAATGGCGTGTAGGTCTGCGCCAGGGCGCTTTCAACCGATTGGCGCAGGTAGCGCGCCTGGTTGTAAGCGGGGATGATGATGGAGACGAGTGGGGCAGGGTCAGACATCAGGGAATGGAAGCGTAGGTGGCTTTCAATTGCTCGATCACCTTCGGCCAGGCGAATTGAAGCGCCTGTTGGCGGGCCTGTGCGCCCATCTCGGCGCGGCGGCTGGGGGCGGCCAACAGGTCTATCACGGCGTCGGCCATGCGGCGGGCGTCGCCCACGGGCAGCAGTTCAGCGCCCTGTGGGCTGACGTAGTCGCGCACGGCCCCCACATCGGTGATCGCCATCGGCACGCCGCAGGCCATACTTTCTAGCACGGCATTGTTGGCGGTGGCGTCGTGCAGGGGCATCACCATCAGCGAGGCGGTCTGATACAGGTTGAGCAGTTCATCTTCTGAGATGCCCGTGCGCAAATCCAGGTTGGGGTGTGTGCCCACCAGCGGGAAGCCCTTGGGCGGCATGACGCACACGAAGCGCGTGGCTGGCCGGCGGTAGGCCACCAGTTCGATCACGCCGCGCAGGGTGGGAAAGTCGCGGTAGTTTTCGCCGATCACGATGCACAGGTCGGGGTCACGCTGCGCCGGGTCGGCGGGGGGCTGGTAGTATTCCACGTCTACGCCGAGCGGGGCGAAATGGAGCTTGCTGCGATCCAAAAATTGGGCGAAGTATTCGATCTGGTTGCTGCCTACGCACAAAATAGCGGCTAACTGGCGCAAGTGCCAATCTATCTGTACCACTTTTTGCAGGTTGGCTGGCGGCAGGTGAAAGGTGGCGACGATGCGGTTGCCGCGCACGCCGTTCAACTGCCCGGCATAGTGGTAGTTGGTTTCGCCATACAAGAAGTGATAAATGCAGTCCCGTTCGGCCAGGGCGCGCCGGGCCACGTTGAGTTCGGCGGCCATGGCTTCGCGGGTATAGCCGGGCGTGCCTTCGGCCAGCTTCCACAACAGGCGCTCGCGGATCAGCCAGCGTGGCAGGGGTTGTTTGACGGGGATGGTTTCACTGCCGAGCAGCTTTTCGCCATATTCGGCGATGCGCGAGTAGCCGGAGTGCGGCGAGTGGTGGCTGTAGCGAAAGCGGATGATGCGGATTTGGCGCATGGCTGCTTACCAGGCGATGCCGTCGTAACGGGCTTGCAGGGCGGGGTCGTGTTTGGCCTTGCCCACCAGATCGATCAACACCTGATCCGGGTTGAGCAGTTCGGCCACGCGGGCGAAGGCCTTGCCGCCGTGGGTCATCACCACCACGTCACACTCAGCCACCAGCGCTTCGAGCGTGTCGCACATGATCGAAGCGATGTGGGGTAGTTCTTTCTCGATGAAAGCCTTGTTCGCGCCGATCAGTTGCGAAAGCTGCACCTGATCGTCGTAGATGCGCACCTGGTAGCCGCGCCCGATCAGCGTTTCGGCCAGCACGGTGGCGGGGCTTTCGCGCAGGTCGTCGGTGTTGGGCTTGAAGCTCAGGCCGAGGATGCCGACCTTTTTGAAGCCGGTGCGCTCGACCATGCGCACGGCCAGGGCAATCTGCTTCTGGTTGCTCGGCAAGATGGCGTTCAACACGTTCACCTCGGCATCCACCTGGCGGGCGCGGTAGGTAAGGGCGCGCACGTCTTTGGGCAGGCACGAGCCGCCGAAGGCGAAGCCGGGCCGCAAATAGGCTGGTGAGATGTTCAACTGCTGGTCGTGGACGAAAATCTCCATCACTTCTTGCCCGTCCATGCCGTGCGCTTTGCACACCTGGCCGATCTCGTTGGCGAAGGTGATCTTGAGGGCGTGGAAGGCGTTGCAGGCATATTTGACCATTTCGGCGTTTTTGATGGCGGTGTGGAAGAGCGGGGCCTGCACCTTGCTGTAAATGCCTTCGACCATTGCGCCGCTGCGGGCGTCTATTTCGCCAATCACGATGAAGCTGGGGGCGTAGTAATCTTTGATCGCCGTGCCTTCGCGCAAAAATTCGGGGTTCATGCACACGCCGAAATCGGCCCCGGCTTTCAGGCCCGATTCCTGCTCCAAAATGGGGATGAGCTGCTCTTCCACCGTGCCAGGCAGCACGGTGCTGCGCACGACGACGACGTGATAGCCGCCTTTGTGGGCGATGGCGCGGCCAATTTGCCCGCAGACGGCTTTGACGTATTTCAGGTCGAGGCTGCCGTTTTCATTGCTGGGCGTGCCGACGCAGATCAGGCTGAGGTCGGTGATCTGCACCGCGTCGTTCACGTCCACACAGGCGCTCAGTTGTCCAGCGGCCACGCCGGCGGCGATGCGTTCTTCGAGGCCCGGTTCGATCAACGGCGATTTGCCGCTGTTGATCAGGTCTACTTTGCTGGGGTTGACATCCACGCCGATGACGCGGTGTCCATCGTGGGTGAGGCAGGCGGCAGTGACACAGCCGACGTAGCCGAGGCCGAAAATGCTGATATTCATTCGTGTGGCTCCTGTGATGGATGGGGTGTACGGTAAAGTCAATCTGGTTGCGCAAGTCGAAGACTTGCGCCACGCTCAAGAATTTGCCCGGCCGGCTTGTTCGATCACCTGGCGCACCTGGCGTTTGTTTTCGGCAACGTTGAATTGGGCCTGGGCCAGGTCGCGCATGTGGGCTTTTTGGGCCAGTTGTTCGGCGGGGCTGAGGGCATGAAAGGCGAGGATTTTCTCTTGCAGCGTTTTGCCGGTGAAATAGAGGTTTTGGTGCGGCAGCATTTCTTCAGCGCCCGTCCAATGGTGCGAAAGGGCGTAGCAGCCTGAGGCCATCGCTTCCATTGGCGCGACCTGCAGGCCCTCCGAATAGCTGTTGGAGACGAAAATATCCAGGTTGTGATACCAGTTCCAGGGTTCGTTCACCCGGCCATAAAAGGTTACGGCATCGGTCAGGTGCAGCGCTTTCACCAGGTCTTGCATGGCGCGCCAATAATCGCCTTGCGAGGGGATAACGTCGCCGCCGATGTGCAGATGAAAGGGGCGTTGGCCGTTGGGGCGCGGGGCGGCCTGTTGCAGCAGTTCGTAAAAGTCGAGGATCAGTTCGTAGACGCGTTTGCGCGGGGCCAGGTGACACAGCGTGCCGATGGCGCCGCTGTAGGCGTGCGGCTGGTAGGTGAACTTGTCGAGGGCCACAGCCACGTTGATCACCACGGTCTTGGCGGCGTGGGCGGGGTACTTTTCGATAAATTCGGCTTGCTTGGCCTGGCTGACCAGGATGATCTTATCCACCTTGTTCCAGTCCACCTTGTCCACCCACTGGTACATTTCGTAGCGGTGCAATCGGGTGACGATGGCGCAGGTTTGGGGCAGTTGCGTGGCGGCCACCAGCAGTTCGCTGGCCCACTCGAAAAAGACGACCTCGTTCTGGCGCAAGAACTGGCTCAAATCGTGCTGGAACAGGCTGCGCGCCCGTCGTTCGCGCCAGACCGGCCAGCGCGTGGCGCGGCGCTTGAACACGCTGACCGTGTGGTGCTGGCACAGGTCGGCGTAGATGTCATGCAAAAAATCCCAGGTTTCTTCGATGGCGATGCCGATTTTCATGCGGGCCTCAATCTATGAATTGGCGATGCCATAGCTCAATGGCGATCAGCGCACCCAATTTTTGGTAGTGGTTTTGCCCGGCCATCTGTTCGGCGACCAACTGGCGGATGTACGCGGGGTTGAACAGGCCGCGCCCCAGGCCGCGTTCGCTGAGCAAGATGCCCTCCGCCCAACTGCGCAACGCCCCGCGAAACCAGAGGTTGTAGCTGGCGTAGTGGCGTTTTTGCGGCACGCTGAGCCGCTTCAGGCCAGCCGCACGCAGACGCCAGCGCAGGCTTTCGTTCAGGCGCATGAACAGTTCGCGGAAGCAGGGCATCATCGGGTAGCCGTTGGCAGTGGATGGCACTTTGGCCAGTTCGGGGAAGGCGGCGATGAAGGTTTGGATGATCAGATAGCGTTCGAGGCGGTAGCCTTGCGGTACGCGCAGCATAAAATCGAGCAGGTCGTTGTCGTAAAAGGGGGTGCGCACGGTGGCCTGGCTGCGTACCAGCCGCACGCCATTGAGCGTCAGGCGGCGCTGGCGCTGGCGCAGGTCGAACTGGAAGAACAGGTCGGAGGCCAGGGTACACATGCCGGGGGGCATAAATTCGTCGCGGGCGCTGGCAAGCAACCCCTCTTGCACTTGCGCCAGGACGCCCGGCTGAAAAAGCTGGGCGTGAACGGCTGGTTGGAAGACGATAGGGTAGCGCTCAAAGAAAAATTGGATGGTGTCTTCGGTGGTGTAGCGGGCGAGCAGGTCGCGGTAGCTGAAGTAGCCTGCCAGCGCATCGCCGAGGAAGCCTTTGTAGAAGATGTCAGCCTGGGCGGCCTGCGCGGCGAGGTTGTCGAGGGTGTGCATGTGGACGACATTTTCCATGCCGTCGGTCAGGCGGATACCTTTTTCGGCCTGTTCGATCAGGTAACTGGGCCGCAGGGGGTGGTATTGGTGGGGCGTGTGCGTCTTGGCGGCCAGTTCGCGGGCGTAGCGCAGGTCGTCGCAGTCGGCGTTGCCGAAGGTGAAGGCGCGCAGCGGGGTGGACGATGGTTTTTCGGTCAGCAGCGCTAACACCACCCGCGAATCCAACCCACCGCTGAGCAAGATGCCCGCTGGCTGGTCGGGTTTTTGGCGGGCCATCGCCTGGCGCAGCAGGCTGAGCAGCTCTTCCTGGTATGCGCGTTCTTTGCGTACCGGGTAGTTATCGGGAAAGGTTAATTGCCAGTAAGTGCGCCGGCTGACCTGCCCATCGGTCACGCTCAGGAGCGAGCCGGGTGGCAGGAGTTGAACCTGCTGCAAAAACGTGTGGTTGCCGAGGACGTGGTCGAAGGTGAGCAACTGCGCCAGGGCCAGGTGGTTGACCGTGCGCGGCAGATGTGGGTCAGCCAGCAAGCTGGCCGTATTGGAGGCGAAGGCCAGGCGTTCGGCGGTTTGCGTGTAGTAAAGGGGTTCGTAGCCCAGGCGGTCGTTGGCCAGCAGCAGTTTGCGCTGGCGCTCATCCCAAATGGCGATGGCGAAAGCGCCGTTGAGCCTGTGGATGAAATCTTCGCCGTGTTCCTGGTATACGCAGGCGATGAATTGGGCGGCGTTGCCTTCGGCGATGGTGCAGCCGCGCTGCCGCAGGTCGGCCTGCAGCCCCGCATAGCCGAAAATTTCGCCGGCCAACACGGCGGCGATGGTGTGATCGGCGTTCCAGGCCGGCTGGGGGGCTGGCCGGGCGCTGCGCAGTTGCAGGCTGCCAAGGTGGATCGACTCGTGGGTATGCAGGCCGGTGATCTCGCCGGGGCCAGGCTGCATGGCCGCGGCCATGTCGGTCAGCAGGCTGCCTGGGGTAGGAGAACGTTGAAGCGCATGAAAACCAAAGATGCCGGGCATAGTTTTCCTTTACGCGGGATGGCCATCCAAGAATTGTCGCTGCCAGAGTTCAATCGAGATCAACGCGCCCAGGCGGGTGTAGTGTTTCTGCCCGGCCAGGTGTTCGGCCACCAGGGTTTTGAGCGCTGCGGGATCGAAAATGCCGCGCTCGAAGGTGCGTTTACTCAACAAAATCGCTTCCATCCAGGGGCGCAGTTCGCCGCGCAGCCATTCGTTGTAATGGGCGTAGGGGCGCTTGGTCGGAATGGATACCCATTTTAGCCCTCGGCTGCGCAGCCACCAGCGCAGTTGCTCGTTGGCGCGCAGGGTGACTTCGCGACGGCAATGCAGCATGGGGTAATTGGTTTCGGTGTAGGGGATTTTTGCCAGTTCGGGGAATTGTTCGATGAACAGGTCTTTGATGATTTTGCGGCCAAAGCGGTAGCCTGGGGGTACGGTGAGCATAAATTCCACCAGGTCTTTGTCTGCAAAGGGCAGCCGCACGTGGGCCTGGCTGCGCACCCACTCCACGCCATGCAGGGTCATGCGCGGCACACGCTGGCACAGGTCGAAGTAGTTGCGCTGGTCGGCTGGCAGGTCGGTGCGCGCCGCTTTCATGCCTGAGAGGTAGCTATCCATGACCGGGCGGCTGAACGGCTGATTATTTTGCGGCAGCATCACTTGATCCAGCCGTTCCATATCGAACAGGATCACGCCCTGATCGCGATGGGTGGCGAAGTGCGCCAGGGGTAAATGGGTCGCATCGTAGGTTGCCCACAGCCGCGGGGTGATGCCGTAGCCGATCAGCGCATCGCCCAAAAAACCCTTGTATAAGATGTGCGCCTGCTGCGCTTGCGCACTCAGGTTGGGCAGCGTGTGCATGTGGACGGCATTGCCCATGCCATCACTCAGGCGCACGCCTTTAGCCACATATTCAAGCAGGTAATCGCCTTTGAGCCGGTGGAAATGATGTGGCATGTGTAACTGCTCAGACACTTCTTTGGCGAAGCGTTCATCATCGCAGCCGGGCTGGCCCATGGTGAACGTGGCGATCTTTTCGCCCTGGCGCTGTTCATGCAACAGGGCGGCCACCACGCGCGAATCGAGGCCGCCGCTCATCAGAATGCCGGCCGGGTGCGCGCCGGGCATCTGGCGTTTGGCGGCCTGGCGCAGCACGCCCAGCAGTTCGTGGCGATAGTCGGCTTCGTCGCGCACGGGATAGTGTTCGGGGTATTGTGGCCGCCAATAGCGTTCGATGCGCCATTGGCCGTCTTGCCAGGTGAGGGTTGAACCGCCGGGCAGCAGTTTGACCTCTTCGAGCAGGGTGCGGTCATCGAGAACGTGGTCGAAGGTGAGAAATTGCGCCATCGCCAGGCGATCCAGGTTGCGCGGCAGGTTGGGAAAGGCCAGCAGCGCCCGCACGCCCGAGGCAAAGGCAAACCCGCCCGGCAGGTTGGGGGTGTAGTAGAGTGGTTGCAGGCCCAGGTGATCATTGACCAGCAGCAGCCGTTGGCGCGCGCCATCCCAAATGGCTGCCACGAAGGCGCCGTTGACCCCGGCAGCAAAGTTGGGGCCGCTTTGCTCGTAGAGGTGGGCCACCAACTCGGCGTGGCTTTCGGAATTGAAGCGATGGCCCTGGTTTTCGAGATGGCGGCGGTGCAGGGCCGCATCGTAAATTTCCCCTTCCAGCACTACGGCTACCTGATGATCTTCATTCCAGGCGGGTTGTGGCTGCGGCAGGATGATCGGCAACCCCACGCGGCCCAGGCTGATTTCAGGTTGGTGGTGCAAATGAGCCTGGTAATGTGCTTCATCGTGGAGGGCTTCAGCCATCTGACCGAGGCGTTGGTGGGCGGCATCGTCGAGGTTGGGGTGGGTGAAGCCGAAAATTCCGGGCATGGGCGAGTCCTTATTTTTTGAGCAGGGCGCGGGCACAGATGGCGAACAGGCCGCGGTTGGTCAGAAAGCGCGGTTCGTTGCGCATCGCTTCCAACACGTTGGCTGGCACGGCGCCAAATTGCCGGCGCTGGTAGTTTTCGAAGGCGCGCCGGGCGGCCAGTTCGCCGCGGAAGCGGCGCAAAACCGCCGGGTGGCATAATGCCTGGATGTGGGGCAGCAGGCGGCTTTGCACGATTTTGAGCGCATCGCTGCCCATTTCCACTTCGTAGTTGATCAGATGTTGGGTGACTTTTTGCAGGTATTTTTCAGAAAAACGCGCGCCAACCTGCCGGGCATTGGCGAAATGCTGTTCGCCAGCCTGTTGGCGTTCCCACAAGATCGCCCGCACACCTTTGACCAGATAGGCTTGCTGGATGGCCCAATCGAGCTGGTTGGCGATGTGGGCGGCAGCGGGGGGAAGCTGCGCAAAGAGCCGCCGTAGAATTTGCTCGTGATCGTCCTTTTCGTCGGCGGCGCTGTTGTTGGCGAAGTATTCAGACACGGCGCAGGGCTGGCCTTGCAGGGCCTGGGGGTTGATTTGCAGCAGGTACTCGAAAAAGCGCTGCCCATCGGCGGTGCGCTCTTGAATAAAGGCGAGGTAAATCAGCACGATGGTGTGTTCGCTGAGCGGGGCTTCGCCCAGTTGGCGAATTTCTGCCGGGCAGCGGGGGTTGGCGTAGGTGTGCGCCAGGGCGTCTTGCACATCTTTCAGGCGGGCATCCAGGTTTTTGCGGTAACGCCCGGAATGGTGGCGGCGGTAATTCAGGCCGCGGTCTACGCTGGCAAATTGGCAGCCTGCCAGGGCCAGCGTGGCGGGGTATTCCATATCTTCGCCGCCGGCGCGAAAGCGTTCGTCGAAGCCGCCGACGCGGTCTATCACCGCTTTGCGCAGCACCATATCGCTGGGCGTAAAGGGGTAGCCGTAGAGAAAATCACGCAGGCCGACGGTCAGCGGGGGGCGCACCAGTTCGCGGATGGTGGTGTCGGAGTAGTTGAGTTCGTAACGCGGGTTGTAGGTGACGTCAACTTCGGGGTGCGCATCGAGGAAGGCGGCGTGCCGTTCGAGTTTTTGCGGGTGGAAGAGATCGTCGGAATCGAGCAGGGCCACATAGCTGCCGCGGGCGGCTTGCATACCTGTGTTGCGCGCGCCGGGCAGTCCCTTGTTTTGCTCGTGGATGAGCAAACGGATGCGTGGATCGGTCATCTGCCGCACGACTTCGCTGGTGTTGTCGGGCGAGGCGTCGTTGACGATCAGAATCTCGAAACTGTCGAAGGTCTGGTTCAAGATACTCTGAACGGTTGCCGGCAGGTATTCGGCCTGGTTATAGGCCGGGATGACGACGCTAAAAAGGGGCGTTTCCATAAAATTTTTCGTCAGACCACATCGGCGAAGAGCGGTTCGACGCGCTTGAAGAGCCAGTAACCAAAGAGGAAGACGACGATAGAAATGATGGCCGCCGGGATCAGCTCTGGCCCCGGTAGTTTTTGTTCGAGCAAAATGGTGCGGTAAGAAACGATGATGCCGGCCATGGGGTTGAGAAAATAGAGCGTGCGATATTGTTCTGGCACCAGGCTGACGGGGTAGATGATCGGCGAGGCGTAAAACCAGAGCTGCGTGAACAGGGTCAGGAAAGGTTGGACATCGCGGTAAAACACGTTCAGGGCCGAGGCGATCAGGCCCACCCCCGCCACCAGCGCGATTTGCAGCAGCAAGATCAACGGCAGCAGCAGCCATCCCAGGGGGAAAGCCGGTACGCGGAAGATGAACATCAGCACGACCAGCACCAGCACCGAAATAGACAGATCGAGCAGGCGGGCCAGCATGGCCGCCAGCGGCAGCGCTTCGCGGGGGAAGTAAATTTTGGTCACCAGGTTCATGTTTTGCACCAGCGAGGCGGCCATATCGGCCAGCGAGGTGGCTAAAAACGACCACGGCACCACCGCCACAAAAGAGAACACCGGGTAGGGGATGCTGCCGGTGTTGACGGGGACGAATTGGGTGAAGATGATCGAGAAGATGGCGACCGATGCGGCGGGCTGGATCACCGCCCACAGCCCGCCCAGCAGCGATTGCTGGTAGCGCCCGCGAATGGTGCGGCTGGCCCAGGCGAACAGGATGTCTGGCGTTTGTGAGGTCATATTGAGTTTCTTTCCGTTAGAGGGGGGATGGTGGGCCGCTGGCGTTAGGGCGTGTTCAGCCGCCAGGCGAAGGTTTGAATGGATTGCAATTTGCGAATGGATTGTGAATCGTTTTTCGCCAGGATATTGTCGTAGGTGGCGTGGATGCGTTCAAGATTCATCCACGCGGCCACTTGGGGTAATTTCTCGAACAATGGCTGGAAAGACGCTTTGCCGTCGTGGGTTACACAGGCTACATCCGAAACGGCGCGTGAGCGGTACAGGCCAGGGAAGACCTGGCGGGCAGTTTTTTCAGGCAGGTAGCGGGCCAGGCGTTTTTTGAGCAGATAGCTGCCGTTGTAGGTGATCGGTTCGCGGGCGTATGTGCCGGGAATAGCCGCCAGACCGGGGTAATAGCGGGCAAACATCATTTGCTGCATGATGCGTTCGTCGAGCAGGGCGCGTGGAATGGAATAGGCAAAACGAGCGTATTCGCGGTGGATGTAAGGTGTGGCAACCCCGCGGAAATAATCGCTCATCAACGATTGGAAGTAGGTAAAGTGGCGTTGGCGGCCCCACACGGTGAGCAAGCGCACTTTTTGGAACGGCGGGCCGGGGATGGCATCGGCCAGGCGTTGGTATTCGGCGGCCAGTTCGTCGAGCGCATCATCTATAGGGATGCTCATCAGGCTGCGCAGCTCTTTGGGCGTCCAGTGCAGGTAGGCATCGGGGGTGAGTTGATAGGGTGTCGGCCCCTGGTAGGCTTCCATCAAAAACTTGACATCATACCCCGTCATGCACTCGCCGATGAAGCCGGAAATGATCGGGCCGGGCGGTTCGTTCTCCAGGGCATCGAGAAAGGGGATTTGATACATGCCGTGAAAGTGCATGGCGCTGCCGAACAGGTCGGTCCAGCGCGGCAGGTCGCGGGCGAGGTAGCCATTGCCGGGGTTGATGGTTTTCCACGGAATGCCGAGAGCGCGGGCGATGCCCTGGGCGTGGATGACATCGCTGCTTTTGGGCACGCCCCAGGTGTAGGCGGTCACATCGGCGCCCACATCGGCGGCCACGCCGGCGATCAAACGCGAGTCCAGGCCGCTGGAGAGCGGCAAAACCCAGTGCGGTTGTGTCTTGAGGGTTGTGGCAATGGCCTGTTGCGACAGGCTGTACATCGCCTCCAGGATTTCATCCCAGCCGGCTTGCCAGCGCTGCTCGCTCGGCTGCACCGAAAGGCGCGGCGTAAACTGGAAGTTGTTTGCCTGCCAGCGCGCTTCGCAATCGGGCGGCAGCGTTTTCATGTTTTTGAAGAGCGTCCAATCGCTGAAATAATGTCCCCAGATCAGCAGCGCCAGCAGGCTGGGCAAAGAAATATCGTTTTCACCCAGGCCCAGCGCGGCGACCATGGCGGGTTCAAGCGTGCTGGCCATGCGGCTGCCTGACAAACTGGCATGAAAAACGGGGATACTGCCGACCCAGTCGTTCCACAGCGTCCACGAATTGTCGTGGGGATCGATACGCAGCAGGTTGACGCGGCCTTCCCAGGGCAAAATGAAGGGTCTCGCTGGCGAGGCGTCCATCACCTGCCTGGCGATTTCTTGCCAGGAAACTTTGCCCACCGGCGAGCCGATCAGCGCTAACAGGCTGCCATCGGGCAGGGTGTGGCAGCACTTTGCCAGGTCGCCGCGCCCCCACAGGGTGAGGCGGGTCTGGCCGATTTCCAGTGTACTGTGGTGCAGATCGTTGAAGTGGGCCAGGGTGCGTTGCAAGGCCGCCTGACTGTTGGCAAGCGCCTGTGGCGAGCCATTGTAGATGGCGGTAAAACCGATGGCGGCCTGGGGGTGGCTGTTGGGATCAGGCATGTTGTCTCGCAATTCAGGCGATTTCTTCATGTTGCCATTGGCGGTTGGGTTCAAAGACGCCATCTAAATCCAGGTGGCCGCCGCTTTCATCTTTCACGTCAAACCATTCGGAGCGCCCCATATCGAAAGTGATCGCTTTGTCGGGGCTTTTGAGTGTGACGACGATGTAATAGGTGCCTGGGAACAGTTGCAGCGGATCAAGCCTGACCATCAGGCGGCCGCGGCCTTTGGCGATGCGAAAGCGTGACCCATCGCGTTCGGAATAAAGGACGGCGCATGAAATCCCATCGGTGCGGATCACGCGTACCACCACGTCCATTTCGTCAACCGCTTCGTAGGCCACATAGTTGCAAATGACATCGAGCGGTTGGTTGGCCTGGTAGCTGGGGCTGCTGGCGCCGTCGGGCCCAAGCAGTTGGACATCGCCGATCTCCAGGTGGCCTTTGGTCTCATCGGGGGCGAGGCCGCTGGCTTTCAGGCGTTGTTTGCGGTTTTCGTTGAGCGCCTGGTTGTATAACTCGATGGCTTCTTCGGTTTCGCCATAATAGAGCGCTTTGCCACGCTCTACATACAGGCTTTTCTTGCAGATCGCCTTTACCAGCCCGGTGTTGTGCGAAACAAAAATCAGGCTGGCGCCGCCATTCAGCAAGGCGCGGATGCGTTCGAGGCATTTCATGCGAAAGGCCGTGTCGCCGACGGCCAGCACTTCGTCCACCAGCAGAATATCGGGTTCGACAGACGAGGCGACGGCAAAGCCCAGGCGTACGGCCATGCCTGAAGAATAGCGCTTGACGGGGGTATCTATGAAGCGCTCTAACTCAGCAAAGGCGACAATTTCGTCAAATTTGCGTTGAATGTCGGCCTTTTTCAGGCCGAGGATGGTGCCGTTGAGGAAGATATTTTCGCGCCCCGAAAGGTCGGGGTGAAAACCGGCGCCCAACTCGATCAGGGCGGATAGCGTGCCGTTGATGTTGATCTTGCCGGAGGTGGGCCGGGTGATTTTGGCCAGCAGCTTGAGGGTGGTGGTTTTGCCGGCGCCATTCGAGCCAACCAGCGCCAGCGATTCGCCGCGGTTGAGCGTGAAGCTGACGTCGTTGAGCGCCCAGAAGTATTCATCGCTTTTGGGGTTGGCGCTGGTATGTGTGAGCAGCGATTTTGCCCACTGGAGCGTCGCGGCAGGCAGGCTGGTGCGCGTCATGCCCAGGCGGTAGCGTTTGGAGACGTGTTCAAATTCGATAACAGGTTTCATAGGGGGAGTTTTTAGCGGCAACCGATTTAGGCTGCGATGGCCGGCATGTGTTTGTTTTTGAGATCGAATGCCTGGCGATAGATCGGTTCAGCGATGCGGGTGATGGCTGCATTTTCAGAGGCGCTGAGCTTTGATTTTTTATCCACGCTTTTGCTGTGGATTTGTTGACAATATGTAGGATTATAGTCTAATTTGATGAAGTCATAGATTTGCGGCAAGACGGTTTCTTTGTGGGTCACCAATTCGTCGTAATCTACGATAAACAGACGTTCGGGGCCGAGCGCTTGAAAGAGGTCAAATAGCTGGCGGGTCTTGGCTGTGTAGAGGTAGCAGGCGCGCTCGACGCGCGGAAGCGCTTTCATGCCAAACCATTGATAAAGATATTTTTTTATGCCAGTGAGTTGGAATGCCCCGCATTTGGCAAAGGTGCCATCCAGCCCGATGGGGGTCCAGTTATACAGCAGCGAATAGACCACCGAATGTGGATTGCGGATCACCCAGGCGATTTGAAACGGGCCGGGATGCTCCAGGTACTCACGATAGCATTCGTCTACAAAGGTGGTCTGGAAGCAATAGCGGCCCGATGGGGTGTGGGCGATGCTGCCCGAAAGGATCAGCGCGGCGTCCAGTTCATCATCATCGCCGAACCAGTAGTTGACCATGCCTGCGCTTTGCGTGATCACCCGCGCCAGGATGGTGGTGCCAGAGCGTTGGCAGCCAGCAACCAGCACGGCGTGAGGGAACTCATCCAGGCGGCGCAGCAGGTGGCAGCCGCGGGAGCGCACGAGGCGGGTAAAATCTTTCCAGGTGGTGATGGCGTCTGGTGCGGGGGGCGCTTGTTCCATGATGTCTCCAGTGGGGCTACCGTTGTCGTCGTTGAATGAAAATGGCGAGCAGAATGAGCAAGCCGACCGGCACGATCCCCACCAGGATGCTGGTGTTGGGGTTGTTGATGTTCGTGTTGGCCGGGGCGGATTTGTCGAAGGTGGCCGTCGGACTGGCGGCTGGCGGTTGGTTGGCCGATTGCGCAGGTGGTTCGGGGGTGCCCAGTGCGTCAGGCAGGGGGGGGATGGTGGGTGTCGGGCTGAGCCAAACCGTGGGGACGGAATGCGTGGGGAGCGCGGGAGAATCGAGCAGGCGATACGCGTACCAGATATTCGTGGGTCCCGCCCGTGGGTCGTGCCGCCACAGGGCAAATAACAAGTTACCCTGGATCACCTCGGCCTGAATGAACGAAGGGTCGAAGCCTTCTTCGCCATTTGGCCCCACCACAATTTGCGGCCCAGCGACCACCCCCACCGGTTGGCTCCAGCGCTGGCCCAGCCAATCACTCTGCCACACGCCATGAATGGCCGGGTCGCCCACGCGGTTGCCAAACAGAACGGACAGGCGCTCCTGACTATCTACCACCAGCGAGGCCGCGCCATTGCTGCCCACCTGTTCAAACAGCCGCACCGGGCTGCTCCAGGTCTCGCCGGCGTCTGGCGAGGTGCGCATCCAGCGGGTACTGGGAAAGCCGTTGTGATAAATGGCGATCAGTTGGCCCTGGTGTTCGATCACATTGGGTGTGTCGGCGGTAAATTCAGTGACGCTGGCCAGGCGGAAGGGGGGCGACCAGGTTAATGTGGGCTGCGCAAAGCGGGCAAAATAGACCGCCTGCGAATTGCCCGTTTCATCTTTGAGCGACCAGACGGCATAGGCGTTTCCGGCAGTACCGGGGCTGAACCGAAAAGCGTAGGGCCATAAAGCGTCACTGTATGTGATGAACAGGGGTTCGGGTTGGCTCCAGGTTTGCCCGTGGTCGAGCGATTGCAGCATGTAAATGCCGTTACCCTTGAGCTTGCCACTGTACGCTGCCATCAAGAAGCCTTTGCCATCGCAAAACAAGTCGCCATCGGAGGGCGTAATGGCTGCGTCGCCGATCAAGCGCGGTGCGCTCCAGGCGGTTGATTTTCCCGCACTGAGGGCGGGGGCTTTGGTGTAGTACATTTCAGCTTGCAGGTCGTCGCCGCCGAAGAAAAGCAGGTGCATCCACCCCTGTTGGTCGAGGCAAGCGCCGTAAACCCTGGCGCCGCCGCGTGGCGCGGTGATGATGTCTACCAGGGTAGACCAGCCTTCTTGCAAGCTCCACCTGATGTAGAAAATGCGCAAATAATCGCCTACCGGTTGTGAGTGGAACAAGTGCAAACTCCCGGCGCTGTCGGTCACAAAAACAGGGTCCAGCCCCGATTCGCTCAGGCCGGGGATTTTCGCCGGGGGCTGCCACGCTACGGCTAACTGGGCTTGCGCTGCCCAGCCAGGCAGCAGCAGGGCCACAAAACAGGTTAATAAAAGGCTAACTTTGGCAGCCGGGGCGAATTTCATGGTATTCTGGCGTTTGTCGCTGCGCCTTGCAAAATTGTCAGGCGGTACTATGGCGCTATCGTTTTGCATCTTCAGGCCGTTTATAAAGGGCGATGAATGGGCTTTGCGCAAAATGATTGGTTTTGCATGGCCTACATTTCCATATCAACTTTATTAAAAATGTGAGGTATCTGATGAAACACAAAAAAAATCTGCTTTATTTATTGGTTCTTGTGATTGGTGTGATGCTATCGGCCAGCGGGGTGTTTACCAGCGTTGCGCAGGGCGTGGTCAATGATACGGCCATGTACCTGCCCCTGGTGCTTTCCAATTATCCACTGCCGCCACAGCCATCTCCCACACCCACCCGACGGGCTACCCCCACACCTACCCGCCGCGTCTCGCCAACGGTGACGGGTTCCGTTGCCCCACCCACCCCGCCCACCGACGCTTTCGATTGGCCGATGGCCGGCGCCAACCATTTGCGCACCTCGTGGACCTCGGAAGAAGTGGATGGCGAGTTAAAACCAGAGTGGTATCACCATTTCGATGCCTATGTTTCGCAGAAGGTGCAAATCGTTGCGGCGGCGGGCTTCTTATATATCTCCGCTTCTGATGGCCTTCATGCGCTTCATGCGGCCAATGGCGGCGAAGTGTGGTTTTATCCCACCGACCTGCCGCTGGGCCATTCGCCCACCTACGCCGATGGGGTCGTTTACGTGGGCGGCCTCGACCGCAAAATCCATGCCATCAACGCCCAAACCGGCGCTGGCATCTGGACTTATACTGCCGGGGCGGGTTTCCATACCAACCCATTGGTGGTGGATGGTCGTTTATATGCTGGCAACCGGGATGGCTATTTCTATGCCCTTTACACCAGCGGAGCGCAGCGCGGCCAATTAGCCTGGCGCTACAAAACGGGCGGCCCCGTTTTGTATTCGGCGGCTTATGCCGATGGCACGGTGTACTTTGCCTCCAACGATATGTACGCCTATGCGCTCAACGCCCAAAATGGCAACCTGGTGTGGAAATCGGCCAAATTGGGTGGCTATGGTTTCCATTCTTTCTGGCCGGTCATTTATGGCAATTACGTGGTCTTCAGCGGTACGTGGAACTACCGTTTTGTCGAACCGGGGCCTTCGGGCAACCATAACGAGTTGGAACGCGAAGATGTTTATCCCGATAATGCCCAGCCTGGCGACCCGATTGGCCCGTATGGGCATGAACCCGGCAATTGGGCCGCTGGCACAACCACCATTCGTGCCAACGCCATCATTCAGTATTTTGAAGAGAAACCCCATCGGCGCACCTATTTCATGCTCCAGCGTTCCAATGGGCATGAATATACGTTCGATTCGGATGGTGATGGCAGCCCCGAATACGCGCCCATTCTCTATTTCGGTGCGAAGAACGGCACACGCTATCCGCCGGCGGTTGGCCGTGATGGGGTCATCTATCAGGCCAATAACTATCTCTATGAAGATTGGATCGCCCGCGGCCAGGTGACGGGTTGGAAATTAGGCACGCCCTATATCAGCATACCCTCGCCAGATACCAATGCCGTGGATGAACCCCTCGGCTACTCGATTGGCGGCGATATTGTGTACACTCGCCTGTGCTGTGATCGCGAGGCCAAATTCTTCAACCTGACCACCGGCGAAGGCCACTATCTCTTTGACCAGGGTGGCAACCCGCTGCGCCGCACCCTGCCTGATTTGTTCGAGCAAGGCTGGGATTTTGCCTATTGGAAGCATGGCGACCCTTCGGCCCCGGTGCCCTATAACGGACGGGTGTACACCATCAATAACAATGCCGTTGTCGCCTACTCGACCGCCGGCAGTGATCCGGTCATCCCCCCGAATGAAGATTTGGGCAGTGAGCGTGGCGAGCCGGCCTCCAATGTCGAACGCAATACTATCGCCATCGGGCTGAACATGAAGGCCACGGCCAATAACAACACCTGGCCGTTGCTGATCTACCAGGAGCGCTACTACGAAATCAGCCCATCCGACTCGGTCAGGGCGACGTATACCCGCCTGTTTGAAGTGGCCGGCGCCACATCGGGTTCGCCCGGCTCGCTATCGGCCACCAACACCAATATCACCACCAATTGGGTCAGCACCTATAGTGGTGGGCAAACGCTGCGCACCTGGGTTTCAAAGCGCGCCCCGGCCATTCTGTTCGAGAATACCAGCCAGACCTATCAGTTGCGCGGCAATATCATTGGGCTGGCCTATCATACGTCCAGCGGTGTACAGGTCGCTTCCAACAACGTCACCATCCCTGGCAACTCGCTCACCGAAAGCTGGCTGCTGGTTTGGGATGATACGGCCGAGCATCGCTGGAGGCCGGTGGTGATCTCGTTGCAAAATCGCCCTACGCAGATTGTCGCCACGCCCACCAACCTGACCCTGACGTACTCAGGCGCGGCAGGCTACCTGGCGATCACGCCGCTGTATGGCATGAGCGCGCCCCTTTCATCCGAGGAGAGCGCCTGGCCGGGCGGCATTCCCGCGGCCACCATCGAGCGGGTTCGCTTGCTGAACCGGGTTGCCCGCTATTACCCCAGCAGCAGCACCGATGCCATCGCCGTCAACAGTTCCAATGGCGATGTCACCCTCACCTACACCTACCAATACCTCGAATTTACCGATACCTGGAACACCAACCGGGTGCGCCTGGCGTACCTGCCGCCGACCCTGGCGCTGGCCGCCTGGAACACCTCGCCCATTCGCATCAACAACCAGCCGCTCAGCGCGCACACCGACCTGGGATATGTGACCCCGCTCGGGCGCGTGGCGGGGGTCAACAACAGCGCTTCGGCCACCGTGCGCTTGCCGGGCCTGGCGACTTACTGGCGCACTTACCAGGAACCCACGGTCACCGTCAACGCCTCGGATCCCTTGCGTGCCAGGTTAATCGCCGAGATTGACGCCATCATCGCCGCTGGTCACTTGCGCCCGGCCTATGGCGCACATGGCATCTGGGATTCGAGCGCCCGTACGCTGCTGGGGCATGACCTGGCCGATTATTACCACAACCCCGCCGAGACGTTTTACACCTTGCTGCGCGCATTGCCTTTGCTGCCTGCTGACCGGCAAAACGCGCTCAAAACCTACCTGCAAAATGAATTTCAGCACTATTCGCCTGCGACTGTCAGCCATGTTGGGTGGGCAAGCGGGGCGGCGCGCGACTTTTTCAACCTGCCCCCCGAAGTGCAAAGCGCCCTGCCCGGGTCTGAAGCTTGCGGTGTGTGCAGCTCGTGGGGTGTTCCTGGCGAAAACTTCTATGCCTCGTGGCTGTATGCCAGGGAATTTGGCGGCGCGGCCACAACCTTGAACCAGATTGACGATTTTCTGGACGATCTCCCGACCCTGCGCCAGAGCTTTTCCAACCGCCTGAACTCGCGCCTGATCGGCTACCTGGGCTATTGGCGTCTGGCAGACCTGGCCGATGCCACCCCCGTCAGCGGCAGTGAAAACACGCTCGTCGAGCTATTCATCACCCGCGCCGCATTGAGCAAATATCCAGATGCACTGACGCAAACGGGCTTTGAATATGGCGGTTATGCCTGGGCTGTGCGTTCGGCCACGCCCTATCAACCCGATACATTGTTCACCGTGCGCATGATCGGCACGTTGTGGAATCAGATGCCTTTGTATGGCTTCCGCAAGAACCCGCTGACCGGCTTGTATGGCGGCCAGACCGGCGGCGGTTATAGCTTTGGCATTGATTTCTTCAGCATGACGCCTGAACTGGCGGCTTTTCTGGATGATTATGCACGCCAGGAAGTGCAAGATGCCGTCAGCGATTATGACCGCCGCGCCCCCTACTGGTTTGTGGTTCATGCCGAAGAACTCGGCGGCGAGGGGGTCAATGTGCCGATCTATGATGTGGTTGCCATGTTCCAGGCCAAGGCCTTGATTTTGCAAGAGAACCGTGCGGCGCTGGAACAATACCTGGATGTGCCATTTACCCCGGTCGGCGATCTTTACTACATCCAAAATCTGATCGCCACCTTGCGAGCGGCGCCTTAGGCTTGCAGGACATCGCTGGCGTAGCGTTGACCAAAGCCGGTGGTTGAGCCTGTCGAAACCTGGTCTCGATAGGCTCAACCATCAGGTGATGCCTGCCCCGCATCTTATGGCCGATAGGCTTGAATCGCCTCGGCCAGGAATTCGGCAAAAACGGGGCCAAGCGTCTGGTTGGCGTGTTGGTTGGGGTGCGAGTCAGCGCCATCACGGTACTCGGCCCGCAGCATGTTGTAGTCGGGCGATGAAGGGTCGTTTTCAGCCAGGGCGCTGTAAAAATCGAAGATCACCAGGTTGGGCCGCCCCGCCTGATAGTCTTTAGCGGTCAGCCAGGCTGCAAAATCCCTGGCGCGGCGGGCTTCCCCTGGGTTGGTTTCGGCTGGGTTGAGCGGGGGAATGGTGAACAGGACGAATAACTTTTCGGGCTGTGCATCCACTTCGGCGCGC
The DNA here is from genome assembly GCA_964606085.1 of uncultured Anaerolineaceae bacterium. GTDB lineage: Bacteria > Chloroflexota > Anaerolineae > Anaerolineales > UBA4823 > CAIQJJ01. The sequence continues at coordinate 43,396 of CAZSFD010000039.1, forward strand.
ATTTCCAGATACCACGCCTTGTATTGCGCCAGTTGCTCGTCGCTGCGGATGTTATTGCCGGGCCGGAAGCAGGATTTCAACACGATCACATCATGTTGCAGCAGGCCGCTGTAGGCGTTCAGCGGCAAGGGAAATTCTGGCTGCTGCAGAATGTTGTACAGCCCGCCGGGATTGGTGTTGTCGTTGGGGATATTGTAGTTGTAGCCGCGCCGCTTGCCATCGGGGCCGTTCAGCCCTTCGGGGTTGTAGTCGTGATCCCACAGTTCGTAGCCTTGCGCTTGCAGCAGTTCGCGCACCTGGCCCTGATCGAGCAGGTTCGAACCGGTGGAGTGGTGGAGGAAGATGATGTTGTCGAGGCGGCTGTCATCGTCGGAGACGTTGCTGCTATCCATCAGCGCCAGGCCGAGATTGCGCACCGCATACACCTGGTTTTCCACCAAACTGCGCAAGCCCAGGCTGCGCCCGCTCACCAGGCGATAAGCAATCAGCCCGGCCAGCAGCAGCCCAGCTAACACCCCCACCCACAGCAAGAGGCCCGAAACCTTTTTCAATTTGTTTGGTTTGATTGGCGATGAGGTATCCATACCATTAACCGAATAAGATGCGGTAGTATTTGCTCAACGGGCTGCGCTTGGTCAATTGCAGCAGTGCGATGGGGATTCCCACAGCCAATGCGATCAGCAAGGGTTGAAACACAATTTGATAGGCCATCACAAATGGGATGAGATGGTAGACGAGCTTGGGCAGTACCAGCAAAATGGATTTGTGAATCAAATAAATGGCCAGGGTGCTGACCCCCAGGTTGTAGAAGAAATCGGAGAGGGGAATTTCGACGTGATCGAAGGCCAGGAAGCAAAAGATAAAGCAGGTGGAAAATAAAAAGGTGGGAAGCGACAGTGTGGATGACCGCCAGACGGTGTTATCGAATTGCTGGAAAATCCATTCAGCTTCGACAACGGCCAGCACGGCAAAGATCAGCGTTCCAATCAGCAGATACCAGCGAAATTTGAACAACCCTTGTTTCAGTTCGCTCAACTTGAAGCCACAAGTCATCCCCAGGGCGTAAAAGAAGAGAAACTCGGCCACCTGGTTGGCAAGGAGAAATGCCATCACCTGCGTGGCGATGTTTTGCACCTCGGCCAGGCGCAAATAGGCGCGGCCAATGGCTGCCAGTTGGAGCAATAACGCCAGGAAGATCAGCCATTTCCAGTGATTTTTGGATATTGGTGCGATGACTGGTGAGATGGCATAGAAAACGATCAAGAGTGGCACGAAGAAAAATGGCGAACCGCCAATAGTCAGCAGGCTTGATAACAAGTCCTGCCAGGTGTAGGGCGTCTTGACGATGAAGATATCGGTCGTAATGTAGACGGCCATCCAGATCAGGTAGGGTGGTAGCAGGTTGGAAATGCGTTTCCAGATCATCGTCCAACTCAGGCGCGACTGTGCGCCGCGTGCGGCATAGGCGATGAACGCCCCCGAAACGAACAAAAAGGCTGGCACGCTGAAGAGCGCCAGTTTTTGCTGCGCCACCAGCCCATAATAAAAGAGCGACCCCATTTGATCGTAGTTGGGTACGCTGACCGGCCAATAGCGATCTGTCCACCAGAACATGGCGACAAAGCCAATATGGCTGGCATGGTTGGCAACGACCGCCAGGATGGCAATACCACTGAGGATGAGAAGGCGTTTGTTCATGGGCAGGGGGGATTAACCAGGTATTGAATACTGCACAATTAATTTGGGCCTGTACGCGGGCGTGGTTTCATCGCCCTGACCGACATGCCCGCCAAAAGTGTCTTGCAGCATCAATAAGCCGTAATTGGTATTGCTGCTGCCGAACCATCCCTCAACGCGGGATGGAAGCAAATTGCCCGAACAGATGGTTCCAATCGGGTCATTGGCATTCACGGTAATCGTTCCGAGCAGGGTTGTCTCATAATCTACGCCTGGCGTCTGTAAGCCTTCGGAACCGGCCCAGGGCGTGGTAACGCCTCCCGCGCCATTGGCGGCTTTGCATGCCCAACAGCACAGGCCGGCGGCGGCGGGATTGCTGGTCTCCCCGACTTCCCAATCCGCATTGGCGGCTGACACACTATAAATTTCTACCGTGGCGGTGCTGTCGTCCTCTGGCTGGTAGTTGCGCACCAACTGGAGCGTGGCGCTGATGCAGGTTGCATTGCCTGGGATGGCGCTCAGATTGAAGCGAATCAGTCCCCTTTGCTTAGGTTCGCACTCAAAGCTGCGATGGTCGCCCAGGTGTAAATTGACGTGACGGCCATTCAACAGCACATCATAATAAGTTTCCGTGTTACCGCCATAGCCATCTACATACGTATAAGTTCCGGGTGAGGCGGGGGTGGTTGGGGCGG